>JAIXYI010000034.1 GCA_027490305.1 Flavobacteriaceae bacterium
AGGCTACCAGAAACCGTTCTTGTAAGGGCGGTTTTTTATTTGATCCAGGTTCTCCCGAAGCATCGCGACCGGCGAGGCTACCAGAAACCGTTCTTGTAAGGGCGGTTTTTTATTTGATCCAGGTTCTCCCGAAGCATCGCGACCGGCGAGGCTACCGGAAACCGCTCTTGTAAGGGCGGTTTTTTATTTGATCCAGGTTCTCCCGAAGCATCGCGACCAGTGAGGTAACAGAAATCGCTACGCAGGACGCTACCCTGCCGGAATCTCTACGATATGGTCATTGTGGAATGGCGGCTGCGCGGAAGGGATAATCGTATATCGCCCTTTTAAGGAGGCGAGAAACTTGCCGGCGAGATACAAACCGAGCCCCGACATGCTTTTCCCGTCGGACTTGCCATTCAATAGTCGATGCAGGGTTTCAGCCAGTTCTTCGTCTATCGGCGTTCCGTCATCGCGCAACACCAATCGGATGTTCTTCCCGTCTTTTTCGCACCGAACGACCAGCGTCTTCGACTTCCCGTGACGGAGCGAATTGGTCAATAGGTTGCGCAATACAGTCCGAAGCGCATTGGCATCCGTCACGAAGTCTTCGGCGACATCCCCTTCAAACTCCACGGTGACCGAGGCCTCATACGACGACACAAATCCTTCCAACTCCAAAAGCAAATCATCAAGCAACGGCTTTAGGTTTGTAGCCTGCGGACGATCGGATTTGCCATGCCACAGCCAACCCACGAGGTTGTGGCATAAGGCGCTGATATTCTGGATGTATAGTTGTTGCCGGCGAACAATATCCGTTGCGGGCTTTCCTTCCTCGATGGTCGGAAGCAGGCGTCGGTTGAGCATTTCGAGGGAAGCCAATGGCGACAGCACGTCGTGTGAGATTACGCGCTTGATATCGCTTTCCCGTTCGTAAAGCGCCTCTATGCGACGGCGTGATCGGTAGTTATAATAGCCGAGTAGACCTGCTATTAACGCCAAAAGGCCCGCAATAAGAAAAAACACCAAAAACCGCATCCGCGACTTTCGGGCCGCGGTCACCTCAGTTTCCTTTTGTTTCAGTTTGAATTCCCCTTCCACATTCGCCATCCGGCTTTCGGCCAGCATGATATCTAAGGCGTTGGAAAGACTGTCATTCAACCCTTTATAGTAATACGCTTTCCGATAATCTCCTCGCTGCACGTAATTCTTCTCGAGAGTTCCATAGGCCGTAACGAGAAAATTCGGGTTGTTGTTGTGGTTCTTTTTGTAGGTGGCTATGGCCTTTTCTATATAATCGACGTACTTCGACGGATTGTCCTTAACGGAAGAATGCCGGGTCATATCGTATACATCAAGGTATTGGTAATCCGGACGGACGTCCCGTTGCCGCAACTCCAACATCGAATCAACCTTCGACTGCAGTCCTTTTCGTTGATAAATCGCGCTTATGGCCAATCGCGTACTCGACGTATAGCGGTCAGCCACACCCTGTTCATTCGCCAGTTTCATAACCTGATGCGCCAGGCGCTCATAGTGTTCAACGGGCTGGGCGCAAATCGTATCATCGTTCAATAACGTAAAGCAATACGACAACTGGTGATTCGGCTTTTTTGAGTGCTTAACGAGGTTGAGATACCGATTGCGGTAGTAGCGCGTGTCGTCCTTATTACCCATACGGCTCATGCCCGCATCGGTTGGGTAGCGATAGGCCAGATTTCGATAGGCGTAGGAAAGTGCGTCTGTATCTTTTGTCGTCTCGAATATGGCGGCCGCCGTCCGTGCCTCGCGATAGCTTTGGTAATAATCCTTCCCAAAACGCTCGCCACTCTTCAAAAGATGTAAAATCCCCTTTTGGGTGGGCGTCGCATCTTGCTCCAGAAGGGAATCCAATTCCATTATCCTGCTCGCATTCGGACGACCCGAAGTGAAGACGGCCCTAAACTCGGCACTCAAAAGCGCTGTGGTGTATAGCGAGTCGTCTTTATCATGGGTGGCCAGATACTGCTTTGCTTCGTCTTGCTTAAAGCGCTTTAAATAGTATAGTAACGAATCGCGCTGCTTGTGTTGCTTTTGGCAGCTTCCCAAAAACAAGGCGGCCACCACAACCATGAGAACGACACGGGCCGTCTGGTGTGAAAGTAAGAGCAATTGGCTACCGCGAAATGCGAATGGCCAAACGGATGTACTACGAAAAATCCAACGCATCTCGGCTAAGGGGTTTACCGTCCTGTCTATTCCTACATGCGATTTGGGGTTTACAAATATACCTTTTTATGTTTGTAAGAAATATCTTTTTCGATATGTTGGATCGAACAAAAAAAGAGAGCCGGCGTGAACCGGCTCTCCAAGGATCTTGCTTATTTCCATCCTCCACCAAGATCCCTATAAATCATTACCGTGGCGGTAAGTTGCGCTTTTTTGGTCTCAACGAGTTCCAGTTTCGCCTCAAGGGCGTCCCGCTGGGTCATCAACACTTCCAGATAGTCCGCACGGGCCGACCTGAACAGGTCATTCGAAATATCGATTGACGTTGTAAGGGCCGATACCTGTTGCGCCTTCAAATCATAGCTTTTCCCCAAATTATCGATCCTCGACAGTTGCGTCGACACTTCAAGGTAGGCGTTCAATATCGTACGCTCGTATTCATACAACGCCTGCAACTGGCGGGCATTGGCGTTTTTATACTCCGCCTTGATGGCGTTGCGGTTGATTAACGGCGCGGCAAGGTCACCGGTAAGTGAATACAACACCGACTCCGGAAACCGAAACAGGTATGACGGTTTGAACGCCTGCAAGCCCAGCGCTGCCGAAATATCAAGCGATGGATAAAATTCTGCACGGGCAGCTTTGACGTCGAGTTTCGCCGCCTCGAGTTCCAGTTCGGCCTGGCGGATGTCGGGGCGATTCTCCAATAATTGTGAGGGCACACCCACTTTTACCTCAGCCGGCACCAGGTCGGTAAACTGCGTACTGCTTCGCACAATCGGTTGAGGATACCGTCCGAGCAGGAAATTGATCCGGTTTTCGGTTTCCCGGATACGCTGCAGGATATCGAATTCGAGGCTTTGCGACGACTTGACCTCAGCCGCAAACTTCTGCACCGCGAGTTCCGTCGCCCGTGCCGCTTCCTTCTGCACCTTCACGATCTCGAGTCCGTTTTGCTGTATCGCGATGTTCTGCCGCACGATGTCCAATTGGTTGTCGAGGGCCCGCAACTCGTAATACGATTCGGCAATCTCCGAAATGAGATTCGTGACGACAAAGTTCTTTCCTTCTACGGTAGCGAGATAGCGTTCAACGGCTGCTTTCTTCGAATTGCGGAGCTTCTTCCAGATATCCACTTCCCAGTTCGCGTAGGCCGCCACGCCAAAATCCGCCAACGGATCCGGCACTTCCTGCCCAGGCGTGATATCGGTCGATGCATCACCGGCGCCCTGGCTGGTATAACGTCCGACCTTTTCGAGTCCGGCACCGGCCTTCACGCCTACCGTGGGCAGCAACGCACCTTTGCGGATGCGGATGTCGTTTTTCGCGATTTCGATCTCCTGTAAGGTGATATTCAACTCCTGGTTATTCTGGAGCGCCGTATCAATCAACCCCACGAGGTTCGGGTCTTTGAAGAAATCACGCCACCTGGCGGCCGACATATTCGTGGTGTCGCTCGTGACACCGAACGAATCAGGAAGAGGGGTATTCACCGCCGAGGTGGCGATTTCAGGGGCCTTACATCCGGTGACGGCCAGCGCCAATACCACCGGAAGGGCATATAGGAAACTACGTGACTTATTCATTGTGGTCGATTTCTTCGGTTAACGGATTCTCATTCTCGTTGTCAATCATCGGATTGCGCTCGGAAATACTGGCAAACAGGTAATACAGCCCCGGTATAAGCAATACCCCGAAGACGGTTCCGATCAACATCCCGCCGGCCGCAGCCGAGCCAATGGTGCGGTTGCCGAGGGCGCCTGGTCCGGATGCCAATACCAGCGGCACCAGTCCGGCGATAAACGCGAACGACGTCATCAGGATCGGACGGAAACGGGTAGCCGCACCTTCCAGTGCCGCTTCAAACACCGTGAGCCCGTCTTTGTGTTTCTGGGCGGCGAACTCCACGATCAACACCGCGTTCTTACCAAGGAGCCCGATGAGCATAATCATGGCCACCTGCGCGTAGATGTTGTTCTCGAGTCCGAGTGCCGACAGCAACAGGAAGGCCCCGAAAATACCCGCGACGAGCGAGAGAATTACCGCGAACGGCAAGATAAAGCTCTCGTATTGTGCGGCAAGGATCAGGTAAACGAAAGCCAGACAGATGAGGAAGATGTAAATCGCTTCGTTCCCCCGCGCGACCTCATCCTTCGAGATACCCGCCCAGTCGATACCGAATCCGCGGGGCAGTGTTTTGGCCGCCACTTCATTGATGACCTTGATAGCTTCGCCCGAACTGTAGCCTGGCGCGGCCGATCCTGAGATCTCTGACGCGTTATACATATTCTGCCGCGTGATTTCGGAAAGTCCGTAGACCTTTTCCATCCGCATGAACGCCGAGAACGGCACCATTTCATCGCGGTCGTTCTTCACATACAGCTTAAGAATGTCTTCCGGAAGGGCCCGATAGTTCGGCGCCGCCTGCACGATTACTTTATACTGCCGTCCGAACTTGATGAAACTGATTTCATAGTTACTTCCGACCAGGGTTGACATGGTGTTCATCGCATTCTCAATGCTGACGCCTTTCTGTTGGGCGAGGTCATTGTCGACATGCAGTAAGAACTGCGGGAAACTCGCGCTGTAGAACGTAAACACTGACGACAGCTCTGGTCGTTTGTTGAGCGCGGCTACCAATTCATTGCTCACCGTCTCCATTTTCTTATAATCGCCCGAGCCGGCTTTATCCAGCACACGCAACTCGAAACCGCCGGCCGCACCATAACCCGGAACGGCAGGTGGTTGGAAGAACTCGATGGTAGCGCCAGCGATGTCTTTCGATTTGGCTTCCAGTTCTTCGATGACTTCCTGCACCGACTTGTCGCGGTCTTCCCAGCTTTTGAGGTTGATAAGACACGTTCCGGCATTCGCACCCGTACCTTCCGTCAGGATCTCATATCCTGCCAAAGACGAAACCGATTGCACTTCGGGCATTTTCTCGGCTATCTTTTGCAGGCGTTCGGATATTTCATTCGTCCGTTCCAGCGAAGAGCCCGGTGGCGTCTGGATAACGGCATAGAACATGCCCTGGTCTTCGTTCGGAATAAAGCCCGAAGGCACACGCCCGTTGAAGAACCAAATACCCACGCAGAACGCAACCAGCATCCCGAAGGTGACCGTTCTACGTGTGATGATGCGCATCAACAACAGGCGGTAGCGACCCGAAAGCCTGTCAAACCACTTGTTGAACGCGCCCACGATGCGGTTGACGACCGACTTTTTCTTGAACTGCCCGTGGGTGTTCCTGAGCATCATGGCACAAAGTGCCGGCGTTAGCGTAAGGGCCACGATACCGGAAAGGATGATAGACGTTGCCATAGTAATGGAAAACTGCCGGTAGAAAATCCCGACCGGACCCGACATGAACGCTACGGGTATGAACACCGCCGCCATAACGAACGTAATTGCGATGATCGCACCGGCAATCTCATGCATGGCTTCCTGCGTCGCTTCTAACGGTTTCAGGTGCTTGGTTTCCATCTTGAAGTGCACCGCTTCGATGACGACGATGGCGTTGTCGACCACGATACCAATAGCCAAAACGAGGGCAAAAAGGGTAATCAGGTTCAGCGTGATACCGAACCATTGCATAAACATAAAGGTACCGACCAACGATACCGGAACGGCAATCGCCGGAATCAACGTCGAACGCCAGTCACCGAGAAACAGGAAGACCACAAGACCCACGAGTATAAAAGCCTCCACCAGGGTGTGGATCACCTTCTCAATCGAGGCATCGAGGAACTTCGAGACGTCGTAACTGATTTCATAATCCATCCCCTTCGGAAACGACGCTGCCTTGATCTCGGCTAGTTTCGCCTTGACATCCTTGATGACCTGGCTGGCGTTACTGCCATACGACTGTTTGAGTACGATCGCAGCAGAAGGCCGACCGTTGAGGTTGGAATAGATGTCATACATCGAACTTCCGAATTCAATATCCGCCACATCTTTGAGTCGAAGGATTTCGCCATCCGGCGTAGACCGCAAAATGACATTTTCATACTGCTCTTTGGTGGTGAAACGGCCGGTGTATTTCAATACATACTCAAACGACTGCGACCGCTTACCCGAACTTTCGCCCGTTTTACCCGGCGATGCCTCAAGGCTCTGCTGTTCGAGCGCTTCCATCACTTCATCCGTCGAAATCTTATAGGCCAGCATCCGGTCGGGCTTGAGCCAGATCCGCATGGCGTATTCGCGGTTACCGAGGATATCGGCATATCCTACACCATCCACCCGCTTCAACTCCGACAGCACGTTGATATCAGCGAAGTTGAACAGGAATTTTTGGTCGGTATGCGGGTCGGTACTGTATAGGTTCACATACATCAGCATGTTGGATTCCTCCCGGCTGATTTTCACGCCTTCGCGCACGACCAACGGCGGAAGTTTGTTCACCACCGATGCTACGCGGTTCTGCACGTTGAGCGAAGCCACGTTCGGATCGGTGCCGAGGTTGAACACCACCTGGATGGTCGCTTCCCCGTCGTTACCGGCATCGGCCGCCATATATTTCATGCCCGGTATACCATTGATGGCACGTTCGAGCGGGATGATGACCGATTTGATCATCAATTCGTTATTCGCTCCCGGATACTCGGCCACGACATTCACCTTCGGAGGCGAGATCGACGGGAACTGGGTGACGGGTAGCTGCACGAGGGCCAGCACACCCATAAAAGTGATAATGAGCGAGATCACGATCGATAAGACCGGACGCTCTATGAACTTATTGAACATACGAGGTTTCTTTTTAGGATGACTTATTCCGCTTTGAGCTTCAGGTGACGGATCACTTCGTGCGGATCCTCAAAGGTGAAGTCGACTTTTTCATCTTCTTTCACTTTTTGCACCCCTTCGAGTACGATTTTATCGCGGGAGTCGATTCCGCCCTCTACAACATAGATATCCGGAAGTTCACCCCGCACGGTGATTTCGCGCGAGTGTACTTTGTGGTCGTTGCCGATGACGAATACGTATTTCTTATCCTGTATTTCATAGGTCGCCTTCTGCGGGATGAGCAACGCGCCTTTTAGCGGAATGGTCAGCAACACCTTGCCGGTTTCGCCATTACGCAAGAGTTTGTCGGGATTCGGAAACTTGGCCCGAAACGCGATGTTACCGGTTTCGTTGTCAAATTCCCCCTCGATGACTTCTACTTCTCCTTTAGCAGAAAAAGGTTGCCCATTGGCCAATAACAGGGTAACCTTGCGGCTGCCCCGGTCTTTGACATCGGTTTGGTAGCTAATGTATTCTGGTTCGGATACGTTGAAATACGCAAACATATTGCTGTTATCCGACAGCGTCGTCAACAACTCGCCTTCGTCAATCAGGCTGCCCAGCTTCATCGGCAGGCGGTCGATCGTGCCTGAGAACGGCGCCCGGATTTCAGTAAACGACAAATGGAGTTTCGCAAGGGCCATTTCGGCATTGGCCTGGTCAAGACGCGCCTGGGCTACGGCCTGCTCGTTCTTCGAAACGATATTTTTTGAGGCGAGTGTGCGTGCATTCTGGAGTTCGATTTCGGCTGCCTTCGCCTCCGCCTTCGCTTTCAGCAACTCGGCTTCATAGATTTTGGGCATAATCCGGAAAAGCAACTGCCCTTCGTGCACAAACTGCCCCTCATCGACATAAATATTCTGGAGGTACCCTTTTTCCTGGGCCCGGACTTCTATGTTCCGCACCGACCGAATCTGGGAAACATATTCTTTGGTGAAGGCGGTGTCGATGGCCACCGGACTCGTAGCGGTGTAACGGAACGCCTCTTCTTTCTCTTCGGTCTTCGTCGTGCAACTGTACAGACACGACAGGGCAACCAGGCCCAAAGCAAGCATTTTTTTCATGATGTGTGATGGAAATTAAGCGATTCAAATCCTGCCGCAGCAGGAGGATTTCGGTGGAAAAGGAAATCGACCGCTCGCAGGTCTGCACATCACGATGTCAGAAAGACGCAATACGCCACATCAGGATACGCGGGACAACCCACGGTTTTGGCCGATGTCAGCGTTTTCTCAGATCCGGAGTACCCGGTTCTGCAAATAAATAGGGAGGGAAGGGGTAAAAATACGGGTATCCACAACCGGTGCCGGCGTGAACAACCCTGAGGATGGTGCCACATACTGCCGTAGCCAGTCATCCCGAAGAAGGTAGAGCGATGCAAAGGGATTGTCGGAACCGTCGTAGTCTTGATCGAAGGCGGTTTCTTCGCTCACATCCAGATCCGCATCATCAAGTGAAACGGGCCGTTCCGTGTCAGCGTGCCAGGCCGGACCCTTTTCCGCTTCAACCGACACCGTTGTTGGGGTTCGGTCGAATGAGGTGCTCACCCCGGCATAGCTGCTTTTGCCTACCAGGATAAAAAGAAGGGATAATATCGAAACGAAGGTCCGCATTTGCAGCCAAAAGTACACAAGTTTGGTGTCGACCGTTACGATTTTCGGAATCCTTTAAGAATTTTTAAGGAAGAAAACGATTTCGAAGTGGTGTAAAATAGCTCTTCTCAGGATGCTTCGCTGTCGAAAACCTTCGTTTCTTTCCGCAGGTAAAGCACAAACCGAAATCAGCGCTTCTCCGTAAGATACTTCCAATAGCGTTTCGGCACGTGCCGGATGTGGAGCTTGAGGTTGCGTCGAGCGGGGATGTTGGTGCTTTTAAAATAATCCTTCCACATCAGGCCAAACAGGTCTTCTTTGTCGGAAAGCACCTCGGAAGTGGGACTGACCTCGGGCGCTTCCTCAAAAGTCACTTGCGTCACCGTTTCCAGATCGTAGTAAAGTCCGTACTTCCGTCGGATGTCGTAAATAATCCATTTCTGGTCGGCGTAGCGATCGCGGAAAAAGGTGGCGATCAATGGCAGGACATTGAAATCGGGTTCAACGGGCGCATAAAATGTCCCTTCCGCGGTCTCCTGAAACCGTATAAAGGCTTTCATACGGTGGCGTTCGCGCGATACCATCTGTGCCCACTGCTGCACGGCCCGAACTGACTCGTTCCCGAAGTTGGCCGACGCCCCTTCAGCATGGTCAAAAATGTAGCACGCAAAATCAAAAAGTTGCTGGTAGGCGACGGGCGATTCCGATAAAAACGCATAGTGCATCCGTTGGAGCCAGGCCGTATCGAGTTTTTTCCGCAGTCCTTCCCACACCCGCGTCGCCTTTGCCTCGTCAGTTACCACCTCGTGTTCCGATCCGAGCAGCGTGGATTCAAACACCGCTTTTGGTACCACGCAAACAGGGCCGGGCCGCAACTGGTAAAAATCGAAAAGAGCGGTCATCAGGCCGTCGAAAGAGCCGTCGCACACGAACGTCGTCATCCGAAAAGCGAGAGTTGGTTTTGCGACACCTTAAGGTATTTGCTCTGGCTTTCCGTCAAAATTTCATATTTGATGCGAAATGCCTCGGGTTCGGTGAGTTGCATGACGCTGTCGGCGCAGCGGATGAAATGTTTGGCGCGGTTCCAGGCGATGCCCAGTTTTCGAAGTTGGTCCGACCGCAACCGCCCGAACTTTCGGGCCATGACGATTTTGTTGGCTGAACCGACGCCCACGCCCGGAATACGCAGGATCATCCGGTAGTCGGCTGTATTTACATCCACCGGAAACTGGTCGAGGTTGCGCAGCGCCCAACTCAATTTCGGGTCGATGTCGACATCCAGATGCGGATTCGCCGGATTCAACAATTCTTTTACATCAAACCCATAAAACCGCATCAGCCAATCGGTCTGATACAGGCGGTTTTCCCGAAGCAACGGCGGTTGGGTGCCGATGACCGGCATGCGCGTGTCATGGCTAATGGGAATGTAACCGGAGTAATATACCCGTTTCAGGTCGAAATTGCGGTAGTATTGGTCGGCGCTATACATGATTTCCATATCGCTTTCAGGCGTAGCGCCGATGACCATTTGCGTACTTTGCCCGGCCGGCACGAACTTGGGCGTACTACGGATGACTTTCCTTTCGTCCTGCAACCGTTCGATGCTACCGCGGATAAAACCGAGTGGCTTCTTGACTTCCTCATGTGATTTATCAGGAGCCAGGAGTTTAAGTCCGGCCTCTGTAGGCATTTCGAGGTTGATGCTCATCCGGTCGGCATAAAGGCCTGCTTCCGTCAACAACTCTTCGCTTGCGCCGGGGATGGTTTTAAGATGGATATAGCCATTAAACCGGTGCTCCAACCGCAATTTCTTGACGATCCGAACCAGCCGTTCCATCGTGTAATCGGCATTTTTGAAGATACCCGAACTCAGGAAGAGTCCTTCGATGTAATTCCGACGGTAAAACCCCATCGTCAGTTCGACGACCTCTTCTACGGTGAAGGCCGCTCGTTTGACATCATTGCTTTTGCGCGATACACAAAACGCGCAGTCGTAGATGCAGTGGTTCGTCAATAGGATTTTCAGCAGCGACACGCAGCGTCCGTCTTCCGTATAGGTATGGCAAATCCCGGCACCGTTCGCATCCCCAAGTCCTTTATTGGTGTTGCGACGGTTGCTGCCACTTGACGAACACGAGACGTCGTATTTGGCGGCATCGGCGAGAATGTTCAGTTTTTCACGAAGACGGTCTGACATTAATAGGAACAATTATCAAATTGTAATATAGGATAAAGCCTCTTACACAACCGTTAAATTGACGGGTGCAGCACTATTTAATATAGGCTTCAATCCTGCCGTGAGGAGCGCGCGATGCAGGCACTGGTTGATACGGTTTAAAAGATGTAACGAATTGTAAATAGGGTAGTCTCATAAAGTTACGTAATTTCGCCTCGGGATTTCCGGGTTCGGAGACGTTTAACACCAAGTATAACAGCATGATTAAAAAGAACATCGCCATCGCAGCAGCCGCGGCCTTGGTGCTCGCTTCCTGCGGGAAAGACGAAAAACTAAAGTCGGGCGTACTGCTCGCCAACATGGACACGCTGGTGAAACCCGGCGACGATTTCGACGCCTATGTTAATGGCGGGTGGGTAAAGAAAAACAAGATTCCGGCCGACAAGGCTGCGTATGGCGTATTCGAAATGCTCGACGATAAAGCCCAGGAAAACGTCAAGGCCATCATCGAAGAAGCGGCAAAAGGCGACTTCGCAGACGGTTCGAACGAACAGAAAATCGGTGACTTCTACGCTTCCTTCCTCGATGTAAAAGGACGTGATGCCAAAGGACTTACGCCGTTGCAACCGGAACTTGCCAAAATCGACGCGATTAAAACCTATGACGACCTGGCCGCCTATTTCGGCGCTGCCAACGCGACCGGATTCGGTACGCCGATAGGCCTGGGTATAATTGGCGATTTCAAGGATCCGACGAAGAATATGTTGTATGTATGGCAGGGCGGACTTGGTCTTCCGGAACGCGAATATTATATCGCCACGGATGCGAAGTCGGTGGAACTGCGCAACAAGTACGTCGCCCACATCACCCGCATGATGCAACTGGCCGGATGGACGGGCGGAGAAGACGCCGCGAAAAAGATACTCGCATTCGAGACATCATTGGCGCAACAGCACATGAAGAAAGAGGAAACCCGGCAAACAACGCTCTTGTATAATAAGTTTAAGATGGCCGACCTGAAGACCTTGTCGCCTACTTTTAACTGGTCGTTGTATTTGAAAAGCGCCGGTGTGACCAATGCCACCGACATCACCGTCTGCCAGGTAAACTATGTAAAGGCACTGGACGGTATCGTTGCGAAGACACCGATTGACGTGTGGAAATCATGGCTGAAATGGAGTGCCCTGCACGCGGCTTCGGGCTCGTTGACGTCGGCCCTCGACAAAGAAGACTTCGATTTCTACGATAAAACACTTTATGGCATCACCGAACAGAAACCAATGTGGCGCCGCGCGGTAGATGCGGTGAACGGCTCACTGGGTGAAATTGTCGGGCAGGTATATGTGAAGAAACACTTCTCACCGGAAGCCAAAGACCAGGTGAAAGACCTGGTTGACAACCTGCTGAAGGCCTACAAAAGCAGCATCCAGAATCTTGATTGGATGACGCCTGCGACCAAGAAAGAGGCGCTTGATAAACTGTCCAAAATCACGGTCAAGATTGGCTATCCCGACAAATGGCGCGATTATGCCAAACTGGACGTGAAGAAAGACGACTACTTCGGCAACCAGATGCGTTCGTCGGCTTTTGAATACCAACGACAACTTGAGAAACTGGGCAAACCGGTCGATAAAAGCGAGTGGACGATGAATCCGCAGACCATCAATGCATACTACAACCCGCTGTGGAATGAAATTGTGTTCCCGGCGGCCATCCTGCAACCGCCTTTCTTCGATGCCGAGGCAGATCCGGCGGTAAATTATGGTAGTATCGGTGCGGTGATCGGACACGAGATTGGGCACGGTTTTGACGACCAGGGCAGCGGTTTCGATGGCGATGGCGTGATGCGCGACTGGTGGACGAAAGAAGACCGGGCGGCGTTCCAGAAAAAAACGGCAGCCCTGATTGGGCAATACGATGCCTTTAAGGTATTCCCCGACCTGAACGTAAATGGTACTTACACACAAGGTGAGAATATCGGTGACCTTGGTGGCTGCGGTATTGCGTATAAGGCGTATCAAATGAGCCTCAACGGAAAAACAGCCCCAAAAATCGACGGCTTCTCAGGCGACCAGCGCTTTTTCATCGGCTATGCCCAAAGCTGGCTGAGCAAAATGCGCGACGAGTACCTTAGAACCTTGGTAGCCACCAACCCCCACTCGCCTGACCACTTCCGGGTGATTGGCATTCTTCGGAACATTCCGGAGTGGTACACTGCTTTCAACGTGAAGCCCGGCGATAAAATGTACCTCGCACCGGAACAACGCGTCAAGATTTGGTAAAACATGGTTTTCTTATAATGCGAAAGAGCCCTCACTATGAGGGCTTTTTCGATTTAAGTCGTAACTTGAAGGAAGGTTCGGGGTTCGGGGTTCGGGGTTCTTGGTTCTTGGTTCTTGGCTCCTTGCTCCCTGCTCCTCACCTCTCACTCCTTCATTTCCATGTCCCACTTCCAACCCCTTCTCGACCTCCTTCTCCAGGAAGGTTTTCACCTACCCGCCTCCACTACCGGCGGAAAACCGTTGGCGTATAGTTTTACGCCCTACTCTCTGAATAACCGATTGAGTTTTCGGTTCGAGCATCTCGATGATTTTATCGACTTCCTTGAAACCTCCGGACCGGCGTTGTCAGTTGACGAAAAAGACACATTGCGGGCGAGTCTTTTAAAAGCTGGACTGGATTCCGACTCCTTTTTCTACGTTAACTTCTTCGAGAAGGGAAAAGAGCAGGATATGTAAAAAAGACCCTCGTCTAAGGAGCTTTGTACCCAGAACCGGGCTCACCTTTGCAGGTTTGAGCCCTGCTTACATTCGTGCCTCGACTGTAGTACAAATAATAAAAGGCCCCCGAAGGGACCTTTCACTAACATAGCAATTTTAAGGGGATCTTTTTAGTTAGCCGGGCCTGATCGCTCGAATTCCAACGTAGCATTTCCGGTGAGGGTTGACCACAACTGGGTTGAAGTGCTATAAGATGGATACTCGGCATTGTCCCATGAGCCGGTGATTTTACCGTTTGACCCGATCTGGAAACGTCCGTTGATACTGCCGTTCGTGCTTCTCGTGAAAATTTCGTCACCGATGCGGGTGTAATTTCCGGTAGTAGTGGTCGTTTCACAATCCAATGACAGGGTGGCCATGTTCAACACACTATACGAATAATTACGTTCGTAGGTACCGTCAGCACGGAACTTGATGGTAGAATTTCCGTAACAATTGGTCTCATTAGCCAGGTTGGTCGAACTGTCTCCGTCAAGGTCAAGGTCTTGCGCCTGTCCTACGACAAAAGCGGTTAGGTCAAAGTTACTGAAGACACCGGCATTCGTGTTGGTGTTGTTGTCATCGTCCTGTCCGTTTCCATTGTCGTCGTCATCCGTATATTTTTCAAATGTCAACTGCACGTTTCCGGTGAGGTTGGCCCAAAGGCGCGACACGCTGTTCCATCCCACATACTGCCCGTTGCTTTCCGTGCGGGTAAGGGTGTGCGAACTGGAATTGAATGAATACGTCGCCGTTACGTTAGCGGAAGACGTCGTGGTTACCTGGTTGCCGTTTTGCGCCCAGGTACCGGATGTGATGCTGGTATCACAATCGATTTCCGTTCCCGCATTGGAACTGGTCGTGCGCGACATACCTTCTTCATAGGTGCCGTCACTGTGGAAACTGATCCATGAATCGTTGTAGCAGTTCCCTTCCAGCACGAGGTTGGTTGAACTGTCGCCGTCGTTATCATAGTCCTGGGCCTGGCCCGTTGTAGCAGAGGTCAGTTCATAAGTACCGGTAAGGTCGGCGCTGACGTTGTTTCCGCCGTCGTCGTCACTTGAACACGAACTGAAGGCTACGCATCCTGCTGCAGCCAATAAGTAAGAATGGAATTTTTTCATGGTAATGATCTTTATCGAATTAGTATAGACCAAAATTAGCGTCACCATGACGCGGACCTTTTACACGATTTGGAGAAAGTATTGCAGGCGGAACGCGGGCCAAATAGCGTTGCACTTATCGGCGCGTGACGCGCGTTAACGAACCCAACCACCGCACCTACCCCTTTTTTTCCGCGTGTGCGCGTGCCTCTAATACCTTTATGAAATCGCGGCGCCTGATCGCTGCTGCGACACCCGTTGAGGGATAGTTTTGAAGGTTATTAGATGTGGGGAAGCGGCTTATGGGCCGCTTTTCTTTTGGTGTGATGCGAAGCGGATACGATGTGGCAGTAGTGGTGAAGATCCGTTTAAGCTAAGAGTCTACACCCGAATGGCAGCAGACGCTTTGCGGACGTAATGGAGCGCAGGTGGATACGCATCAAAACGCCTCCTCTCCGTAGGTGCTGCGCAATAGTTGCCGGAGATCCGAAATAGAGTTGGGTTTGAGATGGTAGGAGACGCCGTAACGATCAAGCAACTCACCGAAAAAGGGCGGTACTTCGGTTCCGGAAAGCAAATGCAGATAGATGCCTGACAAGTCGATTTCGTCAGACAGCACCCGAAGAAACTGGGTCGCCGTCATGCCGGGCACCCAAAAGTCGAAGTAGATCCGATGGGGGCGTGACGTCCGGATTGCATCGAGTGCGTCTTGAAAGGATTCAAAACTCATTACAGTGACCGATACGTCATCCTGCGTCGCATCCCGAAAAAATCGCCGGTCATCCTCATCGTCATCTATGTGAAAGAGCAACTGTCGTCCCATCTTCTTATCATTTTGATTTTCTTTGTTTTATTTAAAAGTACGTGTTGTATCCGTTAGCAAGTAATAAAGAAAACCTAAATGACGTCTACCTTTTGTCTACGGCGATACGATCCGGGAATGAGCGAGCATTGGGTTATTTTTTAGAACTTGCCCACATGCGTTATGTCCTCCTGTTCGCCATCACCCTGCTCACGCTTTCGTCGTCAGCACAGTCAACCGTCCGGTTACGGGAAGGATGGCGCGCACTTGTTACGGATAACGACAGCCTGGCTATTCGTTGTTTTTGGGAGACCTATCGCGACTCACGGTTACGACATGACGATCGTCTTCAGGCGGAGGCCGCGCTTTTTCTCGGAATGGCGTCCTACGGCAGCCGACCCGAAAAGGGCATGGCCTATGCGGTAGAAGCACTCCACTTATACGAGAAAACAACGACGGGACACGAGGCCCGTATCGGTCGCGGACGTTGCCTCCAACTCATGGCGACCATCCGTGAACGGCAAGGAAAATCGCGACAGGCGTTGCAGTGGAGCCGGCAGGCCCTCGCTCTCCTCGAACGCGATACGACCGGCACAAAAGGCCTGGCCCGTTTGAGCATCGGGCGCTACTTTGAAAACCAGGGGCAGGTAGATACGGCGGTTGTGTATTATCAGAGGGCGCTGGCCGATTTCCGCTCTTCGCATCAATACGCCTACCTTCCCGGCGCATACACACGTTTGGCGCTTATCCAGATGAACCAAAACCCGGACGCGGCTTTTTCGTCGCTGTCAACTGCCTGGGCGATTGCCTCCAAAACCCACAACCGCCAGGCCGAGGTTGCTACGCTGCTCGCCTTGGGGAAGGCGGAAACCCGACACCGGGACCCGCAACGGGGCCTTCAGCACCTGCAAACCGCTTACCGACTGGCGCAGTCACTGTCGGATCGGCAGTTTGAGCTGCGGGCGCTCGAAGGTTTGGCAGAATGGGCGGCAGCACAAGGCCATGTGGAAGACGCCCTGGAATGGCAACGTCGGGTTATCCAATTGAAGGATTCGGTGTTCTCGGCGGAAAGTGAAAGGGCGGTGCGGGAAATGGAAGTGCAATTTGGGCTGGCTGAGAAAGAGCGGGAACTGGCACTCGTTTCGAAGGAGCGTGAGGTGGCGCGCTTAACGAATCTTTTATTGGGTGGTGCCTTGATCGTACTGCTAGCAGGCGCTGCCGTGGGTTTTGTGGTACTTCGGAAAATCAGGCGGAAAGACCGTGAATTGCTGGCCATCCGTACCGCACTGGTTACGGCCATGGAAGCAGAAAAAGCCCTACGGGAACACCAGTATCGGGCCGATTTGGAGCACCGTGAGAGCCAACTTAGTGCCATCACCTTGCAGATGCAACGCAAAAACGAATTCGCTGAGGAACTACGCGCCTCTGCCGGAGCTGGCCGTACGCTTTCACCCACCGAACTACAGCGGATGGTCAACCGTCATTTTTCCCACGGCTATGACTGGGAAGATTTCGATACCTACTTCGAAGGCCTGAACCTTCATTTTTATACCCGCCTCCGCGAATTGTATCCCGGTATCAGCCAAAATGACCTCAAACTATGTGCCCTCATCCGTCTCAATCTGTCAACCAAAGAAATGGCAGGCATTCTCAATATTTCTCCCGATAGTGTGAAGACCGCACGTTACCGCCTCCGACGCAAACTACAACTGCCGGGCGATGAGAATCTCACCCGTTTCCTGTTGTCGCTATGACGGTATACCCCATAGGGGCGTCCTCCTGAGGGTTTGTCTACCTCGTGTCTACCCCGCTGTCACGCAACGATTCAACTGTAGCCGTACCTTTGGACTATATCATCTATAAAAAAGAATGCCATGAAAAAACTGTACTACCTGATCCTGTTGCCCGCGTTGATGGCGGCACAGGTGCCCAACCCCGGATTCGAACAATTGTTGCCCAGCGGACAACTTCGTAATTGGGGCTACTACTACACGGTCCCTGTGAGCCTCGACCCTGAAACGGGAGAGAGCAGCGCTCCCCAAATCGATTATGCCGGCAGCACTTCGTTTGCTACTTCAACACTCTCGTCCCACGGTGGTACGCACGCGCTTTCCATCCGCAATGCCCGATTCGCCCAAACCGGTGAAGTCATTCCCGGTCGGGCGGAACTGTTCGACGATACCAACTCAGACGTACACACCGGCTGGAACGCAGGGCGTCCCGTTGAGCCGGGTACTGTTGTAGACCGTCTGGCTTTCTACTACCGATTCGACGCACTTAATGGTGAAGTGGGGCAGGCCGAACTGATTGCCATCGACGGCGATAGCAACGAATTGGCGCAAGTTTCCCTTACGCTCCCTGACACCGCGGGTGCCTTCCTCTTTGCCGAAACCTCACTTAACCTACCAGAAGGCACAGCAGTCGCATTTGTCTTCATACGATTTCGTATGGCGGGTGATGGCGAGACTCCGGCTTTTGGAAGCGAGCTGGTCATTGACGACCTGGCAGTGAATGCCGAAATGTTGCGGGTTGACCCTGTGGTAAAACCTACACAAGGGTTTTACCCGAACCCGACCGAAGGCAAACTCTTCACCCGCCTCCCACTGCAGGGGACCTCGGTTAGCGTGGTGGATATGGCGGGGCGTCGTTATTCACTACCCACGAGAGGCTGCGAGATCGATGCCTCTGCTCTTTCACCCGGTATTTACCTATGGCAACCCGACGGAGAACGACAGGCATTGCGTTTTATCCGAAAATAAAGGAAGCGGGTTCAGGCCCGCTTTTTTTCGCCTATATGCAGTGAGTGGATCTTTAGTGCGATTTTTCTGGCACAATGCCGTGTCGCTGCCCGTTTGGTGTTTCTTACAAAACGCAGCTTTCAATCATAACCTTCCGCTAACGACCAGGTAACGTCAACCTGTGAATTTTGCAACGAATACCCAAATCGTGTAAAATCCGGGGAGATAACAGGCACTACCTTTGTCTCTCTTTTCAATCAACTGGTTATGTACTCAAGAACCCAACGTAGGAAACTGATGCGGAGCCGGATGGGACGGTTCTGGCTACTGCTCGACCGATATGTCATCGCCACCCTTCGCTAACCTTAGGCCTACACGCTGACAAACACCCTCAAAAGAGGGGGTTGCGCGAAACATCGAAAGCGTTATCGTAAAAACATCCCTTCAAAAATAGGGGTCTATTTGTTATTTCTTTTATTTTTGCTTCTATACCCCTTTTTCTGGATAGGTAAAGACACAAGAATATGAAACTCGAGAAACGCTGGATCGTATCGTTTTCCCTCATTACCCTTATCTCCTTAGTTGCGGTTTGCTGGCCCGATGCCGTTGAAACCGCCACGACGCGTTCGTGGTTTGGAACGGAACAGGACCTCCGCGCTGCCGACGTCGCGTGGCTGCTGACCGCTTCGAGTTTTGTGCTGTTGATGACACCAGGACTCGCCTTTTTCTACGGTGGGATGGTGGGAAAACACAACATCATCTCAACCATGTTGCAGAGTTTTATCTGTATGGGCGTTATTACCCTGCTTTGGGTGGTGGTGGGCTTCAGTCTTTCCTTCGGCGAGCCACTGCTTTTCGATATTGACGGGCATTCGTATTCCGTCATTGGAAACCCGTCCTCGTTTGCCTTCATGGATCATGTGGGATTGTTACCGCATAAGGTATTGGGAACGACGATTCCGTTTATCCTGTATGCCTTGTTCCAAATGAAGTTCGCCATCATCACACCCGCCCTGATCACAGGCTCTTTCGCCGAAAGGGTGCGCTTTATCGCCTTTCTCTTTTTCATTTGCCTGTTCAGCCTGTTTATCTATGCGCCGCTTTGCCACTCGGTGTGGGCGCCTACCGGACTTCTGGGCACCTATTTCGGTGTGAAAGACTTCGCCGGCGGCACGGTTGTGCACATGAGCGCCGGATTTGCGGCACTGGCCGGTGCCATCGTATTGGGTAAACGACGGAATGCAGCGCACATCCCGACCAATATCCCGTTTGTACTTTTAGGAACAGGGCTGCTCTGGTTCGGCTGGTTCGGATTCAACGCCGGATCGGCCCTGGCTGCTAACGGAACGGCGGCAATGGCATTCGCGACGACGACTTCGGCATCGGCGGCTGCCATGCTTACCTGGGGTTTCTTTGAAAGGATGCACGGAAAGAAATTCTCGGCTATGGGCGCCTGTGTTGGTGCAGTGGTTGGACTGGTGGCCATTACACCGGCAGCCGGCTACGTAACGATTCCAGAGAGTATCTTCTTCGGTTTTATCACGGCGATCGTATCCTATAAAGTGCTGGCCTCCAAATTCAGTAAGCGCGTCGACGACACCCTCGACGTATTTGCCTGCCACGGCGTTGGAGGTATTATGGGGATGATACTCACCGCTATTTTCGCCCGAGGTGAAAACGCCAGTCTCCTGCACGGCGGATGGAACGTATTCGCGCACCACATGACAGCGTTGGTACTAGTCTCGGCTTACACCTTTGGCGGCGCCTTACTGCTCTTCCGGTTTGTCAACCTGTTCATCCCGCTTCGGGTATCGGAAGAATCGGAAAACGCCGGACTGGATATCTCCCAACACGACGAGACGATTTTGCATTAGATAGGTGCTTTCGAACAAAGGTCAAAACGCCGCTTGCCTTCCCTTTATTTTCTTCCATTTCCCTATATTTGGAAGAAAAACATGAGAATTTTCTTTTCTGCACTCTTTGCGAGTCTCTGCTTTGCTTCATTTGCGCAAAAGTCAAATGATAAAGAAGACATCAACACACTACTCAACAATTGGCATCTTGCCGCTGCAAAAGGGGACGGTAAAACCTACATATCGGCTATGGCCGAAAACGGTGTTTTCATCGGTACCGACGCGACCGAATACTGGACACGCGACGCCTTCTGGAAATTCGCCGAACCCTATTTCAAAAAGGGCCCGGCTTGGGATTTTAAGCCCATTAAGCGCCACGTATTCCTTAGTGCGGATGGAAAAATTGCCTGGTTTGACGAAGTGCTTGACACCTGGATGGAATTGTGTCGGGGGTCTGGCGTCTTGATCCGGCAACCGGATGGCAACTGGAAGATCGCACAGTACGTTTTATCAGTTACCGTTCCGAACGATGTGGTAAATGACGTGATCAAAGTAAAACGCGAGATAGAAACAACACAGAAAGAGATAATCAAAGCACAATAAGCGGTTTCCCCGCCAAAATAAGACGCTGTGGCCAAAAGGTTACGGCGTTTTTTTTATTTGCGTAAATCCAACCGTTACTTTCTCTCGTATATGCCATCAGAACCAATCACAAAATGGCATGAATATGAAACGTCGCATCCGTTCCGGCCTACTGGCCTTGCTGGCCGTGTTCTTCTTCCTTTTCACGGCCCTTATCATCCATATCGCCACCGCTCCTTCTTTGGAGGTGGACAATGCAACCCTGCAAATCGCCCGCATTGATTTCCACCAACCCCTTACGCCCGAAAAGGCAAAAGAACTGCACCGCCAGATGCGCGCCATCAAAGGCGTCACGCACGACAAGTTTTTTGCTGACAAGGGGGTGTTGGTCTATTGGCTCGACAACCGGGTCACCGATTCGCAGCGCGTGTTCGAGCAGTTGATGGCCAAAGGCGACTATGATGCCGAACGTTTTACCGTACCCCAGCATCTGGCGCAACAGCGCGTGTGTCCGGCCATGGATCCCAACAGCTTCAAGTATCGTTTTTCCATTGCCGTGCAACGACTATTCCGTTAATTCTTAAAACCACCTTATCATGAAACGAATCCCTATCCTGGCTTTTTCAGCCCTGAGCATTCTGGCAGGCGCCTTCGCAGTGTCGTGCAGCGATGACGACGACAACAACTCGGCGGAACCGTCCTTGTATACCCGCCTCGGCGGAACGACAATGGTGGCCGACCCGAACAACCCAGGCCAAATGATCGAGCAAGGCCGATTGAGCTATCGTTCGGTTGTCGACTCGACCGTCACCCTGATCGTAGCCGACATTACCGCCGGCAACCAAGGAAACCTAAGCGCCCATTTTGCGCCGCTGTTGGCCGAAGTCGGAGCCGGAAACACCACCAATCTTTCCCTTTTAAGCAGAAACCTCACCGATTTTTTCTCAGCTAACACGGGCGGTGGTGCCACCAACACCTATTCAGGAATGAACATGGCAGACGCGCACAACCCCGCAATGAACCCGCGGATGGGCGTGAAGGCCACCGATGCCGATTACACCCGTTTTGAAGGGTTTGTCGGACAGGCAGCCGGTTTGAATGGTGTAACCGACCAAGCCATCATCGGTGATGTGGTAGAGGTACTCGAATCGTTGCGCGACCCGATTGTTCAGGCCCCGTAACGGTCTTTTTTGTCCAATCGCTTAGTCCTATGTGTAGGAAGAGGCCGTCTCGCAAGAGCGGCCTTTTCTGTTTTTGAAGGAAGTAGGATTACACGAGTTTACGGAGGTTTTCAAGCATGTCCGCAGTCATCGTATCGAGATCGAAACGGTGTTGCCAACCCCAATCCTGGCGGGCGGCACTGTCGTCGATACTGGCGGGCCAGCTATCCGCGATTTGTTGGCGGAAGTCAGGTTGGTAAGAGATGTTAAACGACGGGATGTGGGCGCGGATGGCATCGGCGATTTCACGGGGCGTGAAACTGATGGCCGAAAGGTTGTAGGAACCGTGCTCACGGATTTGATCGGCCGGTGCGCGCATGATATCGATTGTCGCCCGGATGGCATCGTCCATATACATCATGGGGAGTTCGGTGTCTTCGGAGAGAAAGCACTCATAGGTGCCGTCGGACAGCGCCTTGTGGAAAATATCGACGGCGTAATCGGTGGTTCCTCCTCCCGGCGGCGTTGACCAACTGATGAGTCCGGGATAACGGATACTGCGTACATCTACACCAAAGATGCGGTGGTAGTATTCACACCAGCGTTCGCCTGCCTGTTTGCTGATGCCGTATACGGTGGTAGGCTCCATCGTAGTATGCTGCGGCGTCTGGTGGCGCGGGGTTGTAGGGCCGAAAACCGCGATACTTGAAGGCCAGAATATCTTCTTGATTTTCTTCGCTTTCGCCAGGTTCAGCACGTGGAACAGCGAATTCATATTGAGGTCCCACGCAAAAGCAGGGTTCTTCTCCGCAGTTGCCGACAGCAAAGCGGCCATTAGGTAGACCTCATCGATCTGGTGTTGCTCGACCAAATGCTCAACTTGATTAAAATCAAGGGCGTTTACAACTTCAAACGGTCCGGAATTGACGACATCGACATTCAGTTTCCGGATGTCAGACGCGATCACATTTTCCGTGCCGTAGACGTCCCGTAATTTTTTGGTGAGTTCGGTGCCGATTTGTCCGCACGCACCGATGATGAGGATTTTGGTGGCCATAGTAGTGTTGGTTTGCGTCACAAATATACGTTTTCGCAGGTAGTGCACCTCCACGTTAACAAATCTGCAAAACAGCCGTGCAAAAGCCAAACTTTTTTTAATTTTAATCTACGGCACCGTCCTTGTGACGGAACCGCGTATTTTTGCCCGAACCATTTTCATCATGCGCTACCTGTTGCCGGTTTTATCGTTGTTTGTGTTGCTGACCGTTTCCTGCAAAGAGGATGACAGCCAGCAGCTTGCGTCGCGTGCGCGCGACTTGAAGAAGAAGGAAGCCGTTTTTGCGAGCCTCCAGAAAAACTGGGTATTCCAGGCGCCGGCCCTGAACGCGCAAACGCAGGAAGCGGCCCGTGACTGGCAGGTATGGCGACAGTTTCAGGCGGAACTTCGTCAGAAACCACAAAGTTCGGTGGATGCCTTCCGCAAAAAGGCCAAAACCCTTACCCAGCGCGTGAGAGCGTTATCCATGGGTATTCCCATCGTATTCGACAAACCGGAGATACGCGCCCGCATCACGGCACTGACCGTCACCATCCAGTCGCTGGACCTTTATGTCAACCTCGACGACGTTCCGATTGAGAAAGTCATCGCCTGCATTCGCGAGATCAATCTCACCCTCGGCTCGATGACGACGCAAATGCAGGAAATCGTAGCACGCGGCAATGTGCGTCTTGAGAAGGGCGAATCGGATATGCTGCGGATGTTAGACACGACACGGGCTATCCCGTCTTCGCCCAAACCTAAAAAACTTGAGCTTCACTAATCTACTGTCGAAATACGCCGAGTCGACCGGTGTCATCGAAGCCGCTTCCGCCCTGGCGCGACGCGATTCGAAGTCGCTGTTGAAAGGCCTGTCGGGTTCCTCCCTTTCCTTTGTCATCAAAGCATTGTTCGACAAGGCCGAAGCGCCGTTCCTATTGGTGCTTGACGACAAGGAAGCGGCCGCGTACCACCTTAACGATCTCGAGTACCTAATCAATAAAGAGGATGTGCTGTTTTATCCGGGCTCATACCGGAACCCCTACCAAATCGAAGAAACCGATAACGCCAGCGTATTGCTTCGGGCCGAGGTGCTGAACCGCATCCCATCCCGCAAAAAACCGGCGCTCATCGTTACCTATCCGGAAGCTCTTTTTGAAAAGGTCGTCACCAAGAAAGACCTTGAAAAGAACACACTAAAGATCGCAGTGGGCGACCAGGTCACGCTCGATTTCATCAATGAAGTGCTTTTCGAATACGAGTTCCGTCGTGTCGATTTCATCAGCGAACCGGGCGAATTCTCGGTGCGCGGGGGCATCCTTGACGTTTTTTCTTTTTCAAACGACAACCCCTACCGCATCGAATTCTTTGGAAACGAAGTCGATAGCATCCGGACGTTCGATGTCGAGACACAACTTTCGATAGAGCGACAGAAGAAAATCGCCATCATCCCAAATGTCGAGAATAAGTTCTTTGAAGAATACCGTGAAAGTTTCCTGGATTACATCTCACCCAAATCGGTCCTTTTCCTTCACAATACAGAGGTCATCCTCGGAAAACTCGACCGGCTGTATGAAAAGGCCGAAGCGAACTTTGCAAAACTCGGTACGGAAGTACGGCATGCTACTCCGGATCGCCTCTTCCTCAATCGGAACGCCTTCCTCGAACGCGCCCGGCATCTCACGATAGCAGAGATTGGTTCCCGACCTTTTTTCGAGGTAGAAACCACGGTCGCCTTCCATACCAAACCACAACCGTCCTTCAACAAACAATTTGACCTGTTGTTGGATAACCTGGAAGAGAACCGCTCGAACGGCTTTCGGAATTATCTCTTTTGCACGAATGACCAGCAGGCCCGTCGCTTTTCCGACATCTTTGAGAGCCTGGAGGAAGAAGATCCCGAACACATCCGGAAACAGTATGAAACCGTAGTGATGCCGCTGTTTCAGGGGTTTCTCGACGACGACCTGCGGATTGCCTGCTACACCGACCACCAGATTTTTGAACGGTACCATAAATTTAGCATCCGGAACGGTTATTCGAAGAAACAGACCATTACGCTCAAAGAACTCAACCAATTGTCGGTAGGCGATTATGTGACCCACATTGATCACGGAATCGGGAAGTTCGGCGGGCTCCAGAAAATACAGGTCGAAGGTAAAACCCAGGAGGCCATTAAACTGGTGTATGCCGACAATGATATCGTGTATGTGAGCATCCACTCGTTGCACAAAATTGCGAAGTACAACGGAAAAGACGGCGCGCCGCCCAAAATCTACAAACTGGGGTCGAGCGCGTGGAAAGCGCTGAAGCAGAAGACCAAAGCGCGCGTCAAGCACATTGCATTCAACCTCATTCAGTTGTATGCCAAACGACGTCTGGAAAAAGGATTTGCCTTCAAGCCCGACTCGTACCTCCAGCTCGAACTGGAAAGTTCGTTCATTTACGAAGATACGCCCGACCAGGTCAAAGCCACGGCCGAAGTCAAGGCCGATATGGAAAATGAACGTCCGATGGACCGCCTTGTGTGCGGGGATGTAGGCTTTGGAAAAACCGAAGTTGCGATCCGTGCCGCGTTCAAAGCCGTCGATAATGGCAAACAGGTGGCGGTATTGGTGCCGACGACTATCCTGGCCTACCAACACTTCCGGACGTTTTCGGAACGATTAAAAGACATGCCGGTTACCATCAACTACCTCAACCGGTTCCGTTCGGCCAAGCAAAAGACCGAAATCCTGAAAGACCTGCAGAGCGGCGCGCTTGACATCGTGATCGGCACGCACCAACTCGTAGGGAAAGGCGTGAAATTCCGGGACCTTGGACTGCTTGTCATTGACGAGGAGCAGAAGTTTGGCGTGAACGTCAAAGACAAGCTAAAGACCATTTCGACCACCGTCGATACGTTGACGCTTACGGCGACGCCGATTCCGAGAACCCTCCAGTTCTCGTTGATGGCGGCACGCGACCTGTCGGTGATTACGACGCCGCCGCCCAATCGTTTCCCTATTGAAACCAACGTCATTGGGTTCAATGAAGAGACCATCCGCGATGCCATTTCCTATGAAATACAGCGGAACGGACAGGTGTTTTTCATCAACAACCGGATTGAGAATATACGGGAGGTGGCCGGGATGATCCAGCGACTGGTACCGAGCGCGCGCATTGGGATCGGTCACGGACAAATGGACGGGAAAAAACTAGAGGAGCTGATGCTTGCCTTTATGAACGGCGAATTCGACGTTTTGGTGGCGACGAGTATTATCGAAAGTGGGTTGGACGTGCCGAATGCCAATACGATTTTCATCAACAACGCCCAGCATTTTGGCTTGTCAGACCTGCACCAGATGCGGGGACGCGTAGGTCGCAGCAACAAGAAAGCGTTCTGTTATTTCATTTGTCCGCCTTACAGCGCGATGACCGAAGATGCCCGCAAGCGAATCCATGCACTGGAGCAGTTCAGTGAATTGGGCAGCGGGTTCAACATCGCCATGAAAGACCTTGAAATACGGGGTGCGGGTGATTTGTTGGGTGGAGAACAAAGTGGTTTCATCAATGAGATTGGCTTTGAAACCTACCAGAAAATCATGAACGAGGCGATTGAGGAATTAAAGGAAAACGAGTTCCGTGACCTCTATGCCGACGAAGAGAAAGATACCGACCGGACGTATGTAAAAGACATCCAGATCGACTCTGATTTTGAGCTGTTGTTCCCGGATGACTATATCAATAGCATTACCGAGCGCCTGGCCCTGTATAACGAATTGAGCGAGATCAAAGACGAAAAAACCCTGCTGGAATATGAAGCGCGCCTGACCGACCGCTTCGGTGCGCTGCCAAAACCGGCGAAGGCATTGATGACGAGCATCCGCTTAAAATGGGTAGCGGTACGCCTCGGCATTGAGAAGCTCGTGCTGAAACAGGATAAGATGATCTGTTATTTCGTTTCTGACCAGCAATCAGATTACTATACCTCGTCGCAGTTTCACAATGTGTTGAAATTCGTGCAGACGCACGGGAATGTGTGTCGCATGAAAGAGAAACAAACACCGAATGGGTTGCGATTGCTGTTGACGTTTGACAACGTTAAATCGGTGAAGAAGGCGTTGGAGTTGTTGGAGTTGATACAGTGACGTGATTAGCCTATAGTAACTGCTTTCTAGGCATGGTGCCCGTTCCAACTTCCGTTGACTGATTAAAGACTCTTCATATCCTTAATCACCTTAAACGCCACGTCCACATCGTCTTCGCTCACCAAGATGGTGAATTCGTAAGAAGTCGACACCACTTCGTTGATGATAATGCCCTCCCAGGCGAGCCGTTGGAAGAGGAAGTAGTAGACGCCCGGCGTTGACACGTTGTCTTTCGGCAGTTTGATGGTGATGGAAGCCAGGTTTTCAAACTTATGGATCAATTTCTCGTTCCCGAAATGCTTGTCGACCAAATGGGCGACACTTTCGCTGACGATGACGTTGGTTTCGCTCACGCCACGCGACGAGGTGTAGAAGATATCGGAATATTTGCCGATTTCGGCAATCATCTGGGCCTGACTGTCAAGAATGGTCTCGGAAATAGCGAAGGTGTAATCGATGAGCGACGACCGGACGGTGATTTCGCCCAGGCTCTTGAGTACCTTGACGATTTTGTGGTTCAGCCGAAAATCAAGATCTTCTGACAGCCGTTTCAGGGCCATGACGATGGCACCTTGCTTGACGTCTTTACCCAGTTCCTGTTGAAGATCGGGCAGCATATTGCGCGACAGCGACGTTAAGTTGATGATGCCCTGCGACAATGCACTGAGCAGGAATGGCTTGGTCTTGATGTAGTTTTCTACAACGGCCGAGATTGTTTTCATGAGTAGTTGTGTGTTTGCGACCACAAAAATACAATGAAAAAACAAAATGTTACAAATGTAACATGATAATTATCATTGTTAAATTCCTGCTTTTTGCATTATCGTGTCTAAAAATGGAAGAAAGCGTCGGGCAGATGCTCAATCTCGGGGTGGGGTCCTCTCAAAACCACGGCGATAATATCGAACCGCACCTCCGCTTCGAGTCCGCGTGCCGAGATGAACGCATCGATGGCCTCCACCAACAAACGTATTTTTCGGGGTTTTACGAACTCCTGCGGCAAGCCGAATTCGTCAGTAGAGCGTGTTTTTACCTCTACAACGGCGATTACGTTTTCCTTTTGGGCGATGATATCCACTTCGGCTTTTCCCGAAATCCAATTCCGCTCAAGTATCTCGTAGCCGTTCCGCTCGAGGAACGCCGCCGCTTCCTCTTCTCCTAACTTTCCTAATTCATTGTGTGATGCCATTCTCAGTAGCGCCCTTCGATTTGCTACGGGAAAGATCGGTGGTTTAGCGTTAGGTTAGATACGGGTTTTCCGTAATTCTATCAAACGTAAGGCGCTGTTCAATAACGGCTTAGACCTCAAAGGTTTTAAAAACCTTTGAGGTCTAAAGGTAGCATTTCGGCTGTTTCAGAAGGTACGGGAAAACCACATCTTTTGTTAAAATGCTTACTGAAAGGTTACATTGGCGCCGTCTGACCGTACGTCCATCTCAATCCGCTTCCCGAAAATGAGCGCGCGGTTGTCGCGGATATGTCCGGCCGGAAAGTTATAGATCACCGGAAAATCGTAGTCTTTGAATATATCCTGTATGATCTGTAAGGCATCCTTACCCCATGGAACTTGGTTGTCATTCATCTCGGTCATGCCGCCCACAATCACGCCTTTTACATGGAGAAACCAGCCATTCCGCTTGAGGTTCATCATCATACGGTCGATATGATAAAGATATTCATCCAAATCTTCAATGAACAATATCTTGTCGCGACAATCCACCTGCGACGCCGAGCCCAAAATGCTGTACAAAACGGAGAGGTTGCCGCCAACGAGTTCTCCTGAGACTTTTCCCTGCTTATTATAGGGATGGGACGGGACATTGTATTGCAGCGTCTCCCCAAACAACGCCTTACGCAGGGTCTCGATGGCAGCCGGAGTGGCCGTCTTGACATTAAACGCCATGATACCGTGCACCGTTTCGATGCCCATGTTATTTAGATGGCTATGAAGAACCGTCATATCACTGAAGCCTATTACCCACTTGGGTTTGTGGCGAAATCGCGTGAAATCAATCGCGTCTATAAACCGCACGGTGCCGTAGCCGCCTTTTGCCGCCCAGACCGCCTTGACAGACGGGTCGTCGATCATCTTTTGGAAATCGGCTGCACGAAGCGAGTCGGAACCGGCCAGTTGGTGTTCCTCCGCACCAATGCTGGCACCAATCACAACATGCAATCCCCACTTTTCGAGAAGGGAAATCGCCGGCCGCAACGATTCCAGTTCAATTTTTCGCGCCGTAGCCACCAGGGCTACCGTATCGCCTTTCTGCAAAAATTCAGGTGTGGTCATCTGTCGCTGGGAATAGAAGGATGTACTGCTTCCCGCTGTCACAATCAGCACAACAAAATAACGCCAAGACAGCAGGACTCGCATCCGGCAAAGATAGTAACTACGGATGCAAATTCGCGTGCCGGGCCAACCCGTTACACATCTTTCCGTTTATGCCCCTTTTCTCTCCAATGCCCCGTGGAAATTAGCCCAAGTGCGGCACATTCGCTATTTTTGCGCTCAATTTCCACTGTAATGACGAAACTTCCGAAACGCTATACCATCACGGCGGCGCTGCCGTATACAAATGGCCCTATCCACATCGGTCACCTGGCGGGTGTGTATGTGCCATCCGACATCTATGCCCGCTACCTGCGTGCGCAAAACCGCGACGTGGCCTTCATCTGCGGAAGCGATGAGCACGGTGTGGCCATTTCGATGAAAGCGAAGAAAGAAGGCATCACACCGCAACAGGTAATCGATAAATACGACGCCATCATCCGGCAGTCGTTTGCTGATTTCGGCATATCCTTCGATAATTACTCCCGCACATCGGCAAAGATCCATCACGATACGGCCTCCGAGTTCTTCCGAAAACTCTACGAAGACGGAAAATTCATCGAGGAAACGACCGCACAACTGTATGATGAGAAAGCACAACAGTTCCTGGCCGACCGTTTCGTAACGGGTACCTGTCCGAAATGCGGCAACCCCGAGGCGTACGGCGACCAATGTGAACGCTGCGGCTCTTCGTTGAATGCCACCGACCTTATCAACCCAAAATCGACCCTAAGCGGTGAAACCCCTGTGTTGCGTACGACCAAACACTGGTTTTTGCCGCTTGACCAATACGATACCTTTCTACGGGAATGGATCCTGAAAGGACATGCGAAAGACTGGAAACCCAACGTGTACGGACAGGTAAAGTCGTGGTTAGAGGATGGTTTGAAACCACGCGCCGTGACCCGCGACCTCGACTGGGGAATACCCGTTCCGGTGGAAGGGGCCGAAGGAAAAGTGCTATATGTTTGGTTCGACGCGCCCATCGGCTACATCTCGTCCACAAAAGAGTGGGCGGCCCGCGTCGGGAAGGATTGGGAACCCTATTGGAAGGACGCCGATACGAAACTGGTGCACTTCATCGGAAAAGACAACATCGTTTTCCATTGCGTTATTTTCCCGGCCATGCTCAAGGCGGAAGGGAGTTACATCCTGCCGGATAACGTGCCTGCTAACGAATTCCTGAACCTGGAGGGAAATAAGCTGTCTACCTCCAAAAACTGGGCGGTATGGCTGAACGAATACCTCGAGGACTTCCCCGGCAAACAGGATGTATTGCGATATGCCCTGACCGCCAACGCACCTGAAACAAAAGACAACGACTTCACCTGGAAGGATTTTCAGGCGCGCAACAACAACGAACTGGTTGCGATTTTGGGCAATTTCATCAACCGGGTCGTCGTGCTCACGCACAAATACTATGACGGCATCGTACCGGAACCGGGCCTATTTTCCGATGTAGATGAGCAGGTGCTGACTGAAATGCGCGCCTACCCGGAAGTCATCGCCAGCTCTATTGAACGCTACCGTTTCCGGGAAGCATTGGGCGAGATGATGAACGTGGCCCGACTGGGGAACAAATACCTGGCGGACGAAGAGCCGTGGAAAATCGTAAAGGACAATCCCGAGCGCGTCAAAACCCAATTGTTCGTGGCGCTGCAGATTGTGACGGCGCTGGCGGTTGTCGCCGAGCCTTTCCTTCCTTTCACCGCTGCCCGTTTGCGCCAGATGCTGGGCATGCACCCTACTCCGGAAGGCGTCAACGATTGGGACGAAGTTGCCAAGCCACAGCACATACTCGCGCCCGGCACACAACTGGGCGCCTCCGAATTGCTCTTCACGAAGATCGAAGACGGCGACATCCAGAAACAAATTGACAAATTAGAAGCGACGAAAAACGCCAATAAAGCCGAAAATACCAACGTGGAACCACAAAAAGACCTCATACAATACGACGACTTCGCGAAGATGGACATCCGCACAGGCACCATCCTCGAAGCCGAGAAAATGCCAAAAGCGAATAAATTGCTGGTGCTGAAAGTCGACACTGGAATAGACGTGCGTACGATCGTATCTGGAATCGCCGAGCATTTCTCGCCGGAAGAAGTGGTGGGAAAACAGGTAACGGTATTGGTCAACCTCGCGCCACGTGCCCTACGGGGTGTCGAAAGCCAGGGAATGATTCTGATGACCCAGGATGCGGAGGGAAAATTGGTGTTTGTTAATCCCGATCGCGACGGGGTGGCCAATGGCGCGACCATCAATTAATCATGGACATCAAAGTCATCGCCTTCGACGCCGACGATACCCTTTTCGTCAACGAGCCCTATTTCGAGGAAACGGAACGGAAGTTCTGTGGCTTGATGGAGGATTACTTATCACACCAGGGCCTCTCTCAAGAGCTGTTCAAAGTCGAGATTGACAACCTTCCCCTTTACGGCTATGGCATCAAGGGATACATACTTTCCATGATCGAAGCGGCGCTGAAGATATCGAACAACACCGTCCGGGTCGAAGCCGTCGGGAAAATTCTCGAATATGGGAAGGAACTATTGGATAAACCTATCGAACTACTGGACGGAGTGGAAGCAACCTTACAGGCTTTACACGGTCGGTTTCGATTGGTAGTCGCTACAAAAGGCGATCTGCTGGATCAAAGACGTAAGCTGCATAAGTCCGGCCTCGGCAAGTATTTCCACCACATCGAGGTCATGTCAGACAAAAAAGAAAAGGATTACCTTGATCTTTTGAAACGCCTTGACATCACTCCGTCTGAGTTTTTTATGATTGGAAACTCGTTGAAATCGGATGTGCTGCCCGTACTCGCGATCGGTGGTCATGCCGCCCATATACCGTTCCACACGACATGGGCGCATGAGCGCATCGACCACGAGGTGGTGCACGAACGGTTTCGTTCCTTTACAACGATTTCTGAAGTACTTCCGCTTTTTTCATAATGGCCTGAGGTCGGATAATTTCGTACCTTAGACGTTGTTTTCTATTGCTATGAAAAACCGACTATTGGCTTTGATTGGGCTGCTGCCCCTGACCATCGCCGCACAGACCATTATGCATTCGTTGCCCCTGGAATTGCAACGACCCATGGCTCGTCAGCAATTGCTTTTGGCTCCCACCGGTGCCAACGGAACGTACCTCGTTGCCTCCGATGCTGACCGAACCTACCTCCTTTCCTATAATCGTGCCCTGTTTTTTCGGGATTCGCTTTCGGTACCCCGCCCGGATCGCGAGTATACCGCTATGGCCGGATACAGTTCGGACGCTGAAAGCTTCACCGTTTATTGGACCAAGCCGGACTTTGATAAAATACTGGCCTATCGCTACAACCTGTCGACGCGTTCTGTGTCCAAATCCGTCGCATCGATTGACTACGCGAAACAAACCTATCTCTGCTCCTTCAGCGAGAACAACCGTTTTTACATTGTAACGGCGTCCGATACGACCCCATCCCTTTCCTTCTACTGCTTCAGCAACGGAAATCCGGAGGTCAGGACCGTGGACCTCTCCTCTTATGACCTCGAAGACACCCGGGGTAAGAAAATCAAACTACACGAACTACTGTTGGCATCTGGCCTACAGAAAATCGACTCTTACCTACCGAATCCCGCGGCTTCTGCTACAGGTCCGGTTAAGCTCTATTCCTCTCAAAAAGGGTTTGTACTGACGATTGATATCAACCGGAAGCAAACCCAGCTTTTTGAAATGGATCCCGATTTTCGCGTGACCCAGAAAACCCTTTCGTTCCCGAGCCTTGAGGGTGCCGAGCGGCAGAACTCCTTCTTTCACGAAGGGAGGCTCTATCAATTACTCGTGGCGGAAGAAGCGATGGTACTCACCTGTACGGATGTCGCCACCGGAACGGAAATTGGGCGCTATAACGCCACTGCCGACCAGGACATCAGCTTCCGGAATTCACCCCTACTCGCCCAAGTGGACGACAGTCCCCCAAATCAGATAACGGGCAGCAAACGCTTTTTGCGACGCCTGTCAGGCAGTTCGGTCGGACTCACCGTATATCGCTCACCGGAGGACCTTATGGTTACTATCGGAGGCATGCGCGGGATTGCCACTGCCGGTGACGTATTCCTGGGGATCGCCGCCGGAACAGCAATGGTTTTGGGCGGCGGCGCGGCGGATGTCGGTGCATTTTCCGATTCGTCGCAATTCGTTTTCTTCGATGCTGTATTTGACAACGATTTCCGTCACAAAGACATGCCGCCACAACTACTCTCCCTCGACAAAATAGGCACCTTCGCAGAAGAGGAGGAGTTGGAGGGCCCATCCGCATCGGCTGTATTCGATCATGACGTTTTGTTTACCTATTACGACCGCGCGACGAAACAACTCATTCTGCGGCGATTCCGGGACGGGGCCGACGAATGATCCCAGTTGCTTTCCATCCAATTTACCGACACCCGCTGCCGGAAGGCCATCGCTTTCCGATGCAGAAATACGAGCTTTTGCCAGAACAGTTACTATACGAAGGAACATTATCCGAAAGCGATTTCTTCCGTCCGGAACCCGCTTCACTCGATGACATATGCACCGTCCATGACCCCGGTTACGTTGAGGCATTGTGCCGCGTATCGATCGATCCAAGGGACGCACGGAAAGTAGGCTTCCCGCTGTCGACCGAATTGGTCGAACGCGAACGTCGGATTACCCAGGGTACTATTGAAGGTTCCCTGAAGGCACTCGAAACTGGCATCGCCTTCAATATTGCCGGAGGCACCCATCATGCCTATCGGGCGCACGGAGAGGCATTCTGCCTGCTCAACGACCAAGCCGTCGCAGCGCAGTACCTTTTGGACCGTGGTAAGGCATCCAACATTCTCATTGTCGATCTTGACGTGCACCAGGGAAATGGAACAGCGTCCATTTTCTCGGGTCGTGATGACGTGTTTACCTTTTCCATGCATGGCCGCAGCAACTATCCCTTCAAAAAAGAACAGTCGCACCTCGACATCGCATTGGAAGACGGCACGGATGACGCTACCTATTTGAACACCTTACAAGACACGCTACCCGAACTACTTCGGAAGATAGCGCCGGATTTCGTGTTCTATCTGGCGGGAGTCGACATACTCGCTACTGACAAATTGGGCAAACTGGGCTGTACGCTGGAAGGCTGCCGGCAACGCGACCGATTCGTGCTGCGTCTATGCCGGGAGATCGGTGTTCCGGTGCAGTGTAGCATGGGCGGCGGCTATTCGCCAGATATACGAACGATCATCGAAGCCCATGCCAATACCTACCGTGAAGCTGTATCGCTGTACCGCTGACTATTACTTGCCCAGCAACAACAATTCGCTCACGACTACTTCTGTGAGAAACCGCCGCTCTCCGTTTTTGTCTTCGTACGTCTTGTGCGTCAGTTTCCCTTCAATCGCGATCTCTTTGCCCTTGTTTACGTACTTTTCGATAATTTCCGCAGGCTTTCCCCACGCGACAACACGATGCCATTGCGTTTCCTCTACCTTCTCGCCTTTGTCATTTTTATAGACATCATTAGTGGCCAGGTTTAGGACGGCCCGCTTTTTCCCCTTTTCAAAATCCTTGATTTCCGGATCACCACCGACGTTGCCGATTAATTGTACGCGGTTCTTAAGTGCATTCATGGCGTGTAAAAATTTTAAGGTTTATAGGTGTAAAACTACAGCGGCTTTTTCCTTTTAAAGTACGGGAAAACCGCATCAATTGTTAAAATATCAACACACGGAGGCGATTGTTCTATCGCTTTTTTCGCACACAATCCGGTTCAATAGCCCTGAATGTCAGCGCTTTTTTTTAGATTTGTCGAACCCCGCATGTTTACTGTTTTGCTTTTGGCCTTCCTGGCGCCTGACTATGAAGAAAAAAACCTACTCCGTTCTCTCTGCCTGTGTACTCGCCTGCATGGCCTGCTGGGTACTGTTTACACTTAAACCTGTGGCGGTTCGTGACAAAGTACCCCTGTCGGAATTTTCGACGAAGCGGGCGATGGAGCACGTAACCCAAATCAGCCAAAAGCCACACTATGTAGGAAGTCCAGCCCATGAAGAAGTCGTCCTTTACCTCGAGCAACAACTCCGTGAACTCGGATTGCGTCCGGAGCGACAGGAAGGTTTTGTCATCGGCGATGGCGACAAGCTCGTGTATGCGCGTAATATTCTGGCTCGCCTCCCAGGCACCACTCCGGGAAAGGCATTGGTGCTTCTGTCACACTATGACAGTGCGCCCCACAGCAAGTCAAAAGGCGCATCGGACGACGCATCCGGTGTGGCTACGGTGCTAGAAGGACTGCGTGCCTTCCTTCACAATAAAACGCCGCATCGCAACGACATCATCGTCTTGTTCACCGATGCGGAAGAACTTGGCCTGAACGGAGCTTCTTTATTTGTAAACCGGCATCCGTGGGCAAAAGACGCCGGACTGGTGCTGAATTTCGAAGCACGCGGCAGCGGCGGGCCGTCTTGCATGCTGATGGAAGTAAACCGTGGTAACGCTGCCATGATCGGGGCCTTTGCTGAGGCCCATCCGCGCTATCCCGTCACCAATTCGCTGATGTACAGCATCTACAAGATGTTGCCGAACGACACCGACCTGACTGTTTTCCGCGAAGACCGCCACATCCAGGGCTTCAATTTTGCTTTTATAGACGATCACTTCGACTATCATACCGCGCAGGACGATGCGGCTCACCTTGATCCCACGACGCTGGCCCACCAGGGCACGTACCTCATGCCGCTGCTCACGCATTTGGGGAACGCCAACCTTTCATCGCTGGAATCGGAAGAGGAAGAGGTGTATTTCAACACGCCTGTCGCGCTCGTCCATTACTCTTTTTCCTGGAACGTGCCGCTTGTGGTCATCGCCTTTCTACTGTTCGGTGGCATCGTATTCGTAGGATTGGGTAAAAGGGTGTTGGTGCCCCGTGATATGGTAGGAGGATTGCTCCCTTTCTTGATTGCCTTGCTGCTGTCGGTACTCGTCAGTTGGGGCGGATGGCAATTGTTACTGTGGGCGTATCCGTCGTATCATGAGATCCAACATGGCTTTACCTACAACGGCTATTGGTACATCGCGGCTTTTTCCGCCCTCACCCTGTCTATTTGTTTTTACTGCTATAAACGCTGGTCGGCCCGCAACAAAGCCCTGAACCACTTCACAGGGCCTTTGCTGTTATGGATCATCCTGAATGCGGTTCTCTGTGTCGGTTTGCCGGGCGCTTCGTATTTTATCTGGCCGGCCTTGTCCGGGTTGGTGATGCTTGCCATTTTTGTGGCAACCCAACGGGTGAATCGGATTCTGAACTGGATCCTGGCCCTACCTTCCCTGATCGTTATCGTGCCGTTTATCAAGATGTTTCCCGTTGGTCTCGGACTGGTGATGCTTCCGGGTGCTATGGTGTTGTTGGTTTTTCTGTTTGCACTGGTTTTACCGCTGTTGGGGCAATTCCCGAAAAAGAATGTCTGGGGATCAGCCCTGCTGCTGCTTGCGACGGTGCTCTTCGTGAAAGCCCATTTTGATTCGGATTATGCAAAAGGAAAAGCCCTGCCCGACAGCCTGGTATATTATCTCAACGCCGACGCGAAAAGTGCCTATTGGGCGTCGTATGATGCCACTGTCGATGACTGGACGGCTACCTACCTGGGTAAAAACCCGAAGGCTACTTCCGTCGTAAATGAACTTTCTTTATCGAGTAAATACGGACGGATGTTCCGTCTGGCTGCTCCTGCCGCATTAGTAAACGTCCCGACGCCCTCTATTGAGTTCCTAAAGGATTCGACAATCGGCAACCGGCGCTATCTGTCAATCCGGATTACGCCACGACGTCCGGTAAACCGCTATGACGTCTTTCTCACCAAGTCGTGTCGCCTATATAACCTTAAAGCGAATGGGCAAACCGTTCCCGATCGGTTCTCGTCAAAGATGGCGGCCGGTCGCGACGAAAAACTCGTACTATCGTATTACGTCAGTACGCAACGACCTCTGGAGCTCTCCTTTAATGTTGACGCCAATGTAAAACCACAAATGGAAGTGGTGGAGTCGTCGTTTGACTTGTTGGAAAATCCACTTTATGGCGTGAAGCCGCGGCCTGAACGCTATATGCCGAAACCGTTTCTTGTTAATGACGCGGTTATGGTGCGGAAGAAAATCGTGCCTTCTGCAACTTTCACGCAAGCACCGTCCGCACAACCCATCGTTCGCGATACCATCCCCGCAGAAAACCGAAATGGCTGAAACTAGTATTCTCGGATGCGGATGGTTAGGACTTCCGTTAGCGAAACAATTGATAAAGAACGGGCACATCGTCAAGGGTTCCACAACCAGGGAATCCCGGCTGGCGCTACTTAAAGAAGCCGGAATAGACGCGTACCAACTTATAGCCGGACCCGATGCGTTCGTCAACCATCAGCGCTTTCTGCAATGTGATATCCTGATCCTGACACTTCCACCTAAACGGGGAGAAAGTGGCTATCTGGAAAAGATCGTCTCGTTATTTCCCGATTGTAAGGAAGCCGGGGTACAGCGTATCCTGTTCACGAGTTCGATTTCGGTATATGGAAACGAAAAAGGGCTTGTTACGGAAGATACCCGCGTACATCCGGATACGCCATCGGCTGCTGAAATTGTAGCGGTGGAAAACGCACTCAGAGCGTCCTTCCCCTTGACGACGGTACTGCGTTTGGGCGGACTCACGGGTCCGGATCGACATCCTATTACTTCGCTTGCCGGACGAATGGATATTCCCGACGGTGACGCACCCATCAACCTGGTGCATCTGGACGACTGCATCGGCATTATTAAAACCGTGATTGACCAAAACCGATGGGGTGAGACCTTTAACGTGGTGCCGCCTTATCACCCTTCCAAACGCGCGTATTATACCCAAAAGGCCCTTGAACGGAACTTATCGCAACCCACTTTCTTAACGGGTGGAGAGGATGGGCGTATTGTGGACGGAAGTGCGATTACGCGTGCCACCGGTTATACCTATTCCGTAGTTGAGAACTTATAAAAAAGGCCCGCAATTGCAGGCCTTTCTTCTTACGGGATAACCCCCTATTTCTTCACGATCAAGAACTCGCTTCGGCGGTTCATCGCGTGTTGTTCTTCGGTGCAGGCCCCTTTGCAGTCAACCTTCGGCTCGCTCTCGCCATAGCCCTTGCCCGAGATGCGGTCTTTGGAGATACCTTTCGAGATGACATAGGCCACCGTAGACTTGGCACGACGGTCGGAGAGATCGAGGTTGTATTTGTCTGAGCCGCGGTTGTCGGTGTGCGACTTGACCAGTATCACCATATTCGGGTTGTTGCTTAACACCTGTACGAGCTTGTCAAGTTCGAAGGCGCCTTCCGGGGTGATGTTGCTCTTGTTGTATTCGAAGAAGATGTCTTTGAGGATGATTTCGGTTTCGGTCACAATCACATCGATCGGGTTCAGTGCCGCCGCTACCTCTACCTTGCCGCCCTTGTTCTTCTCGATGCCGAAGGTGCCGCTCTCAAAGCCGTCTTTCATCGCC
>JAIXYI010000020.1 GCA_027490305.1 Flavobacteriaceae bacterium
CTCTTGAAAGCATAGCGGATAATTTAGTTAAATATTTGAACTTTAGACACTTAAATATACTAAATTTCCGCTTTTCTTATGCTATATTATTTGGGTTTTTATATCGAACTCACGTTAAAGTAGCATAACAACCAACGTATCCCCGAAGTAGGGACGGATGAAATGATCGTGCACGAAAAGCGCGATGGCTACTTCAATCAGGAACAATGCGACCGAAGCCGCAAAATACCCGCGATGAAAGGTGAGGAAACGCGTCACACGTCGTCGTAATCGACATACAGTTCAGGCGTCGTCGGATGCGCCTGGCACGTCAGGATGAGTCCGTCTGCAATCTCACCGTCGGTAAGTATGGCGTTCTTTTTCATCACGGCGCCACCCGATTTTATGCGGCCCATACAACTACTACAAATCCCACCCTGGCACGAATACGGCGCGTCGGCTCCAGCCTTCAGCGCGGCATCGAGCACAGTCGTCAGTGGCGACATTTCAAAGGTCGTCTCGTCGCCGTCGACCAGCACCGTGACTTTGGTGTGGGACGTACCCGACACATCGATTTTCTTTTCCGGAGCCGACGACGTAAAGAGCTCAAAATGGATGTCTTTCTCTTTGACATTCTGCGATGTCAGCACCGCCGAAACCGTCCGGATCATATCTTCCGGTCCGCACAGCCAATAACCGTCGAACGTCATTTCTTTGTGTTTGTTCTTCAGCACAAAGTTCACGACCGAGCGGTCGATACGGCCAAAAAGCGCGCCGTCGACTTTCGCTTCGCTGAACACATGGTGCAGGAAAAAACGGCCTACGAACCGTTGTTCGAGTTCGTGCAACTGCTGGTAGAAAATGGCGGTTTCAGGCGATTTGTTGCCGTAGACCAGCACGAAACTGCTTTCCGGCTCGCCTTCCAACACCGATTGCAGAATCGACATTACCGGCGTAATGCCACTTCCGGCCGCGAAGGCCACATAATTGCGTTGGCGTTCCGGGTTGGGGCGAAAGGTAAAATTTCCTTCCGGAAGGCCGACTTCCAACACATCGCCCACGCGAAGTTGTTCGTTGGCAAATTTGGAAAAGAACCCATTGCGGATGCCTTTGATGGCAATACGCAGTTCGCCGCTGCCGGGCGCGGAGCAAATAGAATACGCCCGGCGGATTTCCTGGCCGTCGAGCACGAGTTTTAAGTTGAGGTATTGTCCGGCGATAAAGTCATATACGTCACGGTACGTCTCCGGAACAGAGAATAAAACAGAGATGGCGTCGGGTGTCTCGCGACGGACTTCTGTGATGGGGAGTTTATAGAAAGCCATGGTCGAAATTTCATACAAAGGTACAAATTGCCCGTCGGAAACAAATTTGAAGGAGGGCTTGTAACTTTTTTGTACTTTTCAACACCAACCGCACACAAAACAGGAACGCATGATCAAAAAATTCCTCTACCTCGAATGGAAGGCCTTCATCCGGTCGGCTTCTTTCGGGACGAACCTCGCCATGAAAATCCTCATGGGCATCATGGCGCTGTATTTTACGGTGATTTTCCTCGGAGCCGGGATCGGTGGATTTTTCCTCCTTCGGGACGAAGCCGGACTCGATCCGCTCGAAACCGTCAACCGTTACCTGATTTATTACTTCATTGGCGATCTCCTTATTCGTCTCCTGTTGCAGAAAATGCCGGTGATGAACATCCGGCCCATGCTGGCGATGAACATCCGGCGTAAAACGATTGTGCATTTTACGATTGGAAAAACCTTCCTGTCTTTCTTTACCACACTCCACCTGTTCGCCTTTGTGCCGTTCATCATCACCATGCTCGTTCAGGGTGTTGAACCCGTAGGCGTCGTATTTTGGACGATTGCGGTTTTTGCGTTGGTGTTGTTCAACGACCTGTTGGCCATCCTGCTGAACAACAAAGACAACCTCTTTTATGCCTTTCTCGCGCTCGTGGCAGGTTTGGCTGCCAGTCAGTACTATGGCATTTTCAACGTTACCGATTACACCGTCCACTTCTACCACGGATTCTTCCTGACACAATGGCTCTGGATTATTCCTGTGGTGCTTTTTGTGGTCACCTATCGTTTTACCTTCCGCTTCTTACGCTCGGAACTATACCTCGACGCCGGTCTCGCCTCGAAACAGGAAGTAGCGTCAGTCGAGAACTTTACCTGGCTGAACCGATTCGGCAAACTGGGCACCTTCCTCAAAAACGACATCAAACTGATCAAACGGAACAAGCGTTCGAAAGGCACCATCTTCGCCAGCATCATGTTCCTTTTTTACGGACTGCTGTTCTACACCGGCTCTATCGAGGCGTATAACAACACCTTTATGCACATGTTCGCCGGTATTTTTGTCAGCGGTGGCTTCCTGTTTACGTTTGGCCAGTTTGTGCCGAGTTGGGACAGCGCCTATTATCCGCTGATGATGACACAGAACATCCCGTATCGCGAATACCTGCGGTCGAAATGGTTCCTGATTGTGGTGGCGACGGGTGTGTCTGCGATCCTGGCGTCGTTCTACATTTACTTCGGCTGGCAGATTTATCGTATGATCCTGATTGGGGCGATTTATAATATTGGTGTCAACTCGCATCTGGTGTTGCTCGGCGGGGCATTTACCAAAACACCCATCGACCTGGCCTCGACCAAAGGGGCGTTCGGGAACAACAAGAGTTTCAACGTCAAGACGATGTTGATTTCCATCCCGAAATTGCTGGTGCCGGTATTGCTGTATGGAATCGGCAACATGATGGCAGGTGAAACTGCTGCGTTGGTGCTCGTGGGCGCCGTGGGCGTGGTTGGCTTCCTGATGCGCAACTGGGTCTTCTCACAAATCGAGAAAATATACAAGAGAGAAAAATATTCGACGTTGGACGCTTACAAGCAAAAGAATTAAAACATGATACAGGTACGCAATCTTAGTAAAGTATATGACGGAGTACGGGTGCTGAACATTCCGGAACTCGACATCCGGGAAGGCGAAAGCTTCGGACTCGTGGGCAATAACGGCGCCGGTAAAACGACGTTTTTCAGCCTGTTGCTCGACTTGATTAGTCCGACGTCCGGTCATATCGACAACCGAAACGTGACAGTCGATAAAAGCGAAGACTGGAAACCGTTTACCGCTTCCTTTCTCGATGAAAGTTTCCTCATCGGATACCTGACAGCCGAAGAGTACTTCTATTTCGTGGGTGAATTGCGCGGACAGAACAAAGCCGATGTCGATGCGCTTTTGGCGAAACACGAAGAATTCTTCAACGGCGAAATCCTGAATACCAAAAAATACATCCGCGATTTCTCGAAAGGCAACCAAAAGAAAATCGGCATCATTGCAACCCTTATCGGAAGCCCGAAAGTGATCGTATTGGATGAACCTTTCGCCAACCTCGATCCGACGACACAGTTCCGCCTGAAGAAAATCATCAAAGAACTGGCCGATGATCCTACCGTTACTGTTTTGGTATCAAGCCACGACCTGAACCATACCGTTGAGGTAAGCGATCGTATCGTGGCCATGCACAAGGGTGAAATCGTCAAAGACATCGTAACGTCAGAGGAAACCCTTCGCGAACTTGAGGCCTTTTTCGCCGTCTAAGCATAGGGCAAGCCGAAAAACGGGCGCTTACTACCCCATTTTCCGAAAAGAAGCGTATTTTTACCCGTTAGTATACTAAAGACGGCATTTGCCAGTTAATGGATAAAAACGCTTCTGATTTGACTACCAATATATTGCGGACGGCCGCTGGGTTGTTTGCGCTACTGCTTTTCGTTACGGCCTGTTCTACCCGTAAAGATCGTTTTGTGAACCGGCAATGGCAGGCGCTCAACACGAAATACAATGTCATGTATAATGGGAACGTGGCCTATGAAAAAGGCCTTTTGGATATCCGCGACAAATACAACGACAATTTCTGGGAAGTGCTTCCCATCGAACGGATGACGCCTAGAACCGAAGAGGTAAAGGCGGGACAGCAGGCGGAATTGAACGCCAATTTCCAGCGCGCGGAAGAGAAAGCGACCAAGGCCATCCAGAAGCGCTCGATGAACATCGAAGGCCGTGAGCGCAACCCGCAGATGGACGAAGCCCACCTTCTCTTGGGCAAGTCGCGCTACTACGACAATCGCTTTGTGCCGGCACTCGAAGCCTTCAACTACATCCTGTATAAATATCCCGAAAGCGATAAAATTTACGAGGCGAAGATTTGGCGGGAACGCACCAATATGCGTCTAGACAACGACCAGGTGGCAGTCAACAACCTGACCAAGCTTTTGGGTGAAATCAAACTGAAAGACCAGGTTTTTGCCGATGCCAATGCCACGCTCGCCCAGGCGTTCCTGAATCTGGAGCAGCGCGACAGTGCGTTGGTAAAACTCAATACGGCGCTGAAATACACCGAAATCAACGAAGAGAAAGCGCGCTACCACTTCATCCTGGGGCAACTATACGAAGACCAGAAAGAGAAAGACAGCGCCTACAAGCATTACCAGGCCGTAATCGACATGAAGCGGAAGTCGCCGCGGAAATACGTCATCGAGGCGCATGCCCGTCAGGCCCGTCAATTCGATTATGTCAAAGGCGATACATTGGCGTTTTTGGAGAAGTATAAGGAGTTGTTGGAAGACCGTGAGAACCGTCCGTTCCTCGATGTCCTCAATCACCAGATGGCATTGTATCATGACGCGCGGAAAAATTATCCGGCAGCCGTCAAATTCTATAACAAGTCGATTGAGAAGCGTACGAAAGACGATTACCTCACAGCTTCGAATTACCGGAACATCGCACAGATTAAATTCAACACGGCGAAATACCAGGACGCCGGACTGTATTACGACAGTACGATGACTTACCTGAATCCGAAGACACGCGAGTTCAAGGCCATCAAGAAGAAACGCGACAACCTGGCGGATGTCATCAAGTACGAGGCGATTGCACAACGCAACGACAGCATCCTCAATGTCACGTCGCTTTCGACCAATGATCGCAAGGAGTTCTACGAAGCCTATATCGCCAAACTCAAAAAAGCCGACGAGGCCAAAGCCAAGCTCGAAAAAGAAAAACAGGAGCGCCTCGAACGCGAGAACCGCGCTGCCGATAACGACGATATCGAACGGGCCGACGGGAAGGCCATCGTAGCGACGGTAAAAGACGATCCTAAGAGCAAGGTGAGTCCGGTTAAGACGACCGGCGGAACGAGTGCGGGCAACAGCACCTTTTATTTCTATAACCCGCAAACCGTAGCCTTTGGCAAACTCGAATTCCGCAAAAAATGGGGTTCCCGCGCGCTGAAGCCTAACTGGCGCTTGTCAGCCCTCAAGCAGGCAGATGAGAAAGCCGACGAGTTATTGACCGATTCGACGGCGATTACCGCTGCACGCGATCCGAAAGGGAAAACGACGGAAGCCGTGCCGGAGAAATACACGACAGATTTTTACCTCAAACAACTGCCTTCCGACAAAAAAGTACTTGACAGCCTGGCCGTCGAGCGCAATTTCGCGTACTACCAGTTAGGCGTTATTTATAAGGAGAAGTTCAAGGAGTATAAACTAGCCGCCGACAAACTCGAACAATTGCTGGGTAACAAGCCGGAAGAGCGACTGGTGCTGCCGACTTACTACCACCTCTTCAAGATTTACGAAATCATCGACAAGAACAAGGCAGCGGCGATGAAAAACCGGATTGCGACCGAATACCCCGACTCGCGATACGCACAAATCCTGACCAACCCGACCGAGGCCGCCACAAGTGACCAATCGCCGGAAGCGGTATACGACCGACTTTTTGCGATGTATAAGAAGGAAGAATACCGCGCCCTTTTGCCTCAGGTGGAAGCGGCCGTCACACAGTTCACCGGTGAAGAGATCGTGCCGAAGATGGAACTATTGAAAGCCCGCGTGGCCGGAAAGATAAAAGGTTTGAAAGAGTATAAATCGAACCTGAATTTCCTCGCCTTGAATTATCCGAATGCAGAAGAAGGGAAGGAAGCCGAGAGATTACTTGGGCGGGATGTGGCCATGCTGGAAGCGCGCAAGTACTATGCCGCCAAACCCGAAAGCTGGAAGATACTCTATAAGATAAGCGCTACCGACACACCCGAAATCAAAAAGCTGGTCGGATTGCTCACGACGTTTACGGATGAACGCACCACTGAGCGCCTGAAACTGTCACGCGACCTGTTTACGATGGAAGACGACTTCCTCGTGATACACGGCATCCCGAGTGAGCAGAAAGCGAAAGACATCGCCACCATCCTGCGCGACTACAAAGACTACCAGGTCAAAGTGGAAAGTGTCGTCATCTCGAATGAGAACTACATCGTATTGCAGGCCAATAAAAACCTGGAGGAGTACCTGAAAACGCCACCAAGCGATCCGTTGCCAGAACCGACCTACGCGCCCGAGAAACAGATCGTGCAGCCAAAAGACAAGTTACCGGGAAAGCGGCAGGAAAAACGCGACGCTTCGAAAGCCTCGGGAACGCGACCACCCGGAATGCCGGTGCCGCCGAACGAAAAAGACGAACCATCCGCCGGATCTAAAATGGCGCCAGGTAAAGGCAGCAACAACGGCTCACTCGACAAGTCGGCCGACAAAGGAAAAGCACAGCCACAAAAACGCCCGTAGCCATGTTTGAAAAAAGCCAGAAGTCGTATACGGACCTCCTCGGAAAAACCAACCGGATCGTCGAAGGCACGCAGATTCGGGGCGACATCGTTTCGCAGGCCGACTTCCGTCTTGACGGCGAACTGGTCGGCAATTTTTCAAGTAAAGGAAAAATCGTAATCGGTCCGGCGGGCAGCGTCACGGGCGACATCACCTGTAAGAATGCCGATATCGAAGGACGTTTCAAAGGGAAGATACTGGTGGCCGAAACCCTTAACATCAAAGCCAAGGCGTCAATACAGGGCGAGGTTGTGTGCGCCAAACTGTCGGTAGAACCCGGGGCCGATTTCAGCGCCAGTTGTGAAATGCGCCAGCTTAAAACCCCACTTGCCGATGGAGCCGGAGAAGAAAAAAAACCGCAATAAGTGGTTAGAGCTTTTGAGCATTCCCGCGCAAATGGGCGCAGTTATCTTTCTGTTTTCGTGGTGCGGCGGATGGCTTGACCGCGAACACCCACATCCGACCATCGATTACCGGGTAGTGTTGACGCTGATTGGCGTGGCCGTATCGATGACGAGCGTCATCCTACAGGTAAACCGGATGAACCGAAAATGAAGGAAGCAGGCATCACATTTTTGTGTTTTCTCATCATTGTCGGCATTTGCTTCGCCGCACATACAGCATTAGCCACGCTTTTCGATTGGCAGGCGATAAACGTACCTGTGTCGCTGGCGCAAAGCTACCTGCTCTTTTCATTGGGTTCAGTGCTGGTTTTGACCGTGGTACATATTGTATACGAACGCAATAAAGACATAGTCGGGATGTCGTTTTTGCTGGTGACGATGGTAAAATTTATCCTTGCCGGAATCATAGGCCGACCGCTTTGGTCGGGAGACGGCGGCAGTCGGATGGCACAATGGAATTTCCTGGCGCTCTTCCTTCTCTTTTTGGCAATAGAGACCGTCCTGACAATTAGGATTTTAAACAAAAAACAATAAAACAGCAGGGATTCTGCAGAAAGCTCCGAAAAAAAGTTTTTTCCGTTTTTTTTACGACAGAAATCGCATACCTTTGCACCAAATTTCAAGAACCTTAGAATTTAAGTGCAAGAGATATGGTGATTTCCGGAAAACCGCTTCGATTTTTAGGATTACTTCTGATCGCGCTTCTCCCTTTAAAAGGACTTTCCCAGCATGCCGTTGACTCGGTTACGGTTGGTGATACGAAAGTGACAACAGAGGTAGAAGGCAATGAGGCAACCACCGTTGTTTCAGAAGAAGACAAGAAGGCAAACGAGCGCGACGAGTTTATTCAACACCACGTTCTTGACTCCCACGATTTTACCCTTTTCTCATACGGAGAAGAAGGTCATCAAAAGCACTTCGGGTTCCCACTACCGGTCATTCTTTGGGATGGCGGTCTGCACGTTTTCATGTCGTCTGCATTTGAACATGAAACGGCGGTAGCCGAAAGCAATGGCAACTATTATAAGATTCACCATGGTGTGATCTACAAAACGGATGCATCCGGTGAGATTCATACCGATGAAAAAGGCCATGCACACAATGAAAAACCACTCGATTTTTCCATCACGAAAAACGTCTTTATGATTTTGGTGGTCGGCTTCATCATGTTGTGGTTGTTTTCGTCTCTTGCCCGTTCCTACAAAAAGAACGGTGGTATCGCGTCTGGAGCAGGTCGTTTCATGGAGCCACTGATTCTCTACATCCGTGACGAGATCGCGATTCCGAACATCGGCGAGAAGCACTATAAAAAATACATGAGCCACCTGTTGACGATTTTCTTCTTCGTGTGGTTCCTGAATATGTTCGGCCTGACACCGCTGGGGGTAAACGTAACGGGTAATATCACCATTACAGCAGCCCTTGCCATCCTCACGTATGTGATCACAACGACAACGGCCAAGAAAGATTATTGGAAACACATTTTCTGGATGCCGGGTGTTCCCTATCCAATGCGTGTCATTCTGGCACCGATCGAATTACTGGGCACCATCATCAAACCGTTTTCATTGATGATCCGTCTTTACGCCAATATGTTGGCCGGTCACTTTGTACTGATGGCCATCATCGCGCTCATGTATGCGGCCAGCCACCCGGTTGGAAGTCCACTGGCATTCGTGTTGGCTTTCGTACTTTCATTGCTTGAAATTCTTGTGGCATTGCTACAGGCGTATATCTTCACCATGCTGTCGGCCCTCTATTTTGGATCGGCCAGTGAAGAGCACGCCCATGATGACCACCACTAATATGAGTTGTTTAATTTAATATATAAGAGTATGACTATTCCAACTATGGTAGGTGCAGGCCTTATCGTTATCGGTGCCGGTATGGGTATTGGTAAAATCGGTGGTTCTGCAATGGAGGCAATCGCCCGTCAGCCGGAAGCTTCTGGTAAAATCCAGACAGCGATGCTGATCGCAGCGGCGCTTATTGAAGGTATTGGTTTTGCTGCCCTTTTCGGCGTAAAATAATCCTTGATGAAGAGGATGGCCGTAACGGTTGGTTACGGCCCCCACTTCACTAAATTAAACACGAATATCATTAAAATACACCGAAATGGAAGAATTATTTGGCAGCTTTTCTACCGGACTGTTTATCCTTCAAACGGTCATTTTTGTCGGGCTGATTTTACTACTTAAAAAATTCGCCTGGAAACCTATCCTTGAATCGGTAAACGAGCGTGAGGAAGGTATCCGTTCGGCACTTCGCTCTGCGGAGGATGCCAAGAAAGAAATGGCCAACCTGAAAACGCAGAACGAAAACCTGTTGGCAGAAGCCCGCGCCGAGCGTGACGCCCTGATGAAGGAAGCTCGTGAGATCAAAGAGAAAATGATCGCCGATGCGAAGTCGGAAGCGGCTACACAGGGACAGAAAATGATCGAGCACGCGAAAGCCACGATCGAGAGCGAGAAGAACGCGGCACTGGCCGAGCTGAAATTGCAGATTTCGACGATTTCACTCGACATCGCCGAGAAGTTGCTGAAAGAAGAATTGTCAAACAAGGAAGCCCAGACGAAACTCGTTGAGAAGATGTTGGGTGACGTCAAACTGAACTAAGGCATGTCGAGAGCTGCAATACGCTACGCGAAAGCGATACTCGAAACGGCCGGCAATGCCGCTGCCGTGAATGCCGATATGGAGACCATCCTGGGAGCGATCCGCGAAAGCGATGAACTGAAAGAGTTCCTTTCCAATCCCGTGACGACCTCCGAGATCAAGTTGTCGGCCCTGAACGAAGTGTTCGCTTCGGCACAAAACGATACCAAAGCCTTGTTCCGCCTCCTGCACGAAAACAAGCGGTTCGAAATCCTGGCCGAGGTAGCACAACAGTATAAGATGCTGTTCGACGAGTTGAGCGGTACTGAAGTGGCCATTGTCACAACGGCGTTTCCGATCACGTCCGAACTGGAGAGCAAAGTGATGGCGAAGATCAAGGAATTTTCATCCAAGAACATCATCATCCAAAATATCGTGGATCCGGCGATCATCGGCGGGTTCATCCTTCGCATCGGCGACCGGCAGTACAATGCCTCGGTAGCCGATCGTTTAACCGAACTGAAAAGAGAATTAAGTAACTGATTTTAGTTAACAATAGTTATGGCGGAAATTAAAGCGGCTGAGATTTCAGCAATCCTGAAAAAGCAACTTTCGGCTTTCGAATCCGGAGCTACGCTGGAAGAAGTAGGAACCGTATTGCAGGTGGGTGACGGTATTGCCCGTGTATACGGACTGTCAAACGCACAATACGGCGAACTCGTGCAGTTCGAGAACGGACTGGAAGGTATCGTCCTCAACCTGGAGGAAGACAACGTAGGGGTCGTACTCCTCGGACCATCCGGCGAGATCAAGGAAGGTGCCACCGTAAAACGGCTGCAGCGCATCGCGTCCCTTCGCGTAGGGGAAGAGATGGTAGGCCGCGTCGTGAACACGCTGGGGCTGCCTATCGACGGTAAAGGACCGATCGGCGGACAGCTTTACGAAATGCCACTCGAAAGAAAAGCACCAGGCGTTATCTTCCGTCAACCGGTAACCGAGCCGCTCCAGACAGGGGTAAAGGCAATCGACGCGATGATCCCGGTAGGACGCGGACAGCGTGAGCTTGTCATCGGTGACCGCCAGACAGGTAAGTCGAGTGTATGTCTCGATACCATCCTCAACCAAAAAGAATTCTACGATGCAGGCCAGCCTGTATTCTGTATATATGTAGCGGTAGGCCAAAAAGCCTCTACCGTTGCCGGTATCGCCAAAACCCTTGAAGAAAAAGGGGCAATGGCCTACACCGTAATCGTGGCAGCGAACGCGTCTGACCCGGCTCCGATGCAGGTATACGCTCCGTTCGCAGGTGCCGCTATTGGCGAGTACTTCCGCGACACAGGCCGTCCGGCGCTGATCGTATATGATGACTTGTCAAAACAGGCGGTTGCCTACCGTGAGGTATCACTCCTCCTCCGTCGTCCACCAGGACGTGAGGCTTACCCAGGTGACGTATTCTACCTCCACTCCCGTTTGCTCGAGCGTGCGGCGAAAATCATCGCTGACGACGATATCGCAAAAGGCATGAACGACCTTCCGGAATCACTGAAAGGCATTGTAAAAGGAGGCGGATCCCTGACCGCGCTTCCGATCATCGAAACACAGGCGGGTGACGTTTCGGCGTATATCCCAACCAACGTAATCTCGATTACCGACGGACAGATCTTTCTTGAGTCGGATCTCTTCAACTCAGGTGTGCGTCCGGCGATCAACGTAGGTATCTCGGTATCACGTGTAGGTGGTAACGCCCAGATCAAGTCGATGAAGAAAGTAGCCGGTACACTGAAGCTCGACCAGGCGCAGTTCCGCGAACTCGAAGCCTTCGCGAAATTCGGTTCGGATCTTGATGCGGTAACGCTCAACGTAATCGAAAAAGGACGTCGTAACGTAGAGATCCTGAAACAAGGCCTCAACGACCCGTACACGGTAGAAGACCAGGTAGCAATCATCTACGCCGGTTCGAAAAACCTGCTCCGTAGCGTACCAGTGAACAAAGTGAAAGAATTCGAGAAAGACTACCTCGAATACCTGAACAGCACCCACCGTGACACGCTCAACGCCCTGAAAGCGGGTAAACTCGACGACACCATCACCGATGTGTTGGAGAAAGCAGCGAAAGAGATTTCAGCGAAATACAAGTAAATTAGCGAATTAGCGAATTAGCGGGTGTGACCATTCGCTAATCCGCTAATTGGCACATTAGCTAATTAAAAATGGCAAACCTCAAGGAAATCCGTAATCGTATCACGTCGGTCTCATCGACGATGCAGATTACGTCGGCGATGAAGATGGTTTCTGCGGCCAAGTTGAAAAAAGCCCAGGATGCCATCACGGCTATGCGACCGTATGCCGAGAAATTGACCGAATTGCTACAGAACCTTTCGGCGACGCTCGACGGCGAGGTAGGCGGCGACTACACCGCCCAACGCGAGGTACGGAATGTACTGGCCGTGGTCATCACCTCTAACCGTGGTCTCGCCGGTGCCTTCAACTCCAACGTCGTCAAAGAAGTACGAGCCGTGCGGGAGACCTACGCGGGGAAGAACATCGAGTTCGTCACCATCGGTAAGAAAGGAAACGACGCCCTGCGCAAGACGAATACGATCGCGTTTAACGACAATGCCGTTTTCGATGCGCTTACATTCGACAACGTAGCGGCGATCGCGGATCGTTTGACCGCTCTTTTCCTCGAAGGAAAATACGACCGTATCGTATTGGTCTACAACCAATTCAAGAATGCAGCCACGCAGGTGGTGAAAACCGAGCAGTTCCTGCCGTTGCAATCGGTAGGACAGTCAAACGCATCCGGAGTTGATTATATCTTCGAACCGTCGATGGAGGAGATTGTCATGACGCTCATCCCGAAAATGCTCAAAACACAACTGTACAAAGCCATCCGCGACTCATTTGCGGCCGAGCACGGTGCCCGTATGACGGCGATGCACAAAGCAACCGACAACGCGACGGAGCTCCGCAACCAGTTGAAATTGACGTACAACAAAGCCCGCCAGGCGGCGATTACCGGGGAAATCCTCGAAATCGTAGGAGGCGCGGAAGCGTTGAACGGATAAGAAAAATAGATGTTACACACAAGAAAGCCGGTTACTAGCCGGCTTTTTTTATTGCAGATGGTAGAGGAGGAAGTCGTAAAACTCCGCTTCCGCTTTTACCGATTGGTTATAAGTGGCGATGTTGCCATAGTGGCCCACATTTTCGTCAACACGAAGGTAGACGGGATTTTTCTGCGCAGCCCGATTTTGTAACGCAGCCGCGAACTTATACGACTGGAACGGTGGCACCCGGTTGTCGTTCTGTCCCGTTAGGATGAGCGTAACAGGATAGTTTTGGGTTTCGGAAATATGCTGATAAGGCGAATACGCCATCATGGCTTTGTATTCGTCCTCGATCTCGGGATTACCGTATTCATCCAGATGGAAACGGCCCACGGAATAGCGATGGAAGTTTTCCATATCATAAACTCCGACTTTCGCAACCGCCACAGCAAACAGGTCGGGTCGCATGGTGAGGGCGGTTCCTACCAACAACCCGCCCTGTGACGCTCCGGTAATGGCCAGTTTAGACGGCTCCGTATACTTTTGGTCGATCAGGTACTGTGCCGCGTCGATGAAGTCCAAAAACGTCCGTATTTTATTCACACCCATAGCATCCCGGTGCCATCCTGCCCCTTTGTCGCCACCGCCCCGGATGTCTGCATACGCATACACACCCCCTTTTTCAAGGAAGTACAACAGCCCGGTATCATAAGAAGGCTGTGACGATATGCCAAACCCGCCGTACGCCTCCAGTAGCGTAGGATTATGTCCGTTGAGAGGCGTTCCCTTTTTGTATATAATGGTAATTGGTACATCTTCTCCATCACGACTTTTGTAGGTGGTGTTGCGCGTTTCGAAATAATCAAACGGGAAAAGTGCAGGCTCGGCGCGGGCGTAGTCGATAAAGAAGGTGCTGGTTTTACCGGTTTTCAGGTTGAGTTTGTAATTCTGGGGGGAAATTACATAGGAATAGAAGGAAACGAACAACTCGGATGTCTCCGGATCGAAGAACCGGATTGAGAAGTTCATCGAATAGGGCAGATCAAACTTCCGCACGAACTTCCCGTCTTTATCGTGGACGGCCATGTAGATTTTCCCATTGCTTTTGTACTTACAGATGATATAATCGGAAATGAAATCCACATCCAGTAACAGACTGGTATACACCTGCGGGATAATGACTTTTTCTTCCTCAGGACGGTCGATAGGGAACGCACGCAAGTCACCCCAGTCATAGGTGGAAGAAGAAAAATAAACCATCCCGTTCCGGTAAAAATTCACATGGCGTTGCTGGTTGTTTCGAAGCACGGGTTTTACTTCCAGCAAATCATTCCGTAGGTCAATGGCGTAGAGGTCACTGCGTGTTTCTGCCTGATCACGTTCTATAATGAGAAGTTTGTCGCCGTAGCTGTCAATGCGAAGCGTGTTATCCGCATTCGTGGCATCCATGATTACCCTGTCATCCGACTGCGGCGTGCCCAGGCGGTGGTAGTATAAAGTATAAGTCGAGTCGCGCTCGAAGGCGTTGCGATTGGCATTTCGGAGATAAAACAGCCCTTTATTGCCATTCCAGGCAATACCCGAAAAGCGGATGCCCTTTAGGATGTCGTCAGGGTCTTTGCCGCTCATCCTGGCAAATCGTATCTCAGTAATGTCACTGCCGGTAGTATTGAGGTTGTAGGCCATCAACTGGTCATCCGTAGACGGCTCGTATTCCATAATGAATGCCTTGTCATTATGCGTCAGCTTCCAGGGGTTCACCAATTCCTCCGGCAACGACCGAAGATCCCGGATGAGGTAAAGCGACGCCGGTTTGTTGCGATCCGAACGGAACCGCGCATAGAAATAACGGCCCTTGCGCTGCGGCAGGCTGTTCGACGACAGATGGTCATACATCTTTATTTTAGAAGAACCACTGCGCCGCTTCCGGATTTCAGCAAAATGCGCATCCGTATACGCGTTCTGCGCCTCGATCCACGCCTTTGTTTCAGGGCTGTCCATCGCCTCCAACCAGTGGTAGTTATCCGTAAACGAAAGGCCAAAACGACCGGTTTCAACGGGTTTTTTGATGGCTTGAGGTAGTTCCTGTGCGTGGCATGCCAGGCAGGAAAACAAGACGACGAATAGCAGACGCATGAAAATAAGTTTGACGGCGTAAATGTAAGGAAGTCGCCTGAAATCGCGGGCGAAAGTCTGAAATCCGTACTTTTGCCGAAACGCAGAATCGGTGGGACTTTACAAGAAACTCTTCCAGCAAACCGCCATTTATGGGATGGCAGCCGTATTGCCCAAGATTTTCTCGTTCCTGCTGGTGCCGCTCTACACCGATGCCCTTCACGACAAGGGCGATTATGGGCGCGTGTCGGTGCTCTTCTCCTGGATGATCTTTTTCAACGTGTTGCTCGCCTACGGTATGGAAACGGCCTTTTTCCGTTTTTACAACCGCGAAAAAGACCGGCAACAGGTGGTAGAAACCGCGATGGTGTCGTTGGTCTGGACGTCGTTCGCGTTCCTTTTCACCGCGTTGTTGTTCCGCGAAAAATTGGCAATTTGGGCTGGGGTAGATGTCGAGTATGTCACTTACCTGGTCTGGATCCTGCTGCTCGATGCGCTCGTCATCATTCCCTTTTCGAAACTCCGCGCACAGCAACGACCCATCCGATACGCCGTCATCAAAGTCGGGAACGTATTGGTCAACCTCATACTCAACGTCTTCTTCCTGATTTACCTGCCCAAACTGGCGGCTCATGACCAAGGAGGCTTCTTTGATTCCATTTACTACTCGAATTTCCAGGTCGGTTACATCATCATCTCCAATGTCGTGGCAAGCCTGCTCACCCTTTTGGCCTTCGCCCCCGACTATTTCAAGATGCGCTGGCATTTCGATTGGGTGCTGTGGAGAAAAATGCTGCAATACGGCCTTCCCGTCATGGTCGCCGGCGTCGCCTTCGCGATCAATGAGCAGTTCGACAAAATCCTCCTGCAGAAATTACTTCCGCTGTCGCCCGAACAGGCAGAAGAACAGGTTGGTATCTATTCCGCCTGCTACAAGATTGGCCTTTTTATGGTGTTGTTCCGAACGGCCTATACGCTCGGCATCGAACCTTTCTTTTTCAGCCATGCCGACAAAGAGAACGCGGCCAACACCTACGCTACGATCACCCGTTATTTCGTCATTTTTGGATCGTTCATCCAATTGGCGGTAATTGTGTTCGCCGACATCCTCAAACAGATCATGCTGCGCGATGAGGTCTATTGGGAAGGGATGAAGGTCGTGCCGCTCATCATCTTCGCGAATTTCTTCCTTGGCATTTACACCAACCTGTCGGTCTGGTACAAACTCATCGATAAAACCTATATCGGCGCGCTGATTTCGCTCGTAGGAGCCGTCGTCACCCTGCTGTTGAATTTTTGGCTGATTCCGCTTGACGGGCCCTTTGGCGGGTACTACGGATCGGCCATTGCTACCATCGGCGCCTACGGCAGTATGATGCTGATCTCCTATCTGATGGGACAACGGTATTATCCCGTGCCTTACGACAAAAAGCGGATCGGCGGCTACCTGGCCCTTTCGATTGTCTTCTCGGTGCTGTATTTTTACCGTTTCCGGGAAAACTACCTAGTAGGCAGCGCGTTGATGCTCATCTTCCTCGGGGTCATTTTTATCGCCGAAAAAGACGCAATCCGCCAGGTGCTGCAACGCCGTGAAAAACCACAGTCCCCCGTTTCAGGCGGGCCTGACAATGAAAACCAACTCGTATGACCATTCGCATTATCAACAAATCATCGCATCCGCTGCCCCATTATGAATCGTTCGCCTCGGCCGGCATGGACCTCCGGGCCCATCTTACCACACCCGTGACGTTACGCCCAATGGGACGCGCCATCATCCCCACCGGCTTATACATCGAGCTTCCGGAAGGGTATGAAGCACAGGTGCGTCCGAGAAGTGGACTCGCTGCCAAAAAAGGCGTCACCGTCCTCAATGCACCCGGCACCGTCGACGCCGATTACCGTGGTGAAATCGGGGTCATCCTCATCAACCTTTCGGAGGAGGATTTTGTGGTGGAAGATGGCGAACGCATCGCACAATTGGTCATCGCCAAACACGAACGCGCCGGATGGATTGAAGTCGAATCCCTGTCGGAAACCGCCCGCGGTGAGGGAGGGTTCGGGAGTACCGGCGTAAAATAAAAGCAAACAAAAACATCCTATACAAATGAAAATCATTGTCCCAATGGCCGGTCGTGGCTCCCGTCTGAGGCCGCACACGCTTACCGTACCGAAGCCGCTGATCCCGATTGCAGGCAAACCCATCGTACACCGTCTGGTAGAGGATATCGCGGGTGTGCTCCACCAGGCCATCGAAGAAATTGCTTTCATCATCCACAAAGATTTTGGCAAACAGGTAGAAAGCGACCTCCTCGCCATTGCCGCCAAACTAGGGGCGAAGGGCACGATTTACTACCAAAACGAGGCCCTCGGAACGGCACATGCCATCATGTGTGCGAAAGACAGCATGACCGGACCGATCGTGGTTGCGTACGCCGACACACTTTTCAGGGCTGATTTTACGTTAGATACTACGGCCGACAGCGTTATATGGGTGAAGCAGGTAGACGATCCGAGCGCGTTTGGCGTCGTGCAGTTAGACGGAGACCGCATCGTCGATTTTGTAGAGAAACCGAAAGAGTTCGTGTCGGACCTCGCCATCATCGGCATCTACTATTTCAAGTCGGGAGAAGCACTGCGTGAGGAACTGCAGTACCTGCTCGACAACAATGTGGTGAAGGGAGGCGAGTACCAATTGACCGACGGACTCGAGAACATGAAGCAAAAAGGACTGCGGTTCGTGCCCGGAAAAGTAGACGAATGGATGGATTGTGGCAACAAGAACGTCACGGTCGAAACCAATTCGCGCATGCTGCAGTTTCTGCATGCCGACGGTGAAAAGCTGGTGTCGGATAGCGCGGTGGTAGAAGCGTCGACCATCATCCCGCCGTGTTTTATCGGCGAGGGAGTGGTGCTCAAGAACGCCACCGTCGGCCCGAATGTCTCACTCGGCAAGGGAACCAAAGTGGAAAACAGCACCATCAAAAACAGCCTGGTGCAGGAGAAATCGACCATCCGCAATGCGAACCTCGACAACGCCATGATCGGAAGCCACGCGACCTTCGATGGGAATTTTACCAGCATCAGCATAGGCGATTATTCCGTTTTGGAATAATTCTTAAGAGCGCGATAAAAAAAGGGTTGTTACGACAGATTGATGTATTTTAGGCAGATGTACAAAAAATGGCTTACCATCGCACTGGTTCTCGGAGGATGTTTCCTCCGGATGCCGGCCTGTGCCCAACAGGGTGAACCGGAAGAAATCGGCGCGGCGGAAGATAAATTCCGCGACAAATTCTTCGAAGCCCTGCGCCAAAAGGCCATCGGCAATTACGACAAAGCCATCACCTATATCGAGGAATGCCTGAAATTGCAACCCGACAACCCCGCCCTTTTCAATGAAATCGGACGGAACCAACTGTTGGCCAAACACTACAAGGAAGCCTATGAGGCATTTGAGAAGGCGAGCCAACTTGACCCGGCCAACCGCTGGTACCTGAACGGCATGTATGACGTGGCCTACGAAACCCAGGACTGGAACCGCGCCATCGGCATTGTCACCAAACTCATCCCGTTTGACGATACCCTGAAGGAAGATCTCGTTTCATTATACATGAACACCAAACAGTTCGACAAAGCACTGGCATTGATCAACGAACTCAACGCCACCGTTGGGCATTCTGAAAAGCGCGATTTGTATAAAGCCGATATCCTGTCGGATCCGAAATACGCCGGAAGCGAAAAAGACGACCTCCTCGCCCGGATCAAAACTGACCCGCAGGACGAAGCGGCCTACCTCGAACTCATGTCGCTCTATAGCAACAGCGGGCAGGAGGCCAAAGCCACCGAGATCGCCAAACAGTTGGAAAAAGCCATCCCGGCTTCCGATTGGGCCCAGGTCAGCCTGTTCCGCAACGCACTCGCGGCCAACGACGGCGACCGGGCGGTTACAGCCATGAACCAGTTGCTCAAAAGCACCCGCATCGATTCGAAGATTAAGCACCGGGTCATCAACGAATTTTTGCTGTTTACCCAAAAGAACCCACAGTATGCCGACGCGCTCGCACAGGCAACCGCGCTGTTTGGCGGCGACCAGCAGGCCAAGACGGCGAAAGAAATCGGCAAGTTTTACCAAGGGAAAGGCGATTGGAAAAGCGCGGCATCCTATTACGAGAAGGAAGCGACTGCCAATCCGGCGGATCTTGAGAACACCCTGTTGTTACTCCAGGCGTATGCAGAAACCGCACAGTTTGACAAGATGAACACCAAAGCCGCTGCGGCTATCGAACTCTATCCGATGCAACCCGAACTGTATTACTACGGCGGACTCGCCTTCAACCAGTTAAAGCAGTTCGCGAAAGCAAAAGACCTGCTGCTTACCGGCGTAGACTATATCGTCGACAGCGTGCCGCTGGAAGCTAATTTCAATATACAGATCGGCGAAGCCTATCACGGACTCGGAGACGAGGCCAACAAGGAAAAGTACTTCCTCAAAGCCGACAAATTGCTTAATAAAAAGAAATGAAAAAAGGAATCCTCATAGCCCTGCTCGCGCTCGTGGCCGTCTCCTGTAAAACCCAACAGGCAGTGGTGGCGACCGCCAAAGCACGCGAGGCACAATCGGCTGCCGAAATCGCGAAAGGGCATTACGCCAGCCAGGGCGATTTCCGCACCGCCTATATCAAGGGGTCGGTCAGCTACAAAGACGACAACCAGTCGCAGTCGCTCTCAACCGAGATCCGGATCCAGAAAGACCAGAAGATACTCGTGAGCCTTCGGTTGCTCGGCATCACGGTCGCCAAGGCACTCATCACGCCGTCGGAAGTGAAATACTACGAAAAAGCCAATGGCACCTACTTTGAAGGCGATTATGCCTCGCTGGGTAAATGGTTGGGCACCGAACTCGATTATGGCAAAGTACAGCGCCTGCTGCTCGGCGAAGCGATGGACGACCTCACAGCCGCCGGTTTCATCGCCTCGCTGGAAGAACAGATGTACAAACTTGAAAAACAGTCGGCCGGCACCGAAAAAGTGTTTTACTTTGAAGCGTCGAAATACCTGCTGAAACGGCAGGGGGTGAGCCAGCCGAGTCGCAGCCGCATACTGCAGGTCAGCTACGACGGACATAAAGAATATTCGGGACTCCTGCTGCCCTCGACGATTGGCATTGAAGCCTTCAACAAAGACAAAAAGACGACGATCGACATCGACTATACATCGGCGACCTTCAACGAAGATCTTACCTTCCCTTACAGCGTTCCGGAAGGCTACGACCGCGAAGAACTTGACTGAACCAAAACAGCCAAAACATGACCAAACACCTATTTACTTTCGTTGCGTTACTGCTGGTGGCCATGGCTTCGGCCCAGGGCGACGAGCAGGAAAAACTCGAACGGAGGAAAGCACAGTTACAGGCCGAAATCCGTGAGCAGGAAGCGCTTCTGCAACAGCAAAACCAAAAGCAGAAGTCGGTCACAACCCTTATTGCGCAGCAGACCGAGAAGATCAAATTGCGCGAGCAGTTGATCCGCACCACCGAGAAACAGGCCCGTTTGCTGAAGGACAATATGTACCTGAACCAACTCGAGATCAACCGGATGCACCGAGAACTCGACACGCTCAGGGCCGACTATGCCGAAATGATCCGGAAGTCGTATAAAACGCGCTCTGAGCAAAGCCGCGCCATGTTCCTGTTGTCGTCGCAGAACTTCCTACAGGCCTACAAACGCGCGCAATACCTCAAGCAATATGCCGCCTATCGCAAGATGCAAGGCGAGGAAATCCGCCAGAAAGCCGAGCGGCTACGTGCCCTGAACGCCACGCTTGATACACAGAAGAACGAGAAGCAAAACCTGTTGACTGAGCAGGAAACCGAGCGGCAAACCCTGCAAAAAGAGAAGCAGGAGCAGGAGAAGTTGATGAACTCCATCAAGAAAGACAAAAAGCGGATCGCGGCCGAAATCAAGAAAAAACGAAGCGAGTCGGCAGCCATCGACCGAAAAATCGACAAGTTGATCCGCGACGCGATTACTGCCGCTAACAAGAAAGCGGCCGAAGCCAATAGAAAGGCCAACCCAACGGTGTCAGCCGCCAAAACCGAAGCGACCATCAAATCGAATAAGATTGTCCTTACGCCGGAAGCGAAACTGGCAGCCGATAACTTTCGGGCCAACAAAGGAAAACTCCCGTGGCCGGTAGAACGCGGAACGGTGTATATGCCCTACGGAAACAGCGTCATCCACCCTGAATACCAATTACCGGTGAAAAACAGTGGCGTCGAAATTGAGACCGATAAAGGTGCCACGGCCCGCGCCGTTTTTGGCGGAACGGTCTATAAAGTAACCGACATATCACCGGTTAACAAACTCGTCATCATCCAGCACGGGGATTACTTTACGGTGTACCAAAACCTGAGCAGTGTGTCGGTCAGCCAGGGCGAGAAGGTATCGACGAAACAGGCAGTCGGCCGCATACGTACCAACGGCGACACGGGTAAAACCATCCTAAAGTTCATGATTTCGCAGAATACCACCTACGCCAATCCGGCGACGTGGCTCTACAATATGTAAGCATTACAGCACCTCGATAGACACGCGCAAGGTGCCGTGGTTTTTGTTATCGGTAATCTCCAAGAAGGCCCGCTTGCTAAGATCGAGCTCCCGGCTCTTTTTCTGCGGACCCCGGTCGTTGACGGTGACCACAACCGATTTTCCATTCGCGAGATTCGTAACGCGTAACTTGGTGCCAAAAGGAAGGGTACGATGCGCGGCCGTCAGTTTTTGGTTGCGGAAGGTCTCGCCGTTCGCCGTTTTACGCCCGTCGAATTTGTCGGCGTAATACGACACCTCCGCGCTCGCTTTATACACACTGCGTTTGGAACTGCCACAGGCGGCCAGCAGGAGTGAGGCGACAAGGAAAAAGGTGATAGTAGCCTTCCGGGCGGCCATCAGGGCTGTACAACTTCCAGTGTGACGCGAAGCGATCCGCCGTAGCGCGATCCGCCGGCTATATCCATGAAGGCGCGTTTCGAGAGATCGATATCCCGTCCTTTGGTGAACGGACCCCGATCGGTTATTTCGATAATGACCGACTTCCCATTGGCTTCATTCGTCACACGCACTTTCGTGCCGAACGGAAGTTTGCGATGGGCCGCTGTATACTTCGAATTGCTGAACACCCGACCACTGGCTGTCCGCCGTCCGTTAAGACGATCCGCATAATACGACGCGTGGCCACTCTTCTTCAGTAATTTAAAACGGTATTTTCCTGACAACACGATCGAGTCGCCTGCGATACTGTCCTGCTTACCCTTTGATTGCTGTAAACGAACGTGACCCGCAGGCACAAGGCCATACCCCAGTAAGGATACCAGGAACACACATACGGCCACAATACGCAGCCGCAACCTCATGAAAGCAGGTCTTTAAGTGTAGCCGACAGCAGGTCCCATGGAATGCGGCTCAGGAGAAGTACGATCCCAATTCCATAAAAAATCAGGAACGACTTGAACTTCGATTTGCTGTCTGTTTTGCGTTTGTGTTTCGACCATCCGATGGTAATCAGTACGATCGCAATAAGGTTGACGAACGGGTGTTCAACGGCTGTCAGGCGAAGCGAGGCGTCAGACATCTGGCTCATAGCCGATTTTCCCAGAGGGGAGATCAGCCAAATGACCAGCCCGATAACAAACTGCAGGTGGGTGAAGATAAGCGCAAACAACGAGAGCTTGCGGTCTTTCTGGGTAAACTCCCGATTTCCGGAGAAGCCCATGAGGGAATTGATAAAAGCGGCCAAAAGTAAAACAAAGACCAAAATGCCCGTTATCGCATGGACGTCGCGTATATATGGGTACATAGCATTGATGTTAGGATTCCAAATATAGCAAAAAAACCCCGCTTTTCGGGCGGGGTGGGCATTTAACCTTTATTTAAGGCTTGTTTCGCGTTGTAGGAAATGACGCAACAATGAGGTAGTCGAGGCGTCATGGTCCGCCACCTCTCCGGATTCAATTTCGCCCAATATCGAGTTCGCCAACTGTTTGCCCAGTTCGACACCCCACTGGTCATAACTGAAAATATTCCAGATTACACCCTGCACGAAAATCTTGTGTTCGTAGAGCGCTACCAGCGCCCCCAGGCTGTTCGGGGTCAGTTGGTCGATGAGAAGCGTGTTGGTCGGTTTGTTGCCGGCAAAGACTTTAAACGGCAGCAAAAACGCCGCCTTTTCGGTCGACACGCCCTGTTTCTCAAATTCTGCCCGCACCTGTGCTTCGGTTTTGCCGTTCAGCAAGGCCTCGGTCTGCGCGAAGAAATTCGACATTAGTTTGTGATGGTGGTCGGCATCGCCATGCAGCGGTTTTACAAACCCGATGAAGTCGGCCGGAATCAGTTTGGTGCCCTGGTGGATCAACTGAAAGAACGCATGCTGCGAATTCGTGCCCGGTTCGCCCCAGATCACCGTGCCGGTTTGGTAGGTTACGGGAACGCCGTTGCGCGCCACGCTCTTGCCGTTGCTCTCCATAATGCCTTGTTGCAGATACGGCGCCAGTTTCTGTAGGTATTGTGTATACGGGATAAGCGCCTCCGTTTCGGCGCCAAAGAAATTGTTGTACCAAATGCTCAGTAAGGCAAGTACCACCGGGATATTCTGCTCAGGTGCCGCCGTCCGGAAGTGGGTATCCATGTCGTGCGCACCCGCCAATAGTCCCTCAAAATGATCGTATCCGGTGGCCAGGCTTATAGAAAGTCCAACGGCACTCCACAATGAGAAGCGTCCGCCCACCCAATCCCACATCGGGAAGATGTTTTCTTCAGCAATACCAAAGGCGGTCACATTCGGGATGTTCGTCGATACGGCCACAAAATGGCGCGCAACATCCTCTTGTTGGGCCGATTGCAGGAACCATTTTCGGATGGTTTCGGCATTGGTCAGCGTTTCCTGCGTCGTAAACGTTTTGGAAACGATGACGAACAAGGTCGTTTCAGGGTCAAGTCCCTTAAGGCTTTCATATACATGATCCCCGTCGACATTCGAAACAAAGTGCACGTTGAGGTGGTTTTTGTAGAAACGTAGGGCCTCTACCACCATAGCCGGACCCAGGTCGGATCCGCCGATGCCGATGTTCACCACGTCGGTAAACGGTTTTCCGGTGAAGCCCACACGGTGCCCGCTGATGACTTCGTCGGAAAAGGCTTTCACTCGTGCTTTTACCTGCGCCACATCCGGCATGACATTTTCACCGTCTACGCGGATGTCAGCCGTTTCTGGTGCCCGCAACGCCGTATGCAACACCGCGCGACCTTCGGTTTCATTGATCGCCTCGCCACCAAAATACGCGGCGATAGCCTGTGCCAATCCGGCTTCCTGTGCCAACTCCATCAAGAGCGACAGCGTTTCAGCCGTCAGGATGTTTTTGGAATAGTCGACCACGAAGTCGTTCCATTCGATGGTGAATGTTTCCGCGCGTTTCGGATCGTCGCAAAACAAGGCCGACATATTCGCGGAGGCCATTTGGGTATAGTGCGTCTGTAGTTTTGTCCAGGCAGGAAGTGTCGTGGGGTCGTATTTTGGTAAGGCCATCGGGCTAATTTAAGCCGCAAAGGTACGAGTTACCTGTGGAAGCCGCAAAATCAGTGGGAAGGGAAGGGGAATTACAACGTTGTAGGTTGAAACTATTTAATTAGCGAATGGGAGAATTAGCGAATTAGCGAATGATTCGGAACCGCAACAGTATTCTAACAGTCACGATTTGGCTGGTTTGATATGAAATCGTCGTAAAATCTCTTTGGTAAAATACCGCAAGGCTCTGGAAAGCCGCGGGACGTGATGGTATTCCTTATTAGCAAAGCAACTACTACGTACCGTAACCATTCGCTAATTCGCTAATTCCCACATTCGCTAATCAACTTCACCGCCTCAACTACCACGCACCACTTGCATTCGCTAATCCGCTAATTTCCCCATTCGCTAATTTCCTAATTCCTCCCAAATCGCTTCTCAAAAACACTATCCAACGTCTTCTTCAACGGCGCAATTTCCTTCATATAGCGCGGTTTGAAACGCTCGGGCATCGGTTCAGAATTCGGCAGTTTGAGGCTAAGTGGGTCGACCTGCCGACCGTTTACCCAAAAGCGGTAGCACACATGGGGGCCGGTAGCAAGTCCAGTGCTGCCTACCCGACCGATGACGTCGCCCTGGCCCACGCGCTGCCCTTGTCGGACAAGTATCTTCGACATGTGAAGGTATTGCGTCGCATAGGTGCCATTGTGGCGCACCTTTACGAAGTTGCCGTTTCCGGCGGTGTAGCCCGTGCGTTCGACGGTACCGGCGGCCGTGGTCATAATCGGGGTGCCAGTCGGAGCCGCATAATCCGTGCCGTTGTGCGCCTTCCAGATCTGTTGTACCGGGTGGAAGCGGTTCCGCGAAAAACGCGACGTAATGTGGATGAATTTCAATGGTGCCTTCAGGAACATGTTCTTCAACACCTTTCCGTCTTCGTCATAATAATCCACCTTCCCCGATGTCGTATCCTGTTGGAAAGGGAAGGCATAGATCCGCTTCCCTTTATATTCGATAAAAGCCGCGTCAAGGCGCTCGACCCCGTCGTAAATACTGTCGTTGATGTAGCGTTCGGTGAAACTGATGGCGAAACGGTCTTCTTTCTGGAGTTTGAAGAAGTCGATTGACCAGGCATAAATCCGCGCGATTTCCGTCGCGAAGCCCGGATCGACTTTTTGTTTTTGTAAGCTTTCCGTAAGCGATCCTTCCAGACCCATGGCAATGGTTCGTTTTTTCAGCGTAATCGGGCGCACTTTTTTGTAGGCTACTACCGAATCGCGGAGGTCCACAACGTAATAACTCGTGCGGTCGGGCTGGTAGATGAAGGCCTGCAGGCGGTGTGATTTGTCTTTGGTGCGCAGCAGCGTATACGGTTTCCCGAAACGCATCTTACGCACATCGAACGAATCCTGGATTTTCTCGTTCAGGACATGCACATTATATGAGCCCAGATTTTCTTTTTCGAGAAGCGTGCCGAAGGTGTCGCCGTTTTTCAGCGTATCGTGCACAACATTATAGTCATTGAGTCGAAAGCCAAATTCGATGACGATGGGCTCCGGCTTCGGTTTCGCGGCAGGTTCGACCGCGTCTTTCTTACACGAGGCGAATACAAACAGGAAAAGCAGAACGGGGAAAATCCTTTTCAAAACGGTCAGGCGTATGATCGATTAGACGTTCTCGCCCCAGGTGGCCAGTTCTTCAGACGTCCAGAGTTCAGGGAAGAAGATCCGGCGTTGGTATTTCGGGTGCATGTATTTCTGCCAGTCGCTGCCGCCGGTCGCCTCTTTTTTCACGACGCCGCTTTCGAGGTATTTGCTCGCGGCCGACATATGTCCCAGCGTCCAGGTGATGTTGACCGTGCGGTCGTAGTGACGCATTGCGGCCACCAATTCCGGATTGTTTTGGTCGTGGGCAGGCAGTTGGCGAAACTTCTGCCAAAGGTTGATGGTGTTATATTCCTCCATGAAGCGAAGGAATTGGTCTTTATACTTTTTCTCGAACTGTTCGATAAGATACGACTTGCGCCCCGTTTCGTAGTCTTTTCCGCCGGCCTGCCAATACAGGTGCTCAAAGGCATGGCTGTAAGGCGTATTGCGGTCAATCGTCGCCCGGAAGCGGTGGTCGATCAGGTTGATGAGATCGGTTGAGGCAAACTCGATAAGGCGGTATTGTGCACTCTGGAAGCCTGAGGCCGGCGTAAGCGTGTTGCGGAACTTTAGGTATTGTTCTACCGCCATCCCATCACGCATAATGGTAAAAGAGGTTGTGAGCATGTCGAAGTACCGGCTGATCCGCATGAGCTTTTCCGTGAACATCCCGGTATCGGGTTTCTCGGCCCGTGAGATCTGCTCGATTTCCCACAGCACCATTTTGAAAAGCAGTTCGTTTACCTGGTGGTACATGATGAAGACCATCTCATCCGGAAGAAGTGACCGCTGTGACTGCAGGCTCAGAAGCGCATCGGTTTGGATGTAATCCCAATAGGTAATGGGTTTCGACCAAAGCAGGCCTTCAAGATGTACGTCGGGTTTTTGGCCCATGGCCCTGAATTTGTCTTCGAGCTGACCGAGCAGTTCTTCCGTATGGGTGGTGTTCGTCATGGTTTTACTTTAACGGTAAAAGGATGTTTCAATCCTTTGAAGGCATCGAGGTCGGCCTTGAGCGACCCTACCGCGAGACTGGCTTTTATCCGCACCGGCATCTTATTGTCATCGGCAGAGATCCAGACCGTGAGGCTTTCCTCTTCTTTGAATACGCGTCCGGACATCACCAACGGGCGGAAAATCATCGTTGATATAGTGCCAAATTTAGTCGTAATATCTTCCTTCCCTAAATATTTTAACTTAAACTTGATCAGGTCGTCATCAAAAAACATATCGACGGTCACCGCCTCACCCACTTTCATCCGGTCGATATTCGGATGGTTTCGCAGGAAATAGAACATCGAGAGCACATCTTGCACGTTCTCAGGTACGACAAACGTCTTCTCGGTTTTCTTCTTATAGTCTTTCAGTAAGACCCGATCCGTCGACTGGTTGATGAACCCTTCCTGGTTTTTCGTATAACCCCCTTCGTCGATCTGCCTGACGAATTGGTACGGATTGCCTGTCGTTTTGTCAAAATAGCTTTCGTAGTTGTCGGCGACCTTGAAGAAGAACTTCGTCATGCCGGTCGTATAGCCGCGGCCAATGGCATGAAAGACCTTTTTGCCATTGCGCACATCCTCTTTCACCTCAAGGGTGGCGTATCCGGCGTTGACGATGCCGTAATGGATGCGGAACTTGAAGTATTCGCCTACATCAAAAGCCCGCTCTTTTTGGGAAGCGGGGGCGAAGCTGAGGGTTGAGGCGAGCAGTAAAAGTAGGGAGAACCTTTTCATGAAAAGAGCAATTTTCCGCCCTCGATGCAATATCCATACCAAAGGTACCAAAACAAAAAAACCCAGTCAAATGAATGACCGGGTTTTTATGCTATTAACCAACCAAAACTATAAATTATGAAAAATTTATATCAATCAAGGGAACCACCCCTCTTTTGCTCTACAAAGATACAATCGTTTTTCAAGGAAAAGCAAGTTAAAAAGCGTTTTTAACATTAATTTCACAACGAAAACGTTGTATTTGGTCAGTTGTTTACATTTTATTCATCAACCAGATGATTATAGCGTACCTCGAAGCGCCTGTTCGCGTTCGATCGATTCAAACAACGCCTTGAAGTTTCCGGCTCCAAATCCGCGGGCACCCATCCGTTGTATGATCTCAAAGAACAGGGTCGGACGGTCTTCTACCGGACGCGTAAATATCTGCAAAAGGTAGCCTTCCTCGTCAGCATCGATCATGATGCCGAGTTTCTGCAGTTCGCTGATATCCTCTTTGAACTTCGACATATGGTCTTTCAACCGTTCCGGAATGGCATCGTAGTACGCTTGCGGCGGTGTCGACAGGAACTCCACGCCCCGCGAACGCATATCGGCGACGGTTGTGATGATATCATCCGTGGCTACGGCAATGTGTTGCACACCCGGACCTTCATAGAAGTCGATATACTCTTCAATCTGCGAGCGCTTCTTTCCTTCCGCCGGCTCATTGATCGGGAACTTGATGCGCCCGTTTCCGTTCGACATCACTTTTGACATCAGGGCCGAATATTCGGTCGTGATCTGCTTGTCGTCAAACGACAGGAAGTTCACAAAGCCCATCACGTCTTCGTACCATTTCACCCAGGTGTTCATCTCACCCCAGCCGACGTTCCCTACCATGTGGTCAACGAATTTGAGTCCGACCGGCGCCGGGTTATAATCGCTCTCCCAAGGCTGGTAGCCTGGCAGGAAGGTACCCTTGTAGTTTTTCCGCTCGACGAACATATGCACGGTTTCGCCATACGTGTAAATTCCCGCACGCACCACTTCGCCGTGCTCGTCGTTTTCAACGGTTGGCTCCATAAACACCCTTGCTCCGCGCTTTGTCGTTTCTTCAAACGCCGCCCGGGCATCCTCTACCCAAAGGGCGATGACCTTTACGCCGTCGCCGTGTTTCTTCACGTGTTCCCCAATGGGGTGGTCGCTTTTCAGGGCCGTCGTCAGCACCAACCGGATTTTGTCTTGTTTCAGCACATACGACGCCCGGTCCTTCACACCCGTCTCGAGCCCCGCATACGCATGCGACTGGAACCCGAAGGCCGTTTTGTAAAAATGGGCCGCCTGCTTGGCATTCCCCACATAGAATTCGACATAGTCGGTTCCGAGAAGCGGCAGGAAGTCTTGCGCGCCTTCGAATATTTTTTCGAGTCCGTATTCAACGGATTTTATTTCACTCATGGTAATTAGAAAATTTGGTAATTAGAAAATTAGATAATGATAGTCATTTCGACGACGAAATCCTCGTTGTTGAAATGATTTTATTCAATATCCGGATCAACTCTGACAGAGCATCCAACAGACCGCCACATGGGGGATAGGATGGATGCGTTTCACAAAGCCATAACCAATATTCCGTTTCATCCGCTTCCTTCAATGCAATTTTCAACTTGTGGATAAAGTCGGCTTTGCTTTCCGCATTCTGCGCTTCTTTTGAATTGGCGCCAATGGAAGTGCCGGATTTCAGTATTTGGCTCGCAAGAACGTATTTTCTTTGCCCTTCCAACTGCTCAGCGTAATCGATTATAGCCAGCGAGAAGGCAAAGGATTTCAGCAACAATATGTTGTCTTTGTACTTTTCATTAAAGGTCATAAGGTTTTGTTTGGCGTGTAATTTCGTTTTGGCTTATAAATTAGAAAATTAGAAAATTAGAAAATTAGAAAATTAGAAAATTAGAAAATTAGAAAATTAGAAAATAGAATCATTACTATCTAATCAGAATTTTCTATCGGCTTTCAGATTATTCCGTACCGAATCAAAGTGTCATTTTCCCGGGGTCTAAATCAATTATCTAATTGCCACATTATCTAATTACTACCCGGCATGTACTTCAATTTTCTAATTTTCTAATTGACTCATTTTCTAATTACCTACTCTACCCACGACCGATAATATTCCCCATCATCAATCGCCATCGCCTCTTCCGTTACCATCAAAGGCTTGAACGTATCGACCATGACGGCTAATTCGACGGTTTCGGTTTTGCCGATGGAACGCTCCATCGCGCCTGGTGCGGGGCCGTGTGGAATCCCTTTCGGGTGCAGTGTGATGTGGCCCTGCTCGATGTTGTTGCGGCTCATGAAGTCGCCATCCACATAATACAATACCTCGTCGCTGTCAATGTTGCTGTGGTTGTACGGCGCCGGAATTGCTTTCGGGTGGTAGTCGTACAAACGCGGACAAAACGAACACACCACAAACGTCGAGGTCTCGAACGTCTGGTGGATCGGCGGCGGCATGTGCACACGTCCGGTGATCGGTTCGAAATCGTGGATACTGAAACCATACGGATAATTATAGCCATCCCATCCAATCACGTCGAACGGGTGCGTGGCATAGACCAGTTCATGCATCATACCCTCTTTCTTCACCTTGATCACAAAGTCACCCTTTTCATCATAGGTTTCGAGTTCCTGCGGCAATTTGAAATCGCGTTCACAGAACGGAGAATGCTCCAGCAACTGGCCCGACGCGTTCTTATAGCGCTTCGGCGTGTAGAACGGCGCGTGCGACTCGACATAGAAAATCCGGTTGTCGGTCGTTTCGAACTCCATCTGGTAGATCATCCCGCGCGGAATGATCAGGTAGTCACCGTATTCGAAGGGAATATTGCCGAGCATGGTGCGGAGTTTCCCCTTTCCGCGGTGGATGAACAGCATCTCATCCGAATCGGCATTCTTATAGAAATACGACCGCATCGATTCTTGCGGGGCCGCCAGTCCGATGACACAGTCACTGTTGACCAGCATCGCTTTGCGGCTGTCGAGGAAATCAGCCGTTGGCTTCACGTCGAAACCTTTCAGCAATAACGATTTGATGTTCTTGGAAATGGCAATTTTCGGCTCAACCGAATACGACCGCAGGATTTCCTTTACCTGCGTCGGGCGATGTACCTGGTACATCAGCGAAGAATGGCCATGAAACCCTTCGGTGCCGAAGAGCTGCTCATAATACAAACCTCCCGCCGGTTTTTCGAACTGGGTATGGCGTTTGTGTGGAAGCTGGCCGAGTTTGTGATAAATAGGCATAGCGTTTTCATTTTGAGTGGATACGAAGTATAAAAGCGGGGTGCTTTTTACGTCACTCCGGGTTCCGTTTGATAAGGAACTTCAAATGGGACATGAGCCCTGTCCAACGCTGGTTCATATCTACAAATATCGGAAAAATTTAAATTTCAACCGTTTTCGTTGCAGGATATTTAAAAACGAAAAGCTCCCGATGAGGAGCTTTTCGTATAATCGTAGTCGTATCGTTTAGCGCGCACGACGGTAGTTGTATCCGTAGATCACCACGTGTGCCGCCGCAAAAATCATAGAGAAGTAAAGCAGGAACGTATCCTCCACCTGCGGGTCACTGTGGTGCAGCAACGCCACCCCGACAAGGCTCAACACCATGATGAGTCCGGTGCCGGCAACGGTTTTATAGCTTTTCGCGCTATAGCCTCCCTGGTTGTGGTGGCTGTGCTTCATACCGTAATAGAGATACAGGTCAAAACCAATCATCATCCACACGATCAAACGGATCCAGGTATCAAGCGGCAGGAACACCATCATGAAGAGGCAAACCGCCACACCCAGCAGCGGCACCACCGGAACCAGTGGCGTGCGGAAGGCACGTGGCGCATCCGGCATCTTCTTGCGCATGATCAATACGCCCACACACACGAGGATGAAGGCAAAAAGCGTCCCGATACTTGTCATTTCACCCACCACATCGGCCGGAATGAACGCAGCGAAGATGCTTACCAACACCATGAACAACATATTATTTTTAGCCGGTGTACGGAATTTCGGGTGAACCTCAGAGAATACTTTCGGCATCAGACCGTCTTTACTCATCGAGAAGAACACGCGGCTCTGGCCCATCAACATCACTAGGATGACGGATGAATAGCCCGCCAGGATCGCCAATACAATCGCTTTGTTCAGCCACGGATAGGCCGGTGTAATCATACCCGAAGCATCCGCGGTACCCATGTTATCGATCGCCACGGCAACCGGTGCGATGCCATCCTGTCCGGCGAAGGCCGTATAATTCACAACGCCCGTCATGACGTGTGCGAACAGGATATACAAAGCCGTACAGACACCCAATGACAACAGGATACCGATCGGCATGTCGCGTTTCGGATTTTTCGCCTCCTGGGCCGCCGTCGATACCGCGTCAAAGCCGATGTAGGCAAAGAACACGATAGCCGCCGCACGAACGATTCCTGAGAAACCAAAGTGACCAAATTCACCTGTGTTTTCTGGGATATAAGGAGTATAGTTCTCTGGTTTGATATACTGCCATCCAACGGCGATGAACACCAGCACCACCGATACTTTCAGCAAGACAATAAGTCCGTTGACGAAGGCCGATTCTTTCGTGCCGCGCATCAGTAAAAGCGACATCAGCATCACGATGAAAACCGCCGGGATGTTGATCACACCACCTTCAAAAGGCGACGACATGAACTGTGCCGGTATATCAATGCCAAAATCGTGCAGGAACTTCCCTAAATACCGCGACCAACTGATTGACACCGTAGCGGCTCCCACCGCATATTCGAGCACCAAATCCCATCCGATGATCCAGGCAATGAATTCACCCATGGTGGCAAAAGAATAGGTGTAGGCGCTACCCGCGACCGGAATCATCGACGAAAACTCGGCATAGCACAGGCCCGCGAAAATACAGCCCAATGCTGCCACAAGGAAAGAGAGGGTGATAGCCGGACCCGCATTCGTGGCCGCTGCCATACCCGTGATCGAGAACAAACCGGCGCCGATGATCGCTCCGACCCCAAGTGCCACAAGCCCCGAGGCGGTTAGCGTTTTCTTCAGGCCTTTTTCGGATTCGGTCGCTTCCTCAAGTAATTGGTTCAGATTCTTTCGTTTCCAGATTGACATACATTCATTTTTGTGTTAACAGTTTCCAAATATATCGGTTTTTTCGCAAGCAGGCCGAAAAATTAACCTGCCTCAGAACCAAAAGCCCACGGAAAACCAAAAAAAGTCGCGGTGCGTTTCCGGTGACCATGAATACTTCGCTTCAATAGGCCCAATCACGGTTTCAACGCCATAACCAAGGGCGTAGCCACTATAGCGTGGCTTCGATACCCACTCGGTATCGTCAAAAAGCCTGTCGCGGATCTGGGCGTAGTTGGCGGCGATGTTCAAGTGGTTCCGACGCGCAAATTCATAGTCAAAGGTGAGGGCCGTCTTGATAAAACTGTCGCCGTTCAGCGTCAGGAAATCGTATCCCAAAAAGGGCTTGATGTTGCCGACCTCCGCAAAACCATAGCCGCCCAAAACGAAATTAAAGAAGTCGACGTTCCGTTCCCCGATCTGGGAGCCCGCATCCTGGTCTAAGCGAATCGTCGTTTTTGGGAAAAGCGGACGCACGACCGATAAACTCATGCGGGCGACAGAAAACGGCTCGAATTCACGCGTATAATTCGTTGAATGCAGGAACGACTGGAAGTCGCCGGTTACTTGCCAGCCTTTCGACGGGAAGTATTTGTCGTCAAGCGAGTCGTATTTGAAATAACCAAATGCGCTCAGGTAACTGCTTCTCTCGAACACCGCATCGCTGTTTCCCAACGTCTCTGATTCGATACGCAGGTATTTATGTTCGAAACCGCAACCAATCAGGTATTTCTGCACAAAGATGGTCTGGAAGTATATCTGGTTGGTCCAGTCTGAAAAGTCAATATTGAACGAGTCAATACCCAACGGCCCCAGGATTGTCCCATCGGAAAAATCGGTGCCGACATTGCGGTTGAAGCCCGTCAGTTTCGACCGCACGCCATAGCTCAGGTAATAGCCGTTGTCAATATAATAGTCGAAGTTATACCGCAGGTTGTCGCCCAGCATCAGGTCGAACGAGGCTACGTCGTTTTTGATCAGGGCGCTTTTATAGGTAAGGTTCGTCAGCAATGCGCTTTTATAAAGCTTGTCATAATGGACACCGAACTTCAGATACGCCTTGGTCTTGTTTTCTGTAAGGTTGAGTTTCAGGTCGTCGCCGCTATCATTGGGCTCAAGTGAGAAACTCATGGCACTGAAGTTTTGTGTGGCGTTGAGGTTATTGATTCCCGTTTTCAAATCTCCATAACTGATCCGTGTACCGGGTTTGAACCGCAGTTTCCCGATTAGGTACGAGCGGGTGTAGTTATCGAGCCGCGGCGTAATGATGCGCTTGACCGTCAGGCTGTCGCATCCGGTAAGCCCTTTGCGGTCAAGGTGATACCCCGTCGCCCATTTCGAAAGTTCCCCCGCTTTGGCACGGGCCGCCGTCTCCCCGCGGGCGATGATCGCTTCCCCATCCGAGAACGACACCACGGTGAAGTCGGTGATATCGGGCTTGATATACACATCCGTCAGGTGCCGCTTTTCCTTCATCTTCTGGATCATATCCATATTCGAAATCTGCACCAATATCCGCGTCGCGTCCTTAAGCGCGTCACGTGTCTTCAGGTCGTCCTGCACATCCACACCAATGACGATGTCTGCACCCCGACGGCGGATTTCCTCTACCGGATAGTTGTCAATCACTCCGCCATCTACCAGGATCCGCCCGTTGATTTCCACAGGTGCAAAAAGACTTGGGAACGCAGAACTCGCCTGTAAGGCCTGCACGAGGTAGCCGTTGTCAAGTACGACCTCTTCGCCTGTTTCGATATCCGTTGCGATACAGAAAAACGGAATCGGCAGCTTCGAAAAATCCCGTTGGTGCCGCACCTTGTGGGCCAACCCGGCCAGCAGGTTGTAATTATAGGTGCCTTTCGAGAGGGCAGTGGGTACGCCCAAACGGAATTTATTGAACGGCAGCGAGATGGCATAGAGTTCGTCGTTGCGCTTCTCGAAAAAGTTCTTTGATGACCGTGGAATGTAATCCCGCAGCAGTTCGTCAAAGTCCGTCGAGCGGAAAACCGAGTCGATCTGCTGGGCCGAATAGCCCGATGCGTAGAGCCCGCCTACTACCGCTCCCATGCTGGTGCCTCCGATATAGTCAATCTTGATGCCAAGCGAATCGATAACCTTCAGCACGCCGATATGGGCGAAACCCTTGGCGCCTCCGCCCGATAACACCAGTCCGATCTTCGGCCGCTGTTGGGCCATCGCCGCCGAAGCGAAAAGCAGAAGGAAAAAGGAAAACCGGCGCAAAGAATAGGGCATAGCACTTGGGTGACGCGCTCAGGTAGTGGCGTCTTTTTTGTAAAAGTCCGTAATTTTTTTGGCTTTTGAAAGCCCTACGACCGCGGCGATCTCAGTTTCCGGTGCCGCTTGCAGGCGTTTGGCCGATTTGAAGTGCTTCATCAGTGTCACCATGGTCTTCTCGCCGATGCCCGGAATAGCCTGCACCGACGAGGTAATGGCCGACTTGCTGCGTTTGTCGCGGTGGAAGGTGATACCAAAACGGTGGGCTTCATTTCGCAGGTGTTGTATGACTTTGAGTGTTTCTGATTTTTTGTCAAGATACAACGGCACGCTGTCGCCGGGGTAGAAAATCTCCTCCAGTTTCTTCGCGATGCCGACGATGGCGATCTTGCCGCGAAGGCCCAGTTCATCCAGGCTTTTGAGCGCGGAAGACAATTGTCCTTTGCCACCGTCGATGATGATCAGTTGCGGTAGCGATTCGTTTTCGTCGAGTACTCTTTTGTAGCGGCGGAACACCACTTCTTCCATCGACGCAAAATCGTTCGGGCCTTCCACGCTTTTGATGTTGAAATGGCGGTAGTCTTTTTTGCTCGGCTTCCCGTCCTTGAAAACGACGCAAGCGGCCACGGGGTTCGTGCCCTGTATGTTCGAGTTGTCAAAACACTCAATATGGCGCGGTTCGGCCGGCAGGCGCAGGTCTTTCTGCATCTGTGCCATGATGCGGTTCGTGTGGCGATCCGGGTCGACGATCTGCAACTGTTTCAGTTGGTCGAGGCGGAAGTAGCGTGCGTTGCGTTCCGACAGTTCCAGCAATTGCTTTTTGTCGCCCAACTGCGGCACGGTCACTTTCACGTTGTCGGCCACATCGATCTCAAAGGGCGCCAGGATTTCTTTGGTCGTAAGCTGGAAGCGGTCGCGGAGTTCCGTCACGGCCAGTTCCAGCAGTTCGCGGTCGCTTTCTTCCAGGCGTTTTTTGATTTCCATGGTATGTGACCGCACGACCGAACCGAAGGAAATCTGCAGAAAGTTGACATAGGCCGAGGCTTCGTCCGAAATAATCGAGAAGACATCGACGTTGGTTACTTTCGGGTTGGCCACCAGCGACCGCGATTGGTAGTTCTCCAATACCTCGATCTTGTTTTTCATCAACTGCGCCTTTTCGAACTCCATGTTGGCGGCGTAGCCCTTCATCGCTTTGCGGAAATCCCGAAGGCTTTCCCCGAAATTCCCTTTCAGGATTTCCCGGATACGCGCCACATGCAGGTCGTAATTCTCACGCGCTTCATGGCCTTCGCACGGTCCTTTGCAGTTGCCCAAATGGTATTCTAAGCACACCTTGAACTTGCCCGATGCGATGTTCTTTTCCGACAAGTCGTATTGGCAGGTGCGCAGCGGATACAGTTCCTTCATCATATCCAGGATGGTGTGCACCGTCCGGAAGGTGGTGTAGGGGCCAAAATATTCCGACCCGTCCTTGATCATCCGGCGGGTTGGGAAGATGCGCGGGAAGGGTTCATTCTTGATGCAAATCCACGGATAACTCTTGTCGTCCTTCATCAAGACGTTGTAGCGCGGCTGGTATTTCTTGATGAGGTTGTTTTCCAGCAGCAGCGCCTCGCTTTCATTCGCCACCACGATATGCCGGATGGTGACGATCTTCCGCACCATCACATTTGTCTTGCCGTTGTCGTGGGTTTTATTGAAGTAAGACGAAACCCGCTTTTTCAGGTTCTTCGCCTTGCCTACATATAAGATTTTATCGTCTTTGTCGAAATACTGGTACACCCCGGGACGGTCGGGTAATGTTTGTATTTGAAGGGCAAGATCGGCGGAGGGCGTCATGGCGTAAAAGTAACGAATTCGCCGATTGGGGGCGACGGGTCGATATGTTAATTGGAAGGGCGTTTCCGAAAATCAAAGACCCGATCCGGGGTCACACAATAGGGCGTTACTTTTTTCGAATCATCTTTTTCGGATGCTGTCTTGAATCAAATACATCATGAACTTCAATACGATTCCGATTGCTGTCGAACAGGTAAACGATTTTGTAATTCTTGTAGACCAAATAGCGATAACCCAAATCGAAATCCTTGAGTAATTCTTCGTGTTGGCCCATTAGGGGTAGACCTGAAAGTTTCTGGGATGCCTTTACGATTCCGGCAACTAGTTTTTTGGCGACGGTTAAACCCGCGGTTTCTTTATAATAGTCGAAAATAGTCTACAGTTCCGATTTCGCGAAATTTGTCCAATAGATTTTTAACTCCATTTTTCGATTTCGGAAAGTAAATCGCCTGACTCTGTCACTTGATCGTTTTTCGAATTGTCAATAGACTGGTTAATTCTATAATGATAATCTTCAACAGACATTGGGTTTCGAACAGCTTCGTCCTTCTCCTTTTTGAGCACAGATTCTAAGTGAGAAATGGCTTTCTCGCTTTGCAGTTTGAGAAATTCTTGAACAAAAACTATTTTTCGTGTCTGCAAATCCATCGTGCAATCATTTTTTCAAAGGTAAAGAAAAGTAGATTCTATAGGAACGGTTGATGAGGATGATTTTCCGAAGTTGCCTGCCAAAAGGCGATATTGCACGGGCTAGCCGGCAAACGAATAGACCCGATCCGGCGTCACACAAAAGTCCAGCCGCACATCGTGCTCCCACACATCTTCCCAGGTCGCGACCGGCGGAAAGAACGACAGGCCGACCTTTATCGTATCGGGACGGCACGCGGTCAGGAAGCGGTCGTAGAAGCCTTTGCCGTATCCGATGCGGTTGCCGTTTATATCAAAGGCGACGAGGGGTACGAATACCACATCAAGGGCATCCGTGGGAACAGGTGCGCCGCCTTCCGGTTCCGGAATACCATAGGCATTCGTGCGCAACCGGACGCCGTCTTCCAATAAAAAGTGCTGCATCGCACCCGTTTCAAAATCGCTGCGGGATACCACAACCGATTTGTCTTTGCCTGCTAGCAGATGCAATAGCGGTTCGGTGTCGACTTCGCGCAGGCGGTCGATCGGCAGAAACAGGTGGTAGTGGTGCCCATTCCAGATCGGCAGCGACAGGCATTGGTTGGCAATCGCCAGGCTTTCGGCGGCGCGTTGTTCCGGCGTCAGGGCGGCGCGGAGTGTCCGGTAGTGGAGCCGTATGTCGTTTTTGGTCATGACGGCGGTCCTTTACGTTGAGCGCAAGATTGTAAGCAGCTTATGTGGTTCTTGGCGGTTATCCCAAAATGCAGTGATATAAATTCTGTCATTTTTAACCACATAGAAAATAGAATAGTGGCCTAAAGAAATAACACGATGGTGTCCAAATTCTGTTTTTACTCCGATTTCTGGATGTCCTCTAAGTAAACCAACACGTTCTCTTACACTGGCGTTTAATTTTCGCGAGTATTCTGGACTGGCATTTCTTGTATTCCAGTATTGAAAAATCAAGTTTCGTTGTCTGACCGCCGTTTGAGTCCAGACAATCTTTAGCCGCCCCATTCTGAGTCCATTTTATCCAATTCAGATTGGGAAACGACTCGGTTATTTAGAATGTCATCGTCACTCATTTTCAGCATCTCAATTTGCTCGGAAGAAAGAGTGAGGGTATCTTCAGAATCCGTGGCGTCAAAAATAGTTTTCACTGCTTCCAGTAGTCGTTCATTTCGAGTCGCCAGAATTCGATCGATTAAGCTGTTTTTTATTGTTTCAAGCGCGGTCATGAAATTCTATTTTAGTAAAGGTCGGGATTGCAGCCGATTTTTCCAAAATCGCAGACAACCGTTTATTTATGGAACGCTTTCTTATTGAACACGATCAATATCCCAATACCCACCGAAATCGCCGTATCGGCCAGGTTGAAGATGGCATTGAAGAACTTAAACGGCTCACCGCCCCAGATCGGCACCCATTCGGGGAAGCGACCTTCGAACAACGGAAAGTAAAGCATATCCACTACTTTTCCGTGGAAGAGCGATCCATACGGTTCGGTCGAGAACAGGGTGGCAGGCTCGCTATAGCTTTCGTTGAAGATGACACCGTAGAAAACCGAATCGATGATGTTGCCGAACGCGCCGGCAAAGATGAGCGCAATGGCCACGATCAGGAAGTTTGACGCCTTTTTCTGCACCGCATCCCACAGCCACCAGCCGATGCCGCCTACCGCCAGTATCCGGAACAACGTCAGGATCAGCTTGCCATAATCACCCGGAATCTTCGCGCCCCAGGCCATCCCCTCATTTTCGATGAAATGGATGTGGAACCAACTGAAGACATTCACGCTTTCGTCATACACGAAGTGCGTCTTGATATACAACTTCGACACCTGGTCGGCAAGCAACACAAGGAAGATGATGAGATAGGCTTTCTTTAACGACATACTCGTGGTTTAATCCCGCAAAAATACACAATTGGATGGTTCATCGACGTGGGAGGAAAGTTTCAGTTGCCGCAATGGGCGTTGTAATACGTAGCAATCCAGACATACGGATTACTGAGCATGATATCCTGTGTCATGGCTTGCAGCATGTCCGGGCATTTTTCACCGAAGAGCGCTTTCGTCAACGGAAAAAGCATTTTATTGTAAAAGTTCCGGTTGAAGTTTTCCCCATGTCTTCCCGTGAAATCGTATGTAAAGTAAATGGCATAGTCCTCGCCCTCTCTTTGAAAGGCATAGTACGTGTAACTGGAACTTGAAACGGGTCCTCTAAACGGACCGCTCACGTCACCCGGCTTGTATGTAAACTGGGAGAGGAGTGTAACTTTACCTTCCACCACCACTTTCCACCAACTCTTTCTTTTTGCGAATTTGAGTGTCGAGATGTCATTTCGGCGTATGCCGGCGAGGGTGAGCACTTTGTATTTTGTAATGACCCAATTGTCGCGTACCTCAAATTCCGAAATCAGGTCGGGACCCAATTTCTGGATGGGTTCATCATCGCTTGTCCGGTATCTGAGGTACCGGTCGTCAGGTTCTGGCACTTCCAAAAGACAGGAAATCCTTGATCCATCAGTCATGGTAATAGCGCCCGGCCGAAACTGCCCGGCGGCTAAAAGTGGAAATAGCAGTAAATACAGGTATCGCATATCCTACAAAAAAAGAAATCCAAATCCGACCTGGAGGCAGTAGGATTTGGATTTCCTAAACACTATTCTAAATTTTACCGCTGCAAATTCTTCGCCTCGATGCTCATCGTCGCGTGCGGCACGATCTTCAGGCGCTCTTTGCTGATCAGTTTGCCCGTTACCTTGCACACGCCATACGTTTTGTTTTCCACACGGAACAGCGCGTTTTTCAGGTCGCGGATGAACTTTTCCTGACGGATTGCCAGCGCCGAGTTCGCCTCTTTCGACATGGTCTCACTTCCTTCCTCAAAGGCTTTGAACGTCGGCGACGTATCGTCGGTGCCGTTGTTGAGGTCGTTCATATACGCACTCTTGATGAGGTCGAGGTCGGCCTGTGCTTTCTGTATTTTCGCTAAGATGATCTCCTTGAACTCGGCCAGGTCGGCGTCTGAGTAGCGTACCACTTCATCTGTCATGATTTCTGCTATTTTGTTATTACAATGGTTGTTTTGATATCGTCAAATTCTAGTTCCGTTCCGCCCGCGGCCTCCCCGAATGACAGGGCTTCCGTAAGCGTTTCCGACATGATATAGGCCTCATTCTCCCGTACCGCCATTTCCAGCGCCTCGTTGCGGCCCAACGTCACCCGAATTTTATCGGTGACCTCGAAACCTGAGTCCTTCCGGATGTTCTGGATGCGGTTGACGAGTTCCCTTGCCATTCCCTCGTTCCGCAGTTGGGGCGTTATCGTGATGTCGAGCGCCACCGTCAGTCCATTTGCGTTGGCCACCAGCCAACCTTCGATGTCCTGAGAGGTGATTTCCACATCGTCGGAAGTTAAAATTACAGTATTTCCCGAAATAACAAGCGGCAATTGGCCGTTGCGCTCGAGTTCCGCAATCTGCTCCTGCGACAGCGTTTGTATCTCTTTGGAAATCAACCCCATGTCTTTTCCGAAACGCGGACCCAACGTCCTGAAATTCGGCTTGATCTGCTTCACCAGTATGCCCGAAGCATCGTCCAGCAGCTCCACTTCCTTCACGTTTACCTCTGCCTTGATCAGGTCTGAAACGGCCTCGACTTCAGCGCGCTGCACCGCGTCAAGTACCGGAATCATTACCTTTCTAAGTGGTTGGCGTACCTTGATCATCTCTTTCTTGCGCAGCGACAGCACCAGGCTTGAAATCGTCTGGGCCTTAGCCATTTTGCTCTCGAGTGTTTTATCAACAAAGTTTTCGACAGCCTGCGGGAAATCCGCCAGGTGTACACTCTCAAACGCGTCTTTTCCTGTTACATTGTTCAGGTCGCGATAAAGCGTTTCCATATAGAACGGCGCGATCGGGGCGCTGAGTTTCGCTACGGTTTCCAGGCACGTATACAGCGTTTGGTAGGCCGCGATCTTGTCTTGCCCATATTCGCCCTTCCAGAAACGGCGACGGCACAAACGCACGTACCAGTTCGAAAGGTTTTCCTGCACGAAATCTGAAATGGCGCGCGCGGCTTTGGTCGGCTCGTAATCGGCATAGAAACCGTCGACGTTTTGCACCAGCGAGTGCAGTTCCGACAAGATCCAGCGGTCGATTTCCGGGCGTTCGGCCAACGGCACTTCCGCTTCCGCATACGAAAACCCGTCGATGTTCGCATAGAGCGCGAAGAACGAATAGGTGTTATAGAGCGTACCGAAGAACTTCCGGCGCACTTCCGCCACGCCTTCGATATCAAATTTCAAATTGTCCCACGGGTTGGCGTTCGCAATCATATACCAACGCGTCGCATCCGGGCCGTATTCCGCCAACGTCGCAAACGGATCGACCGCGTTGCCGAGGCGTTTCGACATCTTCTGCCCGTTCTTATCGAGCACGAGTCCGTTCGACACCACGTTTTTATACGCCACCGAATCGAACACCAGCGTGCCGATCGCGTGCAGCGTATAGAACCAACCGCGCGTCTGGTCGACCCCTTCCGCAATGAAATCAGCCGGGAAGTCGGTGCGGCCGTCGATTTTGTCTTTATTTTCAAACGGATAGTGCCACTGCGCATAGGGCATCGCACCCGAATCGAACCACACGTCGATGAGGTCGGTTTCGCGCTTCATCGGTTTGCCCGATGGCGACACCAGCGTGATCGCGTCGACGATGTTCTTATGGAGGTCGACTTTCTGGTAGTTCTCGGCGCTCATGTCACCGGCCACGAAGCCCGCGAACGGGTTTTCCTGCTGGTGGCCGGCGGCGATGGACTTCTCGATTTCGTTATACAGCTCTTCGACCGATCCGATCAGGATTTCTTCCGATTTGTCTTCCGTCCGCCAGATCGGCAACGGGATACCCCAGTAGCGCGAACGCGACAGGTTCCAGTCGTTGGCGTTTTTGAGCCAGTTTCCGAAACGTCCTTCTCCGGTCGCTTTCGGTTTCCAGTTGATGGTGTCGTTGAGGTCGAACATCCGTTCTTTCACCTCGCTCATCCGGATGAACCATGAATCGAGCGGGTAATAGAGCAGCGGTTCGTCGGTGCGCCACGAGTGCGGGTAGCTGTGCACGTATTTCTCGACCTTGAAGGCCTTGTTTTCTTCTTTCAGGCGGATGGCGATCTCGACGTCGACCGACTTATCCGGCGCCGCGCCCGCCTCGTAGTATTCGTTCTTGACGTATTTTCCGGCCAGGTCCCCCATATGCGAGGTGAATTTTCCTTGCAGGTCGACCAGCGGCACCGGGTTTCCGTATGCATCCAGCACGAGCATAGGCGGTACTTCCGGCGTTGCTTCTTTCGCCACTTTGGCATCGTCGGCACCAAAGGTCGGGGCGGTATGCACGATACCGGTACCGTCTTCGGTGGTGACGAAATCACCCGAGATCACGCGGAAGGCGTTTTCCGGATTTTGGTACGGAAGGGCGTAGGGCAGCAATTGTTCGTAGCGGATGCCGACGGCGTCGATACCCTTGAATGTTGTGAGGATGCGGAACGGAATCGATTTGCTTCCTTCTGTGAACTGCTCGAAATCGACGTCTTCGGTCGATTCGAAGTAGTTTTTCCCGAACTGTTTTCCCACCAGATTCTTCGCCAATACGACGTTGACAGGGGCGAAGGTGTATTGGTTGAACGTCTTTACGAGTACATAGTCGATTTTCGGGCCGACGGTCAGTGCGGTGTTCGACGGCAGCGTCCAGGGCGTGGTCGTCCAGGCCAGGAAATGCACGTCGCCGAAACCTTGCAGGAAGGAGGGGAGTGTGTCAGCTAGGGCCTTGAACTGCGCCACGATGGTCGTATCGGTCACATCGCGGTAGGCGCCGGGTTGGTTGACCTCGTGCGAGGAGAGTCCGGTGCCCGCTTTAGGCGAGTAGGGCTGTATGGTATAGCCTTTATACAAAAGGCCTTTGTCGTAGATCTGTTTGAGCAGCCACCATACCGTCTCCATGTATTTCGGCTCATAGGTCACATACGGATCGTCCATATCAACCCAGTAACCCATTTTTTCGGTGAGGTCGTTCCACACGTCGGTATAGCGCATGACGGTGCGTTTGCACGCCTCGTTGTATTCGGCGATCGAGATTTTCTTGCCGATATCCTCTTTGGTGATGCCCAGTTCTTTTTCGGTGCCGAGTTCCACCGGAAGGCCGTGCGTATCCCAGCCCGCTTTGCGTTTCACCTGAAAGCCCTTCTGCGTTTTATAGCGGCAGAAAATATCTTTGATGGCACGTGCCATGACGTGGTGGATGCCCGGCAGTCCGTTGGCCGACGGCGGTCCTTCAAAAAAGACATACGGCGGTTGTCCGTCGCGGGTAGAAACACTTTTAGCGAAGATGTCTTGTTCCTTCCAGAACTGCAGTATGTCAGCGGCGGTACCCGGCAGGTCAAGTTGGTTATATTCAGTGAATTTCACACTCATGGGAGGCGTTTGTTTAAAGCGCCTGCGAATGTAAGGATTTTTTGTGTGAATGTGGTGTTAAGGGGTGAGGCGCTAAAGAGAACAGGTTTGGTTAGATTATTAAACTTCGGCAGAAACCCTCTTTTTTGCCAAAGTTTAATTAGCTTTGCCTTACCGCGTAGCACAATTGATGATCACAACGCTCGAGAACCATATACGGCATTATTTTGAGAAGGCGGAAATACTTCCGCGCGCGCGGCTTATCGCTGCGATTCAAGGCGACTTTCCGCAATGGAGCACCGCTACCATCAACGTTTATCTCTCAAAGCTCAAAAAGGCAGGACTTCTCAAAAGCCCCGCGCGTGGTTATTACGCCATTTCCAATAAAGAGGATTTCAAACATCAAGTAGAGGCGGAAATGAAGAAGCTGGCCAATAAGATACGCCGCGAATTACCGTATGTGACGCTTTGCGTCTGGAATACCAAGTGGCTTAACACCTTTATGCGCCACCAGCCGTTTAAACATTTCACCGTAGTAGAGGTAGAACGGGATGCCATGGAGCAGGTATTCCGCATTATCAATGAGATGTCGGACGAAGGCTATATGGATCCAAATACCTTGGTTTTTGACCTTTATGTAAGCGACGCCGAGAAGCCGATTATCATACGGCCGCTGGTATCAGAAGCCCCGATGGAGCCGAAGGGAAAGTACGCCGTGCCTATGCTCGAAAAACTTCTCGTAGACATGCTCGCCGACCCCGTTCTTTTTGCCGCCCAGCAAGGAGAACTACGCGATATTTTCGCCAACGCGCTGTCGCGATACAACGTGAACTATTTAAAGATGAAACGATATGCGGTAAGACGCAACCGAGAGAGAGAACTTCAGGAAATCATGAGTATAACTTCGGCAGAAAACCCAATTTCTGCCAAAATGTAATTTATGATCGATACCCATTCCTTTAGCCACGACTGGATTTCCGGGTTACGAAACCAACTAGGTAAACGTAGCGATCCCAAATTGATTGAGAAAGTGGTGCACGCGTTATATTTTCTCGAACAACTTAAGGCGAATGGCCTTACTTTCCTATTTAAAGGAGGTACGGCACTGTTACTGGCTACTGACGCGCCTACGCGTTTCTCTATAGACATCGACATCATCACGCAACACGATGAAGCGGATATTGCCAACGTGCTCGGGAAAATCATAGCGCAAGGGCGATTTTTGAAATGGGAAGATGACAATGCCCGGACGCATAGCGCCGACGCCCCTCTGGGTCATTTCAAGGTTTTTTATCAAAGTGTGATAGACGGACAAGAGGAACCCGTGTTATTGGACGTTCTTTATGCCAAAAATCCGTATCCGCAATGGCAAACGCTCGCTATCAAACACAACTGGATAGCCAACAGCGGCGAACCGGAAACGATCGAAATGCCGACTTTCGATGCCATTTTAGGCGATAAACTTACGGCATTTGCACCCAAGACAACAGGCATACTGTATGCAAAAAACCGGCATGCGGAGATCATCAAACAACTGTTCGACATTGCGTTCCTGTTCGATCGTATCAGCAACCTGGAAATGGTAAAGGCCAGTTACAATAGGATCGTCGCGGAAGAAAGACGCTTCCGTAAACTCGATCTTTCACCCGATGATGTATTAAACGACACCCTCGAAGCCTGTTTCACGCTTTCGGAACGCGACAGCAAAAATATCGAATTCAATTACTTGCAAACCGGCATACGGAACTTCACCAATTTTTCACTACAACCTTTCCATATCGAGGAAGCCATCAAGGCCGCAGCAAAAGTGGCCTATTTAGTGTCTCTTTTGAAATCCGATGGCGAGCACATCGAGCGTTACGGAAAGCCAACAGATGTCAAGGATTGGCGCATCGAAAACCAGGAGTATACTAAACTGAACAAGTTAAAGAAAACGAATCCTGAGGCTTTTTACTACTGGTATAGGGCCTTACACATGGGGTAGAACCGTGGTGCTACACGAGCCGTTTGCAGAATGCTTGGCAATGAGTTCAAAACAACTTTCCTAATCAAGATTTTTAGGCCTGCGGCTGTCCGTCGCGGATGCTGGAAATCTTCAGCCGGGCCGCGGAACGGAATTCCCGGAATAAGCACTTCCAATTTTGGCGGGCGGGCAATCATGCGGTCGAAATCTACTCGGTGCCCTTTTTTTGGACGAAACTGCACTATATTCATCTAAATCCGGTGCGGGCAGGTATTGTAAGGCACTCTTGGGAGTATCTGTATTCAAGCGCGCCCGACTATCACGGGCAGGAGGGCCTGCTGCCTGTAATAATCGAAACAGACTTCCGGAACGCGACCGATTTCTCTGTGATACGGCAGTTTTGGAATGATCGATGAAAGACTTGTGGTGGTCGCGCAAGCGTGTGGTGGTCGCGCAAAGTCAGAGACGTTTGCGCAGCTTACGGTTCTATAGGGCCTTTGGTGAAAAAAGGGAGACTTTGCGGAGCGGGGTTTAATAGCAAATGTTGCAGAGGTTGAACTAATAGCGTTGAGAGATTAAAAAAATATTTCTTTGACTTTGTCTTCTAAGTTACCCCTATAAACACACACTATGTTTTTTTGATTTGCAACGAGTTTATTCAAGTCAATATTGTTGTCTTGAGAGTAGAACAAAATGGGTATTTCATCTAAATGATCTTCATATCGGATATCGTTTATGTATTTGTCACCATTAAAAGGCTCCATATTGTAATCCATTATTATTCCATCGAAGTCAAACTGCATTAACTTCTGGACAATGTCCTCACCGTTCACCGCGGGAACAATTTTCAAATCTATTTCATATTTTCCGCAGATCAGTTGTAAATTCGTTTGGGCTGATTTGGCCCAATTTTCCATGTCATCCACCCAAAATAGTTTTATTACTTTCATGTTTTGATGTTTTTATAGTTGTATGGAGAACGTAATACCTCGCTCAGGGTTATTTACCACTGAAATCTCCCCGCCCATGGAATCTATAATTTCTTTTACGTGATACAGTCCGATGCCGGAGCCATCTGTTGTTGTAAATCCAAGATTGAAAATTTTTGATAAATTTTCAGCGGGAATTCCAAACCCATTGTCGACAAAGCTCATAACTAATTTATTGTTTCGGACAGAGAACATCAGAGTAAGCGTCGAAGCATTGGCTTTCCGAGCATTATTGATTAGATTGTCGACGACAATGTTTAGCTCGATCGGCTTGATTTTCCTAACGAATTTTCTACCCTCAAGCAGGTTGTCAACCTCGATCTGGATACCCCTATCAATAATTGTTGGAATGATATTCTTCACATATTCTGTAACGTACAGCGGTATGTCAACACTGGCAAATTCCGTGTCGAGTTTAAAGTTAGCCTTGGTAGCGAACGTTACAACGTTTAGAATTTTTTTTGTTTCGAAACTCAGGGCTTTTATGATGTCAAGTAAGTCTACTGTTGTTAAATTGACATTGTTTTGAATTCGAAGGGAAATACCCTTTAGGTTATTGTCGATAGTTCCAGCGTAAATCCCAATATGGTGTAAAAGGCTTATTACCTCTTTATATTGACCCGTATTAATGGATTTTAAGAATAGGTTTTCAGAAATTTGCTCCTTTAGTCGTTTGGTTGCTTCTTCCGCGCGCCTTCGTTGCTCATCGGCCTGCCTTTCCGCTTCTTCCTTCGCAGATTTTATGGCATCATACTGTTTTGATACGTTTTTTGCATGAGATATAAGATTGTCGTTTCCAGAAAGAAAGGCTATACGATTTAGATTCTCTACTATTGCGTCAGCACTCGATGACTGGCTAGCCTCGAGAATTTCAAAGAAATTATCGGCAATTGAAAAATCCACTAAATCGTCACTTTCGGTCAACCGCGACAAAAGGTCCGACACACGGCTTTTCAGATCAAAGTTCGCACTGTTTTCTATACTAAGACCCCACTTTTGAACGTCCACAACGTATTTCTCTAGACGTTTTAAGACTACCCAGAAATAGTCAACGAATTCGTTGTATGTTTCTGATTTTATAAAGCCATCCCCCCTACTAGTTGTTTCCTTAAGATCTATTACACTAGAGTTGATACTTATACTGCCCAAAATTTCCCGGGTACCCAAAAATCTGCTATAACCTTGACCTTTACGCTGGTCGATTTTTAAAGTGTCGTCAAAAGGCTCGCCGTAAGGATAAATCCGAAAGCCATTTTTGTATACGAATATGTGCCCATATTGCACGGACGGTAGCCCCATCCTCGCCGCAAAGGTCAGTTTTGCTGAGTGATTCAGGTAAAAGATTGAATAGTCAATCCCCGAAAGCAGTCGGAACCGGCTGTTTTTTTCTCGAATTTTATATATTCTAGTGCCTCCGTCTATTAGTTCAGTATCAATGAAAAGGCCGTCTTGGGATATCGACACGTTTATCCTTGTGGTCTTCAATTCCAGCGTTTCAAATATGAAATTCTTTATTCGACCGTTTACGGTCGCATAATATTCTTGTCCAACATCGTTAACTAATTCATCTTTTACATGTAAGTATATTTCGAACTTAGACTCGACGATTGGATTGATTAGTTTGGCCAAAGAATCCTTTAGTCTAAGAAATTTCTGTCTATCCCAAGACTCACGTAGACCAGTTATCTCCAACGCTGTGCCCGACGATTCGAGATAAATACTTTTTTCATAGGAAGTCTCGTGAAGAACATTTACATTGATGAAACTCTCCTGAATGTCTTGTTCAAATTTCTCCCAATCTGTAACAAGCGTTTCAGTCACGGCGTTTGGCTCATCTTTTCTGGTCTCTAAATAAAGATATTTACCAAGTTTATCACAGGAAAAACGTCCAATCCCTTTGGCGCCAGCAAAAATCCTATTGCTATAAATTTTGTCTCTATAGTCAGAATCCTCCGTGCCTTCACGTTTTGCCGAATAAGCAACAAATAGCCACTTGTTGATCAAGTCGCCGTAATTCATTCCCTTTCCGTTGTCTTTGATAACAATCTTAGGAGTCGCACCGTAGATATCCTCAAAAAATATGTCTACTCTAGTTGCATGTGCGTCGAAGGAATTTTTTACGAGCTCAAAAACAGCGATGTAATCGTCGGTAATTAAGTCTTTTCCGATTATATCTTTTAGTGCTGAACTGACCCTAAATTGAAGATTAGTCATTACAATAAAGCTTTGAGTATAAGCGCACTCTGCTCCCCAAACAAAGGCGGTATTGCATTCCCGATTTGCGTATATCTTGGCACTTCTTTTGTGCGTCTTTTGCCTCCTGTTGTGTACTTTCCTTTTATCTCATACCAGTCGTCAAAGGATTGGATACGCGCGTACTCCCTAACGGTGAAGATCCTGGGTTCCGAATAGTGAAGGTAGTCATCCGGCAGTGTCGTTATCGTCGCCGTGGGCGTGCCTGCGGCCAACGGTATAAGCGTTCGCTTCTTGAGGCCATATTTGTCTTTTATCTCCTGAGATAGGGTTTTATTCTTCTCTGCATGATCCAAAATAAAACGAAACTTCTGTAAGGTCTCGGGCGAATGGTTCGCAAAGCGATGGCTGTCAGGGATACTTGTTTTCACGTGCTTACGGAGCAACGCTTGGTAGCCAGTCGAGATTCCTCCGTACGGGGCAGAACAGAATCTTTTGGAATCAGGGGAGGCAACGCTGGATTCATTTTGCAATAAATCGGAAATGGCGTCTTCCAGGCTTGTTGCCATTTGTAATCCCTTAGAAACTAAAAAGGACTCCCGGTTTTCGTATATTGCCTTAAAAAAAGAATTGGCCTGTGAGGTGTTGCCCTTCTCTTTTTTTATACCAACTAATATAAAACGAGTCCGTTTTTGTGGTATCCCAAACTGGGAAAAGTCAATTAACTCGCCATGGACATCATAACCAGGGAAATCAACTTCTTTCTTTCTCAAAGCCCTAAGCACATACTCAGAATAGGCTTTCCCTGCTGTTTTATTCTTGTCAAACTTCTGCGTAAAACCCTTTACATTTTCGAAGAAAATGATCCGTGGTTGGACCAGTTTGATAAATTTAATGTAAGACTTAATTAGCTTGTTCCTGAAATCACCCTCACGTCGCTGGCCGGCGGTAGAGAAACCTTGGCAAGGCGGCCCTCCGGTAACCAGGTCTACTTTGCCGCGCAGTGACTTAAGGTGCTCAACATTGTTTTTCAAGATTTCGTTAATATCATGGTTCTTAACAGGCAACCATTCCGGCCAGTCGAAGTGACTATGGTTCCTTATTAAGTTATGATGAAGTGTCGAGAAAGCGTCGCTGTTTTTTTCTACTGCAAACAAGCCCCGCCATCTCCCCGAGTTGTATAAGCCCAAAGACAATCCCCCGCACCCCGCAAACAAGTCAATGTAGAGCGATTTCTCGTTGTCCATGAAGTAAAGCTTTTAGCAAAAATAACAAAATGGCCTTAATAGGCAACTGAAATCGAAAAAAAACCTGCAATATACGAGATTCGGAAATACAAAATCAGACATTATCACAACGGAATAAATAGTATATTTATGAATGCAAGATGAGATTCCTGAATCTAGACGCCGTATTATGCGGGCTATCAAGGGTAAGGACACAAAGAGCGAAGTCCTTCTTGCTAAGCGCTTGTGGCATAAGGGCTATCGCTATCGCAAGCACGACAAAGAGGTGTTCGGCACACCAGACCTAACGTTCAGGAAATATCGTGTTGTCATTTTTGTTGATGGCGAGTTTTTTCATGGCAAGGATTGGGACCAATTAAAGGAGCGACTGCGGACAAGGAAAGAGTTTTGGACTGCCAAAATTGAACGCAATATGGAGCGGGACAGAAAAGTCAACGAATATCTTGTGTCGAAAGGATGGAAAGTTATGCGCTTTTGGAGCGATGATATACGTTCCAATGTTACTAAGGTCGTTGCAGAAATCGAGAACGAATTGTTATACCTAAAGCGAATTATTGATTATAAACAGGAATTGTAGAAGAAGATGGGAAATTAGCCCCGCCCCGCGACATTGTTCACTTCGCCATAGCTATACCTTTGTGCAAAATAAGTAATTTGGAATCATCAACCTTAATACATGCAACAGATACATCCCTATTCTGATAGTCGATTAGTTCAAGGATGCGTATACTGCGGAGGTGTTGCCGACACAGATGATCATATACCGTCAAAATGCCTACTTGAAAGGCCTTATCCCGAAAATCTGTACGTCGTAGGATGTTGCGATTCTTGTAACCAAGGTTTTTCGAAAGATGAGCAGTACTTTGTTTGTCTGTTGGAAAGCGTCCTTGCCGGTTCAACCGACCCTGAGAAAATCAGACGGCCATCAGTTGCCAAGATGATGCAAAAATCACCCGCTTTACGACAACGAATAGAAGATTCTAAAACCGAGATAGATGGTCAAATTGCATTTGTTCCAGAACATACCCGCATTAAAAATGTAATGCTAAAACTTGCTCGAGGACATGCCGCTTTTGAACTCAGCCAACCGTGTCGAGAAGAGCCGAATCATTTCTGGTACGCCCCCCTTTACTTACTATCTACTAATGATCAGGAGGCATTCAAAGCTGTACATATTCAACAGATCTTAGGAGAAATAGGTTCCCGAAATATGCAACGGCTTCTTGTGACCCAAATGACTGGTCTTAATGAGAATGGAGAGCCTCAAAATATGGGGATGTTGATAAACGATTGGATAGATGTTCAAGATGGCTTATACAGATACATCGCGATAGATGATATGGGCTCAATAATCATTAGGATTGTCGTTGCGGAGTACTTCGCGTGCGAAGCCGTTTGGGAATTATAGCGAAGGATGTCTTGTCCTTGTCTTGTCCTGAAATAATGACACCTTGACACTCCCTGTATAAAGCGTATACTAGGCGTATAATGTGACAGATTGTTGTCCAACCCACAACCAATGAAAACAATTCCCATTCTCCTCTTCCTCCTAATCCTAACCGCCTGCAAAAGTACGGATGCCGCCATAGGGTATGTTGAGGAGAGCCGTTATATTCTGGTTGACACCCTTGCGCTGAAGCAAAAAATGCTGTTAGATGCAGGGAATAAGGGCAAGATGACCCTTGATAAAGTCGAAATCCTAAAAGTGCTGTCGGTCGGCGAGCGCCAGGAAACACAGTACCTGCTATTGGCCTCGAGTTTAGGCAAGCGGCTCAGGATCGCCCGAAGCCTTCACCTGATCGCGGATCGCTTTTACCTGGAAGAAGACCTGAAAGTCAAAAGCACCCACGATGAGCTGTTTTTTGCCTCCTACTTTATCACCAACGATTGCGATGAAGAGTGCTTTCCCTACATCGCCATCCTGGATGGCAGGAAAACCTGGGTCGCGAAAAAAACCCTAGTGTGTAGTCGCGATAGCCAATGCAAGCCGGAAACGGTGTTAGTTGAATAAATCCAAACGCCCGCTCCACAGCGGGCGTTTGTTATGGTTGGGCGAAGTGTATAGATTCCCGCTGCGCGACATCTGTAACGAAACCGTAAAGCCAGTCAGACGAGGCGAACACGCCCATTTCGAGCGCAGCCGAGAAATCTAAACTCCCGCCACTGCGCCGCGTCATTCCGAGCACCGCGAGGGACCTTCCCCGCTGCGTGACATCTGCTATGAACGAAGTGTGCAAACGTCTCAGACGTTGCGCGTCCTAACGCCCTCCCTTACCCCCGCGCATCAAAATCCACCATCCATTCAATGCCGTATTTGTCGCGGAACATGCCAAAATACGAACCCCATGGGCTATCGCCTATAGGCATCTCTACCTGTCCGCCGGCTGAAAGTCCGTGGAACAGCCGGTCGGCCTCCTCTTTGCTCGCCGCGCCGATCGCGATCTTGCTGCGGTTTTCATTTTCGTTGGTGCGCCCCATGCTTTCCGGCACATCATTGGCCGCCAATACGGTGGGGCCGACCGGCAAGGTGATATACATGATCTTTTCGGCCTCATGCGCCGCGAACGGAAACTCCGGCATGTCTTTGAAGCGCACAACCATCCCAAAGTCGCCGCCGAAAACCGAGCGGTAAAAATGGAAAGCCTCTTCGGCATTGCCGTTAAAATTGATGTGGTGGTTAAGTGTAGCCATTGTATACGTGTTGGTTTGTGCCCGAAGGCGGTTTTGGTAGGGAAAAGGTACGATTTTTTTGGTTGAGGCAATAGCCGGGGTATGCTTGCGTTGCAAGATGGGACTTATAAGTTGACCAGTCTCGGTAAAAAATTTATCCAGAGTTGTTCGGCAGAAAGTGAGAACGACGAGAATTAGAGGGTTATGTTACGACTCCTTTTTTGTAGCAACAACTCTACGGTTGAAACCTCTTTATTTATTAGGTAACTCAATATTAGCTCAGAAAAAATAAGGTAACTATATACAATTTTACAGTAATGCAAATCTATTTACTGTAAAATTGTATATAGTTACCTTATTTTTAAATACCCATTTCAAATCGGACTCGGTAAATTTTACTCCGGCAGCTTTAAGCTCTGCGATTATCGTATCGTCAAGATTCCTTCCTTTTTTTATGGCCTTCGCAAGCCCTTC
>JAIXYI010000036.1 GCA_027490305.1 Flavobacteriaceae bacterium
ATGAAAGGCATCAACGCCAGTTTCAATATCAATTACAACTTCAACAAATACCAAAAGCCGAGTCCGCAGATCCTTCTCAACGGAAAAGAGAAAAACCTAAGCTGGCAGACGATGATCGGCTATAATTATATCGAAGGCGAAAACTTCAACCGCACCGTCCAGGACTTCACCTACTTCACGCCGGCAAAGCAACTCGACCAACGCAATCTGGCCGTTTTTCATTGGCGGAACTGGTATTGGAGAAGTGGCACCAACTATAAGATCAACGACCGTTCGAACCTGTTGTTCAACTACAATGTGCACGTCTCGAACGATGAGGCCGGCAACGATGCCCTCACCACCGGGCCCGATATCGACTATCGCAACAATTCGGCTACGAAGTTCAAGACAGCCTCACACGAAGCAGTGCTGCAATATAAAGTCAAGCTGGATACCATCGGGCGTACACTGGATGTTACCACATACGGCAATTACTTCGGTCGCGGCACCAAACTGCGGGGTATTTCGGCCGAGAATGCCGATATGTCGTATAACAATAGCAACATCGACTTCGATATGTACAACTACTACCTGAAGTATGATTTCGCGATTCCGTTTGAAAAGTGGAATTTCTCGATCAATACCGGAGGCAAATACAACGTGTTGAAGGTGAGTGATTTGGGTAAGTATAATTTCGACAGCGACACCGATGCGATCTTTGGTTCAGGTGTGTATGCCGATACGATTGATTTCGACTATACCGAGAACAACCTGGCGTTCTATGCCGAGGCCCGCAAGAAATGGGGGAAACTGAACCTGACGGCCGGGTTGCGGTTCGAGGATTTTGACGTGACCCGTGAAGCCAGTACGGTGGCTGACCGCATCAAGTTCGTCAACAACAACCTGTTTCCGACCTTTAACGCCATGTATGAGTTGACCGACAAAATGAACGTGTCAGGATCGTACACCCGTAAGATCGCGCAACCGGGTTATTTCACGATTGACCCGAACATCAACAATGTCTATAACAAATACAACACGTCAGAGGGGAATTTGGACCTTCGTCCGGTGTTCTTCGATAATTTTGAATTCCGTTTCTCGGCTTTTGATTATGTGCAGGCCGGCCTGAATTATTCGGTTTCAACCGATAACAATCAGTTCATGCTGGAGGCAGCCGACGGCGAGTTGGTCAGCAACCGGACGTTCGTTTCATTTGACAAGATGAAGGCGATTGGTGCGTATCTGAATTTCCCCATTCCGCTCGATTATATCTTCAAGGGGAAACAGGAGTTCCAGAATCGGATGGGGCAGCTTGATAAGATGAATTACATCATGGCCAATATCGGATGGAATAAAACGATCACGGAAGGGTATCCGTTGGGTTATCCGAACAAAGGTACGTTCAACTTCGGTTTCCAGTCGCAGATTCTGTTGCCGTGGGGTATTACGAACAATATGTCCTACTTCCTCCTGCCAAAAGGGGTTTGGGAGATTTATCGTATCGACAAGCCGATCCAGAGTCTCGATATTTCGTTCAATAAGGATTTTATGGAAAAGAAACTCCGCGTCGGCCTCCACGCCTTCGACATCTTCAATGTGAATGAAGTGAATGCGTATGTCACGGGTCGCAACCTTGACACCCGCTTCTATGAGAAGCAGGACAGCCGGGTATTCCGGGTGTCGCTTACCTACAACTTTGGAAACCTGAAGTTGGAGAAAGAAAATACCGACATCAACGTGGAGAAAGCCAACGGTGGTGGCGGCGGATTATAAGTTATTGTTTAGGTTGATAGTGCAGGACCCGGTCATTTGGCCGGGTTTTGCCGTTTTTAGGAGGCGGGATGGCATCACTATTCTAATCGGGAGCGGAGTTCTGCTATTTCCTGTTTGAGCCGCACGATGTATTCGCGTTGCAATTCGATCACATATCGTTCTTCTTCTACGGTAGAAGTGCGCTCAATAACAGGGGGATAGGCATTTCGAATCATCTCTCCTTTTCCTGTAAGCAACCACTCGGCTGAGATCTCAGGAAATGCGGCAAGAATATGATTCAGGGTCTCATCTTTCAGGTTGGCATTGCGTTTTAACGCCACCTGGATGGAGTTGTTTGACATGCCGATTTTCTTTTCAAACGCGCTGAAAGACAGGTTTTTGTCTTTGATAATCTTTCGAATACGAGCAATAGGCTTTTCCACTTCCATGCGCAACAATGAACTTTTTTCTATTTTTTGTTGGAAAAAGCGTACAAAAATTAGAAAGTTGTTTATATTTGTTTCGTTCCCCTGCAAGATAGTGCTTTTCAGATGTTATGACATTAGAACAGTTAAAAAAAATGATGCGGTATGGCGATTATGCTACGCTGTCACGCATGCTTGAGATCAACCCAGAGGCTGCCAAAATGCGGCTTCTGCGGGGCGATGCAAAAGCTATGGAGGCCATGCAACTGTTGATAGAGAGCAGGGAGAAGTTAATTAAGGATTACATCGATCGCAAAGAGACGCCGAGCCTGGAACCCCATCACAGGTAGTCTTGACGCGAGCCACACAATTGTTATAAGCCTGTTGCGCACAACTGCGGGTGCGCACAAGCCCCTTCCGGAGTCGCGGCTACGTGACCGCGCCGGTATGTGGCTTGGTGCCAAGCAGGGAGTGTTAATGAATATGAATTTTATATGCCTAAAGTAAACAGTATGGAGAAAACCATCATTTCAGTAAGCAGGATTGCCGCCTGTTTCGGTATTGCGGCCCTCGTGTCATGTTCGGGGAAAGAACGCTCGCTTGACGGGCCTTCCCAGAAACTAAGTGCCGTGCCTATGTGCCAGTCGTCCCGGGAGCATACAGCGTCTGACGGGGCTCCGGCTTCCGGTAATCTTGAACCTGCGTATGAAGCGCGAGGTTTGTTATCGCAAGACGCAATACATTATGGGGGTTCGCTATCGGAACGTAAAAAGCGTGACGATACGCCCTAGCAATCGGGATTCGCGTGGGAACCGGCATAAGGGAACTGTTGGCTGATTCCAGGCATTTAACAACGCGTCTATTTGCCTAACGGTAGGGGATCTCGCCTTTGTTGGTTCTTTTGAAACCAGATGAAGTGATGTTGGTGAACCAATCCACCTACATCCGCCAAAGGCAAGGTTCCGCGCGACTATGCCATTTACAAAGCGTTTTAAAGTCGGACAAGCCGAAACAGCGACGTATTTCTGAAAGTAGGCAGTAACAGATTGGCAATTTCAAAACGGTAATTAAGAGACTTACCATCTCAATGCAGGTCACTTATTTTAGAGGTTTGTTAGTAAGTGAAACCCACAATTAAACCAACCACAAAAAAAACAGCCCTGACTTTGAATTGTTTTCGAAGACACAAAGTAAGGACTGCTATAATTAGTAAATCTAAACAAAGTAATGAAAAAATTAGTTTTTACAGCGCTACTGTCGCTATTATTTGCCCTGGTTTCCAACGCGCAAAAAGCAGAATTGCAAGATTGGCATAACATGATGAAAACGTATAGTGAAAAAATCGATTTGGTCTTGAAAGAAGAATGTCCGAAAGACGTCGACTTTAAGAAGTTTAAGGAAGGTGTGAGAACCGGTGCCTATGAGCTGTCAAAAGACGCCGTTTCCAAAGTATCAGCGCTAACCACGCCGATAAAGGAATACGCGATTCAACTTGCCGAAGTGCAAAAAATTGACATTTCGGACTTAAGTCAGGACGAGTTACTCGTTATGGGTGCCTCAATTCCTCCTTTGGAAATAAGTGGAGACATCATGGTTGCCAATGGCACGCCTGCCCAATTGACCGGACCAGAAGTATGGGACTGTTTAACCGAGGCGGTAGGACTTGGCGCAGCGGGTGCGCTCGGTACTTTTGCGTTGGATGCTGCCGGAATAAAAATATTGACGAAAGCGATCACAAAGTTTTTGGTGAAAAACTTGGGTTGGGTTGGAGTAGCAATTACGGTTGCGGACTTTAGTTTCTGTATTTACGAACAATCACAAGATTAGGATTATGAAAAAAACGGAAGCTTATTTGATTGCCGCTGTGGCCATTGCTTTGATCCTAATTAGGGTAACGTACTATGTCTTGGCGTTAGGCTTTGACAGGAAGGTTGATTCACTTCAAACCATTTCAGGCAATCTGATATTTTTCTTTTTCCTTTATATCACTTTCAAGTACATCCGCCTGCTCAGTAAGGGCAAGGAAGAGTAGATTGAATTATGAAGTCCTGGTTTATAGGTAGTGGCATAAAAACCATCACGTTCATATGGTAAAGGATTTTAAAGGGAATGGGAAATAGTAAAGCTAAAATGATTTACGCGTTCATTTTTGATGCAGTCATTTCAAACGTTATCGGGTTATTGTTTTTCTCGATTTTTGACATCGAAGAAAACGTGAAGACCGGTAGTTTAGGTGCGAACGTAAGCTACGGGCTTTCCCTGTAAATAGTTGTATTTCTGTTGTATAATCTAATGTTTGATTGTATCCATAAAGGCGTCACCTTTGGCAAATTGGTATTTTCTATAAAAGTAGTAAGTATTGAAAACAGCGAAAAAACCGCCTTACATACACGTATTTGGAGAACAATTTAAAAAATGGTTAGTACCATTTTTATCCCCATTTCGGGGGTCATTTATTTGTATAACGGCGTTACAATCCATGAACGATTTTCCAAGACGAAAACTATCCGTTACCAGAAAAACTGAATGTCCGGGAAAAAGTAACGTAACTTATGAAATCAATGGTGTTATTGGTAGTACTCATAGTGCTACCAATGCCCTTTTATGCACAGTCGGATGTAACGTCTGGCAGGGTTTCGTCCGCCGCCAATCAAGAGCCTGCGTATGAAGCATGATGTGTATTATGGCACGGCGCAACTTGCTATTGGGGTCCGTTGGATCATAAAAAGCATGACAATGCGCAAAAGTAATCGGATGCATGGGGTAATCGGCTTAAAGGGCCCAATGGATCTATTATGTCCAACTGGTATAGCGTGACGATAACAACTTGATACAGAACGTGCGCGGCGGCCGGGTCCCGTGCGACTATGCCATTCACAAAGCGTTTTAAAGTCGGACCAGCCGAAACAGCGACGTATTTCTGAAAGTAGGCAGTAACGTAATTCTATTTTTATATGAAAGAACGATTTTTGAGGTTGACTGAGAATCATGCCAATTCAACCAGGGGAAAAGCGATGTTGTTGGTGTGTTGTTTTATCTCCTCTTTAAGCTTTACTTCCTGCGATGCGATGTCCGATAACATGGCAAATTGGGGGAAGAAAACAATGTCATATCGTATAAGTCCTACATCAGGCGAAGCGGCTATATACTCGTTTAGTGGTCAAACAGAATTCAGGGTTGTTAAAGACAAGGTAGAGGGTAACGAGTTTACCGCGTATTTCGTTGATGGGGGAAGAGTTAATTTTGTGGTTTTCCAAAACACCGATTTCCAGGAAAGTTTGGAGGACGGTCTTTACGATATTCACGTCTATGCCAATGGAGTAACGCTTTTCAACCAAGTCACGAAGAGCACGGTTTTTATTGGAATCGATGACGCCACCTCTATCTCCCTTCTCGAGACTATCGGTAGTGCGAATTTTGATTCGGTTAATACTTCAGGAGCCGGTTTTGTATTCAATTGGGGTACTTCTGAGACTTATAAGGGTAAAGACCTAAAAAGTATAAAAGAATCCGGAATAACAACATTGAGGGTTATCCACTCGCTTGTAAAGGATATATCGGCTTCTGATGACGATGACTGTGATAGTGGCGGTGAAGGATCTAGTTCCTGCTCTACCACTGTGGGAGGATCCGCTCAGTCGACGGGATGTTCAGTTAGTTGCAAAACAGGTTATTATGCATGTTGTGTCAAAGGAGGCTTCTTCTCAGCGCAGTCCTGCAAATGCAAGAAAGAAAAGAAATAATCCAGATGGTGTTTAGTATATCATATCTAGTTGGGGTTGCTGACTTCAGCTTTCATATATTGACGAATCTCAAGATTAGAGAATTATGAAAAAAACAGAGAGTTATTTGATTGCCGTTCTTGCCATCATGCTGTTGCTGATTAGGGTAACGTATTATGTGTTGGCATTTGGTTTTGACAGGGAGATTGATTCGCTTAGGAATATTTCAGGCAATCTGATATTTTTCTTTTTCCTTTATATCACTTTCAAGTACATACGCCTGCTCAGTAAGGACAATGAAAAGTCGATTGAATTATGAAGTTCTGGATGTTATCGGTAGCACTATGGCTACTACCCACGCCCTTTTATGCACAGTCGGATGTAGACAAAGTGCTAAAAGGAGGAGAGATTCTGGTGAATGGATTGTCTTTTTTCACTGGCGGAAAGTCCGAAAGCAAGTCCGCAAATTCCAAAACTATCGAGAGTGTGTGCGTAAAGAACAAACTTGCAGAGAAGATCGTTTTCAGAATTACGGGACTGAACGAGGACGGTGACGACGTCAAAAAAGAAATGGTCATCCAAAAAGACGGAAAAGAATGCGTTTTTGAACTACCAAAAGGCATCTATACCTATGAAATTGTGTTGGCAAATAAAGAGATATTCAAAAAAGGCGAATACAAATTCAATGATGAAATTACAATTACCGTAAAAGAAGAATAACCAACCACACGATGCCCGAAGCAGTTTTGGCACATGCCGAAACTGCTTCTTTTTTGAATTTATACTCCCTTCTTGGAAAAAAAAATCCGCTACATCGTAACGGATTCTTTTATAAAAAGCAATTCGATTATCCCAAAAACGGATACCGGTAATCCTCCGGCGTTACAAACGTCTCCTTAATAGTTCGCGGCGACACCCAACGCAACAGGTTCTGCATCGAACCGGCCTTGTCGTTCGTGCCTGAAGCCCGTGCACCACCAAACGGCTGCATACCCACGACCGCTCCGGTAGGTTTGTCGTTGATATAGAAGTTGCCTGCCGAATTCACCAACGCCGTAGTCGCTTCCGCAATTGCATAGCGATCCTGGCTGAAGACGGCACCGGTAAGGGCATATTCTGATGTGCCGTCAACCAGTTTCAGGGTTTCAGTCCAGTTTGCATCTTCGTACACATAAATCGTCACCACCGGCCCGAACAACTCGGTTTCCATGGTCGTGTACTTCGGATTGGTCGTCACGATCACCGTCGGTTGGATGAACCATCCTTTTGACTTGTCATATCCGCCGCCTACGATGATCTCGGCGTCCGCATCCTGTTTCGCCTGGTCGATATACTTCGCCAGTTTGTCAAAAGAGGCCTCATGGATCACCGCCGTAACAAAGTTCGACATATCCTCCGGCGATCCCTGCTTCATCGATTTGACATCAGCAATCAGTTGCTCTTTCACCGCTGGCCACAAACTTTGTGGGATGTAGGCCCGTGACGCCGCCGAACATTTCTGTCCCTGGAACTCAAAACCACCTCGCGTGATGCCGGTCACGACCTGTCGCACGTTGGCGCTAGGGTGCGCCAATACGAAGTCTTTGCCTCCGGTTTCGCCCACAATACGCGGATAGGTTTTATATGTATGGATGTTCTCACCGACTTTCTTCCACAATTCCTTAAAAACAAAGGTCGAACCGGTGTAGTGGATGCCCGCGAAATCCGGACTCGCCAACAGCGTATCCGAAATCATGACCGGGTCACCGAATACGACGTTGATAACGCCATCCGGAACACCCGCTTCCTTGAATACATCCAAAATAATCTTGGCCGAAAATACTTGGCTGTCACTCGGTTTCCACACCACCACATTACCCATCATCGCCACACACGACGGCAAGTTGGCCGCGATTGCCGTGAAGTTGAACGGTGTGATGGCGTATACAAACCCTTCGAGTGGGCGGTATTCGACACGGTCCCAGGTCGACGAATCCGACTTCGGCTGGTCGTGGTAAATCTGCGTCATGAACTCAACGTTATAGCGTAGGAAGTCAATCAACTCACATGCCGCATCGATTTCCGCCTGGTGGATTGTCTTCGACTGTCCGATCATCGTTGCTGCGTTGATGCGGGCGCGATAGGGTCCGGCGATCAATTCGGCTGCTTTCAAAAAGATAGCCGCGCGTTGCTCCCATTGAAGGGACGCCCATGCCTCACGGGCCTCCAATGCCGACGCGATGGCTTGCTGCACGTGTGCTTTTTCTGCCAGGTGGTATTTCCCCACTACATGCTGGTGGTCGTGCGGTGGACGGATATCCCGGGTGTTGCCGGTATAGATCCGGTCCTTCCCGATGTGCAAAGGCACGTCGATAGTCTCGTTCCACAGTTTTTTATAGGCCGCCAGTACAGCCTCCCGCTCCGGACTGCCCGGCGCATACGATTTGACAGGTTCGTTCACCGCTTTCGGAACCTGGAAAAAACCTTTTGGCATAGTATATTTTTTAAGGATTGTCAAAAAAAGTACCGCAAAGATACGAATTCGTGAGTAGTCTCAGTCTCAGTCACGGTGTCAGTCTCAGTCTCAGTTGATGAAATAATAGATCTTTTTTTCTCCAATGGGTAGCTTTTGATGAAGTGACCGCGGCAGCTACTGCCAACTGCGACTGTAAACTAAATAAGGCAGCTCTTCCGGCTCTCCGCTCAATTCCCTTCCACCCGGCCGTTGGTGCAGGCACCGGCACGAGCTTCCGTTGGTCGCTGTGCCGCCTGCCGCACCAACAGGCCGTGCGGTGCGGGTCATTACCGCTGCGATCCGGGCTGTGAGGAACGGCTTCGAATGGACGTTGCCACCACCTACAAGAGCCGTTTCCGAAGGGCCGAGACCTCAAAGGTTTTTAAAACCTTTGAGGTCTCGAAGGTAGCCTTCTTGCCGGAAAATGGGGTGCGGAAAAACCGTAACAATTGTTAAAATATTGACCCTGTCCGGTGCTTAACGCAAATCGTCGTATTTTTAAGCTACATGCGCCCAAGGACTCCACTTCTTGCATTTGACGACAAAGGTATTTACTGCGCCCAGGCCGGTGTATACCTCGATCCGTGGCGCCCGGTTGACAAGGCTATCATCACCCATGGCCATTCCGATCACGCCCGTTGGGGGCATCAGGCCTATATCACCCACCATGACAACGTGCCCATTATCCGTCACCGACTCGGAGACATCCGCGTGACCGGAAAAGCGTGGAACGAAACCTTTACGATCAACGGCGTGACGTTTTCACTGCATCCCGCTGGGCATATCGTCGGATCATCGCAGGTGCGGGTCGAATACAAAGGGGAAGTATGGGTTTTCACCGGTGATTATAAAACCGAAGACGACGGACTCGCGGTGCCGTACGAACCCGTCAAATGCCACACTTTCATTACCGAATGCACCTTCGGACTGCCCGCGTTCAACTGGGTGCCGCAGACGCAGGTGTTCCAGGATATCAACAGTTGGTGGGCCGAGAATCAGGCGGAAGGCCGCACCTCGGTCTTGTTTGGCTATACCCTCGGAAAGGCGCAACGCCTGATCCGCCACCTCGACACATCGATCGGGAAAATCTACACCCACGGCGCGGTAGAGAATATGAACGAGGTCATCCGCCCTATCGCCTGGCTGCCCGAAACCACCCGCATCACAACGCTTACCAAAAAAGAAGAACTGCTCGGCAACATTGTGATTGCACCGCCCTCCGCGCACGGCAGCACCTGGATACGGAAAATGGCACCGTTCGTCACCGGCACCGCTTCCGGTTGGATGGCCTTCCGGGGTGCCCGCCGCCGCCGCGCCATCGACAAAGGATTCGTCATGAGTGACCATTGCGATTGGTATTCCCTTCTGGATTCCATCAAAGCGACGGGTTGCGAAAAGGTGATCGCCACACACGGCTATTCTGACATTTTCTCGCGCTACCTCCGCGAACTCGGCTACGATGCCCGCACCGCTCACACCCAATACGAAGGCGAATCAGGGGAACTCGAGGCGCGCGACAACGATGCCGTCGATACCGAACCCGCCGCCCGAACCGAATCGACTGCATGAAGAACTTTGCCGAACTCATACGCACCTTAGACAGTTCGAATAAGACCTCGGCCAAGGTGGAGGCACTTACCGACTATTTTCGCCATGCCTCCGACGAAGACAAGGTCTGGACCATCGCCCTGCTGTCGCACCGCCGCCCGCCGCGTCCGGTCAATACCACCCTCTTACGGATGTGGGCCAACGAACTCGCCGGTATTCCGCTGTGGCTCTTCGAGGAAAGCTACCACATCGTAGGCGACCTCGCCGAGACCATCGCGCTGGTCGTTCCGCCTTCGAACGAGCCGTCCGATAAAAGTCTCACCGAGTTCCTACTTGAGATTATCGCGCTTCGACGTAAGTCTGACGACCACAAGAAAGCGTACCTGCAGTCGAACTGGAAAGGACTCGCTTATTACGAGCGGTTCGTTTTTACTAAACTCATCACCGGAAGTTTCCGCATCGGCGTCAGCCAAAAACTCATGACACGAGCCCTTTCGAAAGCAGAAAACGTCGACGAAGACCTTTTGGCGTATAAACTCATGGGCGACTGGGACCCGGCGCGGACGACGTTCCAGCAATTGGTGCGCGATGAACAAAGCCAGGACTATCTCTCAAAACCGTATCCGTTCTATCTTGCCTATCCCATCGAAGGCGCGATCGAAGACCTGGGTCCGGCTTCCGACTGGAGCGTCGAACACAAATGGGACGGCATCCGCTCGCAAACCATTCGCCGCGACGGTAAACTCTACGTCTGGAGTCGCGGTGAAGAACTCGTCACCGATAAATACCCCGAGTTCAATGCCTTCCTCGACGCGATTCCCGACGGCACGGTCATTGACGGCGAGATTTTGCCTTTTACCAATGGTGAGATCGGCTCGTTTAACGACTTACAAACTCGCATCGGACGCAAGACGGTCACGCAAGCACTACTAAAGACAACACCCGTCATCATCCGCGCTTACGATATCCTCGAATGGGAGGGGCAGGACGTTCGGGAGCGTACCTATGAAGAACGGCGGCAGTTGCTCGAACGTCTCTATGCCAACATCGCTTCTCCGTCGCTTCCCCTTCAATTGTCGGAACGCCAACAGTTTTCTACTTGGGACGAAGTGACAAGGGAGCGCGAACAGGCGCGGGAACGCCATTCAGAAGGATTGATGCTGAAACGAAACGCGTCGCCGTACCAGGTGGGTCGTAAAAAAGGCGATTGGTGGAAATGGAAAATAGAACCTCTGACGATTGACGCCGTGCTGACGTATGCGATGCGGGGACACGGGCGCCGGTCAAACCTCTTTACCGATTATACGTTTGCGTTATGGCAGGAAACGGAAAACGGACGGGAATTGGTGACGTTCGCGAAAGCCTATTCCGGACTCACCGACGCCGAGTTTCGCAAGGTTGACGACTGGATCAAGAAAAACACCCTTGAGCGCTTCGGGCCCGTGCGTAGCGTAACGCCTGAACTGGTTTTTGAGATCGGATTCGAAGGCGTGGCACTGTCGAAACGGCATAAAAGCGGCGTCGCCACACGTTTTCCGCGTATTTTACGCTGGCGGCACGACAAAAAGATTGAAGACGCCAACTCGATCGAAGACCTTAAAAACCTGATCCCGTGAACCGAAGCGACCAATTCGAAACCGCCGAACGGTGGTTCCAGGCGCAGGGCTGGAAAGCCTTTCCGTTCCAGAAGCAAACCTGGACGGCGTTCCTTCAGGGCAAAAATGGCCTGTTGAATGCCCCAACCGGTAGCGGCAAGACCTACGCCCTCTGGATTCCGGTCGTATTGGACTATTTGAAGCGCCGGGAAGGGAAACGGTCGGCATCCGGACTGAAAGCCATCTGGATCACGCCGCTTCGGGCTTTGTCCGTCGAAATCAAACAGGCGGCCGAACGCGTAGTAGCCGATCTGGCGCCGGAGATGACCGTCGGCATTCGCACCGGCGACACCAGCACGTCGGAACGTTCAAAGCAACGCAACAAGATGCCCGATTTGTTGGTAACGACGCCCGAGAGCCTGCAACTGCTACTGGCAACAAAAGGATATGCCAAACTCTTTGAAAACTGCAGCGCCATCATCGTTGACGAATGGCACGAACTGCTAGGTACGAAGCGCGGTGTGCAGATGGAGCTTGCGTTGTCACGACTGAAAACCATCGCGCCCCAAATGCGTATCTGGGGTATCTCGGCTACTATCGGTAACCTACAACAAGCCCGCGATGTATTGCTGGGGATGCAGTCAGAGGCATTGGAAAACTCCGTCCTCATCCGCGCCGACATCGACAAGAAAATCAAAGTCGTGTCGATCATTCCCGAGAAAATGGATACCTATCCCTGGCGGGGCCATATGGGGATCCACCTACTCGATGAGGTGGCCAAAATCATCAAAGCGAGTAAAACAACCCTTGTTTTCACCAACGTTCGATCGGCCTGCGAACTGTGGTTCCAGCGGCTGTTGGAGAAGTATCCGGAGTTCGCCGGCGAAATGGCCATGCACCACGGCAGTATCGACCGTGAAACCCGGCTTTGGGTGGAAGATGCGATACGGAGGGAAGAACTGAAAGTGGTGGTCTGCACGTCGAGTCTCGATTTGGGTGTCGATTTCGCACCCGTCGAATCGGTGGTGCAGGTGGGTGGTCCCAAAGGCGTCGCGCGGTTCATGCAACGGGCGGGGCGCAGCGGCCACCAGCCAGAGAAAGAGAGCGTCATCTATTTCCTTTCTACCTATGCGATGGAACTCGTGGAAGCCTCGGCCTTGCGGAAAGCCGTTGCGCGCACCGTGGTAGAAGACCGTATCCCGTATCTCGACAGTTGGGATGTGTTGGTGCAATACCTCAATACGCTAGCCGTGTCGGATGGTTTTACTCCTGATGAGATTCGGGAGGAAGTGCGTTCGACCTTCTGCTTTCAGGCCATGAATGACGCCGACTGGCAATGGATACTGAATTTCATCACCCAGGGCAGCCAGAGTTTGCAGGCCTATGACGAATATAAGAAAGTCGAAATAGGGGAAGACGGGCGCTTCAAGATCAACAGTCGCGCCATCGCCATGCACCATCGCATGTCGATCGGCACTATTGTGGGCGATGCTGTGATGCAGGTAAAATGGTTGGGTGGTGGTTATATCGGCACCATAGAGGAATCGTTTGTCTCGAAGTTGAAGCCCGGCGATGTGTTTACCTTTGCCGGTAAGAGCCTCGAACTTTTTAAAATCAAGAACATGCAGGTATTGGTGCGCAAAGCGGAAGGCAAAAAATCGGGTCGACTGGCGAGTTGGCTGGGCGGACGGCTTTCGTTTTCAGCCCAGATGAGTGAGATGCTGCGGCAGGAGATGCATACCGTGAACACCGGGCACCTGACGCCGGAATTGAAAGCGATGGCACCGATCTTCCAACGACAACAAAGAGAATCGATTGTGCCGGATGCGAACCAGTTCCTGATCGAAACTTTCAAAACGCGGGAAGGCTACCATGCCTTGTTCTATCCGTTTGAAGGGCGTTTCGTGCATGAGGCAATGGCGAGTTTGCTGGCCTTCCGAATCAGCCTGTTGACGCCCATTACGTTTTCACTGGCCTACAATGATTACGGATTCGAACTGTTGTCGGATCAGGAAATCGACCTGCAAAGTGTGCTCGACAACAACCTGTTTAGCACCTCGCACGTGCATGCCGACTTGCAGCGCAGCCTGAACGCCACCGAAATGGCGCGGCGGAAGTTCCGGGATATCGCCGTTATCGCCGGACTCGTTTTCACGTGGTATCCGGGTAAGGTCATTAAAACGAAACAATTACAGGCCAGTTCGGCCCTGCTGTTTGAGGTCTTCCGGGATTACGAACCTGACAACCTTCTGTTTCAGCAATCGTTTCGCGAAACGTTTGAACACCAGTTGCAGGAAGGACGTCTCATTGAAGCGTTAGAGCGTATCGGTGGACAGCAAATCGTCTGGCGGCGGTGCACCAAACCAACACCGTTTAGCTTCCCGATCATCACGGATCGACTCCGGGAAAAACTGTCGTCGGAAACACTCGAAGAGCGCATCCGGAAGATGACAGCACAGTATATGAAAGGAGAGAACGCATGACGATTGTAATCGACGGGCACCATTTCGAACTCCACTGTTCGGGGGCGATGCTGTGGCAGGAGCGCCGGATGTTGCTGATTTCGGATGTGCATATCGGAAAGGTGAGCCACTTTCGCCAACACGGCGTAGCCATTCCGCCTGTTTCGGCGGAGGCGAATTTCCGGAAACTCGCCAAAGTGGTCGAACATTTTCAACCTGAGACGATTCTTTTCCTTGGCGATCTCTTCCACAGCCAGAAGAACCGCGAATGGCAGCTTTTTGAAGACTGGATGTTGGGTGTTGACGCGCGGGTAGTATTGGTGGAAGGAAATCACGATGTGATCGCCAGACGGCATTATGACGAATTGGGCGTAGCGGTTTGCGACGAACTGGTGGAGGCGGGATTTCTTTTCACCCATCATCCGACCAATCGTGACGGCTACTTTAATTTTGCGGGACACATCCATCCTAGAATCGTGTTGCGAAGCACGGGCCGCACATCGTTACGGTTGGCCTGTTTTTTCAGAAGAGGCCAACAGTTGATCCTTCCGGCTTTTGGTGAGTTCACCGGTAAATACACCCTTGAACCCGAAGAAGGCGATGCTGTTTGGGTCGTGGCGAAAGAAGCAGTGTTGCAGGTATTTGGGGCGGGTTAGGGGTGAATGCCTACATTGTGGCAACCGTTGATGTTCCTAGCGATAATGCCCTGCCCAGACCTCAAAGGTCTTAAAGATATTGCTGTTCGGAAGACACATCGTTTTACATTTGATAAGAAAACGATAAGAGCCAAAGTAAGTATTTCTTCGCTATTGGAGTTGCTAGATAAGGATGTTTTATCTGCTATTGCCGATGCAAGTCAGGTTGACTACAAGGCTAAAAGTTAACTGGTGAGGTGCTACTCAAGCTTTTGCTGATGAGTGTTTTAGACGACACTAAGATCAGTCTACGGATTATGGAGAAGGCCTTTTCCAGCAATATGTTTAGCATGTTTGCTTCGATGCCAGACGATCAACGCATTCGCTACAGTAGTCTCTCAGAGCGTCTCTCCACCATTAATGAGGCTTATTTTCGCGAGGTGTTCCATCATGTCTTCGACCTCTCCAAGCGTTTTTATGCTAACGGACTCGAGCCCTACCATATACGTCCCTTTGATTCGACGAGTCTTTCTCTATCAGAAAAACTCCTGACATAAGGAATGGTGAATGGACGAATAAAGACCCAATCAAGTGGGTAGAACCTTTTTCTAATGAACAATATAAGGGATATTACCGCCGCCGAGATCACCCACATATATAAGCAAGATGGGAGATTGAGGTCTTTTTTAAATTCAGCAAAAAACACCTTCACCAACTTCACAATTAAAACCTGCAAGGTGTGGAAAACCTTGCGAGTCACTGACTTCCAATATTCCCAACTTCATAACTCACAAGACCTACAGGGTTTTAAAACCTTGCAGGTCTGAAACTTTCTGACTTCCCAACTCCCGATCTCCCCATCTTCCGAACTTCTCCTTACTTTTCCCTAAATTTGCACATTCAAACGCGCACGATGATCGACAGGATAAAAGAATACATAGTAGAAGCCCAATCGTTTTCCACCCAAAAGAAGGATGAGTTGGAGGCTTTCCGCATCAAATTCCTCGGAAGCAAAGGCATCCTAAAGGACCTTTTCAATGAATTCCGCAACATCCCGAACGACCAGAAAAAAGACTTCGGACAGGTCATCAACACCCTCAAGAATGCCGCCGAGGAAAAACTGAAAGAACTGCAGGAAGCGCTCGAAAGCAAAGAAGAAACCAAAGGCATCTACGGCGACCTGACCCGTCCGGGCGAGCCCATAGCCATCGGCTCCCGCCATCCGATTTCGCTCGTAAAAAACCAAATCATCGATGTCTTTTCGAATATCGGGTTCAACGTGTCAGAAGGACCTGAAATCGAAGACGATTGGCACAACTTCACCGCGCTCAACCTGCCCGAATACCACCCGGCGCGCGACATGCAGGATACGTTCTTCATCCAGACCAACCCCGACGTGTTGCTGCGCACGCACACCTCATCGGTGCAGGTCCGCTATATGGAGGCCCACAAACCACCGATCCGCACCATCAGTCCGGGTCGTGTGTTCCGCAACGAAGCCATCTCCAGCCGCTCGCACTGTATTTTCCACCAGGTCGAAGGGCTTTACATAGACAAAGACGTGTCGTTCGCCGATCTCAAGCAAACGCTGCTCTATTTCACCAAAGAAATGTTTGGCAAGTCGAAAATCCGCCTGCGCCCGTCGTACTTCCCGTTCACGGAGCCGAGTGCGGAAGTGGATATTTATTGGGGACTCAAAACCGAAACCGACTACCGCATCACCAAAGGAACCGGTTGGCTCGAAATCATGGGCTGCGGCATGGTCGACCCGAACGTGCTGAAAAACTGCGGCATCAACCCAGACGAATACACCGGCTTCGCCTTCGGCATGGGCATCGAACGCATCGCCATGCTGCTCTACCAAATCGGCGACATCCGGATGTTCTATGAAAACGACGTCCGTTTCCTCGAGCAGTTCAAGGCGGGAATTTAGGTTTTGGGAAGCTAATCCGGCTGTCCGCTATAGCCCTTCGCCGATCAGGCGGTGTGGCATCGGTCGCCAAACGCTTCCGCTGGTCGCGCCCGGCATCCGGCCCCACCAGCCTTCCGTCATCAGGGGCTGCCGCTTCCATCCGGGCTAGGCGACGTCCTCCCATCTAGCCCCCCTCAATCTTCCGAACTTCCGAACTCCCCAACTCCCGATCTTACCATGCAAAAAGACATCACGATTCCCGAAGTTAAAAACGTCTTCATGGCCGCCCTGCCTGAGTGGAGCGACGATTTCATGGACAAAGTCTGGAACGTCTACCTCATCAACGATTCGGATGAAGATCTTCACGACATTATGGTCGTCTCAAAGGCGTTCGGCACTATTGAGGGTGAGATGCGCAAGACCTCGATGTTACGTCATGCGTTGGTGGAGATGCCCGCGGTTTCAGCCGTCAAGATTGAAATGATTGAAAAAAGCGTACTCGCGTTGAACAACGAGTTCATGCTGACGTATTTCATCGGCAACACACTTTACGATAAAAAGTATACTTTCCGGGCCAATTCCCTTACACCCGATGCGATGGAAGAAGTTCCGATCTTATTCAAAGAGGGTGTGATTGTACGCTAACACGCCTGTTTGTCGCTTCCTTCCCAGGCTTTGTAGACATAGAATGCCAACAGCACTGCCACGATAGCAAACGGCACCATGTAGCCGTCTATCGGCACGCCGGGGTCACCCCCCGTAGGAAAGCCAGGGTCCTCCTCGTCCTGTGCCCACATAGGGGCAGACGCCATCAGCAAGGCAACGAGCCATTGAACTTTACAAACTGTCTTCATCGGTAAAAATGCTACTGTATTTGGATTTTCTTGGTGCACACAAGGCTTCCTTGCGTGATGGTAATCAGGTAAAGTCCGGAAGGCACTTGCGAAACAGGAAGTACGGTTGTTTCCGTTTCTAAAACACCTTTTTGCACATACTGCCCCAACAGGTTGGTTATCACATAGGGCGCAGGCGTCGCATCCGGTAAGACGATTTGGAGCCTGCCGTCCGTAACCGGGTTGGGGAACATACGGATCTCGCGGGCCGTCGGTAACGAAACACCCAATGCGGTGGGGTACACAATGCGAAACCGTAGATCCGGGTTTGTTGAAGTGGCGGTTACACCGGTGAACGGAACCGTCAAGGGGGTACCATCGGTCGGAATAGGCGTTACGGTTCCCGCCAAGGTATCTTCAAGAGCGGGCTGGAGGCCGCTGTTGGTATAGTTTTCCACCATCACCTCCAGTTGGTAACCACCTGTTGTAGTGCCTGTCATCCGGATTTGCTGTGTATCTCCCAAGTCCGGCAGTCCACGGTACTCGATTGCCAGGTTTGTGGTGCCGTTGCGGAACATCAGGCTTTCATTGAAATTCGAAATCTTATTGGTATCCGCTTCGTCAATGGCGTTGTTCCCGGAGGCTTCATTGACAGCCAGTATCCCGTCGGCCAGTTTCCAGCCCGATTCGTCGGGTTTGTACAGCAGAATCCGAATCTTATCTGCGTCTTCCGTCAAAACACCCGACCCGTTACGTTCAAACCAATTTGTGCTGCTACCCGATACCTTGTGGTTTTCCTGTAGTGTAAACGCAGTGCCCGAGGCGGAGCGTACGAAAAAACCTTGTCCGCTTTGGATGTTTCTGGCGTTCCCAACCGGTGCAACAGGCGTCCAGTTCGTGCCATCATAGGTTACGTAGCCGCCCAACGATCCCAGCGAAGGATCCAACATCCAGAACTTAAAATTCGGATTCGAGGCAGCCAGCGCTACCGGGTCAATGGTACTGGCATACGGGTTGGCCATCACATGGAAGATACCGGTGGGAAGTCCGCTATAGTTCACCGCACCGGTCACCAACTCCCCTTTTGGCTTCAGCGTGGTCGCCGTTGCACCCGCCACGATGTTCGCGCTCCCCTGGGGCCCGGTCACAAACACCAGGAAGGGTTTGGTGTCAGCGGCGGTGGCCCCGTAAAGGCTTTCGGCCGTCAGGTTTGGAATCGCCTGCCAGCCAGCCGCGTATCTCCAAATGTTCGGCGCGTTCCCTCCGGTTGTATAGCCCGTCATGGTTTGCGAGTTGTAAGTGGCCGGACTGAAAAGCAAGAGTCCCTCGTTGGTCACTCCCTGCCAGTTGGCCGCAATGCTATTGTTAGACGTTCCTTTCAACGGCGCCGACAGCATCCGCCAGGCGCGCTTTGCGGGGATGTAGCGTTCGACGGTGACATTGGTGGCGCCCAACAGGCTTCCCGTTACCTGCCCTACCGATCCGGTTCCGGTTGCATCCGACTTCAGCGTCACGTCTTTTCCATTGAAATTGACAGTTCCGGCTACGGTCAACACACCAGTGGGGGCCACCGTAAGCGCTCCGGTTCCGCTGATGGTCAGGCTTTTATTGGCCGCAACGGTGAGCGCAGTATTCAACACAGGATTTCCGGATGCTACCAATATGTCGACCGTGCCGTCGGGCACCTGATTGGGCGACCAGTTCGTAGCGGTAGCCCAGTCGTTGTTCGTGGCTCCTGTCCAGGTCAGGAGTGGATTGGTGGTAAGGTTGGTAGCATTTGAATAGCCCCCCTGCCCGGTAACACTTGTTTTGTCGGCCCGAACACGGTAGTAATAGGTCGTACTGCCGGCCAATCCGGTAACGGCCTGTGACGTGCCGTTCACGACGAGCGCATTATAGCCCGGCACAAAACTGGCGAACGTAGAAGAGGTCGATACGTCCAAAAGATAATTCGTAACCGTACCCACCGTCGGCGCTGTCCAGTTGGCGGTAAAGCCGGTGGAACCGATAGCGGTGGCGGCGGTGGTAGTCGGAATTACCATCGCGTAGCTTTCCAACCAGTTGCTTGTATTCCCCGAAAGAGCAAAATTCGTCAGTGTGCCGGCATTGTTGTTGGACGTTTGGTCCACGAGTGTAGATAGTCCTGTATTGGTTCCGGCAGGCGATCCGATGTTAAAGGAGTAGTATGCCACCAGGCCGGTGCTAGACGGACTGATGGTGGTGTACATACCGGCCTGAATCTGTGCCTGCGTACGGGCCACGTTCCAGACACGCACTTCGTCGAGACTGCCATCGAAAAAACTGTTCAACAGGGCCGCAGACGAGATCGTAAGCCCGACCCGGAAGTTACCCGCATTCGGAACGTTATGCCCGGTTGGGGTATCCGACGCGACCAACGCGCCGTTCAGGTAAATTCTGCGGGTGGTGCCATCAAAAGAGCAGGCCACATGGCTCCACCTTCCCACCAGGTTACCGACCGAGACGCTCAGATCGTTGGCCCACCAATAATTGGCGAGGCTCCCGTTCTGGTATTTGAAGGCATTGGCCTGGTTGGTAGCGCCATAATTACCCCATCCGATGATGCCATTGCCGTTACCGTTTGAGTTAAGGGTTCGGGGCAGCATCCAGGCTTCCATCGTGTAGGTTGCGTTGGCAATCGGTATGGAAGTTGGTGATGAAACGGCGACAAAATCATTCACGCCGTCAAAGCCCAATGCGTTGCCCGGTGCGGTCGGAAGTGTAGATGCGGCAATCGTATTCGAATAAGCACCCTGACCGGACAGCGTACTCTTATCGGCCCGAACGCGGTAGTAATACGTAGTGTTGCCGGACAATCCTGTAACGGCATAAGATGTGCCGCTTACGCTCAACCCATTATAGCCGGAAACAAAAGACGTAAACGCCGAAGAGGTGGAGACGTCAAGCAGGTAATTCGTAACCAGGCCAACGGCGGGGGCGGTCCAGTTTGCGGTAAAGCCGACGCCGGTGTTCGCCGTCGATGCCGTGGCCGTAGGCACCGCCATTGCATAGCTTTCAACCCAATTACTGCCGGTACCCGTAAGGGTGAAATTCGTAAGGATGCCGTTATTGGCGCCGGTAAAGTCATTGGCAACAAAGTAGAGGGAATTGTTGGCGCCCACCGTGCCATTGTCGAGTTTGTAATACGCCACCAAACCGGTTTGGGTGCCACAACTCAGGATGTTTTTATTGTTCGACGTAACATCGCCGAGCGAACGCGCGGCTGCCCACAGCCGTACTTCATCGATGGAGCCGGAGAAATAGCGGGGAGCGGCAAGATAATCGACACCTATCGTCAACGCGTCGGTATTGGCGGCTGTAGTGAGCGCGGTCCCTGTCATGGTTACCGCGACACCGTTGACATACAGCGTTCGGGTCGTGCCACTTTTCACGGCCGCAATATGATACCACCTTCCGGCTTCAAGCACGCCGGCCGCCGTTTCGAGCCCGTCGAAATTGATTCCCGTAAAGGGCGCCGTTCCGGAAAGTCTGAGGGTATAGCCCGCCGAGCCATTTACCTGATTTTTACTGACGATACCGGCCAAAGCGGAAAAAGCGGTGGGTCGAATCCAGGCTTCGATCGTATAGTTAGTGGTAAGGTCAAGTGAGTTGGCATCGGGAACAGAAACATAATCGTTCACGCCGTCAAAATTCAGCGCGTTGCCCGGCGCCGTCCGAATGTTCGTTTTGCCCAGGCTGCTGGTGTAGATCTGGCTCAGGTTCGTCGTGGTGTTGAAACGGGAAGCGATGAAAACATCCGGTCGTCCATCGGCATTGAAATCGGCCAGAAAAGAACCGTGCGGACCGTTGACGGCCACGTTGGTGCGTTCCACCACCGCGCATCCGTTGTTGATCAGAAGGTTGGTAGTACCACCCGTTCCGTTGCTAATCAATGCGTCCAGATAGCCATCGCCATTTACATCCCCATAATCAATCGAACCGCCCATCACGGGCGCCGTGTAGGAAAGCGAACCGAAAGTACCGCTGCCATTGTTAAGGAAGACGCGCATCCCCACACCATTATAAGTCGACCAGGTCAGCAGGTCGAGGTCGCCGTCTTTATCCCAGTCGTTCAGCCTCACAACCGCTGAATACGTCCCGGCGAAGGTTCCCGCCGTAAAGACCCCATCGTTATTCTTAAAAACCTCAGTGCCGTTTGCGCTTGCCCCTAAGAGAATGTCATTATCACCATCGTTGTCAATATCGCCCACGTCGATAGTGCTGTTGCCATTTGTAGCCGAAAATCCATAGGTATAAGTAAAGGCCGGGGCGCCCGTTGTTCCTGAATTCAGCCAAACTTCATTCCGGGCCGTTGCACCCGTGGTATTATTGCCCCACACCACATCTTTCTTGCCGTCGCCGTTGAAGTCGATAAGCTTGATGGCACCAATTCCGCCGCCGGCATTCTGTTTCAACGTCACGCCTGACAACTGCGAAAAACTGCCTGAACCGTTGTTGACCCACACCTTTCCATTGTAGTCGACAAGGTCTACATCGCCATCATTATCCATATCAGCCACCTCGATAGGCATATTGGTCACCGCGACCAACGTGGTAAAGGTGTTGGCGAACAGGCCGGTTCCATCGTTTTTGTACAGTCGGTAGTTGGTTCCATCCGAGTAAAAGGCAATATCGACATCCCCGTCGTTATCGAAATCGGCAAAGCGTGGCGAACGGGTAAAGTCGCTTGTGGTTCCAATGGTGGAAGTACCGGTAAACGTATTGGTTTGCGCCGTCACCGAAGACACGAGCATCGCAAAGAGGAAAAGGAATCGCGGCGAGCCCGCTCTCCTTCCGCAAAAAAACCGTAACTGTGAAGCCATAATTTTTGCAATCGTTTAGGTGCCAAAAGTAAATTGCAGCTTGGCCTCGTGTCGCGTGAATGTTGCGAACGACAGTTTTTTGTAGGTGAACGGCTATAGGTCGATACGGCGTCCTCGGGCAACCGGGATTTTTTCATCGTGTACGACCACATACTGGGCCGATTTCTGGCTGATGTGCGCCTTATTGACGATATACGAGCGGTGTACTTTCAGGAAATTGGGGTCGTCGAGTTCCTGCAGGAATGCGTCGAGCGACTTTCGAAGGGTGTATTTGCGATGGGCGGTCACCACGTCGATGTAGATATCATCGCTTTTGACGTAGAGGATGCCGGCCACCTCCAGGCGTATGTCGTCGTGCCCGTCCCGAACGATTACATATTCACGTCCTTTTCGGGCAGAAAGGATATGCATTGTCGCAATGAGATCCGCTTTTTTGATTGGTTTGGTAAGATAACCTTCGGGCCGGGTACCGATGGCCTTTTGAATCGTATGCGAATCCTGCTGGGCGGTGACGTACACCAGGGACGCGTCGGCCGGGCGGTCCGCTGCCAGTTCGATTCCTGTATTGGGACCTTCGATATTGATGTCCATCAGGATGATATCCGGGCGGAAGGACCCGAACAACCGCAGGGCGTCGGCGCAGTTATGTGCCAGCTCGATTCGTTCGTACCCTTCCTCTTGCAGTAGTTCGCAAATGTAGTCGGCAATCAACACTTCATCCTCCACAATCAATACCCGTATGCGGTCTTTCATATTTTATCCGTGTTGAAATCAAGGCGGAACCCGTCACTAGTGTCGATGTTGGGTGTTACTTGAATCTGTCGGCACAATTTCAGCACCAGTTTGGGTTTGACTTCCGTTCCTTTACTTTTTTGTCCATTGTCAAAATACGAAAAATGGAATGTCCGATCCTCAGTGTAACACCGAAGTTGGATTGTTCTGTCCGTCTGTTCGCCAAAGGCATACTTCAGCGAGTTGATCAGTAACTCGGTCAGGATGAGTCCTAGGTACATCGCCTTATCCGTATCCACCCATCGCTCTTCGATCTCGAATGAAACCTTCACCTGATGGCTATTGAACAACTCTGAAAAATTTACATTAATCTCGTCGAGATAGGAGGACAGCGCAATGTGCCGTTTATCGGTTGAGCGGTACAAATGCCGGTGGAGGTACGCGATCGATTCGATTTTGGGTAGGATACGAATTTGTGCCGCTTGGTCGTCTGAAAGGTTCTTCAACTCATCGGAAAGCAACACGATGATCAACTGTAGGTTGTTGTTGATGCGATGGTTGGCCTCCCCGAGCAGGAACTCGTTTTCCGCTGAAAGCCGTTTCAGTCGTTTGTTTGTCTTGCGTGATTTCCGATAGAAATACACCAGCGTGATGGTGGCAACCGAAGTGAGTGCCAGGATGACGAGGCTGTAGCCGTAATGGCGATTGTTGTTTTGGATTTCAATGTTCTTGATGCGGAGTTCGTTCTCCTTCTTTTCCACATTGTACTTTTTATCCGACTCCGAAATCTTCGATGCCATCACCCGGTCTTTCAACTGATTACTTTTGATAAACGCCTGCATTAGGTGATTATAGGCCTGCTGCATATCGCCCTTTTTGTTATACGGCGTCACCAGGTTGAATTCGAACTGGTACTGGTAGTAATCGCTGTTCAGTCGCTGGGCAATCTCAAGCCCGCGGTTGTAACTGCTGATTTCCCTGTCATACTGTTTGAGGTGGTCGTAGGTCCTTCCCAAATTGATCAGGATGTCCATCTGGGGCACCAGCAACTTATAATCCTCCGCTTTCTTCAGTGCGGCTTTGTAATCTTCTACATACACCTCGGGGCGGTCTTTGGCGAACTCGAACTCTTTAAGGGCCCCAATTTCGTTGTAACTATACACGACAATTTCCTTGTCGTTGATCTGCCGTTCGAGACGCACCACGCGCTGCGACAACTCAAGTGCCTTGACTTTACTCCCAAACATGTTCTCGATTGCCGCCCTCCGGTTATAGTAAAAAGCGAGGATGTCTTTCGGGGTTTTGGTGTTTACGTGGCCGACGGCCAGCCCAATATACTGCAACGCCTCTTTTGAAAGTGTAAGCGAGCGAAAGACCTCGGCCAGCGCGGTGTTGACATACACCAGGCTATCGCGATCGCCGCGGGCCCGGTAGATTTTTTCGGCCTCACGCAAACAATAGAGTGCTTTGTCCAGTTTCTCCTGTTCTTTGAGTTTCCTGGCCTGGGCGACGTATTTTGACGCCTTACCGGCCTGTGGTGGAGCGGGGTTGACAGCAACGGAAGGGGCCGATATCCCGAGCAGGAATGCAACCGTGAGGCAGCGGAAGAAAGGAGAGATATGCATCACAACCGCCACGTTTAGGCCCCCTAATCGAGTTTCTCCGTCAATTTCTTAAACACTTTCCGGGCTTCCTTTCCATCATACAAAACATCATACACCGCATCGATGATCGGCGTTTTAGCTTTGTATTTCTGGTTGAGTTTCCAGGCGCTTTTTACGGCGTAATAGCCTTCGGCCACCATGCTCATTTCCATCATGGCGCTCTGCACGGTATAGCCCTTGCCAATCATGTTGCCGAACATGCGATTGCGCGAAAACACCGAATAACCGGTTACCAATAAGTCGCCCAAATAGGCGGAGTTGTTGATGTTCCGCTTCATCCTGTGCACTTTCCGGATGAACTTCTTCATCTCGCGGATGGCATTGCTCATCAACACCGACTGGAAGTTGTCGCCGTAACCGAGTCCGTGCGCCATACCGGCCGCAATGGCATAAATGTTCTTGAGCATCGCCGCATACTCGGTCCCCACGATGTCGTCGGATATCTTCGTATTAATGTAATGGCTGGACAGTGCTTTTGCCATGACTTTTGCCTTTGAAGCATCGCCACAGGCAATGGTCAGATACGACAGGCGTTCAAGGGCGACCTCTTCGGCATGACAGGGCCCGGTGATGACCCCGATGTTCTCATACGGAATGTCATATGTCGTATGGAAATGCTCGCCTACGATCAGACTGGTCTCGGGCACGATACCTTTGATTGCCGAAAATATTACCTTGTTTTCGAGTGACACGGTCAGCCGGGCCAACTCGGCACTCAGGAAGGCCGACGGAATGGCGAAGATCACATAATCGGCGTAGGCCACCGCTTCGTTGATATCGGCCGTCAAATGCAGCTTTTTGGTGTCGAATTCAACAGAACTCAGGTAGTTCGGGTTGTGCCGGTTTTCTTTCAAATATGCGATCGCGTCAGCATTGCGCATATACCAGGCAATCTCGTCCTGGTTCACACAAAGCATTTTCGCGATGGCCGTTGCCCAGCTACCGCCACCGATGACGGCGAATTTCGGAGTATTGCCCATGGAGCCTATTCGTTTTCAACTCCCAAAAATAGGGATTTTTCACCCCCTCACGGGATTTTTTCGCACGGCACCCGCTTTACCCTCCCGATAATTTTAACGAAGTTTTGGCATTCGGCCCGACAATGCCGGCGCACCGGCTGCGTTATCATAGTGTAAATGCCCCTCATCAGGCATAGTCGATTAAATTTGTTTTTGGTGTTTTGGAAAGGCGCTTCGATACCCTCGGAGCGCTTTTTTAGTAAACAGACGGGGCAAACGTCGCGCTCAACTCCGATAAAGTAAATCCTTGTCGATATACTGCCACACTTTCTCAGGCAGCAAAGGGCGTATGTTTTTGCCCTCCTTCAGTCCGTTTCGGATAAAGGTCGACGAGATTTCCACAACCGGCGCATCGATGATCCGCACGCGGGGATGGTCGGCAAAGGCGATGGCATCCGTTTCAGACGATACCCGGGGATAGACGTAGATGTCATGGTACTGGAGGATGTACTCATAATTCTTCCACTTCGCCAGCGAGCGGATATTGTCTTCCCCCATAATCAACGCAAATTCATGTTCGGGAAACTTCTCGCCCAGATGCACCAGCGTGTTGACGGTGTAATTCGGCTGCGGCAACTTAAACTCGACATCCGACGGGCGGAGTTTGGGATAGTCTTCCGTGGCCAGACGCACCATGTCAAGTCGGAGAAAATCGTCGAGTAAGGTCGCTTTCTGCTTGAGTGGGTTGTGGGGTGTCACGACGAGCCACACCTGTTGCAGGTCGGTGAACTCGGCCATGTGGTTGGCAATGATCAGGTGTCCGGTGTGGATCGGATTGAACGTACCGAAATAGAGCCCGATCTTCATTGCTTACGACTTTAGGAAATCGGCTACCAGTTGACGCGCCTCTTCTTTGGCTACGTCAAGGTCGTAGTTTTTGATGACCTCGTCGAACTGCGGTGCGGTCGCCAGCTCTACCGACGCCTTCGCGATCCGCATGTTGATCTTGTCATCCGATTCGGTTGAGCGCTTTTTGAGTCGAATCTTCAACTCATCGATGCTAGGCGGTTTTACGAAAACGGCCAACGTCTTTTCGGGAAACTTTCGCTTGATCCGCAGTCCGCCTGCCACATCGATATCGAATATGACGTGTTTGCCTTCGGCCCATATCCGCTCGACCTCACTTTGCAGCGTTCCGTAAAAATTATCGCGATAGACTTCCTCCCATTCGAGGAAATCGCCGTGGCGGATGTGTTCTTTGAACTCCGAAAGCGAGATGAAATAATAGTCTTTGCCGTTCTCTTCAGCCCCCCGCGGTTCACGCGACGTGGCCGATATTGAAAAGCCGAGGTTGAGTTCCGGGAGCCCGAGCAGGTGCCGTACGATAGTAGTTTTGCCGGAGCCCGACGGCGCCGAAAAGACGATGAGTTTTCCTTCCATGTTGTGTTGTGGACGGATCAGAGTACGTTGAGTACCTGTTCCTTTATTTTTTCGAGCTCGTCTTTCATCAAAACGACGAGCTTCTGCATTTTCGAATGATTGGATTTGGATCCCATCGTGTTGATCTCGCGGCCCATTTCCTGCCCGATGAAACCGAGTTTACGTCCGTTGGCTTCCTCAAGGTCGAGGGTTTCGAGAAAGTAGTCGAGGTGGTTGCTTAACCGCACCTTCTCTTCGGTGATATCGAGTTTTTCGAGGTAATAGATGAGTTCCTGTTCGAAGCGGTTCTGGTCAATTTCCGCTTTCAACTCGGTCACGGCATTGTGGAGGCGTTCCTTGATGGCGGCAATACGGTCGGGATCGATCTCATAGGCAGCTTCCATGAAGGTCCGGATATTGTCAATGCGTATACGGAATTCCTTGTCAAGCGACGCGCCTTCGTCACGACGGAATTGTTGGATGTTGTCAAGCGCTTCTTCGATGGCTTTTCGAATCTGCTTCCATTCCGTTTCGTCTACTTCCTCGCGGTCGGTTTTCAGGGCGTCGGGCATGCGAACCGCCATCTTCATTAATTCCGTGGCATCGGCATCCGGGATAACCTCGCGCATTTGCTCGATGTACGCTTTTACGATGGGGGCATTGATTTTGGAGGCCGTCTGTTCGATTGTGTTTTCCACATAAATGCAGAAGTCCACCTTACCGCGCTCTAACCGTTGTGACACGATGTTCCGCAATTCGAGCTCCATCTCACGATAGGCCTGCGGCAGGCGCATGTTAAGGTCGAGGCCTTTGCTGTTGAGCGATTTAATCTCGACCGTGATTTTTTTTGCCTGCAACTGCACAGTGGCCTTGCCGAAGCCTGTCATCGATTGTACCATACGAAAAGGATTGCCGCAAATGTAGTAAAAACGATTCAACCGCGGTCGCCCGAGAGCGCTGCGACCACCGCATCAATGGTTGTGGCGACGTTGCCGATGTAAATCGCGTCACCGAGTACGAAAACCGGACGGCTTAAGAAGGTGTAGTGCTCAAGGATCAGGCGGCGGTAGTCATCTTCGGAAAGCGTCTGGTCTTTCAGTCCGCGCTCTTTATACAACTGTGCTTTCCGACTGAAAAGGGCTTCATAACTGCCTGACAGCCGTCGCATTTCGTCGAGTTGTGCCTCGGTTATCGGTTCTTTTTTGATGTCCTGGAATACGAGTTTAGCTTGCGCGGGCAGTCGTCCGATGATTTTCCGGCAGGTATCGCAGGTGCTGAGAAAGTACATTTTGTCCATACTGCAAAGGAAATGCATTTGTGGGAAATCCCTACCTTTAGTTCCATGAAACACGTCCTTTCCCTCAACCGCAGCTCGCGCAACGCCGTCCTCCATCTCGTGAGTGCCTATTCGATCGAACAGTTGAACCATATCCCGCCGGGCTTCTCCAATAACCTGGCCTGGAACCTCGGCCATATAATCGTGACGCAACAGGGCTTGGTGTATGGGCTATCCGGACTTCCGACGCTGGTCTCAAAAGAGATGATTGATCGGTATAAGAAAGGTACCCGGCCGGAAGGATTTATTGGCGAGGACGAGATCCGCGAGATGAAACGGCTGTTGTTTGCCACGCTCGACCAGACCGAACGCGATTATGCCGAGGGGCGTTTCGTACACTTCACTGAATTCCCGATTGCAACAGTGGGGCACGTCTTGCAAAACATAGACGATGCGTTGTTGTTCAATGATTATCATGAGGGCATCCACTTCGGTATGATGCTCCACCTTCGGAAGTTTATCTGATCACCAGATACGGCTTCATTTCCTCATAAGGTATCAGCACTTCCTTCGGTCCTTCGGCATACGAGGCAATTTCGTAAACATTATAGTAGAGAAGGAAACCTTTATCCGTATAGATATAGGTTTGCGGCAGGACGAATTTGGAATGCTCGAACATGAATCCGGCGCTGTTCAGCGAGTCTTTGTCGGCGATGTGGAACGTCTCCCGGAATTTTTTTTCAGCGAAGGCCTTGAAGCCGGCTTTGTTCCGAAACAACTGTCGCTGGGAAATGGCCTTCCCTGTTTTAGGATTGAATAACAGCGAGGTACGACCGCTGTAGCCGTGTGCGCCTCCTTCATATATATAGTGGCGGAGTTCGATGTTCAGCAGGCTGTCACTTTCATAGGCCACGCGTCCTTCCACTTTAGCCGACCAACCCGTCTCTTCCGGATCGTCTTTCCGCAGTTCTTCGTACGATGCCATAAACCGCGATAAGAGCTCATTGAAATCGGCGGCCTCATACGGTTGCTCGCCGAACACGATGATATTGTTCCGGATGACGCTAAACACCTTCTTGTTGATGCTGTCTGCCACAATGGGCACGCCGGTGGCTATCGGAAGGGTAACTGTCGCTTCCGGACATTCCTTCTGGCACGGCACCTTACTTTTCTTCGAATACGTGGCCGACTGGAAGGTCAGTACTTCTTCTTTCGCACAGGCGACCAACAGCAGGCATAATACAACAGGGACACAAATACGTTTCATAGGAGTTTCGTCACACCCGAAGTTACGCATTTGCTTTTGCGTTCCGGCTGAAATTACGGTAATTTTACAGCCACAAACTATAGTTACATGAAATTCGAGACTAAAACCATACACGGCGGCCAACACCACGAACCGGTGACCGGTGCTGTGATGCCCCCGGTGTTCCAGACGTCGACCTACGCACAGGTGACGCCCGGAAAACCCGTAGGCGATTACGAATACAGCCGGGCCGCCAACCCCACGCGCACGGCGCTTGAAAACGCATTGGCGAGCATTGAGAACGGTGCGAAAGGATTGGCCTTCTCATCCGGACTGGCCGCTACCGATTGCCTGCTTCGCTCACTGAAAGCCGGCGACGAAGTCATTGCGATGGACGACCTGTATGGCGGCACCTATCGCCTGTTTACCCGGATTTACAAAGACTCGGGGATCAAATTCCATTTCGTCGATATGAACGATATGGGGGCTTTTACGTCGCTGCTCAATGCCAACACCAAACTCGTTTGGGTCGAGACGCCGACCAACCCGTTGATGAAAGTGGCCGATATCCGTGCGATTGCCGATGTGTTGGAGGGCCGTGACATCCTGTTTGCGGTCGACAATACCTTTGCGACGCCGGCCCTACAGCGCCCGCTCGACCTGGGTGCCGACATCGTGATGCATTCGGCGACGAAGTACCTGGGTGGCCACTCCGATGTGATTGCCGGTGCGCTGATTATCAAAGACCCAGTCCTGGCCGAGCAGTTGCATTTCCAGCAGTTTGCGACAGGCGCTACCCTCGGACCCATGGATTCGTATTTGGTATTGCGGGGTATCAAAACCCTTCACCTGCGCATGGAGCGGCATTGTGAAAACGGGGCGAAAGTAGCGGAGTACCTGTCGCAACATCCGAAAGTGAAAACGGTCTATTTCCCCGGACTCGAGAGCCATCCTTACCACGCCATCGCCAAAAAACAGATGTCAGGATTTGGGGGAATGGTATCGTTTACGTTTGTATCGGGCGCCAAAGCCGATGCTACGACCTTCCTTGAAAAACTAAAGGTATTTACCCTTGCGGAATCGTTGGGTGGCGTGGAGTCCTTGGCGAATCATCCGGCCCTTATGACGCATGCTTCCATACCCGAAGACAAACGAAAAGAAAACGGCATTACCGATGACCTGGTTCGGCTTAGTGTAGGCGTCGAACACATAGACGACCTCCTCGCCGACCTTGAACAGGCATTCGGCTAAACTTAAACTAAAAAACCCCGGCATTGACCGGGGTTTTTTCTATATAGTCAACGTTATTAATAGCCGTTGGCGAAGTCGAGGTAGTAGATGTATCCGACGTTGAACCAGACGTTCCAGTCATTGGCACGGTTCTCTGGGTACTTATTCGGGTCTGGGTTCAACCCGTCCACCCAATTCGAGAAGTAATATTGCCAGCGTAGTTCCATCGTCATATCTGCGAGAGGCGACACTTTATAGCGCACACCTACGCCTGATACGATGGACCACGTATTTCCATCATCGGTTGAAAACCCATTGGGCTTGCCGTCTGAGGGATCCAGATATTTGGTGATAGTTGTCTGCGGTATGCCCAGCGGGCCCAGTTCCGACCAGGTGTCAGGTGTAAAATAGCTGTAGTGGATCCCGAAACTCACGTAAGGCGCAAGCGCTCCGATTGACACCTGATAGTCACGGATACTGAACGGAAAATACTCTAGTTGACCACCGATGTCAAATACGGTGGCACGGCCTCGCATAGCGCGTAGTTTCTGCACGCCGTCTGATGCTGGATCTTTGTCGACCCATCGCCCGAAGTGCTGTAAATCGGTTTTGTTCCACGAGATCTCGGTGCGCCATTTGAAATGGTCGTTTACGTAGGTGTGTGGCGCATAACAGTTACATTCCGCCAAATACGAGAAGTTCATGTAGTGCACAATTCCGAAGCCAAATCCGGTATTTCCGGCGTTGGTGCTGAGATCATTCCGTTCGCCATAATCCGATTGGAAAGCGACAGGTCCTGATATCAAACCGATTTCGTGCGAAAACGGAAGTTGCGCGTGAAGGATGGAACATCCTGCAAAAAAAGCAACGATTGGGTATAAAGCCCTCTTAAACATAGGGTTTACGGGAGTTAGGGATGGGCAAATATATGAAACATCCTATAGAACCGAAATAAAAATCCGTATTCGGCACGTCTTTGTCCGTATTCGGTAGATAAAGTGACAAAAGATGCACAATTTCGAAACAAACGACGATCCACTCCTGAAAAAAATGCATTTTTGCAGACGGATTTACGTTGGTGTAGCGGCGGAAACGCGCTTTCCTTTATATTTGTACCCGCAAACGAAAACGTTTTCTTAAAGGCGTTTAACTAAATAACTTAACATGTCTCAATCGATACAGGCTTTCGTCGACGCGGTTGCGAAACGGAATCCTAACGAACCCGAATTTCTCCAGGCCGTACACGAAGTGGCCGAAACCGTCATCCCTTTTATTGAACAAAACCCGCGCTACCAGGGCAAAATGCTGTTGGAGCGTATGGTCGAAGCCGAGCGTGTCATTACGTTCCGTGTCGTCTGGACCGACGATGCAGGCAACATACAGGTGAACCGTGGCTACCGCATCCAGATGAACTCGGCGATCGGGCCTTACAAAGGCGGTCTTCGTTTCCATCCCTCGGTAAACCTCTCCATCCTCAAATTCCTCGCTTTTGAGCAGACCTTCAAGAACAGCCTGACCACATTGCCGATGGGCGGTGGTAAAGGTGGCTCTGACTTCGATCCGAAAGGAAAATCAGATAATGAAGTGATGCGTTTCTGCCAGGCTTTCATGACCGAACTGGCCAAGCACATCGGCGCTGACACCGACGTTCCGGCAGGTGATATTGGCGTGGGCGGACGCGAAGTCGGCTATATGTACGGACAATACAAGCGTCTTCGCAACGAGTTTACCGGCGTATTGACCGGTAAGGGCATCACCTTTGGCGGATCGCTTATCCGTCCGGAAGCAACCGGCTATGGCTGTGTGTATTTCGCAGAGAGCATGCTGGGCACAAAAGGACACTCCTTTGCAGGCAAAATCGTAGCCGTATCGGGCTCGGGCAACGTAGCCCAATATGCCGCTGAAAAAGCGACCCAGCTCGGTGGTAAAGTCGTGACGATGTCAGACTCCTCCGGTTACATCTACGACGCGGATGGCATCGATGCCGACAAACTGGCGCACGTAATGTATATCAAGAATGAACTTCGCGGTCGTATCAGCGACTACGTGAAAAAATACCCGAATGCCCAATACGTAGATGGCAAACGTCCGTGGGAAGTGAAATGCGACGTGGCCCTGCCGTGCGCGACACAGAATGAACTGAACGAAGCCGAAGCCAAAGCGCTTGTGGCAAACGGTTGCATCTGCGTAGCGGAAGGTGCCAACATGCCTTCTACTCCGGAAGCCATCACCGTATTCGCCCACGCCAAGATTCTGTTTGCTCCGGGCAAGGCGTCGAACGCAGGTGGTGTAGCCACATCCGGACTCGAAATGTCTCAGAACTCCCTTCGTCTAAGTTGGACTCGTGAGGAAGTCGACGAGCGTCTCAAGCGTATCATGCTCGACATCCATGCATCATGCGTGAAGTTTGGTGCTGACGGAAACGGGTACATCGACTATGTGAAAGGCGCTAACATCGCCGGTTTCGTAAAAGTAGCCGAGGCGATGCTCGCGCAAGGCGTTGTGTAAGGAACCAATAAACCAAATTATAAATTGCGAAAATGCCTTCCTTCGGGGAGGCATTTTTATTTGGAAAGGACGGAAGCGCCGCGAAGGCATCCTATCGTCCTTCCGAACTCCTTGATTTCCGATGCCAAACTTCCCTATTTATATGAAAACCCGCATCCCCGCGTTTAGTATATTTGCCAAACAGTTATCCCGGATGCGAAAATCCCTCCTTTTTGTCTGTTTTTTGATTACCCTGTCGCTCTCGGCACAAAACACATCGCTGTGGAAAGGCTACTTTTCCTATAGTGAAGTGCGCGATCTGGCGCAGTCGGCCACCCTTTGTTACGCTGCTTCCGAAAACGCCCTGTTTTCGAGCAATGCCACTACGGGAGAAATCCGGACAATCAATACCATCGACGGGCTTCCGAGTGAACAGATTTCTGCTGCGTATCGGAGTGTCGCCTTTAATCTGACGCTGGTGGGCTATAAAAGCGGGCTGATGGTCGTCATCCTTCCCGACGGCAGCATCATCAAGGTCGTCGACATCATCAACAAGCAACTGAATCCGACCATCAAGAAGATCAACCACTTCATGGAGCATGAGGGGGTGGTGTATATTTCTTGCGACTTCGGAATCGTGACCTATAACCTGGCCACGCTGGAATTCGGGGATACCTACTTCATCGGTACGACCTCGCCTGAAATCGTCGTGACCCAAACGACGTTCTTTGACGGCTATATTTATGCGGCTACCTTATCGGAAGGCTTGAAACGCGGTGCCCTTGACAATCCGGACCTCATCGATGCGACGCAGTGGCAATCCATTGCCAGCGGCGTGTTCCTGGCGGTAGAAGCCTTTGGTGATTCGATATTGACGGCCACGTCAGACGGGCAAGTACGCCGTTCGACATCGGGTGTTTCATTTACGTCCTTCGGCCCTGCCTTCTCCCCGCCCATCAGTGATCTCCGTGCCGTAGACGACCGCTTGCTGCTCGTCAATGCCAACCATGTCTATACCTACGATCTTTCATTCGTGCAACAGGCGCACTTCATGGCTACATCCGTCACAGAGGAAGCTGTCGCGTTCACCTGCGCAACGATCGTGGGCAGTAAACTGTATATCGGAACGAAAGAAGATGGCGTTTTGTTACTGAACGCCGACGCCCCTTCCGCCTATGAATTTATCAGTCCGGACGGCCCGCAACGCAATAATGTTTTCGCGTTTACCGTGGCACCATCGGGCACCTTGTGGACCGTTTTTGGGGAGTATGACCAATTCCAAACGCCTTATTTAAGGGAATATGGTGTGAGTAAGTATTCCGCCGACGCCGGATGGCTGAACATCCCGTATAGCCAGATGGACGGCGCCCGTGACCTGGTGCGTGTGACAGTGAATCCGTCTGACGAAACCGAAGTGTTCTTCAGTTCGCATTTCGATGGTTTGGTTCGGTTTCAAAATGACGTGCTGGCTGACCATTATACCTATACCAACAGTGGACTGGAGTCATTGGTGATTCCGAGCGCCCCCGACTACAAAAGTGTGCGGATTGAACAGAGTGCCTTTGACAGCCAAGGCAATCTTTGGATGACGAATGGTCTGATTGATAACGCGGTGAAAGTGCTCAAATCGGGCGGCGGATGGGGAGAAGCCAGCGTAGATGGAGTGGTGGACGACACCTTCGGCGCGCGTTTTTCACGTCTTGTCGTCGATAAAAACAACACCAAATGGATCTGTTCGCTTGAGGATGGCCTAATCGGCTACAATGAGAACCGTGCCACGCCTTTCCGTCGTATTGATGAAGGTGCCGATGCGGGGAACCTGCCCTCACAGTCGGTGCAGTGTGTGGCCGTTGACAACCGTAACCAGTTGTGGATTGGCACGAGGAAAGGCCTTCGCGTGCTTTCAAGCGTCGACAGGTTTATGGGGGAAGAAGACACCCAGCTTACGACAAACTCTGTTATCATACTTGAAAATGGCCTGGCGCAGGAACTGATGTACGAACAGTTTGTAAGCGACATCGTCGTGGATGGCGCTAACAACAAATGGATCGGCACAACGGGCGCAGGTGTGTTTCTGGTGTCGCCTGACGGGCAGGAAACAATCCATCATTTTACGAGTTCGAATTCGCCACTTCCGAGCAACAACGTCAATGACATTGACATCAACCAAACAACCGGAGAGGTATTTTTTGCGACCGTTTCCGGGATGGTGTCCTACAAAGGAAGTGCCATTGCGCCCAGCGATGACCTGAAAGACATCAAAGTGTTCCCGAACCCGGTTCGCCCGGGCTATGCGGGAACCGTGAAGATCACCGGCCTCACCGACAAGGCCAACGTGAAAATCGCCGACATCACCGGAAGCCTCGTGTTTGAAGCGATTGCGGAAGGTGGAACACTGGAATGGGATACGACCGCCTTCGGGAAATACCGGGTTGCCTCAGGGGTGTATATGGTGTTTGTGGCAACCGAAGATGGGGCCGAAACCGCCGTCAAGAAACTCATGATCGTGCGATGACGGTCAAGACGCCGGCCATCGTGACGGCTGCCGTCCGTTATCAGGAGAAAGGACTGGTGGTTACCTGTTTTACGCAGGTCGACGGACGTATTTCTTACTTCGTTCCCAACGCCTACTCCGCTCGGAAAGGTGCACCCAAAGCGGCCTTCTTCCTTCCCCTGACCCTTTTGGAACTGGAGGCGGTGCACAAGAAGAAAGGTACCCTTGAGTCGATACGCGAAATCCGGATTGCCTATCCCTACACCACGCTGCACGGCGACGTAATGAAAGGAACGATTGCGTTGTTTCTATCGGAGATGCTGCACCTCTCGTTGCACGACGGCGCACCGAACCCGCCCTTGTATGCCTTGCTTGAAGCCGCGTTGCAATGGCTCGACAGCCATTCAGAGGTCGCCAACTTCCACTTGATTTTGCTATTGGAGATGACCAAGCATTTGGGGTTTTATCCGGATCTTGCGTCGACGGGGCGTTTTTTTGACCTTCGGAACGGCCGTTTCCAGGACGCGCCGGGTGTCGAGACCATCGGAGAGGATGTGTCGGCCAGTATGCGAACCCTCGCCGGCCTTCGGTTCGGAGACCCTGAAAAAGCGTTCACATCGCCCCAACGGCGCGAACTACTGAAGTTGTTTGTGCAGTATTATACGGCACACATAGAAGGCTTCCGGAAGCCCAAATCGCTTGAGGTATTAGCGGAGGTCTTCTCATAGAAATTGGGTTCTTTTACGGTTTTCGCCTGCCCAAGATCCACCCGAAATGACTGCCTTTGAGGTCTGGAAATCCAAAAAAAGCCGGTTTCGCGATTATGGGAAAACCTCCGTTTTGTTACGTCTCATCCGCTGGTTTCCTGTCCTACAGAGAAGGTATTCCGAGCGCGGACGTGAAGCGAATGAGCCCAACGGCGCCACTGAAAACTGCAAACGGACCCGGCGCCGGAACGCCGTAGTGAGTCGCAGTCACAGTCCGCAGTCGCAGTCGCAGTCACAGTCACAGTGGTAACTAACTATCGACCACTAACTATCGACCACTGACTACCGACCACTAACTACTAACCACTTAAAACTATATTTTGAATCCCACCGACATATACACCGTACGCCCTTCACCCGGCAAAATGCCCGGACCCGGGTAACCGCCCGAACGGCGCGTCGCATACGACTCGTCTGTCAGGTTGTTGATGCCTGCTTTGATGTTGTAATGCTCAAGGAATTTGTATTCAGCCGACAGGTCATACAGGTGGTACCCGTCGAGCAGGCCGGTCGTCCCGTTGGCCGACGGCTCGTAGGTGTTGTTCGCATCGGTGAAAATATGGCCCGAACGGCGGTGTTGCAGGGTGCAAGAGAACTGCGAAGTGCTCCATGACAACCCGAAACTGTGGATGTAGCGCGGCGCATTCTCCACGCGGTTACCCGACAGGTTGCCTTCGGTGATCACTACATTCGGTGCGGTGCCGGTCGCAGTGTAGGTCTTGAAATCGGTGTAGCGTGCGTCGATGAAGCTCATCGAGGCAAAGGCGTCGAGGCTGCCATAGGTGTTCTTGCAGTCAAGCAAAGCTGTGATATTGACGTTCATGAAGCTTTCGATGCCTTTGTTCACCGACTCGCCCAGGTTGGTGCGGTACAGGTACGTGCCCTGCGACGGGTCGTTGTTGACGAACTGGCGAACACCCCCGATACGGTTGTTGTATTTCAGGTAGAACAGGCCGACATCAAAGTTCAGGATGTCGCGGTATTTGCCACGGTAGCCGAAGTCGGCGTTGAAGCCATCGGCATCCTTCAGGTCGGGGTCGATGACGTCGGTTACGGCCGGTGGCGTCAGGTCAGAGAACAACACCGGGCGATAGGCCTGCGAGATATTCGCATAGAAATTCGTAGATCCGAGGCGGTATTCAAGTCCGAGGCCGAACAACGGCTTGCTCCGGTCGATGGTTTCATTTTCAAGCATCACCGGGTTGCCGCCGCTGATCCCGAAACGGCCACCGGCTTCCGACTGGATGTTTTCGTAGCGGAGTCCGGGTGTAACGCTGAAGTTATTCGTCACCTTAAACTGGTTCTCCGCGAAGAAAGCCACGTTACGCGTTCTGAAGTCAAGGTCGCGGGCGAAGTCGCCTTCGATGTTCAGGTCGAAGTTAGAGCCCGTGCTGCCCCGGCCTTCCTGTCTCCGTTGTGTTTTCGCCTGGTAGACGCGCACCCCGAAGGCCAGGTTGCTCTTCACGTTGCCCATTGCATATTTGAAGATACTGCGGGTTTCAAGTCCGAAGTTCTCATAATCGTCGCGGTCGACACGGCGGTGGGCATAGGCGTTCGTCGCCGGGTCAATGGCGTCGGATAGGTTCGCAGCCCCCGTAAACCCAACACTGTTGCGCGCACTGATCAGGCCGAAAAGTTTGGCGTTGAAGCTCAGGCGGTCGCTGAACTGGGTGTCGAGTTGGAGGGAAAAGACATTCCACGGCGTGCCGAACCAGTTGCGCTCGCGATACGACTTGCGCGGGTCATCTTTAAACTGCGCATCGGTGAGGCCACCCGGTTGCTGCATTTCATAATCCATATTGGTGTACTCGGCCGAAAGCTCGGTCTTCGAACCAAACCGATACGCCACGAAAGCATACGTATTGCGAACGTTATAGCGGTTGTTCTCACGCCAGCCTTGTCCGCTGCGCGAGTCGTTATACACATAATACGACCAGTTTTTATACGTACCGCCCAGGGCATTATACGAACTCAGCAAGTGGTAGCTGCCGACCGTATTTTGGGTTTCGAACGTAAACGCCTGTTTGCGCTCGCGTTTCAGGATATAGTTGAGCATGCCTCCGAACTGCGGGCCAAACTGCAGCGAAGCGCCGCCCCGCACGATCTGTATGCTTTCCACGGCCTCCATCGGTGGGTTGTAGTACGCTTCCGGATAGCCGAATACGTCCGACGAAATATCATAGCCGTTCTGGCGGGTGTTGAATTCCCAACTGCGGTTCGGACTCAACCCGCGTACGGCCACGTTCACCTGAATGCCCGAGCCTTCGTTCTCCCAGATCGTCACGCCCGGCACCCGCGAAAAGATCTCGCGTGCTTTGTTGGTCGCGAAGTTGCCGTTGATATTGCCCAGTTTCAGCACTTCGTTCTTCTTGCCTGAAAACAGCACATTGTTTTTGATTTCGGGCAAGCGCTCCGGACTTTGGGGTTTGGGGCTGATGCGAATCGTGTCAAGGGCTACCAATGAATCTTGTGCCTGTGGCAGGCGTTGGGCGTAGGCCGATGCGGTGACGGCCAGGCCGAGGGCGAGTAGATACTTCATGCGAAAGCGTTATTTTTCGCCCGCAAAAATAGGCTAATTTTATTTAGACAAATTATAGATAGTAAAATATTTTACGGTTTTTTTGGGGCGTTCCGGCGCCCACTGCTCACCCCAACTGCCCACGTCAGGCGGTTACTGCCTACTGCCACTGCCCACTGCCTACTCCAAGGGCGCCGTCGGGTGCTCTGCTGCAAGTCCTCGCTCGTGCCTCGCTGTGGGCTTTCCGCGTCGCCCCCTAACGCAGGCCGCGGGACTTTGGTTGTAAAAGGAGGAAAAGGGTAGCGGCCATCGGCCGGTTCATAACAAAGAAGCGTGTAGGGGTGGAGGTTGTGAATTTGTCACCATCCATGCTTTATCTATGGTTGGAGAGGGGAGAGAGGTGAGGGGGAAGAAGGAAGAGGAAAGAGGAGAGAAGAAAGGATATGGTGTTTGGGCTTGGCTAAAAGTGTCATCATAGAACTTTATCCATACACTTGCAATACTTTTGCGGAGCTATTATGAGGTTAGTCTGAAATCTAAGTTCAGTCCTCTGCGATTACGAAAGCATGGGAAAAATTTAAAGAATGACTGATGGTAACATGCCATTTTCTAATCCCCATGGTTTTAGATAACTCCATTGTGTTTCCTGAAAGACTCACAAAAGGCGCGCCATCTATCAATTGTAAAATTTCAATGTCGGTCAATGAAATTCCGTCCTCCATACCTTTTGACAAGCATTTTAATACAGCCTCTTTAGCAGCGAATCTACCAGAAAGAAATTTCAATTGTTTTTTAGAAGCATAAATTTCTAGTTCTTTTGCCGAGAAGATTCTCTCTTGTATTTGCTTATTGTTAGGCCAGTCCAAGTCTTTGGAAACCTTGTGCTCCACAATATCACAACCTATGCCGATAATCATTGATATTGTGAATAATAGTTAACCTGTTTAGTTCTTGTATCAAATTCCACAATGCCGCCGTAGTTTTTTATCAAAAATCTAAATACATCGTACGATTTGAGTATGGCAAATTCCCATTCTTCCGAACTACGTGCTCTTACTTCGAAGTTTTCGGTCATTTCTTTAATTATTTTTAAGGTAGTTTTTGAGACTTTAGATTTTCCCTTGAAGTAATTTTTTCGTTTTGCTTCATTAAAGATTATCATTGAAATAGCTTCTTCAGTAATTGCAGCTCTTGCACCATCCTCGATTTCGTCAATTAATGGATTGCTTTTCCTCTTCTTTTTCATCATAGCTCGTGTACACGGCGACCAGCCAAGAAGAGCTGCAAATGAATAGTGAAAAACGTCGTGGTAACGATAGAAATCATTTGTATAGGAGTTGTCGCTAATAATATCGCCAACCTGATACGAATTATTAAAAATTACTCTCACTTCATTTTTCTGTCCGACTCCAACCTCTTTAAAGGAGACTTGAAAAGTCCTTGGAATTTGTTCTTCAACGATACAATCGTCGTCAAACAAGTCAGCTTTATTTACTTGTCGTATCATTGATTTTTTCTTTTGAAATCATATTAATTTTCTTTGAAACGATACTTTCGATATTCGCTTTATCTATAACACTGTCTACTTGTCTTTCGATAATTTGATGCTTCAGCCCTTGATTATAACCCTCATTAAACTTAGAGCTATCCGAACATGATTTTATAGACAAACCTATAGCTAAACTCATAAGTACTCCAGCTGCCCAAGAAAAATTTTTTAAAGTAGATTCATTGGACTTTATCCTCTCAAGTAATACGTTCGGCGCGGCTAGTTCCCCGCTAAGTGCACTGATGTTTTCAGCAGAGATACTATTCTGTCCGTTATGATTTCCATTATAAGGTGTTGAACTACTGGTTAATTGACTAAACCAAATCATAAAATATGGCTTCCCTTTTTCTAAGACGATAGTTGTAGGTCCCGCGTTATAAACAGAAAAAATTATCTTACCCGAGAAACCCGGATCAACATGAAATCCCGACACGTTTATCAAACCTTTAATTTTCTGGCTAAATTTAATTGAGATGAATGCGAGTATATGATGAGGAATCGTTACAGTTTCATCCGTTAATAACAAAGCAAACTGCCCAGGTTTTATAACAATTTGTGTGTTTTTCTCGTCGAGTATTTCTTTTTTACCTGTTGAAGAGTCAGTTAGATAAGCTTCGTTTCCAAGAGCCAATTCGTAGGCGACATTATCAATCCTACTTGCATCAAATTTATCTATGCAAGCAGGTAATATATTTTTCAATTCTTCTGTTCCTAAATATGCCATTTGAGTGTCTTATTAGCTTTACAATTGGTTGATTTTTTCATTTAAGCCCCATTTGGGCGGAAACCAATAGCTGATTGGTTTAGGGTTATATTTATAAACTTGTTTGATTCGGCTTCTATCGCTACTCCCTTTGATGTGAGGATACATTACTCTCGCATATTTATCGACTTCGCAAAACAGATTTTGACAATCAATTAATTGAAGACTTCTTCCCCACAACGTTTTAAATGATAATCCAAGTCGTTCAAATTCCATTTCTTGTCTATCAAGCATCAACTTTATTAGCTCTACATTACTGAGTCCGCCAGTATTTTGAAAACACTTACTAATACCGCCTAAAGCTCCCGGACCCGGAACAACAAATTCCGATTCAGAAAAGTCAATAATGTTTGAATAGTTTATGTCAATAAGAATTTGGTAAGCGAGAAAATTGCCTAACCCTGGGAATTCTTTTATTATGTCAAAAGCTTGTTGCATTTTATTAGTATCCATCAATTGCTGTACAGTATCATTTTTGATAATGTAGTCAATCAGTTTTAAATGATTAGAGTGTTTTCTGGCGTGGCCAAATACTCTAACTGATGGCATTATGTAAGCGGCAGAATAAATAGTTTTGTTTTGACTCATTGCCTTATTCAACACATCATCGTATTTTTTAAAATTGAAATCTTCGTATGTTAGTTCATTTATATTACTTTTTAAGAGCTCCCACGTCTCAATTTTATTAAATAGTTTGAATAATAGAATTCTGAATAAGACCTCTTTTGGAGAGCTAGAAAGATCAGGATTATAAATAACTTCTTTAATCAAATATTGACTTACCCTGTCGGAAGCTCTGTAGGCATTCGTGAACCTGTGCTTGGATAAAATTGGATCATCAGTCCAAGGAAATTTGTTGTTTTCAATTTTACGAAAAAAGACGTCTTGTCGCAGTGCGGCAAACTTCCAGTAACTATCATACACCTCCGTCGCAACTGCTGGGGTCAAAGGTTTATAAATTGTAAAAGTCTTTTCTTGGTTTAGTGTAATACTCATTTAGCCACAACCTCCATTTTGTGTAATAACTTTTTTGCATGAGCCTTAGTCAGATGATCCAACTTCTCAACTCCAACGAAGCAGTTGAATCGTTCCAATTCTAAGCCTGTTTCATTTGCAACAAATTTGCCCAAATTAATTAGGCCTAGCCAATTACCATAGGCGCGTTGATATAAATATTGCATAGCATAAAAACTATTTATAACTAAGCCGCCTGTTTCTGTTTTATAGAATGTTACGTGTTGTAAACAAGGAAAACTCTGGAATACTCCGTTTTTATGATCTTTAACAGGATCAAATATTGATGCTTGCGATTTGGATCTGCGCTTGATTGTTGAATCCTCTTGAAGTGAATCGATAATTATATTTAACTGATTCTTTTTTGAGTCACCAAATGCGATTAAACGTTCAAAGTAGGTTCCTGAACTATTTCTTTTGTCTATTTTTTTTAGTCTTGGCAAAACGTTTTCTAAATATGAGTCAAACAACTTCTGTCTGTCATTTTCATTGTAGCGATATAGTGATTGAGGAAATATCGTTTCAGATACTACTTCAATAGAGTCAAGATTGTTTTTAGACAAGTCTTCATTCAGCAAATTGTTAATAACAGTGTGCTCTTCAAAACCGGATAAGGTAATTACTAGGGGCGTTATTTCACTACCGGGGTTCTCTACAATATGCTGTAATGTTCTACACCATGTTGTTGACAAATTATTGCCTTCAATTAGTATCGGTATACTCATTTCTAATTTTCTAAATGGCGATATTGTGCAAAGCCAATATAATTTCTAGGTTGAATTCTAATAAAGCAACTGAAAGCGTCATCATTAGAACGTATTGATGATATTCCCGACTTTGTTGCCAGAAACAATGAGCCAATAGGGGTGTCTTGCTTTTTTTTCAAATACTCTCTATCGACCTCAAAATCTTTAGGTAATATGATATAGCTAGATGTCTCTAAATCTATAGGTTTACTGTCCGTTTTAGCATCAATAATTTTAAAGAAAGCTGTTTCTTCCACAATCCCGACGTATGATCTGAGGATTTTAGCAGGCGTATATTTTAATAGCTCCTGCGCTTTCAAATCTCTGGTAAGTTTATTAACTCTACAATGTGTTACCAAGGTTTTGTAGCCGACTCCTAAAACTGAACTTACAGTGAAATAATCAATTGGTGTAGCTTTTTGGAAGTCTAATTTTCTCTTACTAAATTCTGACTGAACACAAGAAATGGGCATTAACAAATGTGCTGAAAATGCATCAACTAAAGTTTCGTCACCATTTTTGGGTGCGCAAACTTCCTCTTCATCAAAAAGGACGTCGACTTTCAATCCATGGTTAAACACATGATGGCCAAGTTCGTGACCGCATGTAAAGACTCTTCTCGGAAAAGGTCGTAAACAAGATATAAATATCTTGGGTTGACCATTATTTACATAAAGCCCTTCCATGTTAAGATCGACAAATTGCACGTCAATGTTTAACTTCTCGCAAACATCATAAATATTAATTGGCTCAAATAAATTGAAGCCTAATTTCAATCTGATCTCACTCGCTTTGCGTATAGCATGTGTATATAATTGATTCATCAATTCATCTATTTTGCGTAATCCTTAAAAGCTCTAATAGTTTCTTTCTGTCAGCTTCGCTCATTTTACCTAATTCCCGTGCGGCAACCTTTGTTTGTTCATCCATTTCGGCGTCACCTTCTTCTTTTAACAGAAGCCACGTAGTGCTGACCTTATATAGTTTACTGAAAGCAATAATTTCTTCAGCACTAACTTTACGTCTACCAGATTCGATTTCAGAAATTGCAGGTCTTTGAATGTTCAAAATCTTTGCTGCATTTTCTTGCGATAATCCAGACATGATTCTTGCCTCTTTTAATCTTTCCGCAATTTGCTCTCTTTTGGACATAATATCTTTGTTAATCATTTCGTGAGTTTTAATAATTTGCCTACCGCGTCTTTAATATTCAATTGCTTTTTTGTTTTGCTGTCGTGAAAAATATAACAGTCAATTGGAATAGTCATACCGGTTTTTATTTCAATCTGGGGAAAAATTGAAACAAGAACCTGACTCATAATATAATCGCCTGGGATAAAATTCCCACCCACCACTTCTTCTACCCCTTGATGTTTACAAACCTCTTGAATGATAGAGATAATTTCATCTTCTAATTTCTTAACTGCTAATGCGTCCACTTGTGTAAGATTATCTTACAAAGATAGTAAGATTTTATTACAGTTAAATTTTTTCGCGATTTTTTTTTGCATTAGTTGAGTCGTTTTCTTCGTTTCGGCCTGTAATACCGCATTTCGCTGTAGTCACACCATTTTTCGGTTGTAAGGTTGATAACAATTCGCCAACTGTTTTGCCATTTTGGGAGACAAAATTTGATTAAAGTAAGTAAGATTTGTCTTTCAAAACTCGTGACAAACTTTAGAGCTTGGCTTATACACCGTCACAGAGTATTTACATTCCTTGATATTTATTTTGGGCGACTTACATCGTCGGTTAAACCGTTAGGGGTTTACATGAAATGGATAATCGACGGTGGACTGGAGAACATCTATCTTGTTTTTCACTTCTTATTTATGCGGCCCTAAAAACAAAAAATCCGCAACTTCTTAATCAAGAGTGTTGCGGAATTTTAAGTGGTACCTCCAGGAATCGAACCAGGGACACACGGATTTTCAGTCCGTTGCTCTACCATCTGAGCTAAGGTACCTCGCTAATGCGGCTGCAAATATAGAAGGATTTTTAATTGTTCCAAAAGAAAAAACATAAAAAAATCTCTTTGTACCTTCGCCTCGAAACCCCGTTAAAATGATCCTTGCCGTTGATATCGGAAATACCCGCACCAAGGCCGCTGTCTTTCAGGAGGGTGCGCTTTTAGAGGTGTTGTTCCTCGACCGACAGGCGCCCCTATCCGACGTCGAACCCCTTCTTTCGAAGTACGCCATACGGCAGATTGTCCTGGCATCCGTCACTTCCGCCACGGCCGCGGAATGGCAGTCGTTCGGCCTTCCCGTATACGCCGTCGGACGCCAGTCATCGCTTCCGTTTTTCAACGCCTACAGTACGCCCGACACCCTCGGCATCGACCGCATCGTGCTCGCAGCGGGTGCCACACTGGCCTATCCGAAACAACACCGTTTGGTGATCGATACCGGCACCTGCGTCACCTATGATTATGTAGACGCCGACGACCGCTACCACGGGGGCGCCATCTCACCCGGACTCCGTCTGCGCTACGAAGCGTTGCACCGCTATACGGCCAAACTGCCGCTGCTGCACACGGGTGAACCAACGGGCCTGATCGGCGATTCGACGGCGGCTTCCATCCACTCCGGAGTCGTCAACGGACTCGCGCTCGAAATCGACGGATTTATCGCCGCGCTGGTGCAGGAACGGCCAAACTTTACCATTATTTTAACGGGCGGCGACACTGAAATTTTGGCTAAACGATTAAAAAATACCATATTTGCCCATCCAAATTTCCTGCTGGAAAGTCTGGTGCGCACGTTTCAATATGCCCAACATGACCAATAAGTTCTTTGCCGGCCTGCTTCTCTTTGTATCCGCCGGCCTTTTTGCCCAAAACGGGTCGTCATCGCCTTACTCTTTTTATGGTATAGGTGAAATCGTTGCAGGAGGTACTGCCGACGCCCGCGCCATGGGAGGCATCGGTGTCGTATCAGACAGTATCCACATCAACCTTCTCAATCCTGCCGGTTATTCCGTGCTTCGCCGTACCACCCTTGGGGTCGGAGGGATGCACAACCGCCTGCTGCTGACCACCAACGCGGATAGCGACCGCGCCACCAGCACCAACCTGAACTATATCGCCGTTGCCATACCCTACAAAAAATGGGGATTCGGCTTCGGGGTCATGCCGTATTCCTCTGTTGGATACCGCCTGGCTTCGAAAACGGTGTCTTCTCTCGACAGCGACCAATACGACCTCAAACAATATTCGGGTTCCGGAGGCGTCAACCGCGTGTTCTTCGCCGGTTCCTACGCCATCAACAACCACTGGAACGTCGGGTTACAATACGACTTTAATTTCGGACAAATCGAGAACATCAGCCTCGAAAGTCCGTATGGTGTGCAACTGGCGAAACGCGAAAACGTCAACTCCGATCTGCAGGGCAATACGCTCACGACCGGCGTGCATTTCAAGACCCAGTTCGCCAAGAAATACGATTTTTATGTCAGCGGCGTGTACGCCCTCGAAACGAAACTTCGGCACACGGCCACCCGAACCGTATCGACGGTGGCTATTTCCGCTAACGGCGACCAGACGGTAGTCGACACAGAGGAAATCGCGAGTGGTGCTTTCGAAACGGTTACATTGCCGGCACGTTTTACCTTTGGATCAGGCTTCGGACGGGCACGCAAATGGCTTGTGGCCGCAGAAGCATCGATCGCCTCTTCGGGTTCCGGCGGGCGTTTTGACATCACCGATGGTAGTGGCAACTCGTTGGTAGGCTACAACAAATCGGCGCGCTACAGTCTCGGCGGTTACTTTATCCCGCGCTATGACGCCTATAAAGGGTATTTCAAACGGATCGTCTACCGTGCCGGTGTTCGCTATGAAGATACCGGACTCAACATTGAAGGAAACAAGATCGAAGACCTGGCCGTGACCTTTGGTTTTGGCTTGCCGATGCGCGGCACCTTTACCAATATCAACCTGGGCTTCGAACTCGGCCACCGTGGCACCCGGGCCGGCGGACTCATCCACGAGAATTACACCAAGATTAGCCTGGCGTTCTCGTTCAGCGACCTGTGGTTCATCAAGCCGAAATACGACTAATACGATGCGCCGTCGTTTGCTTCTCATCCCTTTTGGTGTGTTGGCACTGTCGCTGACGGCTATCGGATGCGGGAACAGCCTGAACGATGTGCGTAAAATTTATTTCTCGGAGTTCTCACCCACCGGTGAGGCCGACGATATCGATGTGAAATATACCGACTCGGGCCGCATCGCTGCGGTACTCGTGAGTCCGAAAATGCTCGATTATGCAACCGTCGACTATCCGTTTACCGAGTTTCCGAAAGGGGTGAACGTCACGCTCTATGATAAAAAAGGCCAGAAAACGTTCATTCGTTCCGATTATGCGGTGCAGTTCAAAGGGACGGAGTTGATTGATCTTCGCGGAAATGTCACGATTACATCCGAAAACGGCAGCGTCATGAATACCGAGCAATTGTATTTCGACCAGAAAAACGATTGGTTTTATACGGAAAAAGCGTTTACCTTTAAAAATCCTAAGAGCGGATCAACCCGCGGACAGGGTATTGATTTCAGCAAAGATTTCAAACGTGTCAATTTCCAGCATGTCTCCGGACTCATAAACGAAAGCGAATAACATGAAATACCTATCCATCACCCAATATGTATATGTAGTACTGGCGTTCGTACTCTTCTACATGGCCTACGAAAAATGGTCGCTTGACACCGACGAAAAATGGCTGTTGCTCGCGCTGGGTGTGATGTGTACGGTCTTGTTTTTCGTGCGCTACCGCTTCATCAAACGGCTGAGAGACCGTCAGCAGAAATAACCGTGGACGTCTTCGCCATCCTCCTCTGCCTGTTTCTGTCGGCATTTTTTTCGGGGATGGAAATTGCCTTCGTCTCATCCAACAAAATATTTATCGGCATCGAAAAGTTGCAGGACTCGCCGTCCGGACGCATGCTGGCTCGGATTTCGGAGTATCCCGCCCGTTTCATCGTGGCCTTGTTGCTCGGAAACACGGTGGCCCTGGTGGCCTACGTCTATTGCATGGTGCCGTATCTGCCTGCCCTGACCGAAAGTTGGGGACTAGGGCGTGACGGTGTAACGGCGCTCCTCATTCAATTGGCCCTGACGACGCTGCCCATCCTACTGGCGTCGGAATTTCTGCCCAAGGTATTCTTCCGCAGTTATGCCAACCAGGCGTTGAAGGCGCTGGCGCTCCCGGCGGGTGTTTTTTATTGGATGGTGGCGCCATTGGCGGGAGCGTTGCTGCACCTGGCCGACTTCATCCTCGTTCGTGTATTCCGTTCGCGCAACCGAACCGACTTTCCGCTTTTCAGCCGGGCCGATCTCGGTGCCTATATTTCCGAACAACTTGACGCAGAGGGCGAAAAAGCGGTGGATATGGAGGTGCAGATTTTTCGGAATGCCCTTGAATTTTCCGGGATCCGGGCGCGCGACATCATGACGCCCCGAACCGAGATCACGGCCGTGTCGATTGACAGTTCGCTGGAGGACCTCCGAAACCTGTTCATCGCGACGGGTTACTCTAAAATATTGGTCTTCCGTGACTCGCTTGACGATGTGGTCGGATACGTGCATTCGTTTGATATGTTCCGACAGCCCGCCGATATTGCGGCGGTTGTAATTTCAGCCGAATTCGCACCGGGTGTGACCCCTATCCGCGACCTGCTCAACCAACTCACGCGAAAACGGCGCAGTGTGGCCATTGTGCTCGACGAACACGGCGGTACGGCCGGAATGGTCACGACCGAAGATATCGTTGAGGAATTATTTGGGGAAATCGAAGACGAACACGACCAGGGTCGCCGTGTGGAAGAGGTCATCAGCCCGCACGAATGGTTGTTTTCGGCCCGGTTGGAGGTGCGTTACCTTAATGACAGCTACCAACTCCGCCTGCCACAACACGACGCCTATACCACACTAGGCGGATTAGTGGCGTATCATACGGGTACCCTTCCGGGTCGGGGTGATGTGTTGCAGGTCGGCGATTATACCCTGACGATTGAAGACTGTACGGCCCATCGCATCGAAACCGTGCGGATCACCTCACGCGCGGCACAACGGTAGCCGCTCGGTCCAAAAAATAGCGAAAATGTAAAGGATGGTTGTGTTTATTAGACAGATAATTGTATTTTCGCAAACTGAATTTTTAAACACGGAACAAAGCAATGGCAGTTTTATCAAAAATCCGGCAGCGTGGGGCGCTCCTGATCCTCGTAATCGGTTTCTGTCTCCTGGCCTTTATCGTACAGGATCTCTTCCAGGGTGGCCTCTTCTCAGATACCCGCAACGTAGGAAGCGTCAATGGTGAGGATATCACGTATGAAGCATTCAACAAGAAAGTGGGTGCCATGAGCCAAAACGGTCAGTCCGGCCTCAACGCCGTCAATAATATCTGGGAGCAGGAAGTCACTATTTCATTGGTGAGCGCCGAGTTCGAAAAACTAGGTATCCGCGCTACAGATGCCGCTATCAACAAAGCACTTGAGCAATCGCAAATCGGACAGAATCCGCTGTTCCTGAATCAGGCCGGTAAATTCGTCCGCGCGAAATTCGACGAGTTCTACCGCTCGAACAAAGAGCAACGCGCCTTCCTTGACACCCAATTGGAAAATGCGGAACTTACGGCCAAATACATGCAGTATGCCGCTCTTATTAAAGGGGCGATGTATACGACTTCGGGCGAAGGCAAGATGAAGTATGAGATGGAGACAAAGAAAATCACGTTCGACTACGTGGGAGTGCCTTTTTCTTCTATCAAAGACAGCGATGTCAAAGTCTCTGACGACGAAATCATCGCCTACATGAAAAAAGACGAGAAGCGTTTCAAGTCAGACGAAGTACGCGAACTTGAATACGTACTTGTTTCGGATAAAGCATCACCAGCCGATGAAGAGGCGGTGAAGAAAGAACTTGAGCTCTCAATTGGCGCGAATGATACGGTTGCCGGACTTGCGAACGCAAAAGACATCGCCGATTTCGTAACGACCCATTCGGAACTTCCGTATGATTCTACTTTCGTAGCGAAGCAGGACCTGCCGGCACAATTCGTTGAGCAGTTGTACAACCTTCCGGTAGGCGGTGTATTCGGCCCTTACAAAGACGGTGAGTATTACAAGGCCAGCCGTATGGTAGCGAAAGATGCCGGCGCGAAAGTGCGTTCAAGCCACATCCTTATTTCCTACAAAGGAACACCGGTGGCCCAAAACAACCCAGCTATCACCCGCACGAAAGAAGAAGCGGAAGCAAAAGCAAAAGAAGTTTTCGCTGCCGTAGCCGCCAATCCTGACAGCTTCATGATGCAGGCGATGACGAATTCAGACGACACCTCCAAACAACAGGGCGGTGATATCGGATTCCAACAAAAAGGAGGTCCGCTGACCAAGAAGTATGCCGATTATATCTTCAACAACCCGGTTGGTAAAATCGGTTTGGTGGAAACCGAATTCGGCTACCACATCGTAAAAGCAACCGAAAAGCAAGACGGCGTTCGTCTGGCTACCATCGCCAAGAAAATCGAGGCTTCGAAAGAAACCAGTGACAAGGCGTATGCGGATGCTCAGAAATTCGAAGATGCTGCAAAAACAAAAGACTTTACCGCGACAGCGAAGTCGTTCAAGCTTACGGTAAATCCTCCGGTAAAAGCGAAGCCGGTTGACGACAACTTTGGTGTCGTAGGAAGCCAGCGTCAAATCGTAAAGTGGGCGTTTGACAAAGCGACGGTTGTTGGTGACGTGAAGCGTTTCGATATCCCGAACCAAGGAAGTGTCATCGCAAAACTGAAGAAAATCAATCCGGAAGGTTTGATGGCAGTAGAAGACGCGCGTCCGGCTATCGAGCCACTTCTTAAAAACAAGAAGAAAGCAGAATTGATCAAAGCAAAAATGAAAGGTGGTTCACTGGATGCCATCGCGAAAGCCAACAATACTACCGTGCAGACAGCGACCGATGTGACCATCGAAACCACGATGCTGGCAGGTGTCGGTATGGAGCAGAAGGTAGGTGCTGTGGCCAGCGTTACGAAAGTGGGCAAAATGTCGGCTCCGATCGAAGGCAACAGCGGTGTATATGTAGTCGTGACAAAAGCGGTTACAGAAGCTCCGGCTCGCAAAGAGTATAAAGAGTTCGCTACGAAATTGAACAGTATGAATGCATCGGCTCCGAACCGTGCCATTCAGTCGCTTCGTGACAATGCGGATATCGAAGATAACAGAAGCCTGTTCTACTAAGAGGCCTCTCGTTTCCAAACAAAAATCCCGGTTGCAACACCGGGATTTTTTTATTGTGGATGGTTACAGTATCATGTCGCGGTAGGGGACGATCGTCTCGAAGCCTCTATCCTGGAAATAGGCGTGCGGATCTTCTTTGGTAGCCGCGAGTATAAAGTCGCCGCCCCATCCGCCCAGGCTTTTTATCACGCCTTTAAAGTCGCGGAACTGCCGTTTCTGGATAGGATCCCAACCTAATACACCGCCAAGTAATGCCTCATGTTCCGCCAATAGCGATATGAAGTTATCGAGTTTACCCGTGTGCACCAGGGCATGGCTGATATCGGTTATCATCTGCAGTTCGCGCGCCGTCGCCTGTCGCCGGTTGCGGTAGTGCGAGATAGACGCCCGGCTGTCTTGTTTTTGGTTGAGGTAGACGAAATAGAGGTGCTCGGCAAACACTGGTTGGAAAGGTGCGGTAGTCACAACGGGCCGTCCGTCCAGAAGCTGGTAGAAAATAGGATGTGACGATCCGGCACACGCAATATCGTAACCGCTTCCGCCCAACGTCCTACGTGATAATTCATACGGATCGATGTCAAACCATTTTGCAACCGCATAGAGCAGGGTAGAGGAAGAGCCGAGTCCCCACAGGCGCGGGAACGTCAGTGTCGCCACTACATCATACCCAGAGGCGTCCAGCACCCCGCGATGCATCGTATGGGCTGTATGCAGGATGCGTGCCAACGTCACGGCTATCGGATCCTCCGTCTCGGGCTGCCCGTTTGCGATTTCCTCGCACGAAAAAGTGGCTTCGAACCAAATGCCCTGGTCGGCATCCCGGCTTCGCCACCGAACCACCCGCTCAGGGTGCGGTGTTACGAGAAATTCCTGGCCGAAGCGAGTAGGCAGCGCCAGGGCAGTGGCTCCGTCCAGCACGAGGTATTCGCCTGTCAGGAGTAATTTGCCATTGCCATAGATGCGCTGTTCCACTAGTTGCGTAGTTGCGAAATGAAGGCGTGCACCGCCGCATGTGTGACTTCGGCTTTTGAGAAATGCGAAAGAGCCTGCCGGCGTTCGTCCTCAGAAGCGTTGACCTGGTTGAGGATGTTATTGAGGTGCATTTTCATGTGTCCTTTTTGGATGCCCGTCGTAGTCAGGGAACTCACCGCGGCGAAGTTCTGCGCCAATCCGGCTACGGCTACTAATTGCATAAGGTCGCGGGCCGACGGTTTTCCCAACATCTCCAAAGAGAGTTTCACCAGAGGATGAAGTGAGGTGAGTCCGCCAATCGTACCAAGCGCCAACGGTATTTCAATCCAGAACCGGAAGATGCCGTCTTTGATCTCGGCATGCGACAAACTACTGTAGCGTCCGGAGCGGGCGGCATAGGCGTGAATGCCTGCTTCCACCGCGCGAAAGTCATTGCCGGTGGCCAGCACCACTGCGTCGATACCGTTCATGATGCCTTTATTGTGCGTCACGGCACGGAAGGGCTCTACTTCCGCAATGCGCACGGCCGTCAGGAATTTTTCGGCGAAGGTAGTCGGGTCTGGAATGGTTCTATCCGCCAGGTCCTCTACCGGGCAGGCTACTTCCGCGCGCACCAGACAGTTCGGCACGTAGTTCGAAAGGATGCTCATCACGACGTCGGGCGTTTCGGTCTGGAAGTCGGGATAGGTCTGCGCTTCCGCCAACAACGTCCGGGCAAAATGCTCGAGACACGAATTGATGAAGTTTGCCCCCATCGAATCGACGGTTTCGAACGTAGCGTGCAGTTGGTAATAGCCCGGGATGAGTGCGGTTCGGTCACGGAGTTCGATATTCCGGATGCCACCCCCACGTTTCTGCATGTTTTGGGTGATGAGGTCGGTGGCGGACACCAATCGCGGTTTCACGAGCGCAAAGAAAGCGTGTAAGGCAGTCGGATCGCCTTTGAACAGGAAGTGCGCCTGGCCGATTTTCTCGGTATCAATGACGGAGGCTTTGAACCCGCCGCGCGTTGACCAGAACTTCGCCGCCCGTGAGGCCGCGGCAACTACCGAACTTTCCTCAATGACCATAGGCAGCGTATAATAGGTGCCGTTGATTAGGAAATTGGGTGCTACGCCCAGCGGCAGGTAGAAATTCGAGATGGTATTCTCGATGAATTCATCGTGCAGCCGTTGGATTTTCTCGTCGTCGTTCCAGTAGCTTTTCAGCAGGGCAGTCGCTTCGGGTGGGTTCGCAAAACAGTGTTGGGCCAACCATTCGATTTTTTCCTCTTTCGTGAGTCCGGAGAACCCGGAAACGGCTTGTGTCATTGCAATTTTGTTCTGTGGGCACAAAGATACGGCTTTCGATTGCATCCGCGATGCGCGGGCGAGAGCGTTAAAAACACCGAAAGCCGGGCGAAATTGCCGTTTATTGCATTTTTTTCAGTAAAATTGGAGGTTATTTCAGGTAACGATAGTCGAATGCAGCTAAAAAAACTCTGTTTCTGCCTGTTCGTGATGACGGCCACCGTCTTCGGGCAGAAAAAAATTACGATTGAGGACATTTACGGAGGCACCTTCCGTACCAAAGGCATGGATGAGTTCGCCGCCATGCGAAACACCAACCAGTATACGGTTTTGAATTTCGACCGGGGCACACAATCCGCCCGCATCGATCTCTACGATTTTGCTACCCTGAAGCAGGTAGCTGCCCTAATCGATACCCGTGATTATCCGGAACTCGCCGATGGTATCGATACGTATACCTTTAGTGCGGATGAACGTAAAATCCTGATTGGCAATCATTCTAATCCGATTTTCCGCCATTCCTTTACGGCGGACTACTTTCTTTTTGACATCGCGTCGAAGAAATTGACACGGATACTCGAGGGTGTGCAGGAGCCGACGTTCTCACCCGATGGCACGCGTATCGCCTTCGGAAAGGAAAACAACCTCTATGTGTATGACATTGCGTCCGGTACCACCCAACAGGTGACGACCGATGGCAAGAAAAACAGCATTATAAACGGGATTACCGACTGGGTCTATGAGGAAGAGTTCGCTTTCGTGCGGGCCTTCGACTGGAGCGCCGACGGGAAGAACCTGGCCTGGATCCGGTTTGACGAGTCGGAAGTGCCCGAGTTTTCGATGAGTGTGTATGGAAATGAACTGTACCCAACCACCGAAACCTTCAAGTACCCGAAAGCGGGCGAGAAGAACGCCGTGGTGTCGCTTTTTGTACGGAATCCCTCCGGCACTGCGACGGAAATCAAATTGGGCAATTACCAGGATTTCTACATTCCACGCATCAAGTGGACGAATGACCCTAATATTCTTTCGGTGCAGGTCATCAACCGCCACCAGGACAATCTTGACCTGTTGTTTGTGGATGCGCGCACGGGTGCTGTTCGTGTAGTCCTTAATGAAAAAGACAACGCGTATATCGACATTACCGATAACCTGACCTTTCTGGCTGACAACAGTTTCATCTGGACCAGCGAGAAAGACGGTTTCAACCATATCTACCATTACGACAAATCCGGCAAGTTGCTGCACCAAGTCACCAAAGGGAACTGGGAAGTGACCGCCTACTACGGACTTGACGAGAAAACGAAAACCATCTTCTACCAATCGACCGAGAACGGATCGATTAACCGTGATGTCTATCGCATCGGTATCGACGGAAAAGGGAAAGCGCGGCTCACATCGCAGACCGGCTTCAACGACGGCAAATTCAGCACCGATTTCAAGTTCTTCATCAATACCTTTTCCAGTGCGCTGGTGCCGCCTACGTTCACCCTCAACGATTCGAAGACGGGTAAGGTGGTGCAGGCCATCCAGGACAATACGCCGTTGCTTGACAAGCTGAAAGCGTACAACCTGCCTACCAAAGAATACTTTGTGCTGAAAACCCCGAAAGGCGATGAGCTCAATGCCTGGATGATCAAGCCGAAAGATTTCGATCCGGCTAAAAAGTACCCGCTTTTTATGTACCAATACTCGGGTCCGGGTTCACAGCAGGTCGACAACACCTGGAACGGTTATGACGATTATTGGTTCATGATGCTGTCGCAACAGGGTTACATTGTCGCCTGTGTCGACGGCCGCGGGACGGGCTTCAAAGGAGCGGCTTTCAAAAAAATCACCCAAAAGCAGTTGGGTAAATACGAAGTGGAAGACCAGATTGCGGCGGCCCAGGTAATGGGAGGCTATCCGTATATCGACAAAACGCGGATCGGCATTTTTGGCTGGTCGTATGGAGGTTTCATGGCGTCGAACTGTATTTTCCAGGGAGCGGATACGTTCAAGATGGCCATCGCGGTCGCGCCGGTCACAAGTTGGCGGTATTACGACAGTATCTACACCGAGCGCTATATGCAGACACCCCAGGAAAACCCGGGTGGCTATGACGACAACTCGCCGATTACGCACGTCCGGAAACTGAAAGGGAAATTCCTGTTGATTCACGGGTCGGCTGACGACAACGTGCACGTGCAGAATTCGATGAAGATGATAGAGGCACTGGTGCAGGCCAACAAGCAGTTCGACTGGGCGATCTACCCTGACAAGAACCACGGGATTTACGGCGGTATGACGCGGGTGCAATTGTATTACAAGATGACGGATTTTATTAAGGCTAATCTATAACCAACCAAAAACTATATTATGAGTGAACAAGCGGTAAAGACAGGACATCCTAAAGGACTTTGGGTATTGTTCGGAACGGAAATGTGGGAGCGTTTCAACTTTTATGGAATGCGGGCATTACTCACACTCTTCCTGGTCAATTCCTTAATGATGAAGGAAGCGGATGCCTCGTTGATTTATGGAGGATTCCTTGGATTGTGTTACCTCACGCCGCTTTTGGGCGGCTTCATTTCGGATCGTTTTTTTGGCAACCGCAACTGTATCCTGTTAGGAGGGTCGCTTATGGCCATCGGCCAATTGTTGCTTTTCGCCTCAGGAAGTGTATTTGAAGGGAATCTACCCCTTGCGACGACATTGATGTGGACGGCACTCGGCATCATCATTTTTGGAAATGGGTTCTTTAAGCCGAACATTTCAAGTATGGTGGGGAGCCTGTATCCAAAACAGGAGAAAACAAAGCTCGATACTGCCTTTACGATTTTCTACATGGGTATCAATATTGGTGCGTTTCTCGGACAGTTTATCTGCCCTATCCTTGGCGATGTCAAGGACGCTGGCGGTGTTCGAGACGTACACGCCTTCAAATGGGGTTTTCTTGCTGCGGCGTTTGCGATGATCATCGGAACCATCATCTTTATGGTGCTTAAGAACAAGTATGTGGTAACACCGGAAGGGCGTCCTATCGGAGGCTTGCCTTCCAAAAATGAAGCATCCGATTATGAGGAAGGCGAAGCGCAGAAAGCCCATTTTACACCTGTAGCATTGCTGTTGGCAGTAGCATCATTTGTGGGCCTATTCTTACTCTTTCATTATTTCACGGATGGCGATAACGTCGTAAAGACTATTATCTATCCGATTATCTACGCCAGTGGTATTACGTTGGCGGGTTTGATCCTTTCTGACAAGACGCTTACGAAAGTAGAAACGCAGCGCGTATGGGTAATCTACATTATGTCGTTCTTTATCATCTTCTTTTGGGCGGCTTTCGAGCAAGCGGGATCGTCGCTTACCTTCATCGCCGATAACCAAACCGACCGGAATTTCTTCGGATGGATGATGCCGGCCTCAATGGTGCAAATCTTCAACGGTCTTTTTGTCGTGATGTTCGCTGTGCCGTTCAGTATCCTGTGGGACAAACTTCGCGCGTCAGGAAAAGAGCCGATTTCGACGATGAAACAGTCGTTCGGACTCGCTTTGATTGCACTCAGCTATTTCATCATTGCCCATAACGTAAAAGATCTGGGGAATTCGGGTCTCTTGGCTATCTATTGGTTGGTACTCCTATACCTGATCCAGACATTCGGTGAGTTGTGTCTTTCGCCTATTGGCCTTTCATTGGTAGGTAAACTAGCTCCAAAGCGTTTTGCGTCACTTGCATATGGGGTGTTTTTCATTTCGAATGCCGCTGGATATGCGCTGTCCGGAACACTTGGTTCTATTCTTCCTGCAACAGGTGATAAGTTCGCCAAAGCAAAAGAATTGGGTATTGACCTGCAGCCTATCCTCGACAAGACCGTAACGGCCACACCGGCACAGTTGCAACTGCTCGAAGCTAACCAGATCGTGGCTGAGAATCCAACGTTCGCCGGTTTTGAAATCCACAATCTCTACGAGTTCTTTATGGTATTTGTTGTGTTGTGTGGTATCGCATCCGTTATCCTGTTCCTTCTCACGCCGGTACTCAAGAAAATGATGCACGGCGTGCGCTAATAACCCATTACTAACAATGCCGCATCAATAACGATGCGGCATTTTTTTTACCTATATGGAAAATTCTTACACACTCGAATCGATACAAGGTTTTAAGGGCAAGTATCCGAAACAGTTGTGGTACCTCTTCTTTAGCGAGATGTGGGAGCGCTTCAGCTTCTACGGGATGCGGGGGATGTTGGTCGTGTTCATGACGCAAAAACTGCTGATGGACGATCAGACGGCCCAGTTGCAGTATGGCGCGACCCAGGCATTCGTTTATGCGTTTACCTTCATCGGCGGCTTATTCGCTGACAAGTTTCTGGGCTATCGACGATCGCTTTTCTGGGGTGGACTCCTGATGATCGTTGGAAGTATTATCCTCGCGGTCAATCCTACCGGGTTTTTCTTCGTAGGGATCAGTTTTACCATTGTCGGAACGGGTTTCTTCAAACCGAATATCTCAACTATCGTCGGAAAGCTCTATAAGGAAGGCGATCCGCGGGTGGATGCCGGATTTTCACTCTTCTACGCTGGTGTTAACCTTGGGGCCTTGATTGGCGGGTACCTCTGCATTGCCGTTGCCAACGGAAACATGCTGGAAAGCCTGGTGCCCGAGCCTCTTCGGTGGAACGTGGCCTTTGGGTTTGCGGCGATCGTCATGATTGTCAGTTTGCTTACGTTTACTCAAACACAAAAAAGCCTGGGTGAAATCGGATTATCGCCCCTGCTGCATCTCGAGAAAAACAAACGGATGTTGCGGGAAAGCCTGATCTATATCGGCTCACTGGCCGTCATACCCCTGATCATGATCATGGTGTCAAAGACCGAGTACACCGACATTTTCATGTTCATCATCGGGCCAGCCGCATTGGTTTATCTTTTCATCGAGATGTTACGCTTCTCAAAGGCCGAGAACATGAAGTTGCTCGCGGCTCTGGTTTTCATCATTTTCTCCATTTTCTTCTGGGCCTTTTTCGAGCAAAGCGGCGGTTCGCTCAGTCTGTTTGCACTTAACAATTTGTCTGATCATTTCGTAGGCATCAAAATGGACCCGAATGGCGTGAACAATTCGGCCAACTCGTTGTTCGTCATTCTCTTTGCCGCATTGGTCGGTATGGGATGGCTTGCGCTAGGCAAACGAAAGCTGGAGCCCGACACGACGGTGAAATTCGGGCTGGGTTTCCTGTTCCTGGCAGCGGGTTTTTACGTGTTCTACCTCTGTAAGAACTACGCGAATGCGGAAGGTGTGACATCATTGGAGTTTTTCACCTTTGGCTGGTTTATCATTACGTTCGGGGAACTGTGTTTGTCGCCTATTGGTATGTCGGCGATGACGCGTTTGTCACCTCAAAAGACGCAGGCCGTGATTATGGGCATGTGGTTCCTGGCAAGCGCCTACGGGCAATACTTCGCCGGTTTGTTGGGTGCCAATATCGCCGAGGCGTCCGAAAATGCCAACAACTACGAGAAATTGATGACCTACACCAAAGGATACGAGCAATTGGCGCTATACGCCCTGATTCTCGGCGTGGTGCTTATCGCACTGTCGCCGTTGGTGAAAAAATTAATGCAGGGCGTTCGATAATATCCTATCTTAGGCACTGTTTTTGTAACCCACCCTATAAATAGCATTCTGAAAATGAAAAAAATGGTTCTCATAGCGTTTTTCCTGATTGCAGGATATAGCGCACAAGCCCAGGAACTGACCTGGCACAACGACCTTTCAAAGGCCTCTGAATTGGCCATTAAATCGAAAAAGCCCCTTCTGCTGTTCTTTACCGGAAGTGACTGGTGCGGCTGGTGTATGCGTTTGCAGAAGGAAGTATTCACCACGCCTGATTTTGCCAAGTGGGCAAAAGACAATGTCGTGCTGGTCGAACTCGATTTCCCACGCCGGAAACAATTGCCGGATGACATTAAGAAGCAGAACGCCGATATGGAACAATTGTTCGGTATCCGCGGCTATCCTACGATTTGGTTGGTCACGCCCGCAAACAAAGACGGAAAAGTGAGCTTCGACCGTCTAGGTAGCACGGGCTACGTGGCAGGCGGACCGGCAAAGTGGCTGGAAGGCGCAAATGCCATCCTCGCCAATAAAAAGTAACGGTTTATTCCCTACAATAGAATCCCTTTTCGGCAGTAGCATGAAAAGGGATTTTCATTTTATGGCAGGTGGCCCGCCATCGGGTTACGTAACTCTTGTAATTGGAGCCATCCGCTACTACTTCCTGCGGGTGAAGTTGGCGTAGCATCCGTTCGAAGTTGAGTCGCGGTGAGCCGGTCATGATGACGATATCGGGTTTTCCCGCAAAGCAGCCGCTGCTGTCGATAACGAGAATACGTTTCCCGGCTGCGTAAAGGCAGTTTTGCAAAGGTCGCACCCCTATCGTATCCAATCCCAAAGCCGATTTGAGTCCGCCCTGCCGGCTTACGGCAGCCGTTGATGCGAGATAACCGGTTCGTCCGCGTATCGCAAGGTATTCGGTGGTTCGGGGCCGTTGCATTACGTAAAACGCATCCCGACCTGTATACTGTTGGTTTTGGAAGAACACCGTGGCTTGCAGGCACAGCACGCTGATTGCCGCCACCTGTATCGTTCGGTAGGAGGGATGCCGCAACGCGCCGGAGAGGGCTGCGATCGCGAGGTAGCCCATAAGGAGCATAGATAGGGGGAAGTAAACGTCCCGGATGACCATTCCGTCAATGGAGGCGATGCGGTGGATAACCTCATTCATCGCCCACAGAAGCCGGTCGACGATCAACACGAACCACGACGGTAGAAAACCCAGCAGCGCGCCGACCATCGACACCACTCCAGCCGCCATAATGATGCCCAGCACGGGTACTATTAATAGGTTGGTTAAGAAAAAGAGGCCGGGGAACTGGTGGAAATAATACAAACTCAAAGGTAATACGCCCAATTGCGCTGAGAACGAAACCGCCAACAGGCCCCAGATGTACCGCAACATTCGGTTTTCGAAGGGTGCGATGCGGTCAAAGAAGGGCTGTAGCCACACAATGAAAAACAGTGAAAGGTAGCTGAGTTGGAACCCAGCGTCGTAAAGGAACCCGGGTGAAACGGCCAGGATGACCAACATCGACACGCACAGCGTATGGAGGAGGTTGCCGTCTTTCCGCAACAGCGTTCCGCCTGCTACGAAGCTGAACATCGTGGCCGAGCGTATGACTGATGGTGACAAACCCGCTACACAGGCAAATCCCCAGAGAAAGAGCAATACAAGCGTAAATCGAAGGAGGTTCCATTTACGTGATTGTGGCAGGGGGCGCAGGCAGAACAAGACGAATCCGAGCAGAAGTCCTACGTGCAAACCCGATACGCTCAGAATGTGCACCGCGCCTGCATATTGATAATCGGCCAGGGTTTCCTTCGGAATGTCAAGCTGTTTTCCTAACACCAATGCCATCAGCACCTGCAATTCCGTTTCACCCATTCCCTGACGGCGGAAGGACCTCTCAAGGCGTTGTTGCATCACGGCTATGGCGCGTCCGAAGGTCGGAGATGCAGACGGCGCAACCCGCCAGTCACCCGGTTTTGGATACAACGTCGCATAGATCGATTTGTTCGCGAGGTAGTCACCATAGTTAAAGTCGCTCGGCTGGGCCGGTGGACGGGCGCGGTTCATACGTCCACGCACCACCAACTGGTCGCCCGGGTAAAGCGTCAGCATTCCTTTTTTGGGCAGGCATACCAATAGCTTCCCGCAGGCTTCTTTACGGTCAATAGCCGAAAGGGTGACGACCAGTCGGGTGTAGTAGTTGGAAGGCCGCAAACGTTCGGTTACGGTGGCGATAAAGGCATGCGGTGCGTTTTGATCGAAGTGTATGTAATGGTTGGCGAAACGCCGCTCGTCGTGTAGGCGCGTGTCGGTCCATCCTAACGCGATGGCACAGATTGCCACCGCTGCAAACGTCCGGTAGGGGCGCCACAGCAGGGCCAGTCCGAAAGGTACGGCTAAAGCGACCAGTGCTGGCAAGCCGCCGGGTAGAAAGCGTCCGGCGAGCAGGCCGATTATAAAGAAGGGGAGTACCCGTACCAAAGGAAATCGCCACATATCGATAGAATTAAAAAGGAGCGAATTGTTCCGCTCCTTTTTGGATATATACGACACACAGCGCGTGTAATCATCCTGGCAGTGGGCTTCGCTGCGGTCGATGTGGTAAAAGTAGTACGAATGGAAAACGGCAAAGTACGGTTTTGCCGCATGAAATGTTAAAATTTACAGTACCCGGTTGGCCTGCACAAAGGTGCGCTGGTAGTACGGCTCTTTCGTAGACGAGATGATAACGCCCTCACTGGTAGACGAGTGGATGAATTTGACTTCATCGCCGTTTACTTCCACCACCATTCCGACGTGACTTATACCATTTCGGCGGCTGGTGCGGAAGAAGACCAGGTCGCCCTTGCGAACGTCTTTTAAGTCGACTTTCGCGCCCACTTTCGCCATTTCCCACGAACTGCGGGGCAACTTTTTGTCAAACAGGCTGAAAACAGCGGTCACCATCCCGGAGCAGTCCATCCCGGCCGGAGTAGTGCCGCCTCCATGATACGGAACGCCAATGAAAGTCATGGCATTGTTGATCATCTGGATGGCGGTGTACGGAACGCCGTTATCGGTAAGGTCAAGGTCGGTATCCTCTTTATCGTTCAGGATCGAGGGTTTTGGTGCGGGTGCCTGTTTCGGGGTTTTTCGGATGTCTTTCCGTGGTTCGACCGCTACCGTCGGTTTTGGTTTTTCCGCAGCGGCTGCCTCCACCTTCTTGTCAGACGGCTTCTGGTAAATACCCTTTTTGATCGCTTCCTTCTTGGATGTCACAATCTGAGCGTGTCCGATAAACGGAACCAGTAGGGTCAAAAGGAACAGAAGGCGAAGCGTTCTTTTTGTCTGCATATTTTATTTTTTATTTTTCGGCAATGACGCCTTAGCTTTATTAATAAAATGGCTTCCAAAAAAGGGAACCGGGGTTTAGGGTCAGGAAAACAAAACGTGAAGCGTAGCACGTTTCGTATCAAAGAGGTCGCTAAAATAGCAAAAAAGGACCTAAAAATGTAAACTTTAACGTTTCGTTTGTTGTCCTTTTACCTTCTCAAAGATGGCCTTTGCTGTGGTTTCACTGGCGCCGACACCACCCAGCTTCTGTTCAAGCGCATCGTAGTTCGAAAGCAGGGTTTTTCGATGGGAGGGCTCGAGTAATTTGGCGAGTTCCGCACGTACGTTTTCGGTTGTTAGCTGATCCTGGATGAGTTCGGTCACGACCGGAGCATCCATGATGAGGTTCACCAGCGAGATGTATTTGAGGGTAATAATGCGTTTGGCAATCTGGTAGGAGATCCAACTGCCGCGGTAGCATACCACTTCGGGCACTTTAAACAACGCCGTTTCGAGCGTGGCCGTGCCCGATGTGACCAGAGCGGCATCGGCATGTTCGAGGAGGTCGTAGGTGCGGTTGGAGATGAACCGTACGTTCTTCCCGTCAAGGAAACGTTCGTAAAAGGCAGGTTCCTGGCCCGGCGCGCCCGCAATGACGAACTGGTGCGTCGGGAAGTCGGGCACTACCGACAACATCACTTCCAGCATCTTCGTGATCTCTTGTTTCCGGCTTCCGGGCAAAAGCGCCACAATGGGCTTGTCGTCAAGGTGGTGCATCGCAAGGAAGTCCGCCTGCGCGATCGGTTGGCGGTCTTTTATCGCATCGATCAGCGGGTGCCCGACGAAGGTGACGTCGTAGCGGTGCTTCCCTTCATAAAAATCCTTTTCGAACGGCAGGATGACATACATCTCGTCAACATCGCGGCGGATGGCTTTGATGCGGTTTTCCTTCCAGGCCCAAATCTGGGGCGAAATATAGTAATGGGTCGGGATGCCTTTTTGCTTCGCCCACTTTGCGATTCGCATGTTGAAGCCGGGGTAGTCAATGAAGATGAGGGCGTCGGGTGCGAAACCCGCAATGTCTTCTTTGCAAAAGCGAATATTTTTGAGGATGGTCGACAAATTCGATACCACCTCGGCAAACCCCATGAAGGCAAGATCGCGGTAATGTTTCACAAGGGTGCCGCCGGCCTGCTGCATCAGGTCGCCGCCCCAAAAACGGATGTCGGCCTGTGGATCAATCTGCCTGAGGGCCTTGATGAGGTTGGATCCGTGCAGATCGCCCGACGCTTCGCCTGCAATAATGTAGTACTTCATATCAGAATTTCCACGTATTGAGTTCCTGTATCGCATGGTGGGCGGTCAGGTCGAACTGCACCGGCACAATGGATACGTATCCGTTATCGAGCGCCCATTCATCGGTGTCTTCTCCTTTGTCAAGGTTGATGAATTCGCCGGTCAGCCAATAATAATCGCGTCCCATCGGACTCGTTCGTTTATCGAATTTTTCCTGCCAGAACGCTTTCGCCTGGCGACAGATACGAATCCCTTTAATAGCGCCTTCGGGCAATTTTGGGAAATTGACGTTAAGGATGACCCCGGGCGGCAATCCCTTTTCGAGCACATTTCGGGCAATGGTGTCGACGAAGGAGCGGGTTGGGGAAAAGTCGGCATTCCAGTCGTAATCCCGCAACGAGAAGCCGATGGCCGGAATTCCTTCAATGCCCGCTTCCACCGCCGCGCTAAGGGTGCCGGAATAGATGACATTGATAGAGGAATTCGATCCGTGGTTGATGCCGGATACGCATAAGTCAGGTTTGCGGTGCAGGATTTCGTTTACGGCAAATTTCACGCAGTCAACCGGCGTGCCCGAACAACTGTATTCCGGAATGGCAGCGCCTTCTTTGCTGATGCGGTTAAGATAAAGCGTGTTATTAATGGTAATGGCGTGGCCCGTAGCACTTTGCGGCTTGTCGGGGGCGACCACGACCACGTCACCGATCGCGGCCATGCAGGCAATGAGCATCCGGATACCGGGAGCGGTGATTCCGTCGTCATTGGTCACGAGAATCAAAGGTTTTTTCGCCATAGGTGTAACGTTTCGCACCACAAAAATACGTATTTTGCAGGTGAGCGGGGAGGCATGTCGTCCAATTGTACGTTTAACAAAAAATTATACGGAGGTGCGGACGCTCCGCCTCGTTTTTCCTTAATTTAGTTCGCTCAAATCCAATGAACGCTATTTTTCAATTTATGAAAAGGAATTATAAGTTGCTGACGGTCGTCGGCCTGGTATCGCTTGCGCTTTTGAGTTTCATTCCGTTTAGGGGTTCTAAGGATGGTGATCCGGAAAAAGACAAGATGCTGCTGGAGCTGCTGACCTTTGTCATCGAGCGGGGACACTACCAACCGAAACAAATCGATGATGACTTTTCCAAAGGGGTCTATAAGGATTATCTGGATGCGCTGGATCCGTCCAAACGTTTCTTCCTGCAATCGGATATCGACGAGTTTTCCAAGTATGAAACCCAGATCGACGATGCCATCAAAAACAAGGACCTGACGTTTTTCGACCTTACCTACGAACGCCTGCAAGAGCGTATCGCGGAAAGTAAGTCGTATTACAAAGACATTCTCGCCAAGCCGTTCGATTATAAGGTAAATGAAGAAATCAATACTGACTATGAGAAACTTCCGTATGCCAAAACCAAAGAGGAAATAAAAGACACATGGCGAAAGCAGATTAAGCTGTCTACGCTTTCGTCGCTGGCGGATCGACTTGACATTCAGGAAGGTAAAAACAAAGAGGAAAAGGACAAGAAGAAAGGTGGAGCACCTATCAAAACGAGCCTGAAAACCGAACAGGACAATACGCCCAAAACCTTTGAAGAACTCGAAAAAGAGACGCGCGAGACGGCTCTTAAATCGCTTGACGAGCAATTCAGCTTCCTGGCTGACCTTGATCGTGCCGACTGGTTCTCGGTGTTCGTAAACGCCATCGCCGAGCGTTTTGATCCGCATACGACTTACTTTGCGCCGGAGGAAAAAGACAAGTTCGACATCAGCATGTCGGGAAAACTGGAAGGAATCGGTGCCCGTCTGCAGAAAAAGAACGATTTTACAGAAATTACCGAGTTGATTTCGGGCGGTCCCGCCTGGAAGCAGAAAGAACTTGAACCGGGTGACGTTGTGTTGAAAGTCGGACAAGGCGATAAAGAACCGGTTGACGTCGTTGGAATGCGTATTGACGATGTGGTAAAGAAAATCAAAGGGCCGAAGGGTACGGAAGTGCGCCTTACCGTCAAGAAAGTAGACGGTACCATCAAGGTCATTTCGCTGATCCGCGACATCGTTGAAATCGAAGAGACCTATGCGAAATCGAGTGTGGTCAAGATGAAAGACAAGTTGTACGGCATCATTTACCTCCCGAAATTCTATATCGATTTTGAAAATAAAGACAGCCGTGATGCAGCTAAAGACATCGCCCAGGAAATCGCGCGCCTGAAAGAACAGGGCGTGCAGGGTATCGCACTTGACCTGCGTGACAACGGCGGCGGTTCGCTTCGTACCGTAGTTGATATTGCCGGTATGTTCATCGACGAAGGTCCTGTCGTGCAGGTGAAATCAGCCGGAAAGCAGAAAGAAGTATTGTCTGATACCGACAGCCGCGTGCAGTGGGACGGTCCGTTGGTCGTTATGATCAACAATTTCTCTGCGTCTGCCTCTGAAATTCTCGCCGCCGCCATCCAGGATTATAAGCGGGGTGTCATCCTCGGCAGCAAGCAGTCGTTCGGAAAAGGAACCGTGCAGAATATCATCGACCTCAATCAATTTGTCCGAAACAGCAATTACGGTGATTTGGGTGCGCTCAAGACCACTACACAGAAATTCTATCGTATCGACGGAGGGTCGACCCAACTTCGCGGTGTGAGCAGTGATGTGGTCGTACCGGATCGGTATTCGTATATCGAAATCGGCGAACGCGACCTTCACAATGCCATGCCTTGGGATAAAATCGATCCGGCGCAGTACCAATCCTGGAAAGGGGGCGACTTAGGCAAAGCCATCACCAACAGCCGCAAGCGGGTGACCGAGAATCCACAGTTCAAACTGATCGATGAGAATGCCAAATGGCTTTCTGGTCGTCGTGATGAGAATACGTATAGCCTGAACCTCGTCAAATTCCGTAAAGAACAGGACGATCTCGACAATGAGGCGAAGCGTTTCAAGTCGATCGGCGATTACGACAACCATCTTACTTTCGCTTCTTTGCCGTATGAAGATGAGTTGGTGAAGAAAGACGAAACACTGAAAGAAAAACGCGATCGTTGGCATGAGGCCCTGACGAAAGATGCGTATATCGAAGAAGCACTCAACGTGCTTTCAGACATGCAACAGAACGGTTCGGGTACGCCTGGCCTCAACCTTAAGAAGAAAGAAAAGGTAGTCAAATCGTAAAGAAGCCGTAACGTCAAATAAAAAAACGCCTCCACCGGGGCGTTTTTTCATTTTCCGATTAGGAGAAATCCGTTCTGAACTGTTATGTTTACGATATAAACTAAGTAGATGGTTGAAAGCGGCGTAACCCGGCCCTGGCGGCAGGTGTGGATGATTTTATTTTTCGTGTTTCTGTTCGGGGCTTACCATGGCAACGCGCAGTGTGCGGGTGAGGACGGCACCATTGAAATCTGCGACTACTCCAATCCGTCAAATCAATTTCTCGATTTGTTTTCCGTTTTGGGCGGGTCGCCTTCACCTGGCGGCACCTGGTCGTTTCCGCTTCCAACGGGTGCGTTGAATACGTCGACGGGCCTCCTGGATGTATGGCAATTGCATTTGAGTGGCGTTTACCAGTTCGCTTACACCGTACCCGGTGCCTGTGCCGACAATGTCGCCGTTGCCACCGTAATCATTGGTCCGTGGGCCGGCGTTCCGGCGCCCAACGGCTCTGCCTGTAGCGATGACGATTCTGTCAATCTTTTTAGTTTTTTTGAGGGAGTCGATCCGGATCCACAACAAAATGGCACGTGGAGTGATGATAGCAATACCGGGGCGTTATCCGGTAGTTTTCTTGATGCGACACAGGCTGGGTTAGGAACGTTCCAGTTTACCTACACGGTTCCGTCGGCAGGTTCGTGTCCACCTGTATCCGTCACGATTTTCGTAACCGTACATCGGAAACCCGAGCCGGGAAGTGCGCCTGAGCAAGGCTATTGTGACACCGATGATTTTTCCCCCTACACCGATATCAACCTTCAGGATCTTCTTTCTGGAGAAGACCCTTTTGGCATCTGGAATGACGTGGGCGGCACCGGCCAGATTTTTGGCTTTTTTGATTCACACATCAACCTCCAGCAGGTCTTCCAAACGTATGGTCCGGGCGAGTACAGCTACAGCTATACGGTGTATCCTGCGAATCCGGTGTGTATACAGGAGACCGCCACGATTGTCTTCGTCATCGAACCCCACATCGATTTTACCGGGGCAACGCTTGTGGTGAATTCGGATATTTGTGAGTCAGAGATGGCTGACGCTACCTATTCAGCGACCCTGACCCAGGGCCCGTTTCCCGTTCCAGACGGCACGTATGCCTTTACCTATACCATCTCAGGTCCTAGCAATGCCACTATTGAAGCAGAAGCCGATTTCGCCGGAGGGGTCATGACGTTTCCGATACCGCCTGCGAATTTTCCGGAGGCGGGTGATTACACCGTCACCATCGTCCAGATAAAGGACAAGGAGAGTCCGGGCTATTGTCCGAACCCGATTAACGTGTCGGATGTACTGTCGATTTTCCCGCTTCCTGAAATCGATCCGGCTACCGTGTCGATCCCTGCCATTTGTTTAGGAGAAGATGCAGTCGCGACGCTTTCCGGCAGTCAACTTGCCGACGGGGTCTATGATATGAAATACACGCTTTCCGGCGCCAATACGCTTCCGGAAACCAATCTGCAACTTACGCTGTCGGGCGGATCGGCAACCCTGGTCATTCCATCGGCGCTTCTACCCAATCCGGGTGCAACGCTTTTGTCGATCACCTACATCCGCAGCGTCGCGACCAATTGCGAAACGACATCGACGTTTACGCGTACGATTGTGGTCAATACCAAACCGAACACCTCGGCCTTGCAGGTGGTGATCGCCAATTCCTGTGAAGGGGATGTCGTCACAGCCCTTTTGTCGGGATTAGGATCGTTGTCCAACCTTACCGTAACCTATTCGCTTTCGGGTGCCAATACCGCACTCGACCAACAGGTGGTGGTATCCGCATCCGGTGGCAACGCTTCGTTCGTAGTACCGGCCACCTTATTGACGACCACGGGCGCGACTACTCTCTCGATTATCGGACTCCAGAATAACACCAATACCTGCGGTGTGGCTACGGCGTCAGCATCCCGAACGTTTACCATTCAACCATTGCCCGATGTGCCCGTCACGTCGGATCAGGTCTTTTGCGGCACCGACACACCCACTGTCGCCCAGCTTACACCCACAGGTGCCACCTTCAATTGGTATATAGACGATGTGTCGGACGTGGTACTTCCCGCCGATACGCCACTTACCAACGGTACCTATTTCGTATCGGTCACCGATCCGACTACGGGATGTACGTCGGCCCGGGCGCAGGCCAATGTGACGGTCATTACGGTAGACACACCCGTTTTGCTGCCCGGTGGATCGGCGTTTTGCGGTGTCGATAACCCTACGCTGGCTACGTTGTCGGATAATGTAGGGGCGACGGGTGAAATGGTATGGTACGATGCGGCAATTGACGGGGTTTTATTGCCAGACACGACGCCGTTACAGGAAGGTGTGACATATTACGGATACGATTCCGATCCGGTGACGGGTTGTGTGTCGCCGGATGGTATTGCCGTGACGGTGACCCTTACCGACTGCGACCCGGATGAATATGCTTTTATGGTACCCGACGGGTTTTCACCAAATGGTGATGGCATCAACGATACGTTTCGCATTCCCGAAATTGAGTTCCTGTATCCGGATTTCCGACTCGAAATCTACAACCGTTATGGAAACCTCCTGTTCAAAGGTGCGATCAATAAGCCCGAATGGGACGGTCGCGCTCAATCGGGTGCTGTGATCGATGGGGTTGTTCCAAATGGGGTGTATTTCTATATTCTGTATTTCAACCGCGACGATAAAAGCCCAAGACAGGGGCGGCTATACCTGAACCGATGAAGCAATTCTATACGTGTATCGCGCTCTTAGTAGCACTGGCCGCTTTCCCGCAGCAGGATCCGGAGTATACCCATTATATGTATAACATGAACGCCGTAAACCCGGCTTATGCCACGGGTACGACGAATATCCTGAACCTGGGCGGACTCTACCGCTCACAATGGGTGGGGGCAGTGGGTGCGCCGAAAACCATGACGTTTTTCGCCCATATGCCGGTCGACCGTAAGGTAGAACTGGGCCTTTCCGCGATTTCCGACGATATAGGCGATGGCGCCAAGAAGGAAACCAACCTCTACGCCGATTTTGCGTATGTGCTGCAGTTTCGCGGGCAGCACCGCCTGTCACTCGGACTGAAAGCGGGGCTGACGTCGTTGCAGACAAATTTCAATGGGTTCGTTTTTGAAAGTGGTGATCCCGCTTCTGACGCGGCCTTCGCTGAGAATGTAAATATGTCGAAGCTGGGTGTCGGGGCCGGACTTTACTACTTCACCGACCGCTATTATGTAGGTTTGTCGGTTCCGAATTTTCTGTCTTCACGCCATATCGTCGAACGAAACGGTATACAGTCGTATGGCGGCGAGAAGATGCATACGTTCTTTACAGGGGGCTATGTGTTGCCGGTGTCTGCCAACCTAAAGCTGAAACCGGCCTTCATGACGCGTTTTGCCGAAGGCACGCCGGCTGCCGTTGATCTGACGCTCAATGCCTTGTGGCGGGATCGTTTTGAATTGGGTGCCGCCTACCGCATCGACGACTCGTTCAGCGGGCTGATGGCATGGCAGGTGAGTCCACAGGTACGGATCGGCTATGCCTACGATCATACGCTGTCGAATCTCGGGCAATTCAATTCGGGTACCCACGAAGTATTCTTGCTGTTTGACCTGAATTTTATGGGGCGCGGTTACGATAAATCACCTAGATTTTTTTGATATGGGACGTTTGAAGATAACGATGGTGATCGGCTGCTGGCTGTTGGCGACGGGTGTGTTCGGACAGTCGCAAGACAAGATGATGGCGAAGCGGTATTTTGAACGCACCTTTTATTCGGAGGCTATTCCGATATACGAACGGCTGGTCGAAACGGACGGTTCGCTAGAGGTGGTTCGGAATCTGGCGGATGCCTACTATTTTACGGGTGATTTCGCTAAGTCACAGCCGCTCTACAGGCTGTTGTTGTGGAAGTTCCCGGATGCCGTTGACGCGTCTTACACCTGGCGCTATATCCATACCTTGAAGACAGGAGGCGACTATAAACTGGCGGCGGATGTCTATCGGAAGTTTTTAACGAAGACAGGGCAGACCGATGCGTTGCAGAGACTTGAGAAAGACATTGAGACACTCGAAAATATCACCGCCATCGGCCCAAGGTTTGACATTCGGGACGTTCCCTTTAATACGCCGTTCAGTGAATTCGGGGGCAGTCACGACGGTAAGAAAGTCGTATTTGCGGGCGTTAAACGGTCGCCCGGACTTTTGGATAAGAAGTTTAAGTGGAACGACGAACGCTATCTCGATTTACTCGCGGTGACCTCGCCGGATGATTCTATTGCCACGTCGTATGCAAAGGAACTGGAAACCGATCTTCACGAAGCGAGCGCGATTTTCACAAAGGACGGTCGTACGATGTATTTTACCAGAAACTATTTCAAGGATGGCAAGCGGGGTAAGAACGGAAAACGCGTGTCGGTCGTACAACTCTACAAAGCCGAGTATGATGCCGGCTGGACACGCGTAACGGCGCTGCCTTTCAACAGTCCTGATTTTTCGGTTGAGCACCCGGCATTGAGTCCGGATGAAAAGACGCTGTATTTTGCGTCTGATCGCCCCGGTGGAATCGGGTCGTTTGACATATGGTCAGTCGCCATCGACAATGGAGCGTATGCGGAACCGGTAAACCTGGGGCCGGAGATCAATACCGACCAGCGCGAGCAATTTCCTTTCGTCGCACAAGACGGGAAGCTCTATTTCGCATCCGACGGGCACTATGGCTACGGCGCGCTTGACGTATATGTTTCAGACGGGAAAACGGTTTATAACGTTGGGTTGCCTTTGAATTCCGGCTACGATGACTTCGCCTTTTCCATTGACCCGGCTACGAAAGACGGCTACTTTTCCAGCAACCGTCCGGGGGGGAAGGGAAGTGATGACATCTATTTTCTTCACGAAACAAAACCATTGATCGTTGAAGGATGCAAACAGGAGATAACGGGCATCATTTCCGACCAGGATACCAAATTGCCATTGGAAGGTGCAAAAGTGGTGCTTGAGACCGTGGGCGGCGACACGCCCGAAGAAGTGGTGACGACGGCTGACGATGGAGCGTTTCGCTTTCGAGTGGCGTGTGAAGCGACGTATAAAGTGTCGGCTTCAAAACCGACCTATTCAAGTGGTAGCCGTACCCTGAAACTGAAGAAAGAGAGGGGCAAGGTCAATGACGCGTCAATGGCACTGAAGTCGGACGCGGCCGTTGAGCAAGAGAAAAAACAGGCGGAAGAAGCGGCCAGGAAAGAAGCGGAGAAGGAAAAGCAGCAGCGTGTGGCCGATATCAAAGCGAAAGAGAAGGATGTTGTGGAGGATCGTGGTAGACTCGTGATCAAAACCGATCCTATTTACTTTGACTATGACCTTTGGTACATCCGGAAGGACTCGAAACCGATTCTCGACCGTGTGGTCGAATTGATGAAGAAGTATCCTGAGATGGTCGTCGAAATAGGTTCACATACCGACGTGCGGGGAACGTATCGCTATAACGAAGAATTATCGTCGAAACGGGCGGCGTCTACCCTTGATTACATTATCGAACACGGCGTTCCGGCGGCGCGTATTTCGGCAAAGGGATACGGCGAAAGCCAGCCCATAATTCGTTGTGTGCCTGATGACGCGTGCAGCGAAGAACAACACGAGCTGAACCGCCGGAGCGAATTCGTAATCAAGAACCTGTAACGGGACTTACCACTCGTTGACCTTGTTGGCGTCAAGTTTGATAAAGACGAAGAGGAGGACGGTGAAGGCCCAGAGTCCGGAACCGCCATACGAGAAAAAGGGCAGGGGAACACCCACGGTGGGGAAAATACCCAATACCATCGACACATTCACAAAGAAGTGAATGAATAGGATGGAGGCCACACAGTAGCCGTAGACCCGACTGAATTTCGTTTTCTGTCGCTCCGCCAGATACAGGATCCGGGCGATGAGCCCCATAAAAAGTGCGATCACCACAATCGATCCGGTAAAGCCCCATTCTTCGGCCACAATAGTGAAGGCGTAATCGGTGTGCTGTTCCGGAACGAAGCCGCCTTTCGTTTGGGTTCCTTCCATAAAACCCTTCCCGAACACGCCACCCGAACCAACTGCAATCTTAGATTGGTTGGTGTTATACCCGATGCCTTTGACGTCTACTTCCTCGCCTAACAACACGTTGAAGCGATCACGGTGGTGTTGTTCAAATACGTTGTTGAAGACGTAACTAACGGACAGGGTGAACACGGCTACGGCCACTAAAACCACTGAACTCAAGATGATATTTCGGTTGACAATCTTCGATCGGTAGTAATTGAGTATGATCAGCAACGCGGCGCCTCCGATGATGTAAATCGGTTCAAAAAGAAGGCTCATCACGAAAAGCAGAATGGCGGCAAAGCCTGTCCAGAGGTACCAGGACGGAAGTCCTTCTCTATACAACACAAAGAAAAAGGTCATGAAAATCAGCGCACTTCCCGGGTCGTGGGGCCCGATGAGCAATACCGGCAGGAAGATGATACCCAGCACCTGCAGTTGTCGTTGCGTATCCTTCAGGTTGATCTGGATGTCGCTCAGGTATTTTGCTACGGCCAGCGCGGTCGCAATTTTGGCAAACTCGGCCGGTTGTAAACTGAACGAACCAAACGAATACCAGTTCGTCTGGCCTTTTACTTCTTTTCCGAACACAAACAGTCCCGCCACCAATAACAGTCCGGCGACGTAAATGATACTCGTGAACTTCTCATAAAACTTAGCGTCTACCGAAAGCACCACAATGATGAGCGGAATGGCGAGGAAGATGTTGACGAGCTGCTTGCTGTAAAATTGTGAGATATCCGTCAGGTCGGTCTGGCCGCTCTCGGGTATCGTTGAGGAATAAATGTTGAGCCAGCCCAGCACCACGAGCACGATGTAAATCGTGACCATGACCCAGTCCATATTGCTGCGCGTACTCTGGTTCTTCATTTCACACTAGTTTTTCGGATCGAGCGAATCCGCGTCCTCCCGGAAGCGCTCGGCCCCCAATAGGGTGTCTTTGGCTTTGCGGGTATAGCGGTCGTATTCGGCCTGCAGGCTTTTTTCAAGGATGAATTTCTCGCGTGCCGGCTGGGTAATTTTCCCCCTTAGGTACTTTTCAATCATAAGACTCGCGATCGGACCGGCAATGGTCGCGCCAAATCCCCCGTTTTCCACGAATACAGCAATGGCGATTTTTGGGTTTTCCATCGGGGCGAACGCCACGAAAATAGAGTGGTCTTTTAACTGGATGCGCTTGCCGCCAATCTTCGTAAAGTTTTCAGCCGTTCCGGTTTTACCACAGATGTTGATGCCTTCGACTTTCAGGTGGCTGGCGGTTCCGAAGTTATACACATCGAAAAGGCCGGATATCATCGGGTCGAAGTACTTTTTATCGATGGTGGTGACGTGTTTGGTCGTATACTTCGGATCGATTTTCTCGCCTTTGATTTTTTTGATGATATGGGGCGTGTAGTAATAGCCTTTGTTGGCCACCGCCGAAATCATGTTCGCCAATTGAATCGGCGTCGCCAGCACTTCGCCCTGCCCAATGGCATTCGACACAATGGTCGTCGATTTCCATCCGCCGTTGGGATACATGCGTTTGTAGGTTTTCGACGTCGGAATTTTTCCGCGCTTGCCCGTTGGTAAGTCGTAGCCCATGAATTCACCCAGTCCGAAACTGCGCGCGTGTTTCGAGAAAACGTCGACGGCATAGGCCGGACTTCTGTATTTATTGATTGTTCGCATGTAAGCCGTCCCGAAGTAGGCATTACACGAATTGTAAATACCGTTGTGCAATTGGTGCGGTCCGGAACCGTGACAGCGCATGAACCGGCCAGGTGCATAGCTGAAGCCGTGGTGGCACATAACGGTGGTTTGTTCGTCAACGGCACCTTCCTGTAAGGCGATAAGGCCTGTGATGATCTTGAAGGGCGATCCGGGCGGATATTGTGACAGCAAACCCCGGTCAAAAAGCGGTTTGGCGACGGAATCGTTGTAGAGTTGGGTGTAATTCCGCGAACGCTGGCGGCCAACCAGGATGGAAGGGTCGTAGGAAGGTGCGGTCACAAGCGCCAGGATTTCCCCGGTTTTTGGTTCGAGTGCTACGATGCCTCCCCGTTTGTTGATCATCAGTTTCTCGCCATATTCCTGCAGCAAGGCGTCAATCGTAAGTGTAATGTCTTCTCCCTGGCGGGCAATCGTGTCGAAGCGGCCTTGCTGGTATGGACCGATGTCGCGGTTGAATTTATCCTTCTGGCGGTATTTCACGCCCTTTATCCCCCGCAGGATCTTCTCATAACTTTGCTCGACACCCTGTCGTCCGATGAGGTCGCCGGCATGGTAGTAGTGGTTTTTTTCAAGTTCGGCCGGACTCACCTGGGCAATCGAACCGAAGATATTGGCACCGACCTTCACCTGGTAGTCGCGCAGCGAACGTTTGACGACTTCAAAGCCCGGTTCGAATTTCCGCATTTTCTCCTGCAGCGCGGCATATTCGCTTTTGTTGAGTTGGGAAAGGAAGACCGACGGAAGCCGTGGACTGTAATCCCGCGCTTTTTTGATGATCTTAAGGAAATCGTCTTTGCTGATGTTCAGCAGGCGACAGAATTCGAGGGTGTCGATATTCTTGACATCTTTAGGGGTGACCATGATGTCATACGACGGTTGGTTGGCGACCATTAATTTGCCATTCCGGTCGTAGATATAGCCGCGTTCGGGGTAGTCGTATACGATTCGGAGGGCATTGTTTTCCGACTTCAGTTTGAGTTCCTGGTCTACGATCTGGAGGTAAAACAGCCGGGCCACGATCAACAGGGTGCTGATAATGATGACGGTAGGAAGCAGTACTTTTCTCATCGCCGCGCGGGTTTAAACAAATGGATCAGGAGCAGGCACATCAACAAAGTGAAAATCGTGCTGGTGAAGGTTTGGGCCAGGACTTTCAGGAACAGGCTCGCGCGGAAGGCTTCCAGCACGAAAAGCACGAGATGGTGCATGGCCACACAAATCAGGATGAAGGAAAAACGCTCGGGCGTGAGCCGATCATTGATTTTTATGGTCTGATACTCATAGCTAACCCCAAATGAAAACCGGAAAAAAGAAGGACGCAGATAGGCCAGTACGATCGAGGCTGTTGCATGCACGCCACCGGAATTCAGGAAATGGTCGATGATGAGGCCCATCAGAAACGCCGCCAACAACAGTCCGTAGCGATTGCCATTCACCGGATACAGAATGATGAAAAGCACATACGGAAACGGATTCAGGTAGCCCGAAAAATGAAAGGCATCGAAAATCAGGATCTGTGCCGCGAGCAGCATCACAAAACGGGCGATATTGAACAGGATCGTACTATTCATTTTTAGCCTTTGTTTCTGCTTCGAGGCGTTGTACTTCTGCCCGGTCTTTGTTTTTGATGATGTAGACGTAACCCAGATTGGTCATGTCGTTAAACAACCGCACGTCAATGGTGTAGTAGTTCGTCTCGTCGTCGGTGTAGTATTTGTCGATGGTGCCGATGCCAATGTTTTCAGGGAAAATCAACGACTGCCCACCCGTTACGATCGTATCGCCTTTTCGAATCGATGCGAGTCGCGGCACCTCGATTAACTGCACGATACCCGCATTCTTGCCGTTCCAGGTAAGGGTGCCGAAGTGATTGGATTTCTTGATTTTGGCGTTGATTTGCGACTTGATGTTCAGCACACTCTGCACCGTGGCGTAATTCGTAGAGGTCGTTTCCACGATACCGACGATACCGAGGTCGTTGATGACTCCCATGTCGGTCCGGATGCCTTTGCGGTTTCCGGCATCGATGGTAATGTAATTGTGTTGGGTGTTGTAGGTATTGTGTACCACCTTCGCCACTAAAACTTCTGTTTTGCGTACGCCGCGGATGCTGTCGAACACCGGTTTGCCCGTCGAATCGACGCGATTGAACAGCAACGCTTTAAGACGCGCGTTTTCTTTCGCCAGCGCTTCGTTCTGTGAGCGGAGCCCGAAATATTCATCGATTTCGTTCATCTGCGAATAGATACCCCCCGTGAAGGCATTGGCCGAACTGATGACCCGGCTGCGGTGGTAGGAGTGTGCCTGTATGGTCAGCGAAATGGATATGCCCAAAAGCAGCAAAAACAGCAACTTATGGCTGTTTTTAATGACGAAGGCGAGTATCTGCTGCATCCGGGAGAGATTGGAAATCCCAAATAACAAATTCCAAATCGCAAGTCCTTATTGGAATTTGGAATTTGTCCCTTGGAATTTATTTTATCAATATACTTCTGAATTTGTTGATGTTCTTAAGCGCCATTCCGGTACCCCGAACAACGGCGCGAAGCGGGTCTTCCGCGATGTAAACGGGAAGATCGGTCTTCAGCGATATCCGTTTGTCGAGTCCGCGAAGCATCGAACCACCACCTGCCAGGTAAATACCCGTGTTGTAGATGTCGGCAGCGAGTTCCGGCGGCGTCTGCGACAGCGTTTCCATCACCGCATCCTCGATACGCTGTATCGACTTGTCAAGTGCTTTTGCAATTTCGCGGTACGAAACCTCTACCTGTTTTGGTTTGCCGGTCAGCAAATCGCGTCCCTGTACCGACATATCATCCGGCGGTGTGTCAAGTTCCTCGATGGCTGCTCCGATTTCAATCTTGATTTTCTCTGCCGTACTCTCTCCGACGAAGAGGTTGTGCTGCGTCCGCATGTAATACACGATATCGTTCGTAAACACGTCACCGGCAATCTTCACCGATTTGTCGCATACGATACCACCCAATGCGATGACCGCGATTTCCGTCGTTCCCCCTCCAATGTCGACGATCATGTTTCCTTTCGGTTGCATGATGTCAACCCCAATACCGATCGCAGCGGCCATCGGCTCATGGATAAGGTAGACTTCTTTTCCGTTCACGCGCTCACAGCTTTCCTTCACCGCGCGCATCTCTACCTCGGTAATACCCGACGGGATACACACCACCATGCGAAGGGCCGGTGTAAACATCTTTTTCTTCAACGCCGGGATGCTCTTAATGAACATACTGATCATCTTTTCAGATGCATCAAAGTCGGCGATAACCCCGTCTTTCAGCGGTCGTATGGTTTTGATGTTCTCGTGCGTCTTACCCTGCATCAGGTTGGCCTCTTTACCGACGGCAATGATCTTGCCTGAGACCCGGTCACGGGCCACGATCGACGGACTGTCGATCACAACCTTGTCGTTGTGGATGATGAGCGTATTCGCGGTTCCGAGGTCGATAGCAATATCCTCGGTCATGAAATCAAAAAATCCCATACAATCTGCGGGGGTTTGTGGTTACGATTTTAGTCCTTGCAAAGGTATATATTTTCACGTACCAACGCGCCCTGCTATTTTATTTTCAGGGAGATTTTTAAAAACGCGAAAGCCTTTCCCGCCGAACGTTGGAAAAGGCTTCAAAAAGGGCGTCGCAACCCGCGTCAATGCTTGAAATGACGGGTGCCGGTGAAGACCATTGCGATCCCGTTTTCATTGCAATACGCGATGCTCAATTCGTCTTTGATCGAACCACCCGGCTGAATGACCGCGGTGATGCCTGCATGGTGCGCAATTTCAACGCAATCCGGAAACGGAAAGAAGGCATCGCTGGCCATAACTGCACCTTCTAGGGAAAACCCAAATCCCTGGGCTTTCTCGATTGCCTGGCGTAAGGCATCGACCCGCGAGGTTTGTCCGGTTCCGGAAGCGAGCAAGGTGCCGTTTTTCGCCAATACGATGGTATTCGACTTGGTATTTTTGCAAATTTTCGACGCGAAAAGCAGGTCGTCGATTTCCTCTTGGGTGGGCGCTTTCGTGGTGACGGTGGTCAGCCCTTCCGCACGATCGGTAACGTCATTGCGGTCTTGTATGAGCAAACCGTTCAATGCGGTGCGGACTTGCTTTTTCGGGAGCGCTACTTCTTTCTGCACCAACAGGATGCGGTTCTTTTTCTCTTTCAGTATGGCAACCGCTGCATCGTCAATGGAAGGGGCAATCACCACTTCGCAGAAAAGTTGGTTGATTTCCGACGCGGTGTCGGCATCGATTCGTCCATTCGCAATCAATACGCCACCAAACGCCGAGGTCGGATCGCCGGCCAATGCAGCCAGATATGCCTCTTTCATGGTCGGGCGCGTGGCGATGCCGCAGGCATTGTTGTGTTTCAGGATCGCAAACGTCGGTGCATCGTCTTTGAACTCGAGAATGAGGTTAACGGCGGCGTCTACGTCAAGCAGGTTGTTATACGAAAGTTCCTTTCCGTGCAATTTGTCGAACATCCGGGAAAGGTCGCCGAAAAACCAGCCGCGTTGGTGTGGGTTTTCGCCATACCGAAGGGTTTCGCCGTCGGTGATGCTGGCTTTATATACCGTTTCATCCGTATTGAAATAGTGGAAGATAGCGGTGTCATAATGCGACGATACCTGAAACGCTTTCGTCGCAAAGGTCTTGCGTTCTTCCCAACTCGTAGCGGCGCCGTTTTTTTGCAGGATATCGAGAAACTCAGCATATTGAGCCACCGACGCGATGATGACGGTGTCTTTGAAGTTCTTCGCTGCCGCGCGGATGAGGGAGATGCCTCCGATGTCGATTTTTTCGATGATATCAGCTTCCGACGCGCCGGATGCTACCGTTTGTTCGAACGGATACAAATCGACGATCACAAGGTCAATCTGGGGAATATCATATTCCTGCATCTGTGCTACATCACCCTCATGGTCCTGACGGTTCAGGATGCCACCGAAAATCTTCGGGTGCAGGGTTTTGACGCGTCCGCCGAGAATCGACGGGTACGAGGTGACGTCTTCTACCGGGATGACTGGAATGCCTAGATTTCGAAGGAACTCTTCCGTTCCTCCGGTGGAATAAAACGTGACGCCCTGCTCGTGCAACAGGCGCGCGATCGGCTCGAGACCGTCTTTATAGAAAACGGAAACCAGCGCCGACCGGATGGGTTTTGTCGTGCTCATGAAGTTGTTGTGTTTGGTAAAGCAGTAACCCTGAACGGGCAACCAGGCTGCAAAAGTACTTGATTACAGCCAAAAATGCACGATTGGGCTGTAACAATTTTGCCATTACCGACACTAAACCGGAGGGTCCGCGTGATTAGGTTTTGTCGCGAAAATGTCGGACTTTTATCCAACGCAAAAAACGGCGGGATGCTGGTATACCTAAGGCTTTTATCGGAAAGTTTCCACTTCGCGCTTCAGGCGCTGAAAAACAATAAACTTCGAACGTTTCTGTCCCTTCTCGGGGTCACGATCGGTATTTTCTCGATTATTGCAGTACTCTCGGCGGTCGACTCACTCGACGCGAAGTTCAAGAAAGACCTGAGTGCGCTCGACAAAAACACGGCCTTCCTGTTGCGTTTTCCGTTTGGCCCAAGTGATATCCCGCAATGGAAGCTCGAGCAGTTTCCGGATGTGAAATACGATGAATATGTCTATCTGAAATCGTCGTTGAATACCGTGGAAGATGTGGCATTCCAGGTTTGGGCACCGCACGAATCGATTAAATACGAAGGGGAAACGGCAAAGGAAATCAACACGGTTCCGATTTCGTATGAATTCGCCAACATCCAGAAGCTCGATTTTGAAGAAGGACGTTTCTACAACGAAGCCGAGTCGAATTCGGGTTCACCGGTGGTGGTACTCGGATATGAAGTGGTACAGAAACTCTTCGGCGGCAGCAGTCCGATTGGAAAGCAGGTGCGTATGTACGGCCAGCGCTTTACGGTCATCGGCGTATTGAAGAAACAAGGAAAAGGACTCTTCGGTGATTCAAATGACACGTCGGCCTTTCTTCCCGTCAATTACATCCGCCACCGCTATGGCGATAACGCCGCCTCATTCACGCCAGTTATCCTGATGAAGCCGAAAGCGGATGTGGAAGCACAGGAGTTCAAAGGCGAAGTCAGCCAGAAGATGCGGCTGTATCGGGGTATAAAACCCGGCGACATCGACAATTTTTTTGTCAATATCCTGGCGGGTTTTGCCGAGGCGCTTGACCAGGTAATCGGTGTGCTGAATTTAGTGGGTTGGATTATAGCCGGATTTTCACTTCTGGTAGGCGGTTTCGGCATTGCCAACATCATGTTCGTATCGGTTAAAGAACGGACGCACCTGATTGGTATACAGAAATCACTCGGAGCCAAGAACAGGTTCATCCTCATGCAATTCCTTTTCGAATCAGTGATTCTCTGCCTTTTCGGAGGGGCCATCGGTTTGCTGATGGTATGGGGGACGACGGTCATCCTGACGAAGGCGCTCGAATTCGAGTTTGTCCTCAGCCTCTACAATGTCTTCTTCGGCACCTTCCTTGCGGTCTTCATTGGCCTTATTTCGGGCATTGTGCCGGCGCTGATGGCCTCGCGTTTGGATCCGGTAGAAGCGATCCGGACGGGGATATAAGTCAAAAAAAAATCCCGGAAGTCCGGGATTTGTATCGTTCTGTTTTATCGTAACGGTTGGTTCTGGATCAGGTCCAGGAAGAGGTTGATTTTGTCTTTCAACTCTTTTCGTTGCGTGATGAAATCGAGGAAACCATGCTCGAGAAGAAACTCGGCCGTTTGGAATCCTTCCGGTAGTTCTTTACCCGTGGTATCCTTTACAACCCGCGGTCCGGCAAAACCGATAAGCGCACCGGGTTCGGAAATGTTCACATCACCCAGCATTGCATACGACGCCGTTGTTCCGCCTGTGGTCGGATCCGTACAAAGTGAAATATAAGGGATTTTCGCGTCTGCCAACTGTGCCAGCTTGGCTGAGGTCTTGGCGAGCTGCATCAGGGAGTAGGCGGCTTCCATCATACGGGCACCTCCGGATTTCGAGATCATCACAAACGGAATACGGTTTTTGATCGAATGGTCGATGCCGCGGGCAATCTTCTCGCCGACTACCGCACCCATCGATCCCCCGATGAACGCGAAGTCCATACAACACACCACCAGGTCTTTTCCTTTTGATTTGCCCACCGCAGTGCGCACGGCGTCTTTCAGTTTGGTTTTTTCCTGCGCCTCTTTGAGACGGTCAGAATATTTTTTGGTGTCGACGAAGCGAAGCGGGTCTTTCGCCGTCATTTTCGGATCGAGTTCGGTAAACTCGTTATTGTCGAACAGAATTTCAAAATACTCTTTGCTTCCGATGCGGACGTGAAAACCGTCTTCCGGGCTTACATACAGATTTCGGGCCAGTTCATCGGCATCCACGATTTTGCCCGTAGGCGATTTATACCAAAGGCCTTTCGGAACATCTTTCTTGTCTTCCGTAGCCGTCGTGATTCCTTTTTGCGTTCTTTTAAACCAAGCCATTTTGTATCAGGTATATAAAAAATGCCGATGATAGGAATCACCGGCAATTTTGATGGTTTTTTATAAAGTGTTGACGTTGTTAAGGTCGGCAAAAGCCGCTTCAAGGCGTTTGTTGAAGGTTACTTCTCCTTCGCGTACCCACTTACGTGGATCATAGTGCTTTTTATTCGGGGCATCGGCTCCGTCCGGATTGCCGATCTGCGTTCTGAGGTAGTCGATATTTTTGGTCATATAGTCACGAATCCCTTCGGTAAACGCAAACTGCAGGTCGGTGTCGATGTTCATCTTGATAACACCGTAGCTAATTGCCTCTCGGATTTCTTCGACTGTTGATCCCGAACCGCCGTGGAAGACGAAATCAACCGGGTTTTTTCCTGTCTGGTGCTTCGCCTGGATATACTCTTGCGAATCGCGGAGGATGGTCGGCGTCAGTTTCACGTTTCCGGGTTTGTAAACACCGTGTACGTTACCGAATGCAGCGGCAATGGTGAAACGCGGACTCACTTTCAACAATTCGGTGTAGGCGTAGTCGACATCTTCCGGAGTGGAGTAGAGTTCAGAATGGTCAACGCCTGAATTGTCAACACCGTCTTCCTCACCACCTGTGATGCCGAGTTCGATTTCGAGTGTCATTCCCATCTTACTCATGCGCTCAAGATAGGTTTTACAGATTTCGATGTTTTCGTGCATCGGCTCTTCCGACAGGTCAAGCATGTGCGAGCTAAACAGCGGTTTGCCTGTTTCAGCGAAGTGTTTTTCAGAAGCGTCCAGCAAACCATCGATCCAGGGAAGGAGGTTTTTCGCGCAATGGTCGGTATGAAGGATGACCGTCGCTCCGTAAAGTTCCGCCAGGGTGTGGATGTGTTTGGCTCCGGCAATGGCTCCGGCAATGGAAGCACGTTGGTTTTCGTTCGACAATCCTTTACCTGCGTTGAAGGCCGAGCCTCCGTTTGAAAACTGTATGATTACAGGGGCTTTGAGTTTCGCAGCCGTTTCCAGTGTGCCGTTGATAGTGCTCGATCCCGTGACATTGACGGCCGGAAGGGCGAATCCTTTTTCCTTTGCATAACGGAAGATTGCCTGTACGTCATCGCCTGTTGCGACGCCCGGTTTTATGTTGTGTGACATGTATTCAGGTTTAGGATTAAGGGCGTAAAAATACGAATTATTTTAGAACGGATAATTAATGCCGATGTTAAGCACGGCGTTCGAGAAATTGTAGTCGCGGAACCACTTGCGGCCATACCCGACAGCCGGGTTAAATGTTTTGAATCCCATGTCGATACGAACCACAAAGAAGCTCAGGTCATACCGGAAACCAAAACCCGAACCTACCGCAATGTCGTCGAGCGACCGCAGGCCGGTAAACTGGTTTTCAGGGGTGGTGACATTGTCAAGGACGTTCCAGATATTGCCGGCGTCCACAAAAAAGGCACCCTTGAAACTGTTTAATATCTTGAAGCGGTATTCGGCATTAAGGGTCAGTTTCAGGTTGGCTTCGTTGAAATCGTTTACAGAACCCGAACGGCCCGGCCCGAGACTATACGGTTGCCATGCCCGAATGTCGTTCGATCCACCGGCAAAGTAACTACGCGAAAAGGGTACGCTTTCGGAATTACCATACGGAATCGCGATGCCCACAAAACCTCGTACGGCAACCACACGTTCATGGTTCAGGTCCCAGTGCTTGATATATTCGAGCTCGGTTTTGGCGTATTGGGAAAACTCAATGCCTAATATTTGCTTGGCACTGTTCTGCGCACCCGCCGTCCGGGAGGCTGAGGCAAACAACGAGAGCAGGTTACCCGCCGATTCCAGCTTCGTGCGAAACACGTAAAAATTGTTGTCGGTCAGGCCTTGTTTGGTGGTCTTCGAAAAACTAAAACTCGACGCCACGATGAGGTTGTTCTCCGTAAGACGTTGGCGGCGTTCTTCGATGCTGGCAATGCGTTTGTAGTCGGGGTCTTGTGGACTCAAAGACGTTTGTCCCGACAACACCTGGTTGATGAAGTTCGAGGTGCCTTCCGGAATGCGAAGACGAAGGTCACCCCCCAAGGCGTCTTCCCAATTCGTCTGGTCGATGTTGTACACCTGCGCCAGGTCGTTAAGGCGCGAGAACGACGAACGATAAACGTTGAAATAGCGATCGGTTCGCAGGTTGTTGATATACTGTATATTGATGAGGTCAAGGCGCGCTGTATGGTTCCGCTTCGGTGTCCAGTTATAGGTAAACGATCCCGTCAGGTTCTCTTTGTCGAGCCCGATGTTCTGTTGCTTGGCGAAACCGGTACTGAATACCGTCGACGGAATCATCCGTTTCGGGATGATGCGGTCGGTACCCAATGGGAACAGGATACGCGGGAAGGCCAGGCGCGTATCGATACCGTATTCCAACAAATTGAAAAAGCGGCCGTCGGGTTCGGCGAAGGTTCGGGATGAACCGATGTTGCCACGTGCCGCAATCTCGAGTATTTCCGCCCGTCGGAATACGTTGCGAATCGTGACCGAGGCGGTTGCTTCGATACCAAAATCCTGGATGTTCGAGTGGGTGAAGTCAATGGAAGCCCCAAAATTGTATTTCTTTCGGGGCGTCAGGAGGACTTTTGCAATAAGGGCATCCCGGTTTTTCGGATCGACCTGGTACTGTATCGTTGGATAATTGAAGACCTTCAGGTTGCTGAGAGCGCGGCTGGTAAAGGTGCCGGCCTGATCCGAATATACGGTGCCCGGCGCGACGAATACGGCATCGGTGATGGCGCGTGGTTTGTAATGCAACGGTCCGTAACTGAAAAGGTTGAAGCCGTTGAAGGTGGTGCTGTCGGTGACGGTCAGCGGTGCGTCTTCCGAAAGCGAACCAGTGTAAATATCAACCCGGCTGATGGTGTAGAGGCGGAACGGACGCGTGCGGGTGGAGTCACCTTCACGAACGGACTGGTCGCTGATCTCCATCTCGACATTTGGTCGCGTGCCGGTTCCTACGGTGTCAATCGTAAAGAGGATGTTGCTCGGCTGGAAATAAAAAGCGCCCCGGTTCCGGAAATCATTCGTGATTCTCGCCCGCTCGGCATCGAAGTTCTCGCTTTTGAACGGAGCGCCGGGTTGCAGGAAAGATGCGGTCTTCGACGTCCGAAACAATGAATCAAGTGCCGGCGTCCGGATCTTTCGGGTAATCGAATCGATACGATAGAGGTTGCCTTTGGTGATCGAGTAGGTAACACCTGACCGTCGCCGTCCGGTCGAATCGATAGCATAGCTTCCTTTTGCCTTGAAATAGCCGTTGTTGAAGAACCACGACTCCAACCGCGCTACCGAACGACGGGTCCGATTGGTGTCGATGATGGCAGGTGGTTCGCCTACTTTTTTGAGAAAGCTATGGATGCCCGAATATAAGAATGACTGCCCCTTTCGTTCGACCTGTTTGGCCGACAACAGCCGGCTTTGGCGTTGGAGTTTACGCGGATTGTTCCAGAATTTTGCCTTATAGGTAGAATCGGGGTTTTCCTTGGCGAGGTTATAAAGGTTCAACCGCAGTTTGTATCCGAGGAAGGCGGTATTCGGCTTTTGGTAGAGAAGGTTCTCCAGCACGTCGTCGCCCTGCTTCCCGCCGTCGACCACAATGGTGTTTTTGGTCAGGAGCGTCCGGTTCGCGGGTACCTTCTGTATAGCATTACACGCGATCAATAGCAGGGTGATCACGGTAAATAACGCTATTTTTGTACGGGAAGCTGCCAAGGGCACGCGGATTTGAATCAAAAATACATCATTTCGATGGTTGGGAAAAACCAAATAAAACGAATAACGTCGCTACACCACAAAAAATTCCGCAAGGCGTCGGGCTATTTCATCGCAGAAGGACGAAAAGTCATTTCCGAGTTACTTGAAGCGGGCTTTTCACTCGATGCACTCTACGTGACCTCCGATCTGTTCAACGAGGTTTCGCCTGCCCAACGACATGCAGTATCTGAAGAGGTGATGGCACGTATGACGGCGCTCGCCAACCCAAGCGATTGTCTGGCCGTTTTTGCTATGAAACCGGTCGCACCATTAGATGTATCCGGACTCACCCTCGCCCTTGACGACGTGCGTGATCCGGGTAATCTGGGCACAATCATCCGGCTTTGCGACTGGTTTGGAGTGGCGCATCTGGTGTGCTCGCCCGAATCGGCTGACATCTACAATCCGAAAGTCGTGCAGGCCACTATGGGCTCGCTTGCCCGCGTAAACGTACATTACCTGCCGTTGTTGGAGGTGCTTTCCACCAGCCCGGCTCCGGTTTTTGGTACGTTTATGGACGGAGCAAACGTTTACCACACCATGCTTCCGAAAGAAGGCATTTTGGTTTTGGGGAACGAAGCCAACGGCATTTCAGACGCGGTAGCATCCTACTGCCAAAACCGTCTTGCCATCCTGAGGTTTGGCGCGGAACAGAAAACAGAAAGCCTGAACGTGGCGACGGCCGCCGCGATCTTCCTGAGTGAATTCCGCAGAGGTTCTTAGTGGAAGGTAAAATTGATGAAGAGGGCCCGCGTCTTCATGCTGCCGATATTCGAGGTCCACGGACTATTCGGGTCGTTATCGGGCACCAGTTCGTTTTGTAAACTGAACACCCCGCGGATCGAAGGCGAGAATTTGAAGTACTGTAGGTAGAGGTCAACGCCAAACCCAATTTCATAGAAGTTTGTCCATTTCGTCATCCGGAAACGGTTATTGGAGTTGTCGTCTCTTGATTTTTCGTTACTAGAGAGGTTAAGGGCGGTGCCCACGCCTCCTATGAGATACGGACGGACGTTGCCGGTGCGGTTCGCCGAAAACTTCAACAGAAGTGGGAAGTGGATATAAGTCGATTTGACCTCGCGAAGCGCGTCGAACTCATTTGAAAAGCCCGGAAACGTCAGGTTTCGCTGGTTGAAGTAAAGGCCTGGCTCGAAGCGAAGATCAAACGATTCGTGAAGGCGCAGGTTGCCGACGAGGCCCACGTTGAAGCCGATGGTGTTTTCGACCTGCACATCGGGGCCTACGGTTTTATAGTCGAACTTAAAATGATACGAATTGAAGCCGAGGAAGTAGCCCCAGTGCACGCGCTGTTTGTCAAAATTCTCGAGGTTGATGATCGGGTCTTTTGAAAACATGCCGCCCTGCGCGTTTCCTATAAAGGAGGCCAGTAGCAAAAAAGCGAACGCAAGTCGTTTCATCATAGCGTGTCCGGACGTTTCTTCGTGGCGGAATAAAGGGTCGCAACACCAAATGTTTGTGGCATCGCCTTGACGTCTATAAACCCCGTTTTTCGCAAAATATTGTTAAGCGCCTCGCCATAAGGGAAGACAGAGGCCGATTCTGACAGGTAACGATAGGCAGAATTGTCTTTTGAAAACAGGCGTCCGATCAGCGGCAGGAGGTATTTTGAATGGAAACGATAGCCTTGTTTCCACGGAAATTTTTCTGGTACCGATGTTTCCAGGATGACCAGCAGTCCGCCCGGGCGCAGCACACGGAGGATTTCGGAAAGTCCTTTTTCAAGGGTTTCAAAATTCCGGATGCCAAATCCCACGGTGACGGCGTCGAAGGTTCCGTCTTCAAACGGCAGGTTTTCCGAATCGCCTACCACCATCCGGATTTGTCCCGAAAAGCCTTTTACATCGACTTTCTGTTTTCCAATCTCCAACATACCGGTCGAAATGTCGAGTCCGACGATCTTCGATGCCCCGGTTTTCGCCATGAGGATGGCGATGTCGCCTGTGCCGGTCGCCACGTCCAATATCGCATCCGGTTGGATGTCGCTTACCATCCGCAACATCTTCTGGCGCCATTTGACGTCGGCACCAAATGAGATCACCCGGTTCAAGCCATCATAGTTGCCTGAGATGGTATCGAACATCTGGGTCACCTGTTCTTTCTTGCCGAGGCCGGAATCTTTATAAGGAGTTACGGTTTTTGACATCTCATCTTCTTTTCACGACGGCATCTTCCTGACATCCGTGGCGCAAAGGTAACGGAAATTTGGCTTTTGGGGAAAGATTCGATGCGGAAGCCCGTCAGGGGGCGTTTACCTTTTTCGATGATAGGTTTCGTAGGTAAAATCGACCCGGTGTTTTTCGTCTTTCGGATGATACTCAGACGCTACGAGTTGCCACTCTCCCGGCTCAATGACAGGAAAATAGGCGTCAGCGTCAAAATGGCCATGCACGCGGGTCAGTTCGATGGCGTCGGCTAAGGGCATCGCCAGGTGGTAGATTTCGCCACCGCCGATGACATACACGTCTTCGTTTTTCGGCGCGGCTTCTAGTGCCTCCTCGATGCTTTTGACGACGATGCAACCGGGTACTTCGTAAGATGCCTGCCGGGTGATGATAATGTGTGTGCGATCCGGCAGCGGTTGCGGGAAACTCTCGAAGGTCTTCCTTCCCATAATTATATAATGGTGGCGCGTCAATTGCTTGAACCGCTTGAAATCATCCGGAAGGTGCCATACCAGTTGGTTGTCTTTCCCGAGTGCGTTGTTTTCGGCGGCAGCGGCGATGAGGATGGTCATGGAGTAGTTAGTGGTCAGTAGTCAGTAGTCAGTGGTTAGTAGTCGGTGGCGAAGGTAGTGAAGGCGTACGACAACCCAAAACGGTGTGAAGAAAGTTGAGGGTTGATGGTTGATAGTTGAGGGTTGATAGTGAGTATTACTATCCTCAAAGTCTGGAGCCTAAACCCGTTCTTCCCGTTTCAATCTTGCCTCCAGTTGCTCAATTTTCTTTTCCTGCCGCGCGATCAGGCGTTCGATCTGGTCGCGTTCCCATTCCTTATTCATAAAGCGGTCGATGATATACACCTTAATAAAGTGAAGGATCATGAGGAAGAACCAGATGGTGATTGTCCACGGGTACCAAACGACCCGATCATCCGCTGTTTCCAGAAGTTCGTTCGCGACGTACATAAACAGGCTGCCGACGAGGAAGAGGACGAAGTGGTAGCACAGTACTTTTTTCTGTCGGATGCGTTTTCGGGCGTTTTCGTAAAGTTCGTGGTTCATTTGTGCCATTTCGGGCGGTTTTTTGGCATTTAAAAGTAAAATTATTTTCGGGAATTAACAATTTGTGTCTGATAATACGGCAAAGGGCAAACGTTGTATGCCTGAAAATCCAAAATAATACATCGTTATCGGTTACGGATATCTTGAAAATTTAAGGAGGAAAATGCAAGAGCCTCAAAACTAAACAGATGCTGTGGAAGTTTAACGAAAACGCCTTTACTTTGCCCCGTAGAAATCTATAAACTAATAAGTTATGGCACTCAAGAAACAATTCATAAAAACAAAGCCAGTAGCGAAAGTAACCTTTTCATTCGAAGCCAAAGAAGCTACTGTTGCTTCGGTTATCGGTGATTTCAACAACTGGGATCCGAAAGCAGGTGAACTGGGCAAACTGAAAAACGGTACTTTCAAAGGCACGTTCGAAGTTCCGACCGGTGCTTCTTACGAGTTCAAGTACCTGATCGATGGTGCTTACGTAAACGAATCGGAAGCCGATGCGTTCCAATTCAACGCCTTTGCCGGTGCTGAGAACAGCGTACTGGCACTGTAAGTGTTACAACCTTAAAAAAGAATCCGCCTCTTGGGGCGGATTTTTTTTTAGAACACAATCTTCTTCACGACCGTTCGCCCGTCAATCTTTACCCTGACGACAATGGGTTGGTTCTGGATGCGCAAATCATCTGTTACGAATCGGGTCGTATGATCCGCTACGGTTTCATATAGTCGTCTTCCCAGTATGTCGTAAACGATCACGTGCTCAATGTGCCCGGATGTCTCGATCTGTAGATGCTGCTCCTGTTTAAACACCACTGCGCGCGGCGTACCCGTTGGATCGGGCAGTTGCAGCGCTGTATTCTGGTATACAATCGAAAAGCGATCGGCGTAGTCGCCGGCTGCTGAACCGAAGGTATACGGTGTTTCGGTAAGGTCATGCACGGTTCCGGTTGCGGTGTCTTTCAGGTAGACGACCTGGCCCAGGACATCCCCATCGGCAAAAACGCCATCCGCCTCGAAAAGGGAAATCGTGAACGTGCCTGCCGCCGTTGCCTTAAAGCCTAACGGAATTTCGTCGTTGGTATCAAAAGGTGTGGGCCGTGCCTGGATGCTGTAGCGTTTCCCGTCAATCAACGACGCGATGCAGTTGATGTTTTCTTCCATACTCGGCGCGTCCATTGATACGTCCGCCTCCATTGTGGCACCGTCGGCATATCCCACCAAAATCTGGTTCTGCAGACCGTCCTGATTCGATAGATTTAGCCACAAACGGCTTCGGTCGGTGTTGGCTTCCCTGAAGAAAATCGCCTGGTTTGCCGACGTTCGCATGGCATTGGTGAACGTGGCAGTGCCTGAAGCAGCCGTTTCCAGTATAAAACCTTGGCCCACGGCAATGGTCCCGTCTGGGACGGCTCCTCCCGCTGCAGCAGCGACGCCAAAGTTGGTATACGAGGCATAGTTCGATCCCATAGCGGGATTTTGGCTCGTATGCGTCCAGAAATACAGCGATCCGGGGTTTTGCGCGAGAAACAAAGAGGCATTCAGCGTTGACGGATACGGATTCCCGATGAGGTTGTAACCATAACCGGTTCCGGGTGTGCGAGTCGTTGCAATAGTGGCGGTGCCGTTATTCGGGACGCTGGAAAAGAGTCCGTTGAATACCTGCTGCGTTCCATTGGCCGGGAAATCATTGGGAGCCCGGATCATGTAACCTTTGGCTTTAGCGAAGGGCGTGCCCACCGGTTCAATTGCCACGAAGCTATTCGTCGGTTCGTTCAGCACGTAAAAGCGCGATCCTCCGATATACGGGCCGCCGGAAGGGGATACCGTCTTGGGCGAAAACACCTTCAGGTCCTGGCCGCCCACAGGCGAGCTCCAGAATACATAATCCAGACGGCGCATCGTAGCGGCCCTTTTTACCCGTGTGATCCCGGTATTTGCGACGTCTTTTACCTGCAAGAGATTGGCGTTGTTTTCAAGTGTCAGACTGGCCGTAGGCGCTACCGAAACAGCCCCGTCTACGATGAGGTCATGGCCCGATTGTATCGTAACAGCCGAAGTACCTACCACATCCAGCGAGCAGGCTTCGACATCTTTTGTCGAAACGAAATCGCCAGAAATGGTAGCGGCGACGTTGTCTTGCGGAACGCCATTGTCCCAGGATGCGCCGTTCCAGTTGGTGGTAATCTCTCCACATGCCACCTGCGTGGTGGTCTGGCTGCAAATATTCAGGCTCCAGGCGTTGAGGGAACCCCCGTCCCCACTGGCGGTATCCGCTACCCGAAGTGTCCAGGTACCGGCAGGTGACTGTCCGTTCAACGCCGATAGCAATTGCGCGGGTTTGACGGATCCGGAAATGGTGGGAGTAGCCCCGCATACCAACGTGACCCCTGCATCGTCGAATACGGCGTTGATGTCGTCGTTCGAGCTGCATTTTCCGGAGACTAATTGTATTTGCGTGCCGGTCGGACTGATGAGCGTCAGGGTAAGGTCGGCTACCCATGTATGCGTGAGCTGCACCGATACGTTCACATCGCTTATGAGACTGGTCGACGTCACATTCAGGGTCGAGTTGACGGTAGATGCAGCGCCGGCACTAATAGCGATTGGAACATTCGTCGAAGCGGTCGTCGCGCAGCTTACGGTTCCGGTTGTGAATCGACTAACGGCACCGACACTTCCGTGGCAGCCGCTGTTTTTGGGCTGTATCGTCCAGAAGTAGTTAGTATGGTTCGACAGTCCGGATAAAGCCAAACTGTTGGAGGCCGTCTCAAACGTCTGCACGTTTTGCGAGAGATCGGCGTCGGTCGCCAGCGTAATCAGGTAGGAGGTAGCGGCCGCATCCGCTGCCCAGCTCAATGTCGGCGACAGCGACTGGCCAAACGCCTCGTTCGCAGGTGAGAGGACCGATGGCGTGGCGAAATTGGCATTGAGTATCTCGATGTAAAATCGCACTGATTTGGTAACGGCCCCCGATGTGCCCGTGACCGTGATAGGGTAGAGTCCGGGTGCGCAGCCTCCGGTGTTTGTCACGGCAAGGGTAACGTTTCCGGGAGCTGAAACAGACGACTGAGACAAATTCACGACGGCGGGTGTCGGTACGCCGGCAACGGTCAGCGTGGTGGTTCCGGAAAACCCGCCGGTAGTAGAATAGTCGAAGCTGAACGACGTATCCACTCCCTGGCAGATGGCTTTGTTCTGCCCGCCTGCCCCGCCCGCAAACGACAACGCAAACGTTGAGCCGGGTGCTGTAGTTGTGAAATGGGTGTTTGACACATCGAAGAAGATGTTGCCGTTGCCCCTTACCATGATGCGGTTGGTGGTGCCGGTCGTGGCCGGAAGGGTCACGAGTTCGGATCCGTCGTTCGGTACTTTGGAGGCCAGTAATGTCGGAAACGTCAGGCCTCCGTCGGTCGACAGGTAAATATCGACATACGCACAGTTGATGTTATTTGCGGTTGTGCCCGCCACATCCCAGGTAACGGTCTGGTTCGAGGCGCCTGCCCACGACACGGTGGTGTTGGGCGCTGTTACAAGGAAGGGACCTGCGGTGCCGTTGACATTCACGACCATGAGGTCGGAAGCGGTTTGACCACCGCCTGCGACGTTGTCACGTACCGTCACTGAGAAATTAAAAGTGCGTGCGATGGAAGGCAGCACTTCCCAGGTGTTGGAGGTCGCTCCTGTCAATATAGTGGATAGGGAAGGGAAGTAGCGCGTCGGACTTGTGGTGCCAGGCAATGTACGGAACATCGGTCCAGCGGTTCTCGTAGCCGTCGGTGCGGCATTGTTTTGCGCGGTCGGCAATACGGCCTCGGGATCCCGCTGTTCCCAGCAATAGGTGATCGCGTTGCCGTCCGGATCCGATCCGGTAGCGGTCAGCAGGAACGGGGTCGATTTCGGGATGGTATAATCACGTCCCGCGTTGGCGGTCGGCGGGTTATTGGTGAAGTTGGTAATCTGTGCACAGGAAGATGATACGCCTGACTGCACATTGGCAGAGATATCGCGGATATTGACATACGCGAAATAGTCGTCAGAATTGCTTTGTACGTTGGCGGCGCAGATGCCGGCATAGCCCATGATACTTGAACCACTTCCGGTCTCAACTTCGGTATTATTGCCCGAACGGCAGCTATTGTTGCTTTGGGTGTGATAGCCGCCGAACTGATGCCCCATTTCGTGCGCCACATAATCGATGTCGAAGGCGTCTCCTGTTGGATTGGAGCGCCCGGTGTAGCCACGTCCCTTATGGAAGCTCGTTTGGCTGGTAGACGAACAAACGCATCCGATGCAGCCCGCATTGCCGCCTCCGGTCGTGTTGAAGTTGTGCCCGATATCGTAGTTGGCAACACCAATCACCGCGTCGATGGTTTGGGCGGTCATAGTATTAAACTCGCTCGCCCAGGGGTCGGTAGCCGCATCGAGGTAAATGATTTGGTCGTTGTTGGCAACGAAGACCATCGTGATAGCCAGGTCTTTTTCATAAACGCCGTTGACCCGTGTCATGGTAATCGCCATCTGGGCCTGCACATTCGCCTTTTGTTGCGCGACGGTGCCGGTACCTTTGAAAAGGGTTGCGTATTCACCGTTACAGCTCAGGGCCAAGCGATAGGTACGTAATTTTTTATCGTTTGAGTCAAGCCGGAACTCTCGGTTGGCGCGCGTCCCGGCGTCGCTTTCATCTGTCATGCACGCGAAGCCCAGGTCGGCTACCGACAAAGCCGCTTTTTCATATACTATATAGGTCTTCCGGTCTTCTGTATAAGGATCGATGAAAACCGTACTAATGCCAGACGACATCGTCATGCTATGCAAGCCGAACTGCGTCACGCTGAAACGGGCTACGGCCGTCGGATCGGTGAGGCCTTGGGCAGCATACGAGCGGATATCGGGAAACTTGCGCTGCAACTCCGGCTCCATGATGGGCGTTTCAATCACGTCGTAAGCGGCCAACATTCCATCGGCGCTCGGTAAGAAGACGGTATGCAGTCCCCGGGCTTGGCCATCGCCCCGTACCGGCACGCCTGCCAACTGCTGTTTAAAGGCTTGAAGGTCAAGTTCGAAAAGGGCGTATGCGGACGGAAACGAACTGCGGTTCACCTTCGGCGCCGAAAGCTCTTTTGCGGAAGAGACGCGGGTCCAAATGGCCGGGGTTTGTGCCAAAGCGAAAACCGGAAACAAAAGGAGGCAGAATGCGGCGAATTTTTTCATGTTCTTCGAGTAAAGACTCGAAAAGTATGAAAAAAAGAGGAAATTGTTAAAAAAACGTCTTCAAACGGCCACTATTCCCTTAATGTGTGGGTGCGGATCGTAATCGACCAACGTGAAGTCATCGAAGGTAAAACCAAAGATGTCGGTTACCTCCGGATTGAGCAACATCTTCGGCAACGGGCGTGGCTCGCGCGACAGTTGCAGTTGCAATTGTTCGATGTGGTTGTTGTAGATATGCGCATCGCCGAACGTGTGGATGAAGTCGCCGGGTTGCAATCCGACCACCTGCGCGACCATCATCGTAAACAATGCATACGACGCTATGTTAAACGGCACGCCCAGGAAAATATCGGCACTACGCTGGTAAAGCTGGCAGGAAAGTTTCCCGTCGGCTACGTAAAATTGAAAGAAGGCGTGACAGGGCGGAAGGGCCGCTTTGCCATTGGCGACATTCTCGGCAAACGATTTGGTGGTATCCGGCAATACCGACGGGTTCCAGGCCGATACCAGCATCCGGCGGCTGTTGGGGTTGGTTTTGAGAGTTTCGACCAACTCGGCGATCTGGTCAAGGTTGGTGCCATCCCAGTTGCGCCATTGAAAGCCGTAGATGGGTCCGAGGTCGCCGTTTTCATCCGCCCATTCGTCCCAGATCCGAACGCCGTTTTCCTTTAGGTAACCGATATTGGTTTCGCCTTTTAAGAACCACAGCAATTCGTGTATGATCGATTTAACGTGCAGTTTTTTGGTCGTTACCAACGGAAACCCCTCGCTGAGGTCGAACCGCATCTGGTAACCAAATACGCTGATGGTGCCCGTGCCGGTTCGATCGCCTTTCTGGCTGCCGTTTTCAAGTACGTGGCGGACAAGGTCATGGTATTGTTTCACGTTGTAAGGATTCTAAATTTTAAATTTAATGGGGGTATAGCCTTATAATTTAAAATTCACCATTTATAATTTCACGACTCCCGTCTTGAGATTTCATCGCGGATCTTCGCTGCTTTCTCATAATCTTCGTTGTCTACCGCACCTTCCAGCAGTTCGTACAATTCCGAGAGGCTGTTGGCGGCATACGTATCGGAAGGCGCCTGGTTGGTTTCTTCCAGTCCAAAGGTTTCCGGACTCGAAAGCACGTCGTCGTTTTCCGGTGTTTCGCGGTCGTCGGCCGGGTTGGCTTTCAGGTAGATACCCGCCTTATCCAGGATGTTCTTGTAGGTAAAGATCGGAGCCGAAAAACGAAGTGCCAGCGCGATGGCATCAGACGTGCGGGCATCGATGATCTCTTCGATCTTATCGCGTTCGCAGATGATGCTCGAATAGAACACGCCGTCAACGAGTTTATGTATGATGACCTGCTTCACCACGATGTCGAACCGGTCGGCGAAGTTCTTGAAAAGGTCGTGCGTCAGCGGACGCGGTGGGCGGATCTCTTTTTCAAGCGCGATGGCAATCGACTGTGCCTCAAAGGCACCGATGACAATCGGCAGCTTGCGGTCGCCATCCACTTCGTTTAGGATCAACGCGTAGGCGCCGTTTTGCGTTTGGCTATACGAAATCCCTTTTATGGTCAACTTGACTAAACTCATACGGCAAAGGTACAATCGTTTAACGATTGGGGCAAGTGTCGTTTATTAGTAAAAAAGGCTGCCAAAAACGACTATTTCGGGCAGCCTTGTAGGGGCAAATTAACTAAAAATTTTACTGGCATACGCGAACGGCTACACACATTTTGCTAAAGTTATGAGCCGCCATGGTTGAAAACGAACGTTTTAGTTGTTCGCTTTGAACGCCCGGAGTTTTTCCGTCAGTTTCGGTACGATTTCGAAGGCATCGCCTACCACTCCGTAGTCCGCTACCTTAAAGAACGGCGCATCCGCGTCAGAGTTGATGACAAGTTTTACTTTCGACGAGTTGATGCCGGCAATGTGCTGGATCGCGCCTGAAATACCGATCGCGATATATAGGTTGGTCGCTACCGGTTTTCCGGTTTGGCCTACGTGCTCGCTGTGGGGTCTCCAGCCCAGGTCAGAGACGGGTTTAGAGCACGCAGTCGCCGCACCCAAAACCGACGCCATGTCTTCAAGGATACCCCAGTTTTCAGGACCTTTGAGTCCACGGCCGCCGGAAACCACGACATCGGCATCAGCGATGGTCACTTTACCGGATCCTTTTTCGACCGATTCGGTTTTGATACCGAAGTCGGCGTCGTTCAAAGAAGGCGAGAAGGCTTCTGAAGCCGCTGCTGCGCTTTCTTCTTTGAGTCCGTAGGAGTTCTTCGCGAGTCCGATGACTTTCACGTCGGTAGCCAGTTCGGTTACCTGGAAGCCTTTATTCGAGAACGCCGTGCGCTTCACCTGGAACGGAGCGGTGCTGAGTGGGAGTCCGACTACGTTCGAAGCGTACGCCGCACCCAATCCTACGGCTACCAAAGGCGCCATGTAGAGGCTGTCGGTAGTCGAAGACAATACGACCAGTTTCGCGCCTTCTTTCTGGGCGGCCTGTTTGAGGAGGTCGGCATAGGCTTTGGCGTTGAAGTCTTTAAGGCGTTCGTCGCTGACGGTCAGTACTTTATCGACGCCGTATTTTCCGAGTTCGGATACGTCACCCGCGTTTACGGTTACCGCTGTTACGGTGGTGCCGAGGTCAGCCGCGACCTTTTTGGCGTAGGAAGCCAACTCGAAAGCGACTTTCTTGAATTTGCCTTCTGCAGATTCTGCGTATACTAAAATAGACATGGTCTTTTAATTTTAATTGTCAATTATCAATTTTTCATTGTTTTGGGCGTGCCCCTGCGGGTCGGGCTATCCGCTATAGCTTTTTGCCGGTGACAACAGATGTAATTTCCACTTATTACCAGGCAAAAAGGCTGCCGCTTCTATCCCTCACGCGAAAGTCCCCGAAAGAACCCCCATCGTCTCCAGACTTTCGACTTTCGACTTTCAACTCAAATCACCTTCGCTTCCGTATGCAAAGCATTCACCAATTCATCGAGGTTGTCAACGGTGAAGAGCTTCACGGCTGATTTCGGCGCCGGACGCTCGAATTTCACTGCTTTAGTCTCAACGGTAACGCCTACGGGTTCCAACACGTTGATGGCTTTGGTACGGGCCGTCATGATACCGCGCATGTTCGGGATACGGAGGTCTTTTTCTTCGACGATGCCTTTTTGTCCGCCTACGATAAGCGGCAGGGAAGCCGACAACGTTTCTTTTCCGCCGTCGATTTCGCGTACGGCTTTTGCAGTTGTGCCGTCAACGGTCAGGCCGATGCAGGAGTTGACGAAGTTCATACCCGTCAGGGCTGCCAGCATACCGGGTACCATACCGCCGTTGTAGTCGAGCGATTCTTTACCGCAGATGACGAGGTCGTAACCACCTTGTTTAACGACTTCCGCAAGTTGTGTGGCGACGAAAAAGCCATCGGTTGGCTGTGCGTTGATGCGGATGCCTTCGTTGGCACCGATTGCTAACGCCTTGCGGAGTGTTGGCTCGGTGTCGGGTCCGCCGACATTAACCACGGTTACCGTAGCACCTTGCTGCTCCTGGAACCAAATGGCGCGTGTAAGCCCGAATTCATCGTTCGGGTTGATGACGAACTGCACGCCGTTGGTGTCGAACTTGGTGTCACCGTCCGTGAAATTGATTTTGGATGTTGTATCAGGCACGTGGCTGATGCAGACTAATATTTTCATGTAATCACAGATTAAAAGGGGAAGTTTTCCGGATGCGAAAGTACGAAGTATTTCCCTAAAAACTACTATGCATGCATATTAAATTTCACTATTATATCGATTTCGGAGCATGGATTGCGGCCCGGATGGAAGCGGCATCCTTTTGCCGCGGGGTTCGCGGCGAAAGATAGAGCGGACAGCCGGAATTGTCCGCCCTTATCAAAAACGGCGAAACCACTTCCCAAATCATACAAAATCCCTATTTTTGCTATCCGAAAATCTGATAACACGTATATATGAGAACGATACAGTTCCGTGAGGCCATAGCCGAAGCGATGAGTGAAGAGATGCGCCGCGACGAATCGGTGTATTTGATGGGTGAGGAAGTGGCCGAGTACAACGGCGCCTACAAAGCGTCGAAAGGGATGCTCGACGAGTTCGGGCCGAAGCGCGTAATCGACACGCCGATTGCCGAATTGGGTTTTGCCGGTATCGCGGTGGGTTCGACCATGAACGGCTGCCGTCCGATCGTGGAATTCATGACCTTCAACTTCTCGCTCGTAGGCATCGACCAGATCATCAACAACGCGGCGAAAATGCGCCAGATGTCAGCCGGGCAGTTCCCGATGCCAATGGTGTTCCGTGGCCCTACGGCTTCTGCCGGACAGTTGGCAGCGACGCACTCGCAGGCGTTCGAGAACTGGTTTGCCAATACGCCGGGCCTGAAAGTAGTGGTGCCGTCGACGCCGTATGACGCGAAAGGCTTGCTGAAATCGGCGATCCGTGACAACGATCCGGTGATTTTCATGGAGTCGGAGCAGATGTATGGCGACAAAGGCGAAGTGCCGGAAGAGGAATATACGATTCCGCTTGGCGTGGCCGATATCAAACGCGAAGGTTCGGATGTGACCATCGTGTCGTTCGGAAAAATCATCAAGGAAGCGCTGGCTGCGGCTGAAACATTGGCGGCGGAAGGCATTTCCTGCGAAGTAATCGACCTGCGCACCGTGCGTCCGATGGATTATGACGCGATTTTGAACTCGGTAAAGAAAACCAACCGTCTCGTAGTTTTGGAAGAAGCCTGGCCGTTTGCAAGTGTGGCGGGGGAAATCACGTATATCGTGCAGGAGCGTGCTTTCGACTACCTCGATGCGCCGATCCAACGAATTACGACCGCTGACACTCCGGCACCGTATTCTCCGGTGCTGCTGAAAGAATGGTTGCCGAATGCAGACGATGTGATCAAGGCGGTTCGCAAAGTAGCGTATAAGAAGAATTGATAGTTGATAATTGAGAATTGGGGTAGAGGCGGTTGTGTCTTAAATTTCACGCCACCCTTCATCGGTTTTCAATTAATACGGTATATTTGGGCTCCTCTGATAATGAGGGGCCTTTTTATTTTATGAATTACCGATTACTACTTCCGTTTTTCCTTCTTTTTCTATCGATTTCCGCCATAGGCCAAACGAAGGTGTCTGGTGTCGTAATAGACAGCCAGGGACTCCCGGTGGGCTTCGCCAATGTGTCGTTCAAAGGAACCACCGAAGGGGTGGTCACCAACGAAGACGGCCATTTTTACCTCGAGTCGCCGTATGACCGCAAATTGCTGGTGGTGTCGTTCGTAGGGTACCAGACAACCGAAATCCAATTAACGAAGAACGTCAGTTATAATATGAAGGTGACGCTTCCGGATGGGCAAGAGTTGAAAGAGGTGAAGGTGTATACGGGTAAGACTTCCAAAAAGAACAACCCGGCCCTCGACATCCTTCGGAAAATCTGGGCGCGACGTCGTAAGAACGGCTTGAAGATGTTCAAGCAGTATGAAATGGACAAGTATGAAAAGGTCGAATTCGACATGAACACCATCGACAGTGCGATGATGAAGAGCAAGCTGTTCAAAGGGATGGAGTTCGTTTTTACCTATATGGACACGTCGAGCATCACCGGCAAGACCTACCTGCCTATCTTCATCAACGAGGCACTTTCAAATGTGTATGGCGACAACGTACGCAGCAAAGTCAAGGAAGTGCTGAAGGCGAATAAGAATTCGGGTTTCAGTTCGAACCAACAAATCCTGGCGTTTATCAAAGACCTATATGCCGAATACGATATTTACGACAACTATCTGAAGTTCTTCGACAAGGCCTTTACGAGTCCGTTGTCGCGCACCGGTATCGACGTCTATAATTATGTGTTGGCCGATAGTGCCTTCGTGGATAAGAAGTGGTGTTATAACATCGTGTTTTACCCACGACGAAAGGGCGAGTTGACGTTCAAAGGCGACTTCTGGGTGGCCGATACGACCTTTGCCATCAAGTCGATCAGCATGGCCGCGACGAAAAGCGCGAACATCAACTGGGTGAAAGACATTTATATCGAGCAGGAGTTCGATGTGGTGAACGATTCGGTGTTTTTGCTGACACGCGACTATATGATGACCGATTTCGCCCTGAACAAGAAGGAGAAATCAAAAGGTATTTATGGGAAGCGGACGACACTCTTCCGCAACCATGTGTTCAATAAGGAACATCCTGAGGAATTCTACCGTCCGGAGGTAAACTCGTTCGATGAATCGGTTTACAAGCGCGACGACGATTTCTGGGCCGAGAACCGCTTTGAGGAACTCAATAAAGATGAGAAAGGCGTCTATAACATGCTCGACAGCCTGCAGCACAACCGGAAATTCCAGCGATTATATGATATTGTCTCGATTCTGGGAAGTGGCTACGTGCAATTCGGGAATTTCGATTACGGTCCCATCTTCTCCACTTTTGGATTTAATGAAGTGGAAGGACTGCGGATCCGGGCAGGCGGGCGCACCTATTTCGGGCAGAACGACCCGTGGCGGCTCCAGGGTTATCTGGCGTATGGCTTTAAGGACGATAAAGTAAAATATGGCGTGTCGGGCCGGTGGTTGCTTGACAAGAACAAGCGTCTCATTCTGACAGGCGGGCATCGGCGCGATGTGGAACAGATTGGTGCCAGCCTTACGACGACGAATGATATATTGGGGCGGAGTTTCGCTTCCTCGGCACTGTTCACCAATGGAAGTAATGGAAAACTTACGACCATCAGCCTAAGCTCTTTGTCACTCGAAATCGAGCCAGTCAAGAACCTGACATTCCAGGCGGGTTTCTCGTATCGAACGCTGGAATCGGCTTCGTCTACGTTCAGCCTGGCCTACTACACCGACCTTACGCAACAGGAAGTGAAGAGCAACATCCGGCAGTCGGAAATGAGTATCCAGCTCGACTGGACGCCGAAGCGCAAAACCGTCGGGTATGGCGTCGAGCGCAACATCGTTGACAGTCCGTATACACGCCTGTTCCTCAATTACAGCCAGGGCTTCAAAGGCGTCTTCGATAGTGACTTCGATTACGAGCGCTTCCAGTTGTACTACAAACAGCCGCTGAACATCGGCGGGCTGGGCCGTCTGGATGTCATTACGGAAGTAGGAAAGACCTATAGTTATATTCCGCTTGGGCTCATGACGATCGTGCCGGGTAACCAGACCTATTTTACGATTGAGAACACCTTCAACCTGCTCGACTTCTACGAGTTTGCTGCGGATACCTATGCTACGTTGCAGTTGCAGCACAATTTCGGAGGGCGTATCTTCTCGCGTATCGGTCCGTTGCGCAAACTCAACTGGCGTGAGACCATCGGCTTCAAGGGAGTGGTGGGCACGATCAGCGATAAGAACAAGCTGATCAATATGCCATCCGGACTCGAATACCGCGCGCCGGAGAACTTCTATTGGGAATGGAATGCCGGTATCGGCAACATCTTCAAGGTGTTCCGTATTGAGTTTGCCTGGAGGGGATCGTATATCAGTCCGACCTCAAACAACTTCGGGGTGAAAGGATCGTTTGGGTTTTATTTCTAGCGGATACGCCAAATCCCATTTTCATGAAACATGCGTTCGACCACCTTACCGCGGCAGATGCTACTTTCAATGAAATAGTTGCCACCTACGGGTATCCCACGCCCCAGTTGCGCGAGCCGGGTTTCGCCGCCATGGTGCACATCATCCTCGAGCAACAGGTTTCGATTGCATCGGCGAAAGCCACCTATGCCAAATTGCACACACTTCTGGAGGTCCTGACACCATCGACGGCCCTTTCGGCATCTGATGAAACCTATCGGATGGCGGGCGTGTCGCGACAGAAGACCGCCTATATCCGTGACCTAGCGCAACGGGTAGCGTCAGGTATCCTCGATTTTGAAAGTCTGTCGGCAAAAACGGAAGCAGAGGTGCGGTCGGAGTTGCTGCAAATAAAAGGGGTCGGGCATTGGTCGATTGACGTCTACCTCATGTTTTGCCTGCAATCAGAAGATATATTGCCGTTGGGCGACATCGCGATCGTCAACACCATGAAGGAATTTTGGCCCGACCTGTCGGCAGCCGAAAGGGAAGAGAAAGCGGCGACCTGGAAGCCATATCGCACGGCGGCGGCGTACCTGCTGTGGCACCATTATCTTCGTCGAAGAGGCCGTCATGACCTGTGATGCGGGCATTTGGCAGTTGGGGAGGAAACGTCTTCTTTATTTCCCTTGAAAACCCTCGCTGCATCTTAAAAATTTGTTATTTTTGCACCCGTTAATAAAAGACTAAGAACTTATGGAGAAATTTATCGTTTATGTTCCTGTCGCTATGGCGGTTATCGGACTTGCGTTCATGCTGGTCAAGGCGATGTGGGTAAACAAACAGCCTGCAGGTGATGAGAAAATGCAAGGCATTTCAAAAGCCATCGCAGAAGGAGCCCTGGCTTTCCTTAACGCTGAGTACCGTATTTTGGCTGTATTCGTCGTGTTGGCAGGAGGTGCGCTCTTCGCTGTATCCCAATTGGTTGAGACATCGCACTGGATGATTGTCGTAGCCTTTGTTTTCGGCGCCGTGTTTTCAGCGCTTGCCGGTAACATCGGAATGCGTATCGCAACGAAATCAAATGTCCGTACTACACAGGCCGCCCGCACCAGCCTTCCTGACGCCCTCAAAGTGTCATTCGGAGGCGGAACCGTTATGGGTCTGGGTGTTGCAGGTCTTGCGGTATTGGGTCTCTCCCTTTTCTTCCTGTTCTTCGTGTCACAATTCGTGACGGAAGGCGGTGACTTTTACACACAAATGACACTCGTGTTGGAAACCCTGGCCGGGTTCTCACTGGGTGCTGAATCGATTGCACTCTTCGCCCGTGTGGGTGGAGGTATCTATACAAAAGCGGCCGACGTAGGGGCTGACCTCGTGGGTAAAGTAGAAGCGGGTATCCCAGAGGACGATCCGCGTAACCCTGCCACGATTGCCGACAACGTAGGTGACAACGTAGGTGACGTAGCCGGTATGGGTGCCGACCTTTTCGGTTCGTATGTGGCTACCGTACTCGCCTCTATGGTGTTGGGTAACTACATCATCAAAGACATGACAGAAGCCGGTGGCGCACAGTTCACCGACAAGTTCAATAACATGGGGCCGATCGTGCTTCCGCTGGTGATCGCCGGTGTGGGTATCCTTTCTTCTATCATCGGAACCTTCTTCGTTCGTATCAAAAACAATGACGCCAAAGAAGCACAGGTGCAGGGTGCCCTTAACCTGGGTAACTACGTATCGCTTGGGCTTACGGTAGTCGCTTGTTATTTCCTGATCGACTATATGTTGCCGGCTGAAATCCAGATGAAGTTCTTCGGTGAAGGCATGGTGACCATTCCGAAGATGCATGTATTCTATGCAACCCTGGTAGGTTTGGCAGTAGGACTGTTGATTTCGGCATTTACCGAATTCTACACTGCCCTTGGCAAAAAGCCAGTGTTGAACATTGTACAGAACTCGTCAACCGGTGCGGCCACCAACATCATCGCAGGTTTGGCTACCGGTATGAAATCGACCTTCTCTTCCGTACTTCTTTTCGCTGCGGCGATCTGGGGATCGTATGCACTCGCCGGTTTCTACGGTGTAGCGATTGCCGCGTCGGCCATGATGGCGACTACGGCGATGCAGTTGGCAATTGACGCGTTTGGACCGATTGCGGATAACGCAGGTGGTGTAGCTGAGATGAGCGAGCTTCCGAAAGAAGTGCGCCAGCGTACTGACGTTCTTGACTCGGTAGGTAATACAACGGCGGCTGTTGGTAAAGGTTTTGCGATTGCATCTGCGGCCCTTACGGCACTGGCGCTTTTTGCGGCGTATGTAACGTTTACGGGCATCGATGGTATTAATATCTTCAAGGCAGACGTATTGTCGGCCCTGTTCATCGGTGGTATGATTCCGGTTGTGTTCTCGGCCCTTGCGATGCAGTCGGTGGGTAAAGCAGCGATGGACATGGTAAACGAGGTGCGTCGTCAGTTCCGCGAAATTCCAGGTATCATGGAAGGAACCGGAAAGCCTGACTACGGCAGGTGTGTGGATATCTCTACCCGCGCTGCGTTACGTGAAATGATGCTTCCGGGTGCCATTACGATCACGGTTCCGATCCTTGTCGGACTTTTCATGGGTGCTGAGGCATTGGGTGGTTATATGGCCGGCGTGTGCGTATCAGGCGTTCTTTGGGCGATCTTCCAGAACAATGCCGGTGGTGCATGGGACAACGCGAAGAAGTCATTCGAAGCTGGTGTCATGATCAACGGCGAAATGACCTATAAAGGTTCAGACGCACACAAAGCGGCTGTAACAGGTGACACCGTGGGTGATCCATTTAAAGATACATCAGGTCCGTCTATGAACATCCTGATCAAACTTACCTGTCTTGTTGGACTCGTGATTGCGCCAATCCTCGGTGGTCATCATGCCACAACCGTAAAAGAAGGCGTGCAAACTGCTTCCTGCTGCTCGGTTGATTCGGGCAAATGCCAGTCGATGACGGCAGAAGAGTGCAAAGCGAAAGGCTGCACCAATGCGTCTTGCGAGCATCGTGTAGGGGCAGAAACCGCTGCGCCTGTTGCACCTGCTGCTGTTGAACCGGCTGCTGAGGAAACAGAAGCAACGGAGAACTAAGCGTTCTTATATAGATAAAGAAAAGCCTCCCAACCGGGAGGTTTTTTTATGGCCTGATGGAAGACGCGTATCGACTGCACTGGAAAGGGAATGGCGTGCGTTGTGAGGTCGTCTGTAGGGTATTTTCAGGAGGGGAGAGCGGTTTTTTTGGGGTGGAAAGGGGAGGCCCAGACCTCAAAGGTTTTCAAAACCTTTGAGGTCTGAAAGGTACCCCAAACGCGGAAAACAGCGTTACGGGGAGAACCGCATATTTTGTTAAAACAAAGCGACGAAAAAAAGAAAGAAAAGTAATGCGCCTGCCCGCCACGCCGTACTTTTGCACTCAGGCACTCAGGCACTCAGGCACTCAGGCACTCAGGCACTCAGGCACTCAGGCACTCAGGCACTCAGGCACTCAGGCACTCAAAACAACCCATTCAACTCCGCATTAATCCTGTTGATCACATTCCCCAAGTCTTCGGGGTTGTTGACGAAGTCAATTTTATCGACGTCAATGATCAGCAGTTTGCCTTTGTCGTATTTCTGGATCCAGGCTTCATAGCGTTCATTGAGGCGACTGAGATAATCGATGGAAATCGAGTTTTCATAGTCGCGTCCCCGTTTGTGGATCTGCGACACCAGGTTGGGAATCGAACTGCGTAGGTAAATCAACATATCCGGTGAACTCACCAGGCTTTCCATCAATTCGAACAGCATGGTATAGTTCTGGAAGTCGCGGTTGGTCATGAGTCCCATCGCATGGAGGTTGGGCGCAAAGATGTGCGCATCCTCATAAATGGTACGGTCCTGTATGATTTTCTTGCCACTTTCACGAAACTGCAGGATCTGGCGGAAACGACTGTTGAGGAAGTAAATCTGCAGGTTGAACGACCAACGTTCCATCTGGTGGTAAAAGTCGTCGAGATATGGATTGTCGACCACATCCTCATAATGCGGCTCCCAGTTGAAGTGCTTGGCCAAAAGGCGGGTCAGGGTCGTTTTTCCGGCACCGATGTTTCCGGCAATCGCGATGTGCATCAGCGTAATGGGATTTTGTAGTTCGTAATTTCGTGGTCGGTAAAAATACTTAAAATTCCGTCGGAGACCGCGAAATTTTTAATGCTTTTTCCGGCGTCCACTACCGTTTTTTCCACGCCTGAACCGTCGGGGAAAAACCGGATCGAAGTGCCGTCAATGCGCCATATCCGCCCATTTTCGAGTTGCAGTCCATCACCCGCAGCAACGCGTCCGACCGTCACCATCCGTCCGAAGACATTGCAGGTGTAGTAGATTCCTTTTTCGTCGATCCAGTAAAAGTCGTTGAAATCCGAAGTATACGTCACGGGTCGCGAAATGGATTGGGTAATAAAGGTGGTTTTTCCGGAATTCAGGTCGTAGAGCCCGAGTCGCAACGTCAGGCTGTCGTAGAGCCAGAGGCGGTTTTGTGAGGCGAGTCCACAAGCAGTCACCAGCAACGCCGGGTCTTTTTCCGCAAACGAGATGCGCTGGATTTCGTTCAATTGGTTGTCCAACAAAACCGCTGTGTTGAAGTCGCTGTAGAACAGCACCATCCGCAACGGGTTTCGAAGGTCGACCCGCAATAGATGCCCGAGCGAAACGTTTCGGTATTCCACCCGAACGTCTCCCTGCTGCCGGAAAAAGGTGTTGTCGAGGATGCCATATAGGGCACCGGAGGCATCGCGGCCGCAAAAAACGTCGGCTTCAAAGGGTATGGAACCGCTCTCTTTTGTCGTTGTCTGGCACCATCCGGCGGAGATCCAAAGTAAAAGCAACCACTTTTTCATGTTCCGAAGGTACAAAATTCCACTTCGGGAGCCCGCGGCTTTTTCTCCTGAGAACCCTATAAATTAACACAGTTTTCGTAACATCCGCCTTCGCTTTTCGTCATATTTGCCGTGATTAAATTCCTCCCTATGAAATACCTCCGCCATTTTATCGCCCTTTCGCTGGTGTCAGCGTCGGCTTTCGCCCAAAAAGACTTCCAGGGCATGGCTGTTTACGAATCAAAGACCAGCACCGCCGATTTCAATTCGGCGATGGGCGGCAACCGCGAAATCACGCCCGAAATGCGTAAGATGATTGAAGAACGCATGAAAGCGATGTTCGAAAAGACCTTCATCCTGAATTTTGATCGTAGTGCTTCGATATATAAAGAAGAGGAAAAACTCGACACTCCCGGCGGCGATGGCATGGGTGGCGGTCGCCGGATGATGATGTCGTTCATGGGCGGCGGCGGCACCTACTACAAAAACGTGAAAGAGAAACGCTACGTGGTCGATAAAGAGTTTATGGGGAAAGAGTTCCTTGTAAAAGATTCACTCCCGAAATTAGAGTGGAAACTCGAAGGGGAAACGCGGCAAATAGGCGGCTACACCTGCTACAAAGCGACGGCTGTCCGGCCCGCTTCTCCGGCCGATTTCCGCAACTTCCGATTCAAAGGGAAGCCGGAGGAGAAGAAAGAGGAGAAAGACGAAAAGAAGTCGACCAATTTCACCGACCAATTTGAAATGCAGAAGGAAATCACCATTACGGCGTGGTACACCCCGGATATCCCGATCAACCAGGGGCCCGGAGACTATTGGGGGCTTCCCGGTTTGATACTGGAAGTGTCGGATGGAAAAACGGTGATCCTGTGTTCGAAGGTAGTGCTGAACGTCAAGGAAAAAGCCGACATCAAAGAGCCGTCTTCCGGAAAGGTCGTCAGCCAGAAAGAGTATGACGATATTGTCGTCAAGAAGATGGAGGAAATGAAGGAACAGGGTATGGGACCCGGCGGTAATAACCGGATGCAAATACGAATGGGACGTTGATCCCGGGAACGGCTACCATGAAGTCACTTTTTACCCTGCTGGCCCTCGTGACGGCACTTACCGCCCGATCGCAAACGATTCGTTTTGACGGAACCGTCACCGACGACAAGAAAGCACCCCTTGAAATGGCCAACGTAATGGCCATCAACCAGGCTACCAAAGCGATGGATGCCTATGCCATCACGAACGACAAAGGCCGTTTTTACCTGAACCTGAAACCTAATACGGCCTACACCGTAAAATTGAGTTTCCTCGGATTCAAGCCGAAGGAACTTACCGTCAACACCGGTGCATCAGACATGCGGCAGGAAATCGTTATGGAAGAGGGCGGCATCGAACTGGAAGGCGTGGAGATCGTCAACGAAATGCCGGTTTCGATCAGCGGGGATACCATCGTCTACAATGCTGATTCATTTAAAACCGGAACCGAGCGAAAACTGGAGGATGTCCTGAAAAAGCTACCCGGTGTGCAGGTCAATGCCGACGGCGAGGTGGAAGTCGAAGGGAAGAAGGTGAGTAAACTGATGGTCGAAGGCAAGGATTTCTTCGACGGCGACACCAAACTCGGCGTCAAGAATATCCCGGCGGATGCGGTTGACAAAGTACAGGTGTTGCGGAATTACAACGAAATCAGCCAACTAAAGCCCGTTGAAAACAACGAAGAAAGTGTGGCTATGAACATTAAACTCAAAGACGGGAAGAAGAACTTCTGGTTCGGTGACATGACGGCCGGATCGGGAGTCGGCCATAAAGAGAGCCGTTACATCGTCAACCCCAAGGTGTTTTATTATAATCCGGAATATAGCATCAACCTGATTACCAATTTCAATAACATTGGGGAGTTGCCGCTCACTATGCAGGATTACTTCAAGTTTACCGGTGGCTTCCGGGCGATGATGCGAAAGAGCAACAGCAATTTCAATGTTTCGTCAAATGATATCGGTTTGTTGACCCTACGGAACAACCGGGCGAAGGAAATCGAAACCCGTTTCGGGGCGGCAAACGCGAGCTGGAGTCCGTCGAAAGCGTGGACACTGAGCGGCTTCGGTATTTTCTCGTCTTCTACCAATGAAATCGAAACCGCCTCGCGAAGCACGGTATTGCAAACAAATACCACACAGGAAACCACCGAAAAGGCGCTTCAGGAAACGCGACTGGGAATGGCCAAGTTGAGTGCCAATTACAAACCCAGCGCCAACTTCCAGTTTGATTATGACGCTTTGATAAAAGGATCCGACCAAGGAGAAGCCACAGACCTGTTCCAAACGACCCGCCTGGCCGATGGCACCAGCACCGGACAGCAGATACTGACTGATAAACAACAAAAGCCGTTTTCGATCAACCAAAACCTAAGCGCCTATTGGACGAAGAGCGAACGCCACATCTTTGCATTCGAATTCCAGCACCTGTATCAGCAGGAAGACCCGCTCTATACGGCGAATCTCGGCAATAATCCGTTTCCGACGGGCAACCTCGGTATTGTTGATGAGGCTTCCGGGCGTTATGACCTTAACCAGTACCGCTTTGTAAAGACTCATAAAGCCGATGCTAAAGTCGATTATTATTTCGTGGCAACGCCGAAGAGCAACATCAACGTTACAATCGGGAACACCTATTCGCGTCAGTCGTTCGATTCGCGGTTTTACCAGGTGCTCGACAACGGATCGCAGACCGCCACGCCGTCAACGGCACTAAACGATGTCGATTATCGGTATGAAGATGTGTTTGCCGCCTTCCATTATAAAATCTTGACGGGGAAATTTACCTTCAATCCGGGTTTCAGTGTGCATTATTACGATATGCACAACGTACAGCCGACGGTCGATTTCTCAAATAGTTTTGCGCGACTATTGCCCGATTTTTACGCCTTGTGGCAAATCAAGAAGTCAGAGACGCTTACGTATAACTTTTCGATCAGCAACAACTTCACGGATGTCAACCAATTGATTACCGGACTCTTGTTCAATAGTTATCGAAGCCTCTCCACGGGCAACCCGTTCCTGGGTAGCTCGACTGTGCAGACGCATTCGCTTCGGTATTTCAAATTCAACATGTTTAATCAAGAGAATATCTTCGGCAACCTATCCTATACCAAGACCGTTGATGGTGTAAAATCGAATTCGATCTTCGACGGCATCAACCAGTTTTCCCAACCGTTGAATCTTTTTTATGCAGATGAGTCCATTTCGGGAAATGGCCAATACGGGCGTTCGTTCCTTCGCTACTACAAAGCGTCACTTACCGCCAGTGTTAACTGGAGTAAAGTGAACAACCTCTTCGTCGGCCAACGCGACACGCGGGAAAGTTTCTCCCAGAATTACACGGTGACGGCATCTACCAATTACCGGAAGTTCCCGAATCTCGAAGTGGGGTATACCCTGACGATGAATTATTACGACCAGAATACGTTCACCAACGAGAGTCCGTTTGTGCGATTGGATTACTACTTTCTGGATGCCTTTTCGTTCAGCGCCGATTACCAATACAACCATTACTACGACGCCGATAACACGGTCGATAACGAGTACGATTTCCTGTCTGCCAGCCTTATTTACCAAAAGAAAGACAGCAAGTGGGAGTACAAATTCTCGGCCACCAACCTTTTGAATACGACGACACTCAACAGCGACAGTTTTTCGCAGTTCATCACCAGCACCCAACAATACCGGGTGCAGCCGCGTTACCTGATTTTCTCGATGAAGTACAATTTGTAAGGTACTGCATGGATATAAAAAAGCCCGTCACTTTGAACGGGCTTTTTCTGTATAAAGAAGGATTCTTAGAGTCCGAACGCAGTTTTCACAGCGTTGACATAGTCAAGTTTTTCCCAAGTAAACAGTTCGACTGTTACAGTTTTCTCAGAGCCATCTGGCGAACGGAATTTCTTCGTGACGGTTTCCGGTGTGCGGCCCATGTGACCGTATGCCGCCGTTTCCGAATAAATCGGGTTACGCAGTTTCAGGCGTTGCTCGATGAAGTACGGGCGCATATCGAACAGCGCTTCTACTTTCTTCGCAATCTCGCCGTCACTCAGTCCGACTTTTGCCGTTCCGTAGGTGTTGATATAGATACCCATCGGTTTTGCTACGCCGATTGCGTAGGAAACCTGTACGAGGATTTCATCTGCTACACCGGCGGCCACGAGGTTTTTCGCGATGTGACGCGTAGCGTAGGCAGCAGAACGGTCTACTTTCGATGGATCTTTTCCTGAGAAAGCCCCGCCTCCGTGTGCACCTTTTCCACCGTAGGTATCGACGATGATCTTACGGCCCGTGAGTCCAGTATCGCCGTGAGGTCCGCCAATCACAAATTTCCCCGTAGGATTGATGTGATAGTGGATGGCGTCATTGAACAGGTGCGCATATTCCGGATTCTTCGCGATGATACGCGGAATGAGGATTTCGATGATGTCTTTTTTAATCTTGGCCAACATCGCGGCTTCCTGATCGAAGTCGTCATGTTGGGTAGAGATAACGATCGCGTCGATTCGTACCGGTTTGTTGTTGTCGTCGTATTCTAATGTTACTTGTGACTTGGCATCCGGGCGGAGGTACGTAATTTCCCTGTTCTCGCGACGCAGTTCTGCCAATTCCTGAAGCAGCTTGTGCGACAGGTTGAGCGCCAACGGCATGTAATCGGCCGTTTCGTTGGAGGCATATCCAAACATCATACCCTGGTCGCCGGCACCTTGCTCTTCTTTATTGGCACGGTCAACGCCCTGGTTGATATCCGCCGATTGTTCGTGTATGGCCGACAGGATACCACACGAATTGGCTTCGAACATATATTCGCTTTTGGTGTATCCGATCTTACGGATGACATCGCGTGCGATTTGTTGTACGTCGAGGTAGGTGTTCGATTTCACTTCGCCCGCCAGGATGACCTGGCCGGTCGTTACAAGCGTTTCGCAGGCAACTTTCGACTCGGGGTCGAAGGCGAGGAAATGATCGATGAGCGCGTCCGAAATTTGGTCCGCGACTTTGTCGGGATGCCCTTCACTGACAGATTCCGACGTAAAAAGATAGGCCATAGTTATTTTTTTATGGCGGAAGGAATTTCGTGAAGGCGTCGCGTAGCTAAAGAGGATCACTGCTTTAGCATTTTTTAGCGAGGTTGCAATCAGGCAAATTTTTCCTCCCGGGATTTTCGGTTGCAAAGATAGAGGAAAAGTTCGGAAGTGCAAAAGTTGTTGGTGGTTAGTAGTCAGTAGTCAGTGGTTAGTGGTTAGTATTTTGTACGGGGTGTACTAGACTACTAACTACCGACCACTTACCACCCTCTACTTTCTCAATCGTTTGCGACGATTTGTTTGTGAAATCCAAACCCATTACCGACCTTTGCAGTGTTCATATATTTAGTGTTTGTTATCACGAAAGGCCGAGGGACTAGACCCGGTGACGCCTTAGCAACCCTGCTCCCGCAGAAGGTGCTGCATTCTACCCTAATCGTTGATGGGGAAAGATAACCCGGGATTATTCCCTCTCTTTCATGATAACCTTTACAAGCAGAACGCCCCGCCCGAAACACGGGAGAAGGTGATGCTGGACATTTCATAGGTACTATTGATTGAAAGATGGCTGATATCCGAAAAGAACTAGAAAAACGCATCCTCGTTTTAGACGGGGCCATGGGAACGATGTTGCAACGCCACCGATTCGAAGAGTCGGATTTTCGCGGTGACCGGTTCCGTGATTTCCCACATCCTCTTAAAGGCAACAACGACTTGCTCTCGATCACCCAGCCCGAAGCGGTGAAAGCGGTGCACCGGGCGTATTTCGAAGCCGGTGCCGATATTGTGGAAACCAATACCTTTTCAGGTACTACCATCGGAATGGCTGACTACCACCTGGAAAGCCTCGTGTATGAACTGAACTATGAATCGGCCCGAATCGCGCGTGCCGTGGCTGATGAGTTCACCGATCGCCCGCGTTTCGTAGCCGGATCGATAGGTCCGACCAACCGCACCGCCAGCATGTCACCCGATGTCAACGATCCCGGATTTCGCGCGGTTACCTTCGATGAACTCCGCATCGCCTATAAAGAGCAGGTCGAAGCCCTGATTGACGGCGGAGTCGATTTGCTTCTCGTCGAGACCATTTTCGATACCCTGAACGCCAAAGCCGCCCTTTTCGCCATTGAAGAAGTGAAGGAAGCGCGCGGACTCGACATCCCGGTCATGGTGTCGGGTACTATCACCGATGCATCGGGTCGCACGCTATCCGGCCAAACAGTGGAAGCGTTCCTCATCTCTATTTCACATATTCCGCTACTCAGCGTCGGATTCAATTGTGCCTTGGGGGCTGACCAACTCAAGCCGTACCTGAAGCGACTCGGACTCCGGACATCACTGAACATTTCCGCGCATCCGAACGCTGGATTGCCCAATGCTTTCGGGCAGTATGACCAGACACCGGAGGAAATGCAGGCATTGATCCGCGAATACCTGAATGAAAATCTTGTCAATATTATAGGAGGCTGTTGCGGTACGACGCCCGAACACATTCGCCTGATTGCCTCGGTGGCCGCTGAATTCGAACCCAGAAAACGCGTCGAAGCCGTAACGATATAAGCCATGAACACGCCCTACAGCCCTACGAACGCCTCCGATCTTACAGATAGTACCATTACGGCGCTTCCGCGTTACCTGACGCTTTCCGGTCTTGAGCCATTGATTGTAACGCCTGAAACGAACTTCGTCAACGTAGGCGAACGCACCAATGTTACCGGGTCGCGGAAGTTTCTGCGCCTGATTAAGGAGGAGAATTATGAGGAAGCACTCGACATCGCCCGTGCCCAGGTGGAAGGAGGCGCGCAGATCATCGATGTCAATATGGACGAGGGTATGCTGGATGGCGTGCAGGCCATGACGCGTTTCCTTAACCTGATTGCGGCCGAGCCGGATATCGCGCGCGTGCCGGTCATGATCGACAGTTCGAAATGGGAAATCATCGAAGCCGGACTGAAAGTCATCCAGGGAAAAGGCGTCGTCAATTCGATTTCACTGAAGGAAGGGGAAGTGGCTTTTCTCGACCACGCTCGAAAAATCCGCCGCTACGGTGCTGCGGTAATCGTGATGGCATTCGACGAGGCGGGCCAGGCGGATACCTTCGAACGACGCATCGAAATCTGCAAACGATCGTATGATCTTTTGGTCAACAACGTCGGCTTCCCGCCGGAAGACATCATCTTTGACCCGAACATCTTTCCCGTTGCCACGGGTATGGAGGAACACCGTCGCAACGCCATCGACTTCTTCCGGGCTACTCAATGGATACGGGAGAACCTGCCTTATGCCCACGTAAGCGGAGGTGTCAGTAACGTATCGTTTTCCTTCCGCGGCAATGACCGTGTGCGGGAAGCAATGCACTCGGCGTTCCTTTACCACGCCATTCGCCATGGCATGACGATGGGCATCGTAAATCCGGAGATGCTGGAAATCTATGATGAGATCGATAAGGAACTACTGGAATATGTGGAAGACGTCCTGTTGGACCGTCGTGACGATGCGACCGAACGGCTGCTTTCCTACGCCGAAACGGTAAGGGGAAACAACGCCCAAGTCGAAAAACAAACCCAGGAATGGCGCAACGGAACTGTCCGCGAACGTCTTACCCATTCGCTCGTGAAGGGTATCGATGAGTTCATTGAAATTGATGTGGAAGAAGCTCGCCTTTCCGTCGTCAAACCCATCGAAGTCATCGAACAACACCTGATGGACGGCATGAATGTGGTGGGCGACCTTTTCGGAAGCGGCAAGATGTTTCTACCCCAGGTCGTGAAATCGGCCCGGGTGATGAAAAAAGCCGTTGCGTATCTGTTACCGTTTATTGAAGCCCAGAAAACGGGCACGGAAGAAACGAGAGGCGCCGGACGGATACTGATGGCGACCGTGAAGGGAGACGTGCACGACATCGGCAAAAATATCGTTTCGGTTGTTTTGGCATGTAATAACTTCGAAATCATCGATTTGGGAGTAATGGTGCCGCCCGAGAAAATCATTGAGACGGCAGTGAGGGAAAGCGTTGACGTGATCGGACTATCCGGACTCATCACGCCGTCACTTGACGAGATGGTGTACCTCGCCAAGGAACTCGATCGGCTCAACATTAAAATTCCGGTGATGATCGGTGGTGCGACCACGTCGCGTGCCCACACGGCCGTGAAAATAGCACCCGAGTACGGGGGAACCGTTGTGCATGTAAACGACGCTTCGCGCGCCGTGACCGTTGCCAGCAGTTTGTTGCAACCTGATACCAAAGAGGCCTATGTAGCCTCGCTTCGAACCGAATACGACCAATTGCGGGAAGGCTACCTGAGCCGTGGCCGGGAAAAGGAATTCCTGACGTTGGAGGAAGCCCGGAAAAACAAGTTGGCACTCGATTTCGCTCCTATACGCCCGAATTTCATCGGGGTAAAGGAAATTGAAGTGGTCCTTTCCGACCTGGTCGCTTATATCGACTGGACGCCGTTTTTCCAGTCGTGGGAATTGTATGGAAAATACCCAGCCATCCTGACAGACGATGTGGTGGGCGAGCAGGCTACCGCGCTTTTTGCGGATGCGAAAGCCATGCTCCACAAGATACTAGACGAACAATGGCTGTCGGCTAAAGGCATCATTGGTATCTTTCCGGCCAACCAGGTCAACGATGACGATATTGCTATTTGGGATGCAGACGGAAAGGAAACCGCCCGTTTTCTGACCCTGCGGCAGCAATCCCGTAAAACGGCCGGCGCACCCAATCTGGCACTGGCCGATTTCGTTGCGCCGGAAGGCACGCCTGACTATATCGGTTGTTTTTGCGTAACCACCGGTTTTGGTGTCGACGAGAAGGCCAAAGAGTTCGAAGCCGACCATGATGATTACAACTCCATTCTCGTAAAAGCCCTCGGAGACCGTCTCGCAGAAGCATTTGCCGAATACCTGCACGAACGCGTCCGCAAGGAAATCTGGGGGTATGCCGCCGATGAAGCCCTTACCAACAATGACCTGATCTCAGAAGCCTATCAGGGCATTCGGCCGGCCCCGGGTTATCCGGCCTGTCCGGACCACCTCGAGAAACCCACGATCTGGCAATTGCTTGATGTGGAAAACCGGATTGGCGTCCGCCTTACGGAAAGTATGGCGATGTGGCCGGCGTCGTCTGTATCCGGTTATTATTTCGCTCATCCGCAAAGCAAATACTTCGGCCTCGGAAAGATTAAACCCGATCAGGTCGCGGACTATGCCAACCGACGCGGAATCTCTTTCGAACAAGCGTTGAAGTGGTTAGGCCCTAATATCGCGTAAGTATGGGGGTGGTTGGTAAAAGGTCGCTGGACATTCGTACAAAAGTGCGGAAAAACCGTACTATCGAGTCGACGGGTTTATCCATATTGCATCAAAAATTGCGCATGGACTATACCAAACTCGAGGCTTGGCAATTAGCACGACAACTGACTAATGAAATTTACGACCTTTTGATAGCCTTTCCGAAAGAAGAGTCGTTCGGGTTATGCGACCAGATGAGGCGGGCGGCCGTATCTGTACCCGCCAATATAGCGGAGGGCTGCGGCAGACAAAGCATGCGGGATGCACTGCGGTTCTGGTATATCGCAAGGGGCTCACTATTCGAACTTGAGACACATTGTTATCTTTCCTTTGACAGACAGTATATCGACGAAAGTCACTTCCAGCAAGTTTTTGGGACCATCCAAAGTTGCAAACGTTTACTGAACGGTCTAATACGATTTTATGCCGTTAGAATATCCTAATGTCCAACGACCCAATACCAACCACCTAATACATGAAAGTCACCGAACATATCCAAAACGCCGAAAAGACTCTTTTCTCTTTTGAAATATTGCCGCCGTTGAAAGGCCAGAACATCCAGTCGATTTTTGATAGCATCGACCCCTTGATGGAGTTCAAGCCGCCTTTTATCGATGTCACCTACCACCGTGAAGAATACGAGTTCAAGGAACTGCCGAGTGGCCTGCTTCAAAAGAAGGTTGTGAAGAAGCGGCCCGGAACCGTGGGTATCTGTGCGGCCATCCAGAACAAATACCACGTTGATGCGATTCCGCACATCCTGTGTGGTGGTTTTACGAAAGAAGACACCGAGAACTTCCTCATAGACATTGACTTTTTGGGAATAGAGAACGTCGTAGCCCTGCGCGGAGACGCCATCAAAAGCGAGATTTATTTCCGCCCGGAGCGCGAAGGGCATGCGTATGCATCCGAACTCGTAAGCCAGATCGATAATCTCAACAAAGGGATTTATCTCGATGAAGACCTGCAGAATACCCACCAAACCGACTTCTGCATTGGCGTGGCCGGTTACCCCGAGAAACACATGGAGGCCCCAAGCCTGGACAGCGACATCTACTTCCTGAAACAGAAAATCGCCAATGGTGCGCATTACATCATCACGCAGATGTTCTTCGACAACCAGAAATTCTTTGAGTTTGTGGATAAATGCCGCGCCGAAGGCATTACGGTGCCTATTATTCCCGGACTAAAGCCTATTGCTACCAAGAAGCAATTGAACCTGATTCCGCATCGCTTCAAAGTGGACCTGCCCGACGACCTGATTATGGCGGTTGTGAAGGCCAAAGACGATGCGGCTGTAAAACAGGTCGGGATTGAATGGTGCATCGCCCAAAGCCGCGAGTTGGTGCAAGCTGGCATTCCCGTCGTACACTATTATTCGATGGGGAAAGCAGAGAATATCAAGGCAATTGCCAAAGAGATTTTCTAGGGGCGTTTACGCGGTTCGTTCGTAAGTGTCGGCAATATACCGGATGGTGTTGGTGGCGATTTCCCGCAGCACTGCCTCGTCAATGTCGGCCAGTTTCTTGACATAAATACAAGCCTTGCCCATCTTGAACTTACCCAATTTCTCAAGCAGCGGTTCGCTATTCGAACTCTGGGAGTAGATGTAGAGGGAAAATTCCGCTTTGCGGGGCGAGAAGGCCAAAACAGGCGCGTCGCCCTCATGACCCGAGTCGTATTTGTAATGATAGTTGCCGAACCCTACGATGCTGCTACCCCACAGGTAAGGATCGCATCCGGTGATCTCTTTCAGGATCGCTACCAGGCGAAAGGCATCCTGTTTTTTTTGTTCATTGTCAAGGGCATTCAAAAAATCAGCGACCTTGATTTCGGTAGGTTTGGTTTTAGTTTCGGACTTTGCCATACATTATCTTTTAAGGAATTTGCAAGACTCGGATCCCGAGGCAGACTGGACCCGTAAGAGATATATCCCGCTACCAAGATTGCTGACATCTACAGCGCTATTTGCGGTTGACAGTATTTCCCTGCCACTTAAATCATACAAATTAACCGACGTGACGGATTCACGGAATATGACTAAGCGGTTATCAACCGGATTTGCGATTAGCGCCGGTGCGGTTGGCATTGGTGGTTCGTCTATAACAAGGCCGTTTTGGTTGCTAAAAAGCGCAAGCCGATTCCGGACTACTCCGTTCACCTTGTTGAACCAACCGGAAAGCACGATCGTTCCATTGCCAAGCAATTCCAGATGGCTGCTGGAGGCAGAAATAATTTCAGAGCTGGTATCATCATAATAAAAAATATTTCCCGAGTTGAAAGAAGTGTCCATTGATCCGTCTGAATTGAGGCGGAGTAATTTCGACGTATTTCCGATCCATCCGAAGACGATGTATTTACCATCGGGCTGCATGCAAACGTTGTCAATCCGGGCATACAAGCCGTTGTCCGTGTCAAAAGGGGACGTGAATGTTGTATCAATTGTCCCGTCTGAGTTTAAGCGTGTGATGAATGGATTGGTTGTCCCATTGTAGGTCGTAAAACGGCCAACAGCCAAAATACGTCCATCGGGATGAAGGATGATCTCCTCGACATTGGCGTTAAAACCCGAGCCCGATAAAAATGTGGTATCTTTTGAGCCGTCCGGGTTAAGTCGGATAATATTGTTTTCCGGCAGCCCCTGGTATTTGCTGAAGTAGCCCGCCATTATGATTTTCTCGTCCGGCTGCTTGGCCATCGCGTAAACACCCTGTATAAGATAATTCGCATTTTGGGGATCACTGAAGCCTGAGCCGATTAGGTATGTGGTATCTAACGTGCCATCCGGATTGATACGCACGAGATTCTGTCTGGGATACGGAGGACCTGCTGTGACATATTTGAATGCGCCGCCGATGACGATTTTCCCGTCGCTCTGCACTTCAAATGTCCGAAGGCGGAAGTCGAATTGCAAAGGCTCCTGGACAAACCACTGGAACGTGGGATCCAGTTCGCCAGAATCCAAAAGGTGATAGATTTGGTTGTAAGATAAAAAATAATGTCCCCCGTCGGGAGCATCCTCCATTTCTATAAATGTCTTGTTCGCCGGTATGTTTAAATTACTGTCAATCGCGCTGCCATCCATTGAAACGACAGGCGAATGGGGGTAGAAACGCTCATTATAAAATCGTGCACCCAATAAGAAACTATCGTAATAACCTTTAAGTCCGAGACCACCGTATTGCGGGCCAATTACAGGGTTGAACGTTAGGTCCGTAGAGCCATCAGGATTGAGTTGCACGATGCGACCTTTCGTAACGGAAACGGTTGCATAGGTAGGGTTTGAATACTCGACACTGAAAAAGTCGCCGCCAGCAATGATTTGGCCTGACGGAGTGATGGAAACGGAGTAAACGCCCGCCGAAGAGAACTGAGCGGTAAAATGAAATGACGGATCTAAAGCACCTTGCTCATCTAGTATGGCCAAAATATTCCCCGTTGAGGTAGTGAAATTACCGCCCACCAGCAACCTGCCGTCTGGGAACAGACCGATGTCGTAGGCCGCCGAAAAAGAAACGCCCAATCCATCCGGAGTTTGGAAGTTGGTGTCAAGAGATCCGTCGGCCAGAACCCGAGCCACGCAGCCTTTCTGCTGCCCTCCGAATGTTAGGAGTGGACCCGCCAGATAAATAGAACCGTCGTTGGGGTTTATCAATGCCCGGTAAACAGGCGTTGAAGTAGTAACTGCAAATGTCGGATCTATCGCGCCGTTGCTTTCCAGTCGGACGACACTACCGGTCGCTTCTCCATTGAAATGCGTGAAACGTCCGGCTGCTATGATTTTGCCGTTTGCCTGAAGTTCTATGCTGTTGACGTTTACGGCATCAGGTTCGTTTTCTGAAGAAAAACCATTTTGTATGTCAAAAGATGTATCAAGCGTCCCATCTGTATTGAGTCGGGCCATGCCTTTCCGGCTTACGCCGTTATAGGCACTAAAATTTCCACCACACAAAATCTTTCCGTCTGGCTGGAGGCGTACGACATGAACGGGCCCGTCGAAACCGGTTCCGGTGGAAAAAGTGCTGTCAAGTGAACCGTTAAGGTTTAAACGGACAATGCGATTTCGGGTCTGGCCGTTGAAAGAGGTGAAGCTACCGCCCACCAGGAGTTTGCCGTTCGGCTGTTCCTCTATCAATGAAGGCCAAATGATGTAGGTGGCGGTACTGGCCGCAAGGCCAGTGACGGAAAAACTGGTATCACGGGCGCCGTTCGGTTTTAGGCGTACAAGATTGGAGACATTCGTACCCATATACTGGTATAATCCTCCGTACACAATTATTTTTCCATTGTTTAGCCTTTTTATACAACGAACCGTTCCCTCGAAGCCGTTTGTCGCGCCCGGGTTCAATGTCGGCAAAGCATTGAAAGTGTAGTCGCATTGGCCATCCTGGGCCCGCAGCGAAACACAGGTTAAGAGTGCAAGCGCGGGCAGTATCCGTTTTAGAAACATTTTAATTGATTTATTTTTCTTTTGTTGCTTCCCGGAACACGGTTTCCAAATCGCGCTCTTTTCGGCTCAATTGCAGCGTGCGTACGCCATGGGAGGCGGCAAAATCGAAAACGGCCGTCCGCATGTCGTCCTCTGTTGAAAAAACCAGTTCCCACTGGTGGCCGCCCTCGCTTCGATAGGAGGTAAGGTGGGGTAAAGTCGCCAATGCTTCTTCTGCCACCGGCTGGTCAAATTCAACCGTGATATATTGTTCGGGCTGCGGTTCTTTTTGGTCGAGTTGGATGTCTTTTACGATGCGTCCTTTGTCGATTATCAGGATGCGGTCACAAATAGCTTCCACTTCCTGCATGATGTGGGTCGAAAGGAATACGGTTTTATTCTTCCCGGCGTTGCGGATCACATTCCGGATTTCGACCAACTGGTTCGGGTCGAGTCCGGTAGTCGGTTCATCCAAAATCAACACCTCCGGATCGTGCAACAAAGCGTTTGCGAGACCCACGCGCTGACGATACCCTTTCGAAAGCTGTCCGATTTTTTTATGGCGTTCTGGCGTAAGGCCGGTGAGCGCGATCACTTCCTCAATCCGCGACTTCGGCACGCCGTATACATCAGCATTGAATGCGAGGTATTCGCGGATATAAAGCTCGGTGTAAAGCGGGTTGTGCTCGGGAAGGTACCCTACTGAACGCTGCGCATTTCGGGCCTCCGACACTACGTCGAAACCGTTGACACTCGCCGTGCCGGTGTCGGCATCGAGATAGGTTGTGAGTATTTTCATCAACGTCGACTTCCCCGCGCCGTTTGGGCCCAGGAACCCGACGATCTCGCCTTTTCGTACTTCGAATGATACATCGTCCAGCGCTTTTTGGGCGCCATACTGCTTGGTGATATTTTGAACCGTGATAGACATAGTAGGTCGTTGTGGCTGTGGCCTGATAGGCAAAAGTATGAAATATAGGTGGTTTTCGTCAGTATGTTTATCTTAGCACCCCGAAACAAAACGAAATGAGACGATTATTATTTTTAGCGGCATTGGCAGCAATGTCGTGTTCGGATGAAAAGGCAGGGGTAGACGCCGCTAACATTATCGGAACGTGGCATATGGCCGGACAAAAGGTCAACGGAACATATGCAGCGTATGATGAGTCCTGTGCTTCCGCCACCGATTTATACGTTTTTGGTGCCGATGGTACGTATGGCACGACTATCTACGACAGTGACTGCGAGCCGTTCGTCTCCGAATCCGGACACTGGACCCGTCAGGGAAAGACCCTTCAGGTGCTCGATCTGGATCCTGCAGCCTATTTGGACGGCAGCTTCACCGTCGATCACTACAATGCAAACGAGCTTTGGCTTCGGAAGGAAGTTCTGGCCGATGACGGCACTTCCACTATTATATTCTACTATCTCGAACGCGCGAACTGACTTTTTACGGCTTCCGCTTGACGGCCGTCGTAAAAGTTCGTACATTAGCGAAGTGCGAAGGCTGTGTATAGTAAGAAGAGAAAGGAAAGAGGTAGCCGCCGCACGGTCAATTATTAATTCAGATGATCAGTCCCGGTGCAAATCGGGATTTTTTATGGATATATCCCAACGGTTTGCAACTCTTTTTTTGTAATGGAAAACAATCCGACATTCCGCAACTGGCTTGACGATTTCAAATTAGACCATCCGCTGGTCATTGCCGGTCCGTGTAGCGCCGAAACCGAAACGCAGGTCATGCAGATTGCGCAGGAATTGCGTGAATCCGACGTAAGTATCTACCGTGCCGGTATCTGGAAGCCCCGCACCCGGCCGGGTGGTTTTGAGGGAGTGGGGCAAATCGGACTGAAATGGCTACAGAAAGCCAAACAGGAAACCGGATTACTCATGGCAACCGAAGTGGCGAACGCCCACCACGTAAAACTCGCACTCGATCACGATATCGACGTGTTGTGGATTGGCGCCCGCACCACCGTCAACCCCTTTGCCGTGCAGGAAATTGCCGACGCGCTTCGGGACACTGACCGTATCGTACTCGTAAAGAATCCGGTAAACCCCGATCTGGCCCTTTGGCTGGGCGGTGTGGAACGCCTGTATCATACGGGTATCCGAAAACTGGGCGTGGTGCATCGCGGTTTCTCCACTTACCAAAAAGTCAAATACCGCAACAGCCCCGAATGGCAGATCCCGATTGAACTGCAAAGCCGCTTCCCCGACCTTCCACTGATCGGCGACCCGTCCCACATTACCGGCCGACGCGCCCTGATTGCCGAAGTGTCGCAACAAATGCTGGATCTGAATTACGACGGCCTCATGATAGAGACGCATATCGATCCGGAGCATGCATGGAGTGACGCGGCCCAACAGGTCACACCATCCGCGTTAAAGGAAATACTGCAGCATCTTAAGGTAAAGGAAATATCCACCGACGATGACCACTTCAACCAAACCATGGCACTGCTGCGGGAACGCATTGACCGGGCCGATAGCGAATTGCTACAGATACTCGGACACCGTATGAAAATAGCGGAGGAGATTGGCGCCCTGAAGAAATCCCGTAACGTAGCCGTACTCCAGAACAAGCGCTGGATGGAAGTGCTCGAACGTATGACGACTGATGGAGCGTTGCATGGACTGGGAAGTGATTTCATCCTTACCATCTTCCGCGCCATCCACGATGAAAGTATCGCCCATCAGGAGAAAATCATCAATTCTCCGAAATAAATGCCGAACGGGAAGAATTTTGATAGATTTGCACATCTTAATACAAAACAAAATAAAAATGAAAAAATTGTTTGCAGCTATGTTGCTGCTTGTAGCAGGCATGGTGTCTGCTCAGGCTGACCAGGTGTACAAGCACGATGGCTCTGTTCTGAAAGGAAAAGTAGTGCGTCTGGAAGAGTACACCATCACGTTTATTTATGATGGGGAAGACGCCGAGAACGTCGTAAGTAAGTATGCCATCGAGAAAATCATCTACGGAAAAAGTGGACGTGTGGAGCAGGTAACCGACAAAATTGTCGTGAAAGGCGAAGACGACTGGGAGAAAGTCGTAATCCTGGAAGACAAAGCGTATATCGCAGGCTTGAAAAAAGAGGGTGAAGTACGCGGCAAGACGGGCCTCATCAACTTCCAGACGGGAAATACCGGCGACAAGAAAGCCGCTAAAAAACTGAAAATGGACGCTGCCAAACTGGGCTGTCCGTTTGTGCTTCTTACAGCGGATAAGGCGACAGTAGGTGCCAGCTCCAACTCGCTGGGTGGTTCGCAAAACATCAAGACAGGTGTCGCGTATCGTTACTAAGAAACTCATTATCAAAGCAAAAGGGTTGTCGTCTGGCAGCCCTTTTTTTATTGTTTGAAATAAGCGAAGTCGTACCTTTGCGGCATGACAGGAACCGTTTATAAGTCTACCGGAAGCTGGTATGTAGTCAAAACCGATGACGGTCAGTTTCATGAATGCCGTATAAAAGGGAAGTTCCGTATCAAAGGAATCAAGAGCACCAATCCGGTGGCGGTAGGCGACCGCGTCGATTTTGAATGGGAAGATGCAGGAGACGTGGTTCGGGGCGTGATCTATCACATCCACGACCGTGAGAATTACATCGTTCGTAAGTCCGTAAATCTTTCCAAACAAGTCCATATCATTGCTTGTAACGTTGATACCCTGTTCCTGTTGGTGACGATCGACAACCCGGTCACCACCACGAGTTTCATCGACCGGTTCCTGGTTACGGCGGAAGCCTACGGAATCGAAGCCGTGCTGGTTTTCAACAAAATCGACACCCTCGACGGAGACGCCCTCGACGAACAACTGTTCTTGCAATACATCTATTCACAGATCGGGTATACCTGCCTTCGGGTCTCGGCCACAACCGGCGCCGGAATCGACGGCCTCAAAGAGAGTATGAGTGGTAAGACGAGCATGTTCTCTGGGCACTCGGGCGTAGGGAAGTCAACGTTGGTAAATGCCCTCGAACCCGGACTGAACCTCCGCACCAAAGAACTGTCGGAGCAGCATGCACAGGGTCAACACACCACGACTTTTGCGGAGATGTTCGATCTTGGGTTTGGCGCCCGTATTATCGATACGCCCGGTATCCGCGGATTCGGCATAGTTGATATGGAAAAAGACGAAATCGGCGACTACTTCCCCGAGTTTTTCCGCCTGAAGGAAGCGTGTCGTTTCAATAATTGCCTCCACCGCGAAGAACCCGGGTGCGCTGTAAAGGAAGCACTCGAACGCGATGAGGTGGCCTGGTCGCGCTATAAAAGTTACACACAGTTGCTGGACGGTGACGAGGAAACGTACCGCACCAAAGAGCAGGAACAGGAAGGCGACTAAATGAGAAGCGTTATACAGCGGGTTTCGGAGGCATCGGTTACGGTAGAAGGTACCGTAGTAGCTGCTATTGGCACCGGATTGCTGGTGCTGTTGGGCGTTGAGGAGGCTGATCAGCAGGAAGATGTGGTATGGTTGGCCGGAAAAATTGCCCAACTTCGTATTTTCAATGACGATAACGGTGTCATGAACCGCTCGGTTGCCGACAGTGAGGGATCTATTATCGTCGTAAGCCAGTTCACCCTCCACGCCCAGACAAAGAAAGGGAATCGCCCGTCCTATATACGCGCGGCCCGACCCGAAACTGCCATCCCACTTTATGAGGCTTTTGTTCAGGAAGTCAAACAACTATCAGGCTGTCAGGTTCTTACAGGTGTTTTTGGAGCCGATATGAAAGTGCGGCTTTTAAACGACGGACCTGTTACGATTTTGATGGACACAAAAAATAGGGAGTAGTTATCCTTTTTTTTCTACTTTAGGCTCTCGGAAAAGTGTATTCCTCGTGACCTATGTATCGATTCTTATTTCTTTTCTGCCTACTCGGAGTAGGTTATTGCCAGGCCCAAGAAGTTAAAAAAGATGTCGCTTCACTGCCAGCGGAGTTGAAAGACAACGCCAATGCCGTCATTCGCTACGAAGGTTGGGACGTTACGATATCATCACAGCGTAGTATGACTATTCACAGGCGGTGGGTGGTAACGGTTTTAAATGAGGAGGGACTCCGATTCGGACTTCCGGTTGAGGCCTACTCTAAATCGTATCGCATTACGTCAATAGAAGCGACATTGTACGACAGTGAGGGTAAGGAAGTCAAGTCGTATAGAAAAAAGGACTTCCGGGATCACAGCAGAGCCGACGGCTTCTCTCTGTACACAGATGACCGTGTTATGTATCTTCCTTTTACACCGGCGTCATATCCGTTTACGATGGAGTTTGAATCGGACATCACGACATCCAATACTGCCGCTATTCCGGAATGGAGTCCGTTGAAAGCGTATATGGTTAGCACCGAACAAGCCTCTTTTCGGGTAGTGTATGACCCACAACTGGGGTTTGAGCAAAAGGAAGTCAATTTCGGACCTTCCTACCTTATTACGAAACAGGCTAAGACGGGCGAAAGCCTGTATACCGCTTCGAACTTGAAGGCGATCCGCTATGAGGATGCAGCACCGGAATTTGACGTATTTGCTCCGACCGTGCATTCTAAAGTGAAAAAGTTCAGTTTGGAAGGGGTCGACGGTGAGGCCGGAGACTGGCACGACTTCGGCAGATTTATGTATACCACTATGTTGGAAGGTTCGGACGCGTTGTCACCCGAAACCGTAGCCCGAACGAAAGCCCTCATCGCCAACGAAACCGATCCTTTGGTCATCGCCCGAAAAATTTACCGCTACGTCCAGGATCACACACGTTATGTAAATATCGCCGTCGGCTTGGGTGGCTTCAAACCGGTAGCCGCAAGAGACGTAGATCGATTGGGATATGGGGATTGTAAGGCATTATCGAATTACACGCGGGCACTTCTGAAGGCAGTCGGGATCGAGTCGTATTACACCATCGTGCATGCTGACGCAGGTTCGAAGTACAGCCTCATGGACGACTTTGCTTCGGTGCAGGGAAATCACATTATACTTGCCCTTCCTGCGAACGATAAGATGGTGTGGATGGAATGTACCAACCAGTCGATACCCTTCGGGTTCCAGGGCAGTTTTACCGATGACCGGACGGTACTGATCGTAAAACCAGAGGGCGGCGAACTCGTAAGAACCCATCGTTACAAGGTCGAAGACAACAAATCCAAAACCCAGGCACAATATACCCTTGACGCGGAAGGTAATTTGAAAGGGACGTTACGTGTTACGTCAACCGGACTTATGTACGATCAGATCTATCAGGTAGCGACACTACCCAAGTTAGAACAGGAACGCTTCTACAAGGAGCGTTTTAGTAAGTTGAACGGCGTCCATCTCGACGATATCAAACACACAAACGATCCAGACAGCGTGGTTTTTAATGAAGATATATCCCTCACCGTACCGTACTATGCCACGTCTTCAGGGGGCGCTTTTCTTTTTCCGGTAAATGCATTTGACCAAAAAGAAACAGGGTTACGCCGCTATAGAAGCCGTGCCCTTCCGTTTGAGATTACCAGGGGATACCAGGATGAAGACGAGTTCACCATCGCTATTCCTGAGGACTATAAAACAGAGGCCCTGCCCGAACCGTATGAATTGGTCGGGAAGTTCGGTGCCTATCATGCCAAAGTGACCCACGGGCCCAATGGGACGCTGGTATACCAAAGGCGGTTCTCGTTAAACGAAGGGGTATACGATCGCAGTGAATACGAGGCGTATCGATTATTTCGCGAACAGGTCGCGCAATACGATGCCGTCAAAATAGTAATAAGTAAAAAGTCGTAGTATGAAGCGTTATTTTCTTTTTTTGTTTTTCACAAGCTGTTTCCTTTCGGCCCAAAACTTTGAGTTGGGTAAGGTAACAATCGAAGAACTCAAGTCCACAAGCAGCGCCAAGGAACCCAATGCTGCTGCGGAAGTGTTGTTTGCAAAAGGCCATGCTTCGGTCGACTACAATAATGGGCTCGAATTGACGTATACCGTGCAGAAACGCATAAAAATCTATAAAAAAGAAGGTTACGACCAGGCGGATGTTTCGGTGCCTTTTTATGTGGGCGAATCCGTACGCGTGAGCGATGCGGTGACCTATAATCTGGAAAACGGACAGGTCGTCAAGACCAAACTCAAGAAAGAAAACGAACTCATCGAAAAGGTGAGCAAGTATGTGAGCCGAAAGAAATTCACATTTCCCGCGGTACGCGAGGGCTCTATTATTGAGTATGAATACGTTTATACGACGTCGGAGTTTGTTTCAATACCCAATTGGAGTTTTCAGGATGAAATTCCGGTCAATTTCTCACAGTTTACATTGGTGACGCCCCGCGAACTGATATATACGCCCAATTTCAAAGGTTTTGTCGCGCCTGAAATTACCAGGGAAACCATTACCCGCTTTACCGACCCATATGATAAAGTGGTTTTTATGTTGAAAGATGTGCCAGCCCTGTTGGAGGAGCAATATGTCGATAACATAGACAATTACACCTCCAGTGTTCAGTATGAAATGTCTGATGTCAATTTCCCTGGATATACGACAGAAAAGTACCATCTTACGTGGGGGTCGCTTTTGAAATCAATCGCGAAGCACGAAGATTTTGGAGGCGAACTTAAGAAAAAAGGCTACTTCGAAGAAGAACTGGCCCCCGTCATCGCAGACCGTCTGGCCCCAAAGGATAAGATAGACGCCATCCTGGCCTTTGTTAAAGGGAAGATGAAGTGGAACGAAGAGACCGGTATATTTTGCGACAACGGCGTCAAAAAAGCCTATAAAGACAAAATAGGAAACATTTCGGAAATTAACCTGATGCTCACGGCCATGTTGCGACACGCAGGTTTAGACGCGGCGCCGGTCTTGGTCAGCACAAGGGATAATGGCGTGGCTTTTTTCCCCAGTCGCGGTACATTCGACTACGTGTTGGCCAGTGTAAAGGAAGGAGAGACGTTTATCCTGTTGGACGCCTCCGACGAGTTCTCTTCGCCGGGCGTATTGCCCTTTAGAACCTTAAACTGGCAGGGCTATCGCTTGCGGGATGATGGGGCGTATCAGGTAATCGACGTCATACCCTCCACTTTTTCAAGGGAGAATATCTCTATGACAGCTTCATTGTCGGCAGACGGCGCGTTGCAAGGACAATTACGCCACATGATGACAGACCAATGGGCACACCGTTTCCGCGAAGACCACAAGAACGAAAAGGAAGATCGGTATCTTGAGCGTTTGGAGAAGGAAATGAGCGGCATTGAAATAAGCAACTATTCATCCGATGCTGCCGACGTTTCAAAACCGGCTTCTGAAGGATACGATTTCCGGAAGACAGCCGCCGCCGAAAAAATTGGCGATAAACTCTATGTATCTCCCCTGTTTTTCCTAACCATGGACGAGAGTCCATTTAAATCCGAAACCCGTTCCTATCCGGTTAATTTCGGATTTCCGTTCGAGAAGCGTATGATCCTGAGTGTGAACCTGCCAGAAGGGTATGCGGTGGAAAGTGTGCCGCCCAATGTAAGCATGGTAGCAGATGAAGAACTGGGTGTTTTCAAGTTTGCGGTTTCCAATCAGGGCAACAAACTCCAGATTATGGTGACCACGACGATGAGTAAACCCTTTATCATCGCAGAGCATTACGGTATCTTGAAAACGTTTTTCCAAAGCATGATTGATAAAGAGAAAGAGAAGATCATCCTGAAAAAAGCGTAGTAAATACGATTGTTTCGGTATAGGTCCAGGATTGTAAAAGCCGGCCTTGCTAACCGCTGATTTTTATCCGATATTGCAGGAGTTTTACGCACGGATGATTGCCAGCCAACAGCAGAAGATCGTCCTCAAAAAAGCCTGACATGGATATACGGAACGCCCAGTTGGACGTTGACAATTGGATCAAGACCCACGGGGTCCGGTATTTCAATGAACTGACCAATATGGCCCAGCTTACGGAGGAAGTAGGCGAAGTGGCCCGCATCATCGCCCGACGATACGGAGAACAGTCTGAGAAGGAAAGCGACCGAAACAAAGACTTGGGGGAAGAACTGGCCGATGTGGTGTTCGTCGTACTGTGCCTGGCCAATCAAACCGGTGTGGACCTACAGGCGGCATTCGACCGCAAAATGGACGTCAAGACCAAACGCGACCACGACCGGCACCACGGCAACGAAAAACTGCGCTGATCCAATGGATCTTCGCCTCTCGGCCGCACAACTGTCATCCGGTACCACCATCATCCGGATCGCGGGCTCCAAATCAGAGACCAATCGTTTGCTGCTGCTACAGGCCTTGTGTCCCTCTTTACAAATCGATAATGCATCCGATTCCGACGATTCCATGGCTATGCGCAACGGCATCGCGCAAACCAACGGTACGGTCGACGTCGGACATGCCGGAACCGCCATGCGCTTTCTCACAGCCTTTTACGCCGTTACCCCGGGAACCGATGTTGTTCTCACCGGCTCCGCGCGTATGAAACACCGGCCTATTGGCATCCTGGTCGACGCCCTCCGGCAACTCGGAGCGGATGTCCGGTATGAAGAAGAAGACGGCTTTCCCCCGCTACGCATCCGGGGTCGCAGCATCAACCGCCATCAAACGGTGGTCAGGGCCGATGTGAGCAGCCAATACCTCTCCGCATTGGCACTGGTAGCGCCGGCACTGCCAAACGGCATCGAAATCCGGCTGGAAGGAACCCTGACATCGGCTTCCTATCTCATGATGACGCTGTCGCTACTCGAAAGAGTGGGCGTAACCGTTACATTTAATGACCAAACGATTCGCATACTCCCAACTCCCATTCAGCCCATCACAATTACCGTCGAATCGGATTGGTCGTCGGCTTCCTACTTCTATTCCGTCGTCGCTTTGTCGCCAAAAGGAACCCAGTTGGTGTTGTCGTCCTTTCGTAACGACAGTCGACAGGGTGATCGGGCCGTGGCCGACTTCTACGAGCGTTTCGGCGTCGAGACGACGTTTCATGAAGACGGACACATCGTTCTCTCAAAAGTAGCTGATGTCGCCGGAGGCCTGGAACTCGATTTGTCTAATACACCGGATATCGCACAAACCATCGCGGTTACCTGCCGTGGACTGGGCATGCGATGTGATCTCTACGGATTGCATACATTGAAAATCAAGGAAACCGACCGTCTGGTGGCCCTTCAGCACGAATTGGCGGCAACGGGTGCTTCGGTTCGGGTAACGGACGCAAGTTTCCATCTGGATGCATCCGGGCCACTTCCAGACACGATTCATGTAGCCACGTACCACGACCATCGTATGGCGCTTTCGTTTGCACCATTGGCGGTAAAGACGACTGTTATCATCAAGGATGCAGGGGTGGTGTCAAAATCCTATCCGGCATTCTGGAACGATTTGGCGCAAATAGGGGTCGATATTTCCACCATCGCCTAAAACAGTTTCCAAAAAATACCCAAAACACTTGACAACGCCTCCGGCGCCATCGTATATTTGCCCGCTAAAAAACTGTAAATGAAATTATCCAACTTCAATTTCAACCTTCCAAAAGAACTACTTGCCGAATACCCCGTTGAAAACCGCGATGAGTCTCGCCTCATGGTCATCGACCGTAAGACAAAGACTATCGAACATAAAATGTTTAAAGACCTGATCGATTACTTCGATGAAGGCGACGTTTTCATCCTTAACAATACAAAAGTCTTCCCAGCCCGTCTCTACGGAAACAAAGAGAAAACCGGCGCCCGCATCGAGGTGTTCCTCCTTCGGGAACTGAATGCGGAACAACGCCTGTGGGATGTATTGGTCGATCCGGCACGTAAGATTCGTATTGGCAACAAGTTGTATTTTGGGGATGACGATTCGCTTGTGGCGGAAGTAATCGATAATACGACTTCCCGTGGGCGAACGCTGCGATTCCTGTACGACGGTTCGTATGATGAGTTTCGCAATAAGTTGACGGAGTTGGGTGAAACGCCCATCCCGAAGTATATCAACCGCGAAGTGGTACCGGAAGATGCCGAACGCTACCAGACGATTTATGCCAAAGAAGAAGGAGCGGTAGCCGCGCCGACTGCAGGTTTGCACTTTTCGAAGCACCTGCTGAAGCGGATGGAAATCAAAGGGGTGAATTTCGCTGAGATTACGCTTCACGTCGGACTCGGAACCTTCAATCCGGTTGAGGTGGAAGATCTGTCCAAACACAAGATGGATTCAGAAGAGCTTCGCATTACCCAGGAAGCCTGTGATATCGTCAATCAAGCAAAAGAGGAAAAGAAAAAAGTATGTGCGGTAGGCACCACGACGATGCGCGCCATTGAAAGTTCGGTTTCATCTTCGCGTAACCTCAATCCGTATGAAGGTTGGACAAACAAGTTCATTTTTCCTCCCTACGATTTTAGTATCGCCGACTGTATGATTACCAATTTCCATACACCGAAGTCGACATTGCTAATGATGATCTCCGCGTTCATGGGCCACGACTTGATGAAGAAAGCGTACGAAGAAGCGGTCAAAGAAGGCTACCGCTTCTACTCGTATGGTGACGCGATGCTTATTCTATAAGTAGTAGATCCGTAGAAAAAAAGGCGATACAACTGTATCGCCTTTCTTTTTTAGAGGCCCAGACCCGGTAGGGAAGTAGACCGGTCATCGGGTGTTTCGTCATCGGATGTATACCCCGGGTCATCACTTTCATCGTCTTGGTTCAGATCAGTGTCGATACCGTCTTCCTGTCCTTGCTCTTCCGGGTTAGGGTTGGTATCGAAACCTTCTTCTGTGCCTTCAGATGGTCCCATAGGTCCGCCCACGTCCTGGCCCGACACACGTGAGTCATTGCGTTCATTCATTGCGTCATCGTTGCGGTTTCCCAGATTTTGAGAGGCACCGCGGTTGTTGGAAGTTTCCATAGCATAAGAGTTTAGTGTATTACATTACTCGAGTAGTATTTCAAAGATAGAAATGCCGAAACCCCACGAGTTTACACCAAACAGTCAGAATGTTGCACGTTGGCGCGCTTTAGTTTTCTTTGATTCGACGGATGTCCTTCCGGAGTTCCTGTAGAATATCGCGGATGTTTTCGTTCGAAAGATCCTCAGGTTCGGCCTCTTTGGTCGAAAGACTACAGGCGAACTCCCATATCTCGAGTATCTCAGACGCTTTTATTTCATACGGACGGTATACGGCGTTATCCGAATGCAGCATAAGGCTGTTCTTGCCGTTGCGATTCAATCGTTTGTAAACGATGCCGTCATTGCGCGTCAGGACGATATAGGTCTTACCGTCGCGCACGTCACCGAGGTTCTCGACGTATTTTCCAATGATGAACGATCCTTCGCGATGCGGCGGCATCGAATCACCTTCGACAGGAAAAGCCCGGAATTTGCCATTTGTCAGGAACGGCAGGGAAATGCGCTGTAGGTTTTCGATGAATTCGGGATCGGCGTATCCGGTTGTGTAGCCCGCCCGCGCTTTATACGGAATAATCTCAATCGTATCATTACCGCTCGCATCGACCGTAATGGGCAGCAGGATGCGATTGTCAGCCGTTTTCAGCAGCCGGTCGATTTCTACTTTCCGGATGTCGACCGACAACAGAAGATCGATGCTGACATTGAAGAAAAGCGCGATGCGACGAAGAATCTCAAACGGAGGTTCCGATCGGCCTTCCTCATACTTAGCAAGGCGTTCGCGGGTGATGATGAGGTCGTTGGCGAGTTTCTGTTGGGAGAAGGAACGACCCAAGCGCAGGTGGCGGAGATTATCAGAAAAAACAGACATAATGCAAATTGTTACAATTTGTACCAACAAATATAAATAAAATAGATATGTAACGTACTACCTTCGTTGAAGATAATAGATTGAGTACAAACCAAATGTAGACAGACTATGATGACAAGTTTATATTCAGTGGCTTTTTATCCTTCAGAGGAATGCCAGCAGGCCATAAGGGAGATGCAGGAAACACTAAAGGAAGCCATCGGATGGTATCCGGGTGCGGGAGCGGATGGGCAGCTTACGGTGAATGTATTTACCGCCGATGCTACCCAGTTGGAGAATATCATGTCGTATTTGGAAGCTTTTGCCCGTAAGACGAAGCCCGAGCCGGTATCGGTGCGTTCCGGCGGCACCCATGCACAAACCTTGTTTCTGACGCCCGACGATACATCCGCTACGCGCCTGAAAGAAATGATGGCACTTCTTAATAAGTCGTTCCCCGTACGCGCACATAAGACCTATGACCCCCATATTTCCATCGCGCGTCAGCTAACGGCCGACCGCCTATCGCAAGCCAAAAGGCTGCTGTCGTCAGAAGTAAAGATGGATTTCGAATGCGACAGGATCACACTACGTAAATTCGATCCGTATCGCCAACAATACCGACGGGTGAAGGACTTCGTGTTTTCGTCCTCTCCTAATGGCGCGCGGCAACTGTCTTTTTTCGAATAAGAAGATGTAAGAATCGGACCGGAGGTTGTAACGCGGCATGAACTCGGGGGGTATACCTTTGGTCTATACCCATATAAAACGAAATCGTAATGAGAAAGTTGATGCTGATTGGTGCCCTGGCCATAATGACGGTTGGCTGTAAAGACAAAGCCGCAGAACAGGCCAGAATACAACAGGAACGTTCCCCTCGATTCCTTAAAAGTAGCAGTAGAACAACAACAACGCGAAGCAGAAAGACAGCGTATCGTCGACTCGATGAACGCCGTAACCCTCCAGAGAGAAGCGGCAGCGCGTTCGGTAGCGTCTCACACGACTACCAGTACAACGACCACTACTACCACCCAACGTAAAGGGATGAGTTCTGCGGCGAAAGGTGCCTTGATCGGTGCCGGAGCCGGAGCGATAACCGGAGCCGCGGTTTCCAAGAAAAAAGGGGAGGGCGCTATTATCGGTGGACTGGCAGGTGCCGCGGTTGGTGCCGGAACGGGTGCCATTATAGATGACAAGAAAAAGAAGCAGTAATACGACAGCCTGAAAAAGAAACCCGGATCATTCCGGGTTTTTTTATGGGATATTGAGATATTTATGCGTTTGCAAGGATACCCGCCACTTTGGATGTTGCATAACATATTCCACGATAAGGGGTGTTACTTCCTCCCTGCGACTCCACTCGGGTTGCAAAAAAAGAATCGCATCCGGATGTACCCGTGCCGCTTGCTCTTCCGCAAAGATAAAGTCGTGTTTGTTATAGATGATGACTTTCAGTTCGTGGGCACGGTCATACGCGCCCTGGACCGGCAACTTGGTTTTCTTAGGCGATAAACAGAACCAATCCCATTCACCGGTGACTTCGTAGGCACCCGACGTTTCAATGTGCACTTTACATCCAGATGCATGGAGCATTTTGGTAAGCGGTGCCATATCCCAGGTCAGGGGTTCGCCGCCCGTCACGACAATCGTATCGCTATAGGCTTTCGCTTCCGCCACGATTGATTGAATGGGAGTAGGGGGATGTAAATCCGCATTCCAACTTTCCTTTACGTCACACCAATGACAACCCACGTCACATCCTCCTACGCGAATGAAATAGGCGGAGGTACCCGTGTGATAGCCTTCACCCTGGATGGTGTAAAAGGCTTCCATAAGGGGAAGGGAAAGGCCCTGGTCAACTGCGGATCGGATCTCGTCGGTCATGCTATCTTTTCTGGGCTGCAAAGTTACGCATTTCCTATGGAAGTACTAGAAACGAAAAAGCCGGCGACGAAGCACCGGCTTTTGATGTTTGGTAAGAAGACCTTATTTTATCTTGGCCATATACTGTTTGGCCGTTTCGTCCTCAGGGTTGATCGCGAGCGCCTTTTGGAAATTCTCTTTCGCCTTTGCTTTGTCGGTATCGAAATAGAAGATACCGATGTTGTCATACGCCTCGACAAATTTTTTCTTGTTGGCCTCCTTGGCGAGTTCTGCTTCACCTTTTTCTGTCACAACACGGATGTATTCCTGGTAAAATTTTACCATCTCTTGTTGCGCAACGGTATCGCTTTGCAGCAGCGAGTTAAGACGGGCCTTATAAATATAGGCATCCTGGGTGGTAGGCGACGCTTTGATGACGTTGTCGAACGCCGTATTCGCTTTCTTTACGGCTGCCACGTCTACCTTCGAAGGCTCGAGTCGGGCATTTTCAAAGTATAGTGAGTAACCGAGATAGAAATTGTCATACAGGTTATTACGTGTGTTCGGGATGCTCACCGCAATTTCATAGACAGCAGCGGCTTCCTTATACAACTTCAGGTCAAAGAACTTTTTGCCGAATTCGTTTAATTCGTTGGCCATTGCAGCGTCCAACTCGACACCTTTGCGAATGTTTGTAATGGCATCGGCAAACAACGTAGCATCAACGGTGCCGCTCTGTTTTCCTTCTGCATCCTTCGTCACCGTAAGTGCCTTCATCGCTTTGGCGAAACCAAGATAGAGGTAGTCACGTCCGATGATCTTGGCATTGCTTTTGGAAAGGAAGGACGTCAATGCGCTGATGGCCCGGTCGATATTGCCGTTTTCATAGGCTGAATACCCCAGGTAGCGAAGGATGCGGGGATTTACTTTGTCCAATTTCTCCATCGCATTGGCTTCCGCTTCGAGTGCTTTGTAGTCTTTCGTGAGGATAAGGAAGTCGGCATGGCGCATACGGGATGCCAGTGAATAGTCTGTCAATGACATATACTTCTCGTAATAGCTGATCGCCGTTTTGTTATAGTCGGCATATTTCGCTTTATCGTTCAACGCCCACAGGTAATACGTTTCAGCCAATTCGCGATACGCGGGTCCGTAGTTCGGATTGGCAGTCAATACCTTCTCGAATTCGGCTTTCGCTTCAGCAAACGCTTTTGAATACTTCGTAATGACGCCCAGTTGGATTTTGGCGCGAAGTACCGTGTTGTCGGCATCGTAAGCATTACGATAAGCCGAGTAGGCCTCGTTCACATTTTTGTCGCCATAGTAGGCATCTCCCAACGAGAGTAACACCTGGGCATTATTTGGGGCAACGGTTTTGGCCTTGGTAAGAAACTCAATGGCTTTTTTGTAGTTCGGTTTCTCCGGATTGAGATAGGCGCGTCCGATATAGAGCAATTCTTCGTAATCCTTCTTTTTGGTATTGGTCAATGCCAATGCAAATTTGCCGTCCGCGTCGCCGTTGTTACCGTTTTGTAGTGACATTTGGCCTAAACCAATGTTGTTGAAATGGGCGTTCATCTTCGCGGTTAGGCCTTTTTGGTACGCCCATGTAGCCGAATCCTCTACTTTTTCCGTGAGGTAGAGATTTCCGAGGATGAAATAATTTTTCCCTTCATCGGGTTTTGAGGCAGTGAGGCTTTTTAGGATTCCTTTCGCCTTTGCATATTGTTCCGCATCGATGGCCTTTTTGGCAGCATCCAGATCCTGCGCCTGAAGGGCAGTGGCCGCAGCAAGGAACGTGATGCTTAATACGATGTGCTTTCTCATAACTTGAATTATTTAGTTGTATTTATTTCTTTTCTGATGTTAATGATCCGGGACGGTGTATGTTCCGGAAGCAAACCGGATTTCAATACGATGCGCTGCCCGTCCTGCCCCGCAAGATAAGAAGCAAAACCCGTACCCAGGCCCGCTTTCCCCTGATAATTTAACAGGTATAGCGTCCGGATGAGAGGATAGGTTCCCAGCGCCAGATTGGTTTGATTGGGTTTGTAATAGGTGTCGTCTTTTTTTTCACTTTTAACATTCCGCACACCCATGACCTTCACTTTCTGCATGTACGGTTCCCATTTTTCATACGGTTGCAGTATCGGGTTCAGGGCGGTTACGGCAATAACGTTTTCATTTTCGGCTATGTATTTCAGGACCGATTCGTGTGAGTCTAACGAATAAACGTTTTTCTTAGGACTTTTATTGAGTCCGGCCAGCGAATCGAGCAAACGGACGCTGCCTGAGTTGGGGTTTTCGAACACCAATTTTTTGATCGGGGAGGACTTACCTCTTAGGAATGAAATGACATCCGACAGATTGATCACCGTGTCACGGGAGGACACATTGGTGAGAAACACAACGGCGTCCTTAGCGAAGGGCGTAATTCGCGGCTTGATGCCTTCCGACCTGAATTTACCTTCTTCTTTTTTCGTCAGCTTCCGCGTCAGGATGGCAATATCTGCCTTTCCCGACAAAAGGGCGTTGACGCTTTCCGATTCGGGGAGGCTGTCAAGCGTCAGTTCCGCGGGATATTGTGTTTTGAATACCCAATACGCGTCTTCCACGATGGGGAAAATTTCCTCATCTACAATGATTCGGGCGTGCCCTTTCAGGATGGTTTGTTCTTCAGGATTCTGCTTGCATCCGAACAAAACACTACCCAATAAAAAAGCAAAAAAAACGGTTCTTTTCATAACAATCATTTCCTCCAAATAAGTCGGGGGAATCGCAACCATCCGTATACAATAATAAGAATGCCGAAGGGTGTACGATATCTTCCGAGGTTTTCCAACGGGAGTTTATCCCAGAAGATAATCGACAGCCCTATGGCGGTACAAAGCAACAGCAGTGCCCCGCCTATAATAGACAGAAATCGCCGTTTTGGCGATTTCTGTAGTCGTTCATCCGTATGATGGAGGTTTGACATTTAGTTCTGTGGCGTGATCATGATAGGTAGTGAATACTGCACCCGAACACTCCGGCCGTTTTGAACGCCCGCTTTCCATTTCGGAGATTTGCGGAGCATGCGCTCGGCTTCTTTACCGGTGCCGTATCCGAGGTCACGAAGTACGCGGATGTCGGTAAGGCTTCCGTCTTTCTCTACAACGAACGTCACAATGATACGTCCTTTTAGGTCTGCGGCATCTTCCGGTGTGTGGTAATTGTTCTGCACCCACTTGTAGAATGCCTGCATACCACCTGGGAATTCAGGCTGCACTTCCACCGATTGGTAAATCTGGTTGGTATCTTCTACCACAGTAGCGTTCTTGTCACCTTCCCCAGCCTCTTCGATAATGACTGCCTCGCCGTCCTCGCGTCCCTTTACATCTTTTGCGCCCAGGTTTTTGTCTTTCAGGTCTTCGATGGTCTTGATTTCTTCAACCACTTCTTCCTTTTTCACAACCACCGGTTTCACGAATTTCACTTCGTCGATTTTCGGGGCAGGTGGCGGCGGCGGCGGCGGCGGTACCAAAGGCTTTTTCTCTTCTGGTGGCGGCGCCAATTTCGCCATGTCTACCATGGTTACTTTCTCTTCGTCCTCATTACCGAGACCGCTGAAATTAATCATCGGCAGTGTCACTGCCGTTGCGAAAATGGCACCGCCAATCAGCAATGAGATCAGCGTGGTCTTCGGGTTTTCCTTCCGCAGCGCATAGGCTCCGTAAAGTTTGTTTCTGCCCTCGAAGACGATGTCAAGCCAGTCTTTCTTGAAAATATCTAGTTTCATAAATGTCTTTTAGGGTCTTATTTCTTCTCGAGCAATGCCAATTCCTCTTTTTCGATATCGACGATGGCATAGGTAGGTACTTTCGTGATGGCCATTTCGTCAAGGATGTCCACGATATTTTTATACTTGGACTTCTTGCTCGGCTTAATGATGACGATTATCCCGGCGTTTTTATTTGTCTTAGGGTCTCCATAGGTTCCTCTCAGCCTTTCTTCCTCCTTTAGAATAAATTTACGGATACCGTTCTTCCCATAGCTGTATTCTTTAGGTTCTATAAGAGGATCAGCAAATTGTCCGGTGTAAGCCATCAGTTTGTTGTCGCCTCCGATGAGAATCGTCATCGTGCGGTCATCCGCTACTTTGATGTTCTCTTTAGGATCTTTTTCATTTTTATCCGGCATCCCCAAGTCCATCGACTGAGGCTTTGACAGCGACGTCGTCAGCATGAAGAAGGTAATCAGGAGGAACGCAAGGTCCACCATCGCGGTGAGGTCTACCTTTGCATTGCTTTTCTTGCTGCGTACCTTCTTGCTGCCTTTCTTGCCGCCGCCACCGTCGCCGGTATTTAATTCTGCCATGTTCTTTTATATTAGAAGTTTTCGTTTCGCAGACCCGTCACCAGGTTGAACTTGTTGACGTTCTGGTCCTGTAAGATATCCATGATCTTTTTGATTTCCGGATAATCTTCCTTCATATCGCCTTTGATGGCGAAGTTCAACTGATTGCCACGGATTTCATCGTTGGCCCGACGGGCGTTCAATATCCATTCTTTCAGTTGGTTGTCGAGTGAGTCATTCGGAATGCCGGGCTGTATCCCTGCTTTATTCCGGTCAGACGCTTTGAGCGCCAACAGACTTTTTACCTGGTTCACCGGGACGCCGAAGGTTTCGATCAGTGCGAACTTCGCTTTGTCGTCGTCGTTGAACTTTATGTTGAATTGATCTCCCATCAGTTCCAGTGTCTTTTTGCGTACTTCCCTGTCGGTCACGCCAAAAAACACCTTTCCGTCTCCTACCGTGATCGTGCTCAGGTCGGTATCCGGCAATTTGGTCTGCACCGTCGAATTCGGGGTGTCGACCGGAAGCGGTTCCGGCATTTTAGCAGTCGCAGTAAGGATAAAGAACGTCAGGAGTAGAAACGCTACGTCACACATCGCTGTCATGTCGATGGACGTCGCTTTCTTTGACATTTTTACTTTAGCCATTTCTTCGGTTTCGTTTTAGGATTGGATTATCCTTTTTGTGCTCCGCGGAATTTGCGGTACGTGTTCACGATCGTAGATCCAGCCTCGTCGATAGAGTAGGTCAGGGTATCGATTTTAGATGTAAACAGGTTGTACGTGATAATCGCCAACGCAGAGGTTGAGATTCCCGTAGCCGTGTTGATAAGTGCCTCAGAGATACCGTTTGCAAGCATGGCCTGGTCAGGTGTTCCTGCAGTTGCAAGCGCGCCGAAGGCTTTGATCATACCGGTTACCGTTCCGAGGAGACCTGCCAGTGTTCCGAGTGATACCAGCGTCGAAAGGATGGTAAGGTTTTTCTCGAGCATTGGCATTTCCAATGAAGTAGCCTCTTCGATTTCTTTGTGAAGTGTCTCAGCAGCCGTTTCGCTGTCGAAACCTTCCTGCTTCACCTCCTGATACTTAACGAGTGCCGCTTTGATGGCATTGGCAACTGATCCTTGTTGACGGTCACAATCCGCAATCGCAGCTTCGATGTTTCCGTTTTTGATATTGCCTTGTACGTTCGCCATGAACTTATCGAGAGGGCCTTTTCCAGCAGCTTTCGAAATCACGAAGAAACGCTCGATGGAGAAAGAAACCACCATCAGGAGAAGTCCCATAAGCACCGGTACAATCGGTCCTCCCTTGTATACCATCGCAAGATAGTTACCTGGTTTTGGGTGGCCTTCGTTCGTGCCGCCTTCAAAGTTGGAGCCGGCTCCCATGATGAATTGCCACACCAGCCATCCGATCACGATACATCCTACGATCACCAGGGTGGAGAAGATATTGCCTCCATTCGAACCTCCGTCTTTTTTTGCTACAGGAGCGTTTGCTGCTTTTGCCATTTTCTTAAGATTTTAGATTTTAATTTAAGGGATTTTTTTGGTTAGTTAAATTACAATTATTCTTTAACAGACCGACAAATTTATATTTTTAGGTGATAAAAAAAAATTAAACCGGCTTTTTTAGAAACCCCTTAACGCCTAATCGCAAACGTTTTCAGGGTGGGCTGCGGGGGTGTGTTTTTTTCATAATTGATAATAATGTTTGTGTTTGGTGTTTTTTTTAAAAATCTTTAGCCTGATTCGCGACTTGGGGCCTTTTGTGTTGAGGATGCTGCAACCGCAACACAGGGTTGTAACCGTCTTGTTAAAGTTCGAACTTAACCTTAATTTAATATTCGCGGTGCACGCCAAACGCCACCGTAAGCCACTATTTTTGCCGTAAATGCTGTTTCTATGAAGACCGCTCTCACCTTAGTACTACTTATTATTTCAAATGTATTTATGACACTGGCATGGTACGGCCACCTTCGTTTCCGCGAAATGAAGTGGTTTGAGAACGCGGGTATCATCACGATCATCCTTATCAGTTGGGGGCTTGCCTTCTTCGAATATTGTTTCCAGGTGCCGGCCAACAGGATAGGGTATTCCGGTAACGCAGGGCCTTTCAGTCTGTTGCAATTAAAAGTCTTACAGGAAGTTATAACGCTGATGGTTTTCGTGGTCTTTTCCATTCTTTTCTTCAAGGGCGAGACGTTTCGCTGGAACCACATCGCAGGTTGTGTATGCCTGGTATTGGCGGTGTATTTTATGTTCCGTAAATAGCTTACAAAACGTTAATCTGTCTGTTGCTTTGGGTGTTATTTGGTACCTTTAAAGTGCCAAAATCACATCATGGAACGTCAAAAACGTATCATCATCGTCGGCGCCGGATTTGCCGGTCTCCGACTTGCCCAGGATCTCGAAGGAACACCCTATGAAGTGTTGCTGATCGACAAGTATAACTTCCACCAATTTCAACCGCTTATGTACCAGGTGGCCACCGCGCGCCTGGAACCGGCGAGTATATCATTTCCGTTACGGAAAGTCTTTCATCACACCAAAAACGTTCGGATTCGGATTGCGGAGGTCACCCGTGTGCAGCCTGAGAAGCGGGTGCTCGATACGACGATTGGCCCTTTTTCGTATGACTATCTCGTTTTGGCCCAAGGGTGTACGACGAATTATTTCGGGAATGCAGAGGTCGAAGCGCATGCTTTTCCTATGAAATCGGTACCGGAAGCACTGCAACTCCGAAACCGAATCCTGCAAACGTTTGAAGATACGCTTGGGGCGTCAGAGGAAGACCTGCAGGCCATGCTCAATTTCGTTATTGTAGGAGGCGGACCGACGGGCGTTGAACTTGCCGGCGCGCTGGCCGAAATGAAGGTTAATGTATTGCCGAAGGATTATCCTGATAAGGATTTTTCAAGACTGACGATTTACCTCGTCGAAAGTTCTCCCCACACCTTAAACCCGATGAGTGCGGCTTCGCAAAACAAGTCACAGGAATACCTGGAGAAGTTGGGCGTAATCGTCCGAACCAATACATTAGTCAGCAATTTCGATGGTAAAATGGTCACCTTCCAGTCGGGTGAAACGATTCCGGCACGAAATGTCATCTGGGCGGCGGGTGTCATTGGAAATAGCCTGGAAGGCATCCCGGCAGAAGCCCTTGCACGCGGGCGTCGTCTTCGCACCGACCGGCAAAATAGGGTAGTGGGACTGGATGCCGTTTTTGCACTGGGCGACATCGCGTTTATGGAAACACCCAAGTATCCGCATGGACATCCGCAGTTGGCGGCCGTTGCGATTCAACAGGGACAGCATTTGGCCCGCAATTTCAAACGGATGCTGAAACAGGAAACGCTACCGGATTTTGAATACCGCGACAAAGGTGCCATGGCAACGGTGGGCAAACGCAAAGCGGTGGTTGACCTTCCGAAGTTCAGTTTTCAGGGGCGGCTTGCCTGGCTCACCTGGATGTTTGTGCACCTCATGCTCATTTTGAGTGTGAAGAACAAGATTGTCATTTTTATTACGTGGATGTACAGCTATCTGAACAACGACAGTACACTTCGGATTTTGTTGAAACCTGCCAGCAAGAAAACCGTATCGCCGTTACCCGAGACCGTTCGCCAAGAGGTGTAGGATGCGCTGCTCAACGGCCTCGCTGTCCCATTGGTTTTCGATATCGTCCATATCCATCACCTTATCCATAATGGCATTCTGGAAATTACCCAGTTCAAGCGCTTCGGCATAGGGGCGGTGGGAAAACGTGACGCGGCTATACAACGGCAGCCATTTATCAGGATGGCGTTCTGCGAAGCGTTTCTCTATTTTCTTTTGTAACAGGAAGCGATCATCCGCTGTCTTGGAACTCATTTCCATGAAGTTCCGGTAGGAAAGCTCGGCGATGGCGTCGGCATTCGGTTTCCGGGATTTTTCATACTCCGAAAACACTTTCTGCCAATCATCGCCATAGGCTTCGATCATTTCGTTGAGGATGGTGATGTCTTCGAATCCGGCATTCATGCCCTGCCCGTAAAAGGGCACAATGGCATGGCAGGCATCGCCGATTAGCGCTACTTTATCGGTGGATGTCCACGGGAAACACTTCATCGTAACGAGTGAACTCGTCGGATTCTTAAAGAAATCATTGGCGAGCTCCGGAATCACTTCCACCGAATCGGGGAAGTTCTCTTCAAAAAAACGCTCTACCGAGTCGCGATCTACGAGTGAGGCAAACGAATTGTCTCCTTCAAACGGCATGAAAAGGGTGCAAGTAAAACTGCCGTCCAAATTGGGCAAAGCAATGAGCATATAGTCGCCCCGAGGCCAGATATGGAATGAATTTTTATCGAGTTTGTGCGATCCGTCGGCGTTGGGCGGAATGTTCAACTCTTTGTATCCGGTTGCCAGGAATTCCTGTGAGTAGTTGTACATATTTTGCCGTTGCATCCGATGGCGGATCCGCGAGAAGGCCCCATCGGCGCCGAACACTTTGTCGTACGGGAGGTCGGTCCAGGCGCCCTGTTCCGTTTCTCCTATATGTAAGGTGGCATCGGCCAGCGTCACATCCCAAATGCGGTGGTTGAAAAAGAAGGTCGCACCTGCCTGTTCTGCCAAATCGATCATCTTGCGGTTAAGCAAACCGCGGGAGATCGAGTAAATCGCTTCACCGTGCAAGCCATACGGTTGATACGTCATACGATCTTTAAGGTGGATGGCGCGTTTGTCCATCGGGATGGCAATCTTTCGAACTTCCTCTCCAATGCCCACACTATCAAGCGCTTTCCATCCGCGATCAGACATGGCGAGGTTAATCGATCGGCCCGTAAAATTGACGGTTCGGATGTCTGAGCTTCGGTCGAAAACATGGACGGTATGTCCGTGGCGACGCAGGTAAATGGCCAACAGTGAACCGACCAATCCAGAACCAACAACCGCGATTTTTTGGGGTTTTTGCATCTCTCCGTTCGAAAAGTGCGTAAAAGTAATCATTAATCGTCTAAACATTCCTGAATGAAGCCTATATATTAAGGCCCGAGGCTATATTTGCAGTATGCGGGGCGTACGTAAACACGATTTGCCAACCAAGATATGCGATACCTGTGGTCGGCCTTTCACATGGCGGAAGAAATGGGAGCGCGACTGGGAGCACGTGCGGTATTGTTCCGATCGGTGTCGGTCGGGAAAAAAGGCCACTACTTCCGGATACTGACCCTTATCGTTTCGGCGAAAACTGCATCTTTTGCCGAAGCGACTTGATTTTCGCTTCATTCAGTAACATCGGCCTGAATTTTCCTTCTACATACAACGCCGCCTGATCGTCATAGTGCGGACTTGTAAAAACGCCGGATTCCCCGGTAGGAAGCACGGCACGGCTGTTCTCGATGTTTGAAAAGTCGATGACCCGGCGGGTGGAGGGGCCAGCTTTTATGGTGTGTTTTGCGTCGTCGGAATACAGGAACAGTTGGTTGTCAATCACTTCGTTCGATCCCGAGACAGGCGCAGGTCCGACGTTGAAGAAAGGTCGGAAGATAGCCAAAGCGCCCAACGGATGCGGATGTTCGAGTTGGTGTACATCGCCCCATTTCCATCCCGACATTTCAGTGCCCAGTTGGGTGGTGAGGCTTGCCATCGCCTCATGGAACGAGCGCGTCAGGATCTCACTTCGGGTTTCCCGCTTTTTCGTCCGGATGTCGTCCCACCACGGTGATGACGGGTTGGCTAACTGCCTTTCGATCATTTGCTTGACAATGTGCGTGCCGATCAATAACTCGAAATTCTCTTTTCCGAGTTCATCTTCCATGGTGTTTTTTAGGTAGAAGTACAGCCATTTGTTGTACAGTACCGGCGCGGCCTCCGAGGTGGAGTTGGTGCCTTTCCATTGCCGTAGCAGTGTGATGGCTTCTTTGTCGCGGTCGTCGCGTATGCCCGACAACGAGGCCAGCATGTGTCGGACGTTGGGTAGGGCTGATACGGATGTATGGTCGAGGGTCATTCGTTCGACATCGGCTGCGGTCCAGTTGTTTTTGGCTTTGAGGAGTGACTCGATTCGGGTGGCCCGGTCATGCGGAAGGTAATAACCCGGATACAGGTAGCCATCAATGGCCTCATGTTGGTTGTTGGCTGAGTACACAAATCCGCTTTCGGGATTGACGGCGCCCGGATTTTTTGAAAAATCGAGGTATTCCTTCCAATCGTCATCGCCTTCCCCTTTGAGGATGAAGTTCGGATTTACAGAAGGTTTTTGCCGATAGAGTTTTCCGGCGGCTATCCAGGCAATATTCCCACCCGCGTCGCCGTACATCACGTTGAGCCCGGGTGCATGAATCAACGAAACGCCGGTCGCGAAGTCGTTGTGATTGCGGGCATGCGACATGCGATAGGTCGCTTCCAGCAACTTATTGGGGTGTTGGGTGTATAGCCACGACAAGGCCACAGGCATTTCTTTTTTCACGCCATCGAGCACGCCGTTTACCAAAGGTCCATGCCGTGAGATTTTCACTTTTAGCGTCACATCGGCGCTGTCTTTCACCTTGATTTTTTCAATGCGTGTTGTGTAGTTTTTGTACCCTTCCGGCGTCAGGTATTGTCCGTGGGCATTTTCCTTTTCGTGGAAGAGATCGAGGTCGTCGTTTTCAAACATCGTCAAACCATACGCATAGGAGCGGTTGTGACCCAGCAGCGGAAACGGAGTTCCGGCGAGGTAGAATCCGTACATCTCATGACCGGGCGTGTGAATATGTGCCTCGTACCAGGTGGCTGGTTGGGAGAAACCAATGTGCGGGTCATTTTCAAAGATAACCTTCCCGGATTTTGTTTTCGACCCGCCTATTACCCAGGAATTACTTCCGATAAAGGCTGGAGTGGGAGACGTCTCAAGCAGGGCGGACACCGATCGGGAGATGGCGGCAAACTCAAGTGTTTTTCCTTTTGCTGTTTTGAGCCGGGTGATGTGGCTGCTTCCGTCGAGGCCAAAATCGTCTAGGTACGACATACCGTAGCGATCGCGGATATCCGTCAGTAGCGGATCTGTTTTTTGCGCCATGGCGAAGCTGAACGACATAAACCCAAAAACGTTGTATACGTCTTCCAGCGTGAAAGGTTTCTTTTCGATACCGAGAAGGGTGAATTCGATGGGCGTGTCGCCCTGTTCCATATATTGGTTGATGCCGTCAACATAGGCCATCGCCAAACGGTAGGACTCGGAGTTCGGGTCAAGTTCAGCCACAGACTTTTTGGAGTATTCCGCAATGCCCGTTGCTGCGAAAAAGCGGTCGGTTTTCAGCAATTTGCTACCAAATAACTCTGATAGTCTTCCGGGTGCGATGCGGCGCAGGATTTCCATTTGCCATAAACGATCCTGGGCGTGTACATAGCCCAATACGCGCTGTGCATCGGTTTCGTTTTCGGCGAAAATGTGAGGGATGCCGTAGTCGTCGAAATAGACATTGGTGGTATGCGACAATCTATTAATTGAAGCATCTCCTTCATAATCAGGTGCCAGCGACTTGCAATATACATAGAGGAACAGCGCCATGCTGACCAGGACGACCAGCAATGCCCATAGTACTTTCGTTCGACGTTTCATATCCGGTTAGGTTGCCCGGACAAGGTACGAAAGTTTCTAACGCGCCGTAATTCCGCTTTTCAGGATTTGTCCGAATCGATACATATCCTCGAATCGGGTATACAACGGAACGGGCGCCAGGCGGATGACATTCGGTTCGCGCCAGTCGGTGATGACACCATTGGCCATGAGGTACTCAAACAGGCTGCGACCTTCTCCGTGAAGGAAGACGGATAACTGGCAACCGCGTTCTGCGGGCGTAATCACTTCGAAATTACCATTCGTTTCACGTCCGATTTCGTTCAGGATGAATTCGAGATAGGATGTGATGCGATCGCGTTTGGCGATAAGTCGTTCCATACCCACCTCTTCGAACATTTCGAGTGATGCCAGGTACGGTGCCAACGATAAAACGGGAAGGTTACTGACTTGCCAGCCATCGGCGCCATTGACGGGGTCGAACACCGGCTCCATTTTGAAACGACGCTCTTTGTTGTGTCCGTACCATCCGGCAAAGCGGTGAAGAGACGTGTCTTGGTGGTGTTTTTCGTGGATGAAGCAACCCGAGGCGTTTCCGGGTCCGGAGTTCATATATTTATACGAACACCAGGCGGCGAAGTCGACATCCCATTCGTGCAGGGCGAGTTCAACGTTTCCGGCGGCGTGGGCGAGATCCCATCCGACGTAGGCGCCTCTTTCATGCCCGGCGCGCGTGATGGTCTGCATGTCGAAAACCTGTCCGGTATAATAGTTCACACCTCCGATCAGCACTAGTGCCGTCCCTTCGCCCACTGTTCGGATCGTTTCCAACACATCTTCGAGGCGGATATTCTGTTCGCCGGGGCGGCGTTTAATTTCAATGATGGCATCCGCCGGATCAAAACCATGGAATTTCACCTGACTTTGCAGCATATATTGGTCGGACGGGAACGCTTTTTCCTCACAGATAATCTTATAACGGTCGGGGGTAGGCCGGTAAAACGATACCATCAGAAGGTGCAGGTTGACCGTCAGCGTGTTCATGACGGTGACTTCCGCCGGTTTCGCTCCGACGATTTTCGCCAGTGGTCGTGCAAGTCGTTCGTGGTAATCCCACCAGGGTTTTTCCGCATAAAAGTGCCCCTCGACAGCCATCGAGGCCCAGTCGTTCATAACTTCGTCGACGTAGGTTTTGGTGCGTTTGGGCTGAAGTCCTAATGAGTTTCCTACAAAATAAATGACGTCCTGGCCATTGTGTTGTGGGAAAAGGAATTCGTTTCTATAAGAAGCGAGTTCGTCCTGCGCATCGAGTGCGCGCGCGTAGTCGAGCGTATTTTCAAACATGTGGCTGCTTTTGGAAGCGTAAAGGTAGTGAGAAGTAGGAAACCACGCTATTGAAAAAGGGCCGTTTTCTATCCCAGATCGTAGCCAAAACGACGCAATTGTCGTTTATCGGAACGCCAGTCTTTGTTGACTTTTACAAAAAACTCGATGTGGATTTGTTTCCCGAAAAACTTCTCAAGGTCAGCGCGTGCGGCCACTCCGACTTTTTTGATAGCGGCTCCTTTATGGCCGATGATGATGCCCTTTTGGGTATCGCGTTCTACCATGATGACGGAGCGGATGCGGATGATGTCGTCGTCTTCCTGGAATTCTTCCGTCTCTACTTCAACGGCATACGGAATCTCTTTATCGTAGTACAACAAGATTTTTTCGCGGATGGTTTCGTTGACGAAAAACCGCTCCGGCTTGTCGGTCAGGGCGTCTTTGGGATAGTACGGAGGCGATTCGGGTAGCAGCTCCAAAATGCGTGTGAATACCTCTTGTACGTTGAAGTTCTCAAGTGCCGACAACGGGATGATTTCGGCATTGGGTACGAGTTCTTTCCAGTGCGCGACCTGCAATTCAAGGTCTTCCTGGTTCGTTTTGTCGATTTTATTGAGTAATAGTAAGACCGGAATCCGGGCGTTGACGATTTTGCGGAAGAAATCCTCGTCTTTCAGGGCTTTTTCCCCCGTCTCGACCATATACAGTAATACGTCGGCATCTTCAAAAGCCGATTTCACGAATTTCATCATCGATTCCTGCATCTCGTAGGCCGGTTTGATGATGCCGGGCGTGTCGGAAAACACTACCTGGAACTCGTCGCCGTTGACGATACCGAGGATGCGGTGTCGGGTGGTTTGTGCTTTCGATGTGATGATGGAAAGGCGTTCCCCGACCAGGGCATTCATCAGGGTCGATTTTCCGACGTTCGGGTTTCCTATGATATTGACGAATCCGGCTTTGTGCATTTTAGAAAGGGTGGCGTTACGTAATTAGGGTTGTTTCTTGACCGCTTTGCAGCAGACCATGGTGTCGTTTTCGAGAAGTATCACTTCTGTTACCTCAAGAGGTGTGTATTTTTGGATCACATTTTTGAGTGTGTACGGACTGAACCAATAGTTGTGGTCTGGGTGCACGATTTCAATGAACTCATCGGTCGTTTCGTGATTTCGGCGGAGGTGCTTTTGGGCAAAGCAATTGGGAGCGGTGATGTAAAAGGTGGTCGCATCTACGGAGGCAATGCCTTCCAGGAACGAGCGAACGTTATCGACGTGTTCAATAGTTTCCGGAACCAGGCAAATGTCGTACGTCCTTCCCTCCAATTCCGAAAATTCGGAAAAGTAATCCTGATCAACATACGTCCGTAATTCTTCTATGCCTTCCAGGTCGATATCGAAGCCATGAAGCACTTCCGTATGCTTCGAAAGGTGAATGTGAAGGTTATAGGAAGGGTTAAAGATTGGGTAATCGTTACAGCCAAAATGGATGACCTTTTTATTTCTACAGGCGTTTTCAAAGAAAACAAATCGATCCTGAATGCTATGTTTGGCCACATTTTGTACCCAAAAGGGGTCGATGCGCTCATGGAGTGGTCGTTCCGGAACAAACAATTGCCTAAGTTTTGTGCGAATATTCATGTTGCAGGGGTTAGGTGTTGCAAGCTACGGTTTTTTTGGGAAGTTCGTCAACAGCTCTTGCGGCTGTCCAGTCGCATGCTTGAAAAAAAAACCGGCAACACTTATGCAGGTGTTGCCGGTTTTCTAGTAGCGGGAACAGGACTCGAACCTGTGACCTTCGGGTTATGAGCCCGACGAGCTGCCTACTGCTCTATCCCGCGATATAGGTGCAAAGATAGGTTGTTTTTCGCGTCATGCAAGGCTTTTAAGAAAAAATTAGAAAAAATAGCTGAAATTCATAATTTTTCATTCATCCTACATTAAATAACGCCTAATGGGCGATAATTTGTTTTTTTTCTATATATTTGCGTGAACCCCTTTAAATAATAAGTACATGTTGCGACTGTATGCTTCAGAGCGCTTCGTTGAAGTGCCTCTTGACGCGCCGTTGCAGAAACGCTACGCCGTTTCTAACTACGGGCGTATTATCAGTTATACTGATAAGATGGAGAATGGTCAGGTCATCAAAGGCGGAAGGTCGGAAGGCTATGTAACCTTACGCTACAAGTTCAAGTACAATGACACCTGGCGATCTAAAAGTTTTTTTGTTGCAAAGTTGGTAGCGGAGTATTTCATTCCGAAAGACCATCCGGATCAGACGTATGTGCTGCACCTGGACTACCAACGAGACAACGATCGTGCGTCTAATCTCAAATGGGCCACGAAGGACGAGATGATTGAGCACGCGAAAAAGAGTCCTCACGTCATTTCAGCACGGCAACGTACGATTGCGCATAACATTGCGTCTGATGGTGCGAAGCTTACGACCACACAGGTAATCCGGTTGAAAAAAGAACTGGCAAACCCCAATCGGAAAACGCGTTTGAAGATGTTGGCGAAACAATTCAACATCAGTGAGATGCAATTGTATCGCATCAAACGCGGTGAAAACTGGGGTCACATTAAAGTGTGATTCTTTGCTTATCCTTACCAAGACGTCCGCATTGCGGACGTTTTTTTTATGTGATTTTCGGTCCAATTCAGTATATTTCCCGCAAAAACCAAAAATATGGAAGACCATAAATTATTTGTTGTAGAAGCGACGGACGTCGAACGCGCCGCTTTTTTCAAGAAAACCTACCTGCACGTAGCAGGTGCCGTATTGGCATTTATTCTCGTAGAAACCCTCTTGCTCAACGTAGTTACAGACGAAGCGATGGCGGGCTTTTTTAGCCTGGGTCGCGGCGCCTGGCTCGGGTTTATCGGCCTTTTTTGGCTCGGAAGTTTCGTTTCAGAACGTATGTCGGTTGCGGCCTCCCGCCAGACGCAGTATCTCGGATTAGCCCTGTATGTGTTGATTGAAGCAGTGATTTTCCTGCCACTTATCTACATCGCGATGCGCTACGCCGGCCCGCAGGTAATTGCCCAGGCCGCCACCGTGACGTTGTTGATGTTCAGTGGACTGACCGCCGTAGTGTTTACGACCAATGCCGATTTTTCGTTTTTGCGTACCGGTATCATCATCGGAGGTTTCATTGCCTTGGGATGCATTATAGGAGGCGCGCTCTTCGGATTTAACCTCGGGTTGTGGTTTTCCGTGGGGATGTGCGTGTTGGCTTCAGCGGCCATCTTATACCAAACCAGTCGCATTAAGGATTACTACACTACCGATATGTTCGTGGGTGCTGCCTTGCAACTCTTCTCTTCTGTGATGCTTCTTTTCTGGTATGTGTTACGGATCTTCCTTAGTCGAAGAAACTAATTGAGGCGAGGGCATACAATACAAAAAGCAGGCGTGAGGCCTGCTTTTTTTGTGGGCGATACTGGGTTCGAACCAGTGACCCCTACCTTGTCGAGGTAGTGCTCTGAACCAGCTGAGCTAATCGCCCGATAGGGACTGCAAAGTTACATCTTGCTTTCGCTTTTGCAAGTCGAAACGAAAGATTTTTGAAAAAAGGGAAGGCGTGATACCTTACTCTTTTGTAAACAATAAAGTTGCCCCGCCCTGCATCAGCGTCATTTCCCGTTTGTCGAGGTCAAAACGTATCTTTATGTGTGCCGGTTCGAATGTAAAACTGCCATCGGCCTGTGCTTCCAGCGGAAATTCCGATTGACCGGTTGCCTGGGCGTAGAGGGCGCCCGCTCTTTCCATAATCGTAATTTTCATCGGAAGAGTAGGGGTTGCATAGACGCCGGCGTAGCCTTTTTGGGTCTCCGTAACAGGACGTTTTTCAAATGAAGGAATGTCAAAGGGGAGTCCATACGCCGCTGACAATAGTACAACCGAGATATCATTTTCTTCGATGTTGGCTCCGTTTGAAAGACGTACCATCGTAATATCCCCATCGTCGAAATGCGCCGCGATGGAGGTGAAGGCATCGATACCTCCGGTGTGGCCATAGCCTTTCCGTCCGTTGAAAGGAAACGTGAACAGACCTTTACCATAGCCGTCCTGTAGGGTCTCCATTTGGGTAAGACTTGTCTCTGACACGACCTTCCCGTCGAAAAGAGCATCATAGAAACGGGCCAGTTGTGTGGCATCTGCTACGACGGCCCCTGCACCTGATGGTACAGACAGATCGGTTTCGGCGGCTTTCTCCCATTTGCCAGTGTAGCCGTAAGAATGTGCGGCCACTTTCCCGTCGATTCGTCCTTCCGCTATTATTCCGTTTAATTGGAGCGGCGTTGTGATGCGATCGGCGAGCAGGCGCACGAAGCTCTTCCCGTAGATTTTCTCGAGGATGTAGGTCAACAGTACAAAGTTCGAATTGCTGTATTCCGACTTGCTGCCCGGTTCGAAATCACTGCCGCCCTTCCGGATGATTTCGGTCATTTCGGCTTCGGTTTTGGCTTGCGTGCACCATTGGGTGAAGTCGTCGTCGTTTGTGAAGTTATGGATGCCGGACCGGTGCGACAATAAGTCGTCAATTGAAATCTGGTCGGCATGTGTGATAGTCGGAAACCATTTGGACAGCTTGTCGGTCAACTTTAGCTTTTTTTCCTCAATTGCTTTAAAGGTGAGTGCGGAGGTGAAGGTTTTGGAGATTGATCCGATGCGGTAACGAGTGGAGGAAGTTGCTTTGGTTCCATTTTCGACATCCGAATACCCTATGGCGCGGGTATAGACCAGTTGACCGCCTTTGAGGATGGCTACGCTTCCCATCCAGCGGTCGTTCTTTTCAAGGGCATCGAAATAGGCATCGAGTTTTGCGCGATCAACGTTTTGTGCGTAAGTGGCGCCGATTGCCATCACAAATAACAGAGAGAGTAGCCGTAACTTCATGTCGGTATTGTTTCTTCGAAGGTACGATTTCCGCTCCGGATGGGAGGAAGAAAGGAGTAGATTTTTGGCAACTGGTTTAATGTCAATAGGGTAGGCGGAAAACGTTTTCGCTGGGTCGAGAATCTGTGGCGACCCTTTTTCACCGCCAAATTTGAGTAGTTTACCGAATTTTGGCTGCACTTTCGTCTTTTTTCGTAAGTTTGGAGGGTTAAATCCCCATATTATGAATAGATATTTACTTTTTGTTGTTGGCCTTGCAGCCAGCATGTCGTTCGGACAGCAGCGCTGTGGTATGCAAGCCGCAATGGATCGCGTTTTGAGTAATCCCGCTTTGGCGCCCGGTTACATCCAGGCACAGGAGCAAATGGATGCCTCGATGCAGAACACCACGTTCAGCACGCAGAGTCCATCAGTCGTTATTACGATTCCGGTTGTGGTTCACGTTCTATACAAGTCGGCCGTCCAGAACATTTCAGATGCACAGATTGCCACGCAGATTGCCGTTTTGAATGCTGATTATCGCAAATTGAACGCGGACTTTTCTACCGTCGTTCCCGCCGTCTTCCAGTCTTTTGGAGCGGATATGGAGCTTAATTTCGTTTTGGCGGCGCGTACACCTGACGAAGAACCCACCACGGGTATCGAGCGCAAATCAGTAGCCAGTGGTTTCGATTTTTACAACAACTATTATACGTCAACCGGTCTTCCGGCATGGGATCCGTATAGCTACCTGAATATTTGGGTAGGTAAGTTCGACGACGCACTAGGCTTACTGGGTTTCGCGTATTTACCTTCTTCCAACTTGCCTGAGTTCGACGGACTCTGTATCGATTACCGCTATTTCGGCACAACAGGAACTGCCACGGCTCCGTATAACAAAGGTCGCACGGCTACACACGAAATCGGTCACTATTTCAACCTCAAACACCCATGGGGCAACGATGGCAGCGCGTGCGGCTCGGGTAACAATAGCGACGGTGTAGCCGATACCCCTGCCACAAGTGATCCGTATTATGAGTGTCCTACATTCCCAGACAACACCTATGCGTGTACGACTACGGCGAATGGCTCTATGTTCATGAACTATATGGATTATGTCAACGATGCCTGTATGGCCTTTTTCACCACGGGTCAAAAGACACGTGTGACAGCGGCCCTGAACGGACCACGTGTATTGTTGCAGAGCTCCCTGGGCGCTACACCTCTTAGTTTGAGAGAGATTGAATCTAAGAAATTATCCATTGCACCGAATCCGGCGTCTGACTATTTCACGATTACGTCAACGAATCCAGTAGAGCACCTCGAGATTATGAACAGTCTCGGTCAGAAAGTGAAGGAAGTGTCGCTTAATGGCAACACCAATGTAAGCGTACAGGACCTACAGTCAGGTGTATACTTCATTCGTTTTTATGGGGAAGGACAGAAGTATATGAAAACGAAACGTCTTATCAAGAAATAACGACTCGCTAAACTAGAGAAAGTCCCGGATACACCGGGACTTTTTTATTTCCCGCCATTGGCCTGCAGGTCGGCAATGCAGTTGGCGTCTAATTGTGGCACGGCTGACGTTTGCATGTTCATGACGCGGTTCTGGCTGGCCCAAAACATAAGGCATTGGTTGTTATCGCAGTGGCGGATGTGTTCGGGGTCTTCGTGATCGGTTACCATGTTGGTGCCGAAGTCAACGAGCCCGAGCAGGTGGCATAATTCGTGTTGCAACACGGTGCTTTCCATGATCGGTCGCGGTGGTTGGTTGACGCCATTGCTGAATGCCCATACGGTGTTTTCATAGATAACACATGAGGTATTGAGATAGGCTGTGCCTAAGACCGCGCCCGTTGCGGTATCGCTGGCAGAGCGTCCGTCAACGAATAGGATGCATAGTGCCAGTTCGCCGGTGTTGTTGTACGCCGTACGATTGTCGGTTTCCAGCTTACGTATTTCCGATGTGGTATACGGCGAGGTGCCGGGGCTCTCTATCTGCCGCTGTGTGATGAAAATGCCTCCTGGTTTGTTCAGACGGGCCTCGAGAAAATTCTGAAGCGACGTCACGGCGGCATCTGATGGTTTATATTGGCCGATATACAAAATCTCGACGTTGAGTCGCTGATAGTCATCCGCCGAAAGGAAATCGTGTGCACTGCTTCCGGCGGGTTGTTGGTTCGGACGTGGGTTGACGCCGTCTTCCACCATCGATCCGCTGTCGTCAGACGAACAGCTAAAGGCCAGAGCAAGCAGGCACAGTAATACAAGTTTTTTCATACGCTTTTCTTTCAAAGATAAGAAAAACGACGTAAGACTATAGGTTCGTCAGTCGCGCGAGGTAGTCGTAATGCGAACCTTCCGTAATTAGTTCGCACGCCAGTCCGTTGTGATGGGCGGCCGTCTGCAAGGTGTTGAAGTCGAGGTAGAGCCACGGAAACGGCGGGTCGGTTTGCCCTTTATAAGAAATGGTAAACGTGAGCTCACCGTAGTAGTTGCCTGCCGGAATCCAATGGGCGCCGTCCTCATCTGTGTCGAACATATACAGAATGTCGGAGCTGTCAATCAATATCTGTCCGTTCGGTAACAGGAGTTTTTTTAACTGTTGTAGGGAAGAAGCCACCCGCGCCATGGTGCCAAAAATACCCGTACCGTTCATGAGCAGCAATAGCGTGTCGAATTGTTCGTTTTCGAGGCGCATGACGTCCGTAAGCCGCGTCTCGCGAACGCCTCTCAGGCGGCAGGTTTCGATGGCGCCTTCCGATACATCAATAGCCATTACGTCGATTTGTCGTTTATTTTGGAGGTAAAGGGCGTGGCTGCCGGCACCACATCCGATATCAAGCACACGGCCTTTAGCCAGACGAAGTGCAGTTTGCTCGATGACCGGCATTTGGTCAAAGTCGCGAAATAGGTAGGCAACAGGCATTTCATCTGGTTCCGAGATATCGGTCTCTGTGATAAGGTCTTCCGGAGCGTTGCCGGTTTGATAGTCAAGAATGGCTTTACCGAAAAGGTCGTTCATGTGGGGAAAGGATATACTTTTGTGGTATGAAACCCGATTTACAACAGTTGCCTGGCCTGGCCAAAGATAAGCATAACGAAAACAGGAAGTACTTCGAGAAATTGCGAAAGAAGCCGCCGCGCAACCTGGATTATGTGATGCAGGAATTGCACGACGCCGAGTTTCAACGGACGGACTGTCTTTCCTGCGCCAATTGTTGCAAGACAACCGGGCCGCTTTTTACCGAAGCGGATATTGAGCGTATTGCGAAACACCTTCGGTTGAAGCCGCAGCAGTTCATCGACACGTATCTGCGCGTCGATGAAGACGGCGACCGGGTGTTGCAGTCGGTGCCCTGCACCTTTCTGGATGCCGAGAATTATTGCCTGATCTATGAAGTGCGGCCCAAAGCCTGTCGGGAGTATCCGCATACCGACCGGAAGAAATTCCAGCAAATCACCCACCTTACGTTGAAAAATGTAGAAATGTGCCCAGCGGCGTTCAATATCGTCGAGGAAATGAAACGAAGGATGCCGTTGTAGGGGAAGGTGAGGGTTGAGAGTTGAGGGTTGATGGTTGATAGTTGAGGGTTGGGGAAGAAGCCGCGTGAGGGATCGGCGCATTGTCTGAGCTCTTTTTGCGGAGGAACGAAGCAAAAAAGCGAGTGCGGAGAGCCCGACCCTTCGGCAGGTTCGGGGTAGGCCGGATCGTATTTTGTTGGTTGCCGAAGGGGCACGCCATAGGGAAGATCGAAAGTTTTGAAGATCGTAAGTTCGGAGACTAGACGTAGGAATATCTCACGGCACGACGATGAATTTTTCCCATTAAAAAACCCGCTCGTGAAAGCGGGTTTTTTTAGTAAGTCGTTCCGGTTTATAAAAACGTTTATTTTACTTTTTTCACGACGGCTTTGAAAGCCTCCGGATGGTTCATCGCGAGGTCAGCGAGTACTTTACGGTTCAGTTCGATACCGTTTTTCTTCACTGCTCCGATGAATTTTGAGTAGGACATTCCTTCCAGACGGGCTCCTGCGTTGATACGCTGGATCCACAATGCACGGAAGTTACGTTTTTTCGCCTTGCGGTCGCGGTATGCATACTGCATCGCTTTTTCAACGGCGTTTTTCGCTACTGTCCAAACGTTTTTACGACGTCCAAAGAAACCTTTGGCTTGCTTCAATACTTTTTTTCTACGTGCCCTTTTGGCAACTGAGTTTACTGATCTTGGCATACTTTACTTTTTTTTGCTGCAGGCGCCTTTCGGTCTTTGAAGCCTGACAACAGGGTTATTAAATGTTAAACCTGTGAGCGTGGTTGTGGGTGTTGGGTGTTTGGTGGCTGGATATAGGTCCAAAAACCAATCTCCAAAAACAGAAAACCTCTTAGATGATTCTAAGTTGCTCTTTTACGCTCTTTACGTCAGACTGGTGAACCAGTGCGGAATGCGTCAACGCCAGTTTGCGTTTCTTCGATTTCTTGGTGAGGATGTGGCTCTTGAAAGCGTGCTTCCTCTTGATTTTACCAGAGCCCGTCACTTTAAAGCGTTTCTTGGCGCTGGATTTGGTTTTCATTTTAGGCATAATTCCTAACTTATTGTGGTTCGACTTACTCTTTTTTTAGTTTAAAGTCTGAAGTCGCAAGTCTAAAGTCATCGTTTGTTTCAACTTCTTCCCACTTTCGACTTTCAACTTTCAACTTCTCCTTACTTCACCGGCTTCTTTTTCGGCGCGATGAACATGATCATCCGTTTTCCTTCCAGGACCGGCATTGACTCGACTTTTCCGAATTCTTCGAGGTCTTGCGCCAGACGAAGGAGGAGGATCTGGCCCTGTTCCTTATAGATGATCGACCGTCCTTTGAAAAACACGAATGCCTTGAGTTTGGATCCTTCTTTCAGGAACTTCTCGGCATTCTTTTTCTTGAACTCGTAATCGTGCTCGTCGGTCTGTGGGCCGAAACGAATTTCTTTTATGACTACCTGCGCTGATTTTGCTTTCAGCGCTTTATCGCGTTTCTTTTGTTCGTAAAGAAACTTCTTATAGTCCATTATTTTACATACCGGTGGTTCGGCGTTCGGCGAGATCTCGACCAGGTCAAGACCCTGCTCGTCGGCGATAGCCAACGCTTGCGATGTTTTGTAGATACCAGGCTCAATGCCCTCACCTACAAGACGTACTTCCGGTACGCGGATGAATTGGTTGATCCGGTGCGGATCTTTTTTTTCTACACGGGCAGGGCCCCTGTTATTGCTTCTTAATGCTATGGCTATTCAGTATTTAGCGTTAAACTTCGAATGTTTTCAATGTCTTGGCAACTTCCTCTTGTACGAGCGCAGCGAAATCGTCAATTGAGTAGCTGGCGTTGCCGCGTCCTTCCTGTCCGTGACGACGGACTGAAACCGTACCGTTTTTCTCTTCCTCTTCACCCACAATCAGCATAAACGGGAATTTCTTCGTTTCAGCCTCCCGGATTTTCTTTCCGATCGTCTCGTTGCGGTTGTCAATTAGGGCGCGAATTTCGTGATTTTCAAGTAAATCTAAAACTTTTTTCGCATAATTTTCATACTTCTCACTGAGAGACAAGATGATAGCTTGCTCAGGCATTAGCCACAAAGGGAAGTTGCCTGCGGTGTGTTCGAGCAGGATGGCAATGAAGCGCTCCATTGACCCGAACGGCGCACGGTGGATCATGACCGGGCGGTGCAGTTCGTTGTCAGACCCTTTGTAGGTCAGTTCGAAGCGCTCCGGCAGGTTATAATCTACCTGGATTGTACCCAACTGCCACTGACGCCCAAGAGCATCTTTCACCATGAAGTCGAGTTTCGGGCCGTAGAAAGCGGCTTCGCCGTATTCCACCACCGTATTGAGTCCTTTGTCGCGTGCCGCATTGATGATGGCGTTCTCTGCTTTTTCCCAATTTTCGTCAGAGCCAATATACTTTTCGCGGTTTTCCTGGTCGCGAAGTGAAATCTGTGCGGTGAAGTTTTCGAATCCGAGCGAGCCGAAAACGTAAAGTACGAGGTCGATTACTTTCTTGAATTCCTCATCCAATTGCTCGGGCGTACAGAAGATATGGGCATCGTCCTGCGTAAAACCACGTACCCGGGTCAGGCCGTGAAGCTCACCGGATTGTTCGTATCGATACACGGTGCCAAATTCGGCATAGCGTTTCGGAAGATCCTTATACGACCACGGTTTGTTGTTGTATATTTCGCAGTGGTGCGGACAGTTCATCGGCTTGAGGAGGAATTCCTCTCCTTCCGCCGGAGTATGGATGGGCTGAAAGGAATCCGCGCCGTATTTCGCGTAATGTCCGGACGTCACATACAGTTCTTTCTGCCCGATGTGCGGCGTCACTACCTGTTCGTAACCGGCTTTTTTCTGTGCTTTTTTCAGGAATTGCTCGAGACGGTCCCGAAGGGCGGCACCTTTTGGCAACCAGAGGGGAAGTCCCTGTCCGACTTTCTGCGAAAACGCAAAAAGCTCCAGCTCTTTCCCAAGTTTGCGGTGGTCGCGGCGCTTGGCTTCTTCCAGCAATTCCAGGTAATCGGCAAGGTCTTTTTGTTTCGGGAACGACACGCCGTAGACCCGGGTCAATTGTTTGTTCTTTTCGTCACCGCGCCAGTAGGCACCGGCTACGCTCATGATTTTCATCGCTTTGATCAGTCCGGTGTTTGGGATGTGTCCGCCACGGCAAAGATCCGTGAAGGTCGCGTGGTCACAGAAAGTGATTGTTCCGTCTTCCAGGTTCTCGATCAGCTCGATTTTATATGGGTTGTTTTCCTTTTTGTAGAAAGCCAGGGCGTCGGCTTTGCTTGCTGACCGCATCCGGAATTCGTGTTTTTCGCGTGCGATTTCAAGTACACGGTCTTCTATCTTCTTAAAGTCGGCATCGGAGATTTTGTGTTCGCCAAAGTCGACATCATAGTAAAAGCCTGTTTCGATGGCCGGACCGATGGTAAGCTTGATCCCAGGATACAGTTCTTGCAGGGCCTGTGCCATCACGTGCGAAGTAGAGTGCCAGAACGCCTTTTTACCTTCCTTGTCGTTCCAGGTATAGAGAACCAGCGAACCGTCGGTGGTGAGCGGGGTTTCGGTCTCGACGGTCGTGCCGTTGAATGCGGCGGAAATCACGTTCCGCGCCAAACCTTCACTGATGCTCTTCGCGACGTCCATGGGTGTGGCGCCGTTTTCGAATTCCCGTACCGATCCGTCGGGCAAGGTAATTTTGATCATTGTCCTCAAATTTGGAAGCGCAAAGATAGCGGATTAACGCTGTTGAAACAAGCCGGCGCCGGGCTCATTCACTATCGCGATTTCCGAAGTGTATTTTCCAGGTGGTCGATCGCTTCGTCGGCGATGGCGACGAGCTCCTCGGCCTGTTCCGGTATTTCGTACATCCGACCCGACACGACATCGGCTAACTCCTGGCGAAAGCGAAGAAGGAGTTCGTTGGCATGGCGCGGACCCAGGACGAGTTGTGCTTCAAAAGCAAGTTCATAGCGTCGGGTAAGTGCCTTGATTTTCTTTTCTACAGTAAGCATAAAAAAATCGTTCTGGTCACGAAAATAGGAAAACGGGTACGTTTGTCAAAGCGAATGGGTGTTTTCTTCAGTCTTTTTTTGTGTACTGTCAAACAATATGAAGGTGCTTGACAGGATATCCCAAATACCGTATTGGCCTTCGGCATGTAACGCCTATTTTTGCGGTATGGAATTTTCATCTAAACTGCTTGAGAATGCTGTCAATGAAATGGCCCAACTGCCAGGGATTGGACGTCGGACGGCGCTACGACTGGTGTTGCACCTGCTCCGCCAGCCTGCCGAGCGTACGGAATTCCTGTCGGTAGCGCTTTCGCGTATGCGGGACGAGATACGCTATTGCGACAATTGCCATAACATCTCGGATACCGACCAGTGTGATATTTGCGCCAACGAGCGCCGGGACCATTCGCTGGTGTGCGTGGTGGAAGACATACGGGACGTAATGGCAGTTGAAAATACCCGCCAGTTCAAAGGGATTTACCATGTGTTAGGTGGTCGCATTTCGCCAGTTGACGGCGTAGGTCCCGGACAGCTTAAGATACAATCATTGGTTGAGAAGGTGCGTTCGGGAAGTGTGAGCGAAGTCATATTTGCACTGAGCCCAACGATGGAAGGCGACACTACAAATTTTTATATATACCGACAGTTGAATGAGTATCCTGTGGTATTTTCTACCATTGCCCGTGGAATCTCTGTCGGGGATGAGTTGGAGTTTGCTGATGAAGTTACGTTGGGAAGAAGTATCTTACAACGCGTTCCTTTCGAGCGATCATTTGGGGCCTCATAATGGTCTTTTTGATTTTGGCAGGGAAAGTCTATATTTGTTAACTAATTATACCGCTAATGAGGTATCGTACTTTGCTTTTGCTGTTTTTTTTCGCGGGGATGATGACGTCGTGTATTCCCAATGAGGATTTGATTTACCTGCAGAAAAAAGAAGCGGCTGCGGCTACTTCGGCTGTTAATCAGGTGCCCTCCCAACCCTATCGGCTTCAGGTTAGTGATGTATTGTATATATCCATAAAGTCTTTGGATCCGCAATTTGTAGCGATGTTTTCCCCCAGTGACGGGGAAAAGGGAGGTGCCGCTACTGCCAATGAACTTTATTTCACCGGATTTTCAGTGGATGATCACGGTAATATTCGCATTCCGATTTTAGGAGAAGTTAACGTGCTGGGACGAACAGTAGATGAAGTGAGGCGTAACATTGAGGCGCAATTGTTATCCGGCTACTTCAATAAGGAAGCCAATATCTTTGTGACGGTAAAGTTAGGCGGTTTCCGTTTCACGGTAAATGGAGAAGTCTTGATCCCGGGTACGAAGACGCTCTATCAGGAACAGGTAACCGTTATGGAAGCAATTGCGAATTCAGGTGATATCAGCATAACAGGTGACCGATCTCACGTGGTCATTATTCGTCAACGTCCGCAAGGTGCCGACATACAGGAAATTGATTTGACGGACGTATCTGTCATGAATTCGCCCTACTTTTATCTTCAGCCCAATGATTACGTCTATGTAAAGCCCCTGAAGCAAAAGTCATGGGGCACCGGACGCACTGGAATCGAATCCATTTCCACCGTTGTGATGTTATTATCACTGGCCACAACGGGTATACTACTACTTCGAAATAATTGACGAATGCTCGATACAAAAGATTTCACTTTTTTCGAATCCCAGAACAGTTTTGATTTTAAGAGTTTTCTTATCAAAACCCTCAGTTATTGGAAGTGGTTCCTGCTTTCGTGGGCAATTGCCTTTACGGTGGCGTACCAGATAAATATCCGAAAAGAGAGAATCTACTCGCTTGAAACGACGATTTCCGTAACCGAGGAAAGCAACCCGCTTTTTACCTCAAATACAAGTCTGGTTTTCAATTGGGGCGGAACTTCCGACAAAGTACAGAATATCGCGTCTACACTCAAGTCGAGGTCACACAATGAGTTAGTGGTAGACACATTGTCGTTTTACATCAGTTACCTTGTAAAAGGCAAGTATAATATGGTCGATGCCTACGGAGCTGTGCCCTTTGAAGTCACAATCGATAAGCGTAAACCACAACTTAGTGGCATTCCGATTAGCGTCCATTTCCTAAGTCCGACCGTGTATCAGCTTCGCGTCGGCTTTGAGTCACAGACCGCTCAGGCAATACGGTATACCGAAAATAAAAGTGTGGATGTTGCGGTGCCCATATCCGGCTTTGTACGCAACTACCGGGTGGGGCAACACGTGGTGCTTCCCTTCCTTGACTGGACACTACGTCTCACAGACGACCCGGGGTATTACACGGGCAATACGTATTTCGTAAAGTTCAGTGAGTTTGATGGGGTCGTAAGCGCATATCAGGGTATCAATGTAGATATTGATCCAAAGGCTCCGGCTATCCTGAAGTTGTCTCTGGCCGGCACCAATAAGGCTCGGATGGTCAAGTATCTCAATACGACCGTTAGGGTCTTACGCGACAACCAACTGGCGGCCAAAAACCAGTTTGCGACAAATACCGTAGCGTTTATAGACGAGCAGTTGCGGGGAATGGAAGATAAGCTTAAGGGGGCTGGTGATGAACTGAAGGCATTTCTTCGGGAAAAGAATGTGGGACAAATAGAGAATGGCGGTGACGAACTTAATGGTAAGTTAACGACAATTGAAACGCAACTCGATGAGGTCAAAAGAAAGATCGCTTATTGTGACCAATTAAGAAAATACCTCGACGAAAACAACGATTTTTCCAAACTGCCGGCGCCGTCTGTAGCTGGTATTGAAGACCCGAATATCATCCAAAATGTAGGAAAGCTGATTGGTCTTTCCACAGAACGATCCCGAATGCGCTATGCGGTAAAGAGCGAAAAGATGTTTAAAGATTTCGACAGTCAGATGGAAGCTGTCAAAAGTGTCTTGCTTCAAAACGTGGCCGCAACCCGCGCAGGATTAGTCGATGAACGGAACCTGATAGCTGCCCGGATGCGACAGGCAGAAAGTGAGTTTCGGAAACTACCGGAAGACCAGCAGGACTATCTCAAGATACAGCGGAAGTACAATCTGAATAATGAAATTTACAGCGGTTTCCTTCAGAAGCGCGCCGAAGCAAATATTGTGAAGGCCGCTAACGTTTCTGATATAAAGTTCATTGACGCAGCTAAAGATACAGGAGGAGGACTGATCGGTCCTAAGACGAGCGTCAACTATGTAATGGCCCTTTTTTTAGGCTTCATTATTCCGCTACTTGTCATTTTCGGCATTTTCTTCGCAAACAACTCGATCCAAAATACCGAAGATCTTGCCAAGCTCACCAGCCTGCCGCTTATCGGTATCGTGGGTAAAAAACATACCGAAAGTAACCTTGCTGTTTTTGAACGCCCGAAGTCGGCATTGTCGGAGTCCTTTCGGGCCATACGCTCTTCATTACAATTCCTGTTTCGTAAACAAGACCATGGCGGCGCCCGCGTGCTGATGGTAACGTCGTCGGTTGGAGGGGAAGGGAAGACCTTCTGCTCGATTAACCTGGCGACCGTTTTTGCCATGAGCGAAAAGAAAACCATTATCCTTGGTTTCGACCTTAGAAAACCAAAGATCTTCAATGACTTTGATATTACGAACGAAGTGGGGGTGGTCGACTATTTATCGGGCGAGAAAGAACTTAAGGCCGTCATACAACAAACACACGTGCCGCATCTTGACGTCATCACTTCCGGCGCGGTTCCGCCTAATCCGGCCGAACTCATCATGAGTGACAGGATGTTTAGGTTAATGGAAGAACTAAAGGCGGACTATGACTACATTATCCTTGATACGCCTCCGGTCGGATTGGTATCCGATGCGCTCGAACTCGCTCATTTCGCAGACGTGACGCTCTACATCGTTCGCCAGAACTTTACCAAAAAGGATATGATTACCCTGCTCAACAATCGCTATAGCAGGGAAGAACTGCGAAATGTGAGTATCGTACTCAACGGCTTTGAAGTCAAGGCGCGTTACGGTTATGGCTATGGTTATAATTATGGCTATGGATACGGCTACGGAACTTACTCGAACGGATATCTTGAAAAGGAGCCCAACACTAGTTGGCTCGGCAGAGTTAAGAAAATGGCAGGCGGTCTGAAAAGAAATCGTTAAGCAATCTATAAGTCCCTAAGTAGATATACGTATTTTTCGCAACCCGGACTCGGTTTCGGATTATAGTAATATCTTTGCCGCACAAATAAAAGCATGGACTATAACATAACGATTACAGGCGGAGCGGGTTTCATTGGCTCCAATCTCTGCGACTATTTTTTGTCGAAAGGGTGTCGCGTGGTCTGCCTTGATAATTTTGCGACCGGACATCGAAAGAATATTGAACACCTCCATGACAGTGGGCATTTTACGCTGATTGAGGGCGACATTCGCAATATGGATGATTGCCGCTCCGCCGTCGATGGTGCTGATTTCGTACTCCATCAGGCTGCATTGGGGTCTGTTCCACGTTCGTTAAAAGATCCAATTACCAGCAACGATGTAAACGTCAGTGGTTTCCTCAACATGCTTACCGCCGCCCGCGACGCAGGCGTCAAACGGTTTGTGTACGCCGCGAGCTCTTCTACGTATGGTGATTCAACCAACATGCCAAAAGTCGAGCACATAATCGGGAAGCCCTTATCACCGTATGCGATCACCAAATACGTGAACGAACTATATGCCGAGATTTTCAGCAGGACCTATGGTATTGAAACCATCGGTTTGCGCTACTTTAATGTTTTCGGTCGGCGTCAGGATCCCAACGGGGCCTATGCCGCGGTGATCCCGAAATTCGTCATGCAACTGATGAAGCATGAAAGTCCTGTCATCAATGGCACGGGCGACTATTCCCGTGATTTTACCTATATCGACAACGTCGTCCAAATGAACGAACGCGCCCTGCTGGCGGATCATCCCGAAGCCGCCAACACCGTATATAATACCGCATTCGGTGAGCGCACGACGCTAAATGATCTTGTCGCCTATCTTAAAGAATTCCTGTCGGCCTATGATCCCGCAATAGCGAATGTGCCCATTATATATGGACCGGAGCGGGCGGGCGATATTCCACACTCGCTGGCTAGTATTGATAAAGCGCGTCAATTCCTTGGATATGACCCGCAGTTTTCTATGAGACAAGGACTTAAAGAAGCTGTCGACTGGTATTGGAAGCACCTTAAATAAACCCATAACAAACATGAAAATAGCTGTAATCGGTCTTGGATATGTCGGGCTTCCGCTGGCCAGACTTTTTGCCACAAAGTATCCTGTAGTAGGTTTTGACATCAATACTGTCCGTGTGGCTGAGGTAAATACCGGGGTTGACCACACGTTGGAGGTTGAGGAGTCGCTCCTCAAGGCGGTACTGAAACCGTCAGCATCAGGTGCAGAAGTCGGTCTTCGCTGTTCGACCAATATCGAAGACTTACGTGACTGCAACTATTTTGTAGTGACAGTGCCGACGCCTGTTGACAAGAACAATCGACCCGACCTCACACCACTTTACAAATCGAGTGAAACGGTTGCCAAAGTGCTCAAGAAAGGAGATATCGTAATATATGAATCTACGGTGTATCCAGGGGTTACAGAGGAAGAATGCGTGCCGGTGCTCGAACGCGTCAGCGGCCTCCGTTTCAACGAGGATTTTTATGCTGGCTACTCTCCGGAAAGAATCAATCCTGGAGACAAGGAACATACGGTTGAAAAAATCCTTAAGGTAACCGCTGGTTCGACGCCGGAAATAGGTAAAAAAGTAAACGAACTATACAAGTCGGTCATCACGGCCGGCACCCACCTCGCTCCAAGCATCAAAGTGGCGGAAGCAGCAAAAGTAATCGAGAATTCACAGCGCGACATCAACATTGCGTTTGTCAACGAATTGGCGAAGATATTCAACATGCTGGGCATTGATACACAGGCAGTGCTCGAAGCAGCAGGTACTAAATGGAATTTTCTTCCGTTCCGCCCGGGTTTGGTAGGGGGACACTGTATTGGGGTTGACCCTTATTATCTGGCACAGAAGGCGCAGGAGGCCGGATACCATCCGGAAATTATCCTTGCCGGTCGTCGACTTAACGACAGTATGGGCGAGTATGTAGCGTCGCAAGTGGTGAAACTCATGATACGCAAAAATGTACCTATCAAAGGAGCCCAATTGTTGATGCTCGGTATCACTTTCAAGGAGAATTGCCCGGATGTGCGCAATACTAAAATCGTAGATGTGGTGCGCCACTTAGCCGATTTCGGTATTGAGGTTACCATCTTCGATCCGTGGGCAGAATCTTCTGAAGTGCGCCATGAATATGGACTCAACACCGTCCGTACCCTCCCAGACACGAAATTCGACGTCGCCGTGGTGGGTGTTGCGCACAAAGAGTTCCTTGGCTTCGATTATGACCAGTTGCTAAAGGAAAACAGTGTACTGTACGATATCAAAGGAATTCTCGGCGATAAAGCCGATGGAAAATTATAAGTATGACGCCGAAAAAAATAAACTCCATTTGCTGTATCGGCGCGGGATATGTGGGCGGGCCAACGATGGCAGTCATCGCACAGAAATGTCCGCACATCAACGTTACCGTAGTTGACCTGAACGCACAGCGTATAGCGGCGTGGAACGATACTGATTTGCGGAATCTTCCTATATATGAGCCCGGTTTGTCCGAAGTAGTACGCGAAGCACGGGGACGTAACCTGTTTTTTTCGACCGATGTTGAGCGTGCCATCGACGAGTCGGACATGATTTTCATTTCCGTCAATACACCTACCAAAACCTATGGTCTCGGGAAAGGTATGGCGGCAGATCTTAAATACATTGAACTTTGCGCCCGACAAATCGCAGCGGTCGCTAAGTCTGATAAGATTGTCGTAGAGAAATCCACCCTTCCGGTTCGCACGGCCGAAGCCATCAAGAATATTCTCGACTTCACTGGAAACGGTGTTGCGTTCCAGATACTCTCCAATCCGGAATTCCTGGCTGAGGGTACGGCAATCGCCGATCTTCATGCACCAGACCGTGTGCTGATTGGAGGGGATGAAACTCCAGAAGGAAAGGCGGCACAGGAAGCACTTGTGGAGGTGTATGCCAATTGGGTGTCCCGCGACAGGATCCTGACCACCAACGTTTGGTCGTCGGAACTCTCAAAGCTCACCGCCAACGCCTTCCTCGCCCAGCGTGTTTCTTCCATAAATGCCATATCCGAACTGTGTGAGAAAACAGGAGCACACGTTGACGAAGTGGCAAAAGCCATTGGGATGGATAGTCGTATAGGTTCAAAGTTCCTGAAATCTTCAGTTGGTTTCGGCGGTTCCTGCTTCCAGAAAGACATTCTCAACCTCGTTTACATTGCGAAATCCTACGGCTTACAGGAAGTTGCAGACTACTGGGAACAGGTGATTCTCCTCAATGACCACCAAAAACGCCGTTTCGCTGCAAATATCGTTCGGACTCTTTATAACACAGTATCCGGAAAGAAAATCGCATTCCTGGGCTGGGCATTCAAGAAAGACACCAACGACACCCGTGAGTCGGCAGCAATTTATGTGGCCGACTACCTCCTTAATGAACAGGCTTCTATTTGTGTATATGACCCTCAGGTGGGGCGCTCACAGATGCTAGGGGACCTCAATTACCTGCAAACGCGCGAAACAGCACATAATGAGGCAGCCGTCGCACACGCCGCCGATGCTTATGAAGCCTGCAAGGGTGCCCATGCCATTGCTGTTTTGACCGAATGGGATGAATTCCGCGACTATGACTGGAAACGTATTTACGATAATATGTCCAAGCCTGCATTTGTATTCGATGGGCGAAATATTCTCGACAGGGATAAGATGTCGGACATCGGGTTTATGTATTGCGGAGTAGGCAGCTAGATAACATGGCAAAAAATATTTTGATTACAGGAGGCAGTGGCTTTATCGGATCCCATGTGGTACGGCGGTTTGTGACGCGCTATCCGGAATACCAGATTTTTAACCTGGATGCGCTTACATACGCAGGTAACCAAGAGAATCTCGCAGATATTGCAGATGCACCTAACTATCAGTTTTTACACGCAGATATCGTTGACGGCGAAAAGATAACGAGTCTTTTCGAAACCTACGGTTTTGACGCTGTCATCCATCTCGCGGCCGAATCGCATGTTGACCGTTCGATTTCAGAACCGCTTTCGTTTGTGAAAACGAATGTGATTGGTACGGTAAACCTGTTGAATGCCTGTCGTGCCGCGTGGGGTGTATCGTTCGAAGGAAGACGTTTTTATCATATCAGTACAGACGAGGTGTATGGTGCCCTGGGCGCAGACGGATTCTTTACGGAACAGACCGCTTACGATCCGAATTCTCCATACTCTGCTTCCAAAGCGTCTTCCGATCACTTTGTAAGGGCTTATGGCGAAACGTATGGATTACCGTATGTCATAACCAACTGCTCCAACAACTACGGACCGAATCAGTTCCCTGAGAAGCTGATCCCGCTTTTTATCCAAAACATCATTGACCGAAAGCCACTACCCGTATACGGGGACGGTAAATATACCCGCGACTGGCTTTTCGTGGAAGACCATGCTGTCGCTATCGATCTTGTTTTTCATAAAGGAGTAGACAAGGAGACCTACAACATTGGTGGTTTCAACGAATGGCAAAACATCGATCTTGTCCAGCTTCTCTGCCGGGTGATGGACGATAAGCTTGGGCGCCCACCAGGAGAATCCGCGCAACTCGTTACGTTCGTAACCGACCGACCGGGGCACGATCTTAGATATGCGATCGATGCTACCAAAATCACCCATGAGTTGGGGTGGAAGCCAAGCGTTACATTCGAACAGGGACTTGACTGTACCATAAACTGGTACCTCAACAATCCGGAGTGGCTTTCCCATATTCGCGACGGTTCTTACCGCTCATTATACTAAATATATGGAAAAAAGGGTTTTCATAACAGGTATCGCTGGTTTCATTGGCTTCCACACCGCGAAACGGTTTCAGGAGGCCGGTTATACCGTCGTAGGGATTGACAATCTGAATGCCTATTATGACCCGCAGTTGAAACGCGACCGATTGGCGCAACTCGGAATTTATGTGAGCGAAGGACAGGAACGGTACCAGTCTGGCTCCCTTACTTTTTATCTGGGAGACCTGCAGGACGCCGCACTTCTCAACAGAATAGCGGAGCAGGATTCTTTTGAAGGTATTGTCAACCTGGCCGCGCAGGCCGGCGTCCGTTATAGTATCGAGAACCCACAGACCTATATCGATTCTAATATAACAGGTTTTTTAAACATACTCGAACTCGCTAAAAAAAATAAGGTCGAACATGTGGTGTATGCGAGTAGCAGTTCGGTATACGGACTTGACGCGAAGCAGCCGTTTTCAGAAAAAGAAGCCAGCAACAAGCAGATTAGTATGTATGCCGCGAGTAAAAAAGCCAATGAAAGCATGGCCGAAGTGTATGCCCACCTTTTCGGGATACGTTTGAGCGGACTAAGGTTCTTTACGGTATATGGTCCATGGGGCCGACCTGATATGGCACCCATGCTGTTCGCGAAAGCTGCGTTTGCCGGAGAACCAATTAAGGTTTTCAATTATGGCAACCAAAGCCGTGATTTTACTTTTGTGGATGACATTGTGGAGGGCATCTTCCGGGTGTACGAAAAAGATAGGGACACGCATCATGAAGTATACAATATTGGAAACGGAAGTCCGGTAAACCTACTTCGTTTTATCGAAACCATAGAGGAAGCATCTGGTCGAAAAATTGAGAAGCAAATGACCGAAGCACAACCCGGCGATGTAACGGTTACCTATGCCGATATCTCCAAATTGGCCTCTCATATCGATTTCCGCCCGCGTATCGATATTGAAGAGGGCATTCGGCAATTCATCACATGGTATGTTTCTTATTTCAAGCCCTAAATGAGTAAGATACGCGCAATATTGACCCAAAAGCTTTTAGTACACTTCGCCTACTTCTATCGTTATATCGGACGTAGGGTAATTTTTTCAGTGGTATTGAGCCTACTTGTAGGGATACTTGACAGCCTCGGGCTTTCGATGTTCCTTCCATTGCTTCAGATGATCGATCCGGAGAGTCCTGTAAACCCTGAAAAATTGGGTAAACTACGATTTTTGATAGACGGGATGAATGAACTTGGGTTCTCCCTTACCATCGGGTCGGTATTGATGTTCCTTTGTGTTTTCTTCGTTTTCAAAGGCTTTGCCCAATACTTCCGAAATACGTACCAGGTGGTTTTGCAACAGTATTTCATCAAGAAAATGCGGTTCCAGCTCATCCGATTGTTCGATTCCATCAGCTACAAGTATTTCGCGATTGCAGATGCGGGACGCATCCAGAACACGCTCAGTGGTGAAGTGGATCGTGTCTCACGCGCTTACCAGACCTATTTCACCGCACTGCAAAATATCATCATGGTGATGGTATATGTCGTTTTTGCCTTTTTTCTCGATTTTAAATTTGCCCTCCTCGTTTGTGCGGGAGGTATCGTGACCAACCTAATCTTTACCCGACTATATAAAAAGACAAAAGGCGCGTCTCGCGAACTTACGCACGAAAGCCATGTTTTTCAGAACCTGATCATCCAGCGAGTAGCGAATTTCAAATACCTGAAAGCCACGGGATCCCGTAAAGTTTACTCTAAAAAATTGTCGGATTCGGTCAGCACCATTGAGGAGAATAATCGCCGTATCGGTATATTGGGCGCCATCCTCAGCGCAAGTCGCGAACCGCTGTTGATCTTTGTGGTATCAGCCGTCATAATTGTGCAGACCCAATGGATGGGCGGTGCACTCGGTCCGATACTCGTAGCGCTTATGTTCTTTTACCGCGCCCTTACGTATCTCATGGTAGTCCAGACGCAGTGGAACCTTTTTATCGCCGTATCAGGTTCATTGTCAAATATGACCGAGTTTACCAATGAACTGAAACGGAACCGAGAAGAAGATGGATCGGGAGCATTCAACCGTTTCGAAAAGCAGATTGAACTTCAGGATGTGACGTTTGGCTATTCCGAAGACACACCCGTTTTACGAAGCGTGAATCTTGTTGTAGATCGCAACGAAACTATTGCTTTTGTAGGGGAAAGCGGTAGTGGGAAAACAACACTTGTCAATCTCCTTGCAGGCCTTGTTACACCTGACAAAGGGCGCCTTATGATCGATGGTTTCGATATTCTCAGTTTAAAGCGGGACGATTACCAGTCGCGAATCGGATACATCACACAAGATCCGGCCATTTTCAATGACACCGTGTTCAATAACATCACTTTCTGGGCCGAACCAACCGAAGAAAACGAACGGCGCTTCCGCGATGCTGTCAAAAAAGCCTCGCTATTCGAGGTTATTGAAGCTATGGAGTCAAAAGAGCAGACCGTACTGGGGACTAATGGTGTCAACCTGAGCGGCGGACAGAAACAACGGATATCGATTGCCCGAGAGCTATATAAGGACATTGACATCCTGATTCTGGATGAGGCTACCTCTGCCCTTGACTCAGAGACGGAGCGCGCTATTCAGGAAAATATAGATAACCTGAAAGGAACCTACACTATCCTGATCGTGGCGCACCGACTGTCGACTGTCAGAAATGCCGACCGAATAGTATTGATGGAAAAAGGGAGCATACAGCATACAGATACTTTCACAGGACTGATGGAGTCTTCCCCTAATTTCGCAAGAATGGTTAAATTGCAGGAGTTATAAGTATGTCGCAACTTCGGAAACATCTTAAATTTACCTGGCGCCACAAATGGCGAGCGTTTGTCCAGCGTCGGCAGTTGGGTCAAATGGGGCGCGACGTGCATATTGACAAAGGTGTTGAATTTATGCGTTTTCCGTATAATATACAGGTGGGTGACGATGTAGTAGTGAAGGAAGGTGCCCGTATTTGTGCCTGTAATGAACGTGCCACGATTCGCATTGGAGCGCGCACTACGGTGGGTTACCATAATTTCTTTTTTGCGTCGGAGGCCATAGAGATTGGAGCAGACTGCCTCATTGCCCCCTTCGTATACATCGTTGATAGTAATCACTCTATTGCGCGTGGCGAGCTGATCAACCGACAACCCAACCAAACCGCACCGATCCGTGTTGGCAATGGGGTTTGGATTGCGAGTAATGTGACCATCCTGAAGGGCGTGACGATCGGCGACGGTGCTGTCATAGCAGCCAATTCAGTCGTAAATAAAGACATTCCACCATTTGAGATATGGGGCGGGAGCCCTGCCAAAAAAATCAGCGAACGTGAATAAACCAACGGTTGGAGCCGTCATATTATCCCGTTTCTCTTCGAGCAGGTTGCCAGGAAAGGCCCTAATGGAAATTGATGGCAAACCTGTTTTGCTATATATCATCGAACGATTACAGAAGGTGTTGCCGCTTGACAGGATTGTGATAGCGACTTCTGCCGAAACATCAGACGACCCGATTGCGGCCTTCTGCGAGCGTGAGCACATTGCCTGCCACAGGGGGTCGCTTGAACATGTGGCCGAGCGTTTCCTGGAAGCAGGCGAGGCGAAGGGATGGGACTACACAACCCGTATCAACGGTGATAACATATTCGTAGACACTGATGTGTTGCGAGACATGATAGCTATTGCCGAAACCGGGCAGTATGCATTTATTAGCAATGTAAAAGACCGTACTTTCCCAAAGGGGATGAGTATCGAGATTGTGCGTACGTCGGTATTCCGAAGCCTCATGCCGACATTGTCGGCGTCGCGCGAGTACCAGGAACATGTGACACTTTATCTTTATGACCATGAAGACCAAGTGCAGCACTATTATTTTCGGAATACAACATTACCAGAAGCTGCTGGTATCCAATTCGCGCTTGATACAAGTGAGGATTTTGATCGTACGAGCCGTATTATTGCAGCATTCAGACAGCCGCACACTGAATATAACCTGGCCCGGATTTATCCTATTTACCAACAGATAAGATGAGTAACGCCAAGACCAGAAACGTCTTTGTATTGTCGACGGAGTACCATTTCCTCCTCGCGATGTCGATCATCGACTCCCATTTTGCCGATGTGCAATACGACAATGTGCTCGTGTTGAAGGGCCCCCGGCTCGCCAGTATAGATGACACCTCACTTCCGAACGGCATCAGTGCTATCCGCCTTCTTTTCGAAGATTCGCAGTTTAGGAAAAGACTGAAGGAAGAAGTCTTTGGTTCCCCTATCGGTAATCTTTTCGTGGTGCACACCTATCGCGCCTACGAAAGCTATGTTCTGTCGCTGGCTTCAGGCAAAACACGGATCCATCTGATGCAGGACGGATCGCTGTTCTACCATACGATGGAAGTCAGCCTTTTCCTGAATCGCATACGCGAAACCTACATGATCTATAAAAATCTGTGGGATAAGGGAATATTGCTCAAAACCGTTCTCTATTATCCAAGACATATGCACAGGAGCCGGTTCATAAATGAACTTTGGATGACCGACCCTGAGCTTTTTGTAGACCCGAAAACCAAACTGAAGATCAACCAGGTGAAGCTATTCCCTTATCCAGAAAGTATTGAAAGATACGGACGGTGCTTTGATACGGCAAAAGGCGACTTCCGCGGTATCGAGGATTGCATGATTTATCTTGCCCCGATCATCCGTAACGAAGCCGACTTGCCGATTGAGATCGAACAGATACGGAAACTTAAGGAGAAGATAGGGAAGAAGAACCTTATCATAAAACTCCACCCGGGCGTGAAAGGTAAAGCACAGTTCAACCATCTGCAGGAAGCTTTTGGTGATGTGGTTCGCCAGGATTATATACCTGCCGAGCTCTATATTGCCAATTCCGTGCGCTCTTGCGTTGTCGGGTCGGCTTCTACAGCCTTGTTCTATAATAACCCATCTTGCCAGAATTTTGCCCTCAAGCGCTATTACCAGCGACTGGGGATTTATGCGGCCTGGAAAAATGTGGCGCTTCCTGCCCATGTCCACCAAATCAATGAACTAGAGGATTTTGATACCATACAAATTCGATGACCATGTCAAACGCATATAAAGGAAAACACGGACCATTGTTGATCTGCGAGATCGGCGGAAACCATGAAGGAGACTTCGAATATGCCAAAAAACTGGCGCGTCTCGCCATCGAAACGGACGTAGATTACGTCAAGTTCCAGATATACACCGGAGACACGCTGGTTTCCTCAATGGAGAGCCCTGACAGGAATAAGCATTTCAAGAAGTTTGAGCTCTCACGCGAGCAGCACCTCTATCTTGCGGATATGGTAAAGGAGGCAGGTATACTCTACACCTCTTCCGTTTGGGATATCGATGCGATGCAGTGGCTGGACCCATACATTAGCTTGTATAAAATAGGCAGCGGCGACCTGAACGCGTATCCGGTGCTCCGAAAGACGGCAGAGAAAGGTAAGCCGATGATTATCTCTACCGGTCTTGCCACCGAGCAGGAGGTACTTGACACGGTTGCTTTCCTGCAATCGGTGAATCCGGTATACCAGTCCAAGGATATGTTGGCAGTTTTGCAATGTACGAGTATGTACCCAATTCCCGCTGCCGACGCCAATCTGAATGTGATGTCCCGCCTGCGCGAACTGACTTCGCTGACGATTGGCTATTCCGATCATACGGAAGGCTCAAAGGCGCTTATGTATGCTGTTGCAATGGGTGCTGAAGTGCTTGAATTTCATTTTACAGATAGCCGCGAAGGTAAAGTCTTCCGTGATCATAAAGTGTCGCTTACGCCTTCTGAAATACGGGAATTGATTGCTGAAATTGGACTTATCAGGGAACTCAAGGGAGATGCCATAAAAAAACCCGTACCGATCGAAATAGACAATGGACACGTTGCCTCTTTCCGGCGAGCTGTTTACCCGCTTCGTGATATTAAGGTCGGCGAAGTTCTCACGGAGGAAAATCTCACCGTCCTGCGGCCCAACCACGGGATAGATGCCCGCGATTACGATAAATTGATCGGTAAGAAAGTGGCCAGGGAGCTTCTCCGCCACGAAAAACTGGACTGGAGCGATATCTCATCATGACAAAAACGCTGACATTAGGGGATAAAGAAAGAAAACGGAAAAAAGGCCTGCTAGCCGTTTTCTTCGTTTGGCCTCTCTTGTCGGCTATAATGGCATTCCGCGATTTCGGTAACCGCACTTCTCGCAAAACCATTATCGCTTTTTTTTCCTTCTTCGGATTTACCATGGGATTTGCCCGCGAAGGGATGGATGGTTATACGCATGCCCGAAAGTTCGAGGCCTTCATCAAGATGGACGCAGGACAGTTCAAGTTAATCATTATGAACTTCATCCTGCGCCGTAACAATGCGGAGGAGTTGGATATTTACACGACGATCATCAACTTTCTCGTTTCCAGATTTACACATTCCTATCACTGGGTATTCCTTCTGCATGCGCTTATCTTTTCCGTTTTTTCTGTGAAGTTTTTCGGGTTCGTGTATGACGAATTTGCAGGAAAGATGAACAAGAATTCCCGTATCTTTTTCATCTTGGCCTTTTTCATCATGCCCGTCACCATCGTACACGGTATCCGGTTTCCAGTGGCCGCCTGGATTTACGTTTTTGGCGTTTACAGATACCTGTCAACCGAAAAGAAAACCTACATCTGGTATTGCGCACTTGCCTGTTTCGTACACTTTAGTTTCGCGCTTGCCCTCGGGCTAATTCTCATTTATGTTGCGCTTGGAAACCGGAACTACATTTACCTTGGACTTATCGCGCTTTCGCTACTGGCGCCCAACCTAATGTATACCTACCTTTCGTCGTTTGATACATCTAATATTGGGGATAACCTCCAAGACAAACTCGAAGCCTATTCTAATAAAGATTACATCGTAAACCGAAATGAATCGCTGGAATCGCGTAACTGGTACGCCCGTCTGCGGATCCCGATCATGCAATACACAATGATTGCAGTGGTGCTATTCATTGGTTTTTTTCGGAAGCATTACTACAATCAGGACAAGATCCAGCAGAACCTTTTCTCATTCATGTTACTGCTTCTCGCTTTCGTGAATTTCGGTTTTGCTTTCGACTCGCTCGGACGACGATTCCTGCTCATCTGGATTCTTCTCGCAGCGATCTATCTCTACCGTTTTTATCAACAGAACAATTTTGCTTATTTCAAGTCCTATACCGTGATTCTGGCTTTTCCGACGCTGCTTTGGATATTCGTCCAGACGCGTGTTGCACTTGACGTCGTCACCCCCATGTGGTTTATTGGAAATCCTGTCACTTCCCTGTTTATAGAAATGGATGTCTTTAGTAAATAACGCCCCCAACCTTTAACACACTTCAATGCCCCTATGATATGAAGTCTACTCCAACCATCAGCGTCTACATTACGAATTATAACTACGCAAAGTATATCGTCCATTCCGTCGAAAGCCTTCTGGCGCAGACCCTGCAGGATTTTGAGATTTTCATCATCGACGACGGTTCAACTGACAACAGCCGCGAGATCATAGAGCGTTATCGGGCGAACGAAAAGGTGACCATCATCTACCAGCAGAACAAAGGACTTAACGTCACCAACAATATCGCGATGAGGGCGGCCTCGGGAAAATACCTGATGCGTCTTGATGCAGATGATTTCCTCGAGCCGGAAGCGCTTGAGGTAATGGCAGGCATACTGGACTCTGATTCGGAACTCGGACTCGTCTTCCCCGATTATTATTATGTGGATGCCGACGGAAACCGTACGGGTGAGGAAAAGCGTCACGACTTTGACCATGAAGTATCGCTTTACGATCAGCCGGCCCACGGCGCCTGTACGATGATTCGCCTTGAATTTCTAAAAAACCTTGGTGGCTACAATGAGAGTTTTACTTGTCAGGATGGCTATGACCTGTGGATAAAGTTCATCACCCATCATAAAGTAACGAATGTAAGCCGGCCGCTTTTTTCCTACCGGCGTCACGGAAATAACCTGACGACAAACGAGCAACGTATCCTGGATACCCGTAAACGGATCAAGGACCTCCATATCGAAACGAGCGCGATGCGCCTCCCGCATACGTTGGCGGTGATCCCGGTGCGGAACACGTTTATAAAAGGTGTGAATTGGCCCTTGTTTGATAGGGACGGCGAAACGGTGCTCGAAGCCTGTATCCGCAAAGTGAAAGCTTCCAACCGCATCGCTGAGGTAGTGGTTACCACTTCCGACACCGAAATTCTGGATTTTCTGCGAGGTAAGGATTTATCTGGGGTAACCGTGATTGAGCGTCCGGAAGCCTTCGCAAAGGTCAACGAAACCCTGAACAGAACGTTCGATCATGTGTTGACGCAATTGGCCGGGCGCGGCGTCTTTCCAGAGGCCCTGATGTCTGTAGCAATCGAATATCCCTTCCTTACAACAGATATGGTGGATGATGCCGTTAACACCCTTTCGATATTTAAGGCAGATTCGCTATTGAGCGTACGTCCTGACAACAGGATGTATTACCAACACGTCGGGCATGGTATGGCGCCATTGCTGGATCAGGAAAAGTTTACAAAACTGGAGCGCGAAGCACTTTACAAAGGAGCCGGTGGTATCATGCTGTCTACCGTCGACAGTTTCCGGAAGCGCGGACGTATGATTGCCGGCAAGGTCGGTCATATCGTCGTTGACCAGACGCGCAGTTTTGGCATATTTGGAGAGTTCGACCTCGAAGTATATCGTGCCCTGTATCAATCTCATAAAAACGCCTGACATGAAATGGGGCGACAGGATCAAAACCCATCTTTATAACGCTAAGGGATGGCATACCAGGCGTAAGATCGTTGTCTTCGAAAGTGACGACTGGGGATGTCTTCGTGTGCCACCAAAAGACGAGTTCGAACGTCTTGCAAAACACATTCCAAGCGTGCGTAAAAATGCCTTCAACCGCGTTGACGGACTTGAGACCCAGGACGACCTCGAACGGCTTTTCGATTTGCTTGGTTCGTTTCGCGATATACACGGAAACCCGGCGGTACTAACCGCTAACTTCGTAACGTGCAATCCAGATTATAAAGCCATAAAGGAAAGTGGTTTTGAGCATTTTATAGTGGAGGACTTTCCACTGGCCTACAGTCGTACGTCTGGCGCTGAAGGGAATAAGGAACTCGTGTCTAAAGGAATCGCCGATGGTTGTTTCTTCCCGCAGTTCCATGGCCGTGAACACGTGCAGGCGGAAGCCTGGCTACGTGACCTGTTCGAAGGGAACGAGCGTACACGTATAGGTTTCGATCACCATTTTTTTGCGTTCAACCGCAATGAAGCGGCTTCACGCAGTTACCTCTCGGCCTTCGACGCAGCTAACATCGATGAATTGGCGCCTGTGGCAGAACGTATTCGCGATGGGCTCGATCGTTTCGAACGCCTTTTCGGATTCCGTTCGCGCTCTGTTATAGCGCCACAAAACACCCTGCATTATGATCTTTTTCCCGTTCTAGCTGCAGCGGGCGTAGACATTATACAAGGCGCGAGGGTAAACAAACAGTCGGCTATTCACGTGGGTGATCCCAGAACCGTCAAACGGTTTACGGGAAGGATTACGTCGGAAGGACAACTAGACATTGCGCGGAACGTCACTTTCGAACCTTCGGCTTCCGCGGCTGATTGGGTAGAAAAAGCCCTTGCAGAAATGGCAATTGCATTTGCCTGGGGCCGTCCTGCCGTAATTTGCACCCACCGCTATAATTTCATGGGCGGAATAGAGGAAGCTAACCGTGATCGAGGGTTACGGTCAATGGCAGAGCTGCTAAAAGCCATCCAGAAGAAGTGGCCATCGGTGGAATTCATGACAACGGTCGGACTCGCCGATACCATAAGAAAAAAGCACAATGTGCATGAAGGATAAAGTACTCTTCATTCTACCAACCCTGCATGCCGGAGGCGCCGAGAACTATGCACTCCGATTTATCCGCTACTGTGGTAACCGGGTCGATTTTCATGTACTGGCAGTCAACACCTCCAGAGGTGACCTTCATGAACAGTTTGAAGCGGCCGGTGTTACGCTGCATTACCAATCGATTGGCTATTTCGATATCCGAAAACTGTGGCGGCTACGAGAACTGCTTAAAAAGCATCAATTTTCGGCAGTAGCGACCTTCAATGGTAATTTCGGAGGACTACCCCTGTTTGTTGCAAGATCAGCGGGGATAAAGCGTCGTATTTCGCTATACAGGCGTTCTACGAACGCATTTGGCACAAACCGCATGAAATTATGGTATAATGCCTTTGCTGGCCGTCTGGTGCGTCGTTTTGCTACGGTCGTCCTTTCCAATAGCGAATACGCGTTTCGGAATTTCCATCCCGGATTTTACGGAAAGGATTCGCGCTTTTCGGTCATCCCTAACGGCATTGATGTAGCCGCTTTCAATGACCTGCCGTCGAAAAGCGCTGCGAGAAAGGCACTGCAACTGCCCGAAGAAGGAATCATCATCGGACATATCGGTCGATTCGATCCGGCCAAAAACCATGAAACCATTTTTAAGGTCATCCGTGAAGTGGTATCGCTGCGGCCCGATTTCCGCTTTCTCTTTTGCGGAAAAAACACAGATAGTGCCGCATTCAGGTCGCAACTACAGGAGCACGGCGTCGAAGGCTGGGTGTATTGCCTGGGCCTGAATGATGATGTGCCGTTGGTGCTTCGCACGTTGGATGTTTTCTATTTTCCTTCGGTCACGGAAGGTCAGCCAAATGCACTGATCGAGGCGATGGTAAGCGGGCTTCCGGTGCTGCCGTCGGCCATACCGCCCATCCTCGAAGCATTGCCTTCTTCGATCCATCCAAAGCTGTTTGATCCGCTCGAAGTCGTGAAGGTTGCGGCCAAGTTAGTATCTTTGGCCGAGAATCCCGACGAAGCCAATCAGTTCCGTTTTGAGGAATGGGCCCGGAAAAAATTTGAACACACCTCGAATTTCGAATCGTTTTACGCCGTATTGACACATGGGATATAAAGTACTTTTTGCGCACGATGGGCCCTTGCAGCACGATGGTGCCGGACGCTTTTATGGCGTGACGTTGGGCAACACGCTAAAAGACCGTTTCCTCAATCTGGGTAGCGAGGTCACGTTTATGCTTCGCACACGGAAACTACATGCAGGAGAGGAACAGCGTTTCTCGCAGATCGATCCCGACCATTTTCATGTCGTAGACGTGCCCGATTTCAAGTCGATGCGAAACTATCTCAAACTGCATAAAAGGGCGAAAGTACTTGTAGAAAAGACCGTCGCAGAGCACGATATCGTGGTGGCAAGACTACCTAGTGCCATCGGTTCAATGGCAGTGAGGGCGGCTCGCCGCATAGGTAAACCGTATATGGTAGAGTACGTCGCCTGTACTTTCGACGCTTATTGGAATTACAACTGGAAAGGAAAACTCATCGCGCATTATAAAATGATGCAGCAAAAGGCTTTGGTTAAGGATGTACCTTTCATAATTTATGTTACCAGGCAGTTTCTTCAGGGACGTTATCCGTCGTCAGGTAAACAGACCAATTGCTCGAATGTGGAGATAAACGCCGCACCCGAAGCCGACCTAACCGAAAGGCTGGCCTATATCGAAACACATAACCCCGATAAACCGATAGTCTTGGGAACCGTTGCTGCCCTGAATGTGGCGTACAAAGGACAGGACGATGTGCTGAAAGCCATTGCGAAGCTCCGGCAACAGCGGAAGTCTTTTACCTATCGTCTCGTAGGCCATGGAAGCGCCGAACGGTTGAGGAAGCTGGCCGATAACCTAGGCATTTCAGACGCGGTTGAAATCATCGGCCCACTAAAGCACAGTGAGGTATTTGATTTTTATCGCAGCCTTGACCTGTATATCCAACCCAGCAAGCAGGAGGGATTGCCGCGTTCGGTGATTGAAGCGATGAGCGTTTCGTGTCCGGTGCTTGGGTCGAGTATTGCCGGCATACCGGAACTCCTTAACCCCGAAATGCTTTTTACGCCGGGAGATGTCGACGGAATCGTCAAACGACTGCTTGCCATCAATTCTGACATACTCGTAAATCAAGCCAAACGCAACCACGACGAAGCCCTGCTTTACACCAAGACAGCGCTAATGCGTCGCCGTCTTGCATTCTATAAAGAATTCCTCGAGGCGAATAACCTTGACATATCGGACATCCTGCTTCGTAATCTGCAGGAACTTGACAACTAAAAATGGAGAAAGAAATCATCATCATACCGGGCTGTACGGACCTGAATCGCGGTGACCAGGCGCTGGTATGGGAATCTGCGAACCTTGTAGCCGACCTCGACCCTAAGGCACGATTCTGTGTACTCGAAAGCGGCACGAAGAAAGAAGACATCCACTTGCAGTCGCGCCAGACCAAAGCACTTGGTTTTGAAATTATCCCCAAAGTGTTGCGGCACCCAAGCCGTATCACGCAGAACAGCGCCAAGCAGAGTGTAGGTTATTCCAAGACCAATTATATACTTTGGGGCATGCAGGGCGTGTATGACCTTTTGGCGACTTCGCTCGTTTTGAGTCGGTGGGTACTCTTGAATAAAATTGGAGAGGCCTTTTTGGGAAAAGAACAAAAGGCAACGGTGGAACGTTTCCGTAAAGCCGATGCCGTTATCGTAAAAGGAGGAGGCTTCATACATGCTTATGGTCGCGTGACGGATTTTTACACGATGTATTTTTCCCTTTATCACGTACTGCTCGCGTTGCGGTTCCGTAGGAAAGTAATGATTTTCCCGAATTCCATCGGACCGGTAAAGGGTTATTTCACCCGTAAGCTGGTAAAACGCGTATTAACCGGATGTAAGCTAGTAACCGTGCGGGAACGCGTTTCGGAAAACTATCTGCGAGATTCGTTTGGACTGCAACCCGGCCTGTTCCCCGATCTTGGCTTTTACCTGAAGCCGAAGCAGCAGGATTATCGCAATTATCTTTTGTCAAAAGGCGTCCCGTTGGGAAAGAAGAAATTGGTGGGCGTTACATTACGACCCTACCGTTTTCCGAATTCGCCCGATCCGGAAGTACGCTACCGAAATTATGTGGATGAAATAGTGAACTTTGTAAAACTCGCCACGAATGAGGACTTCCACATCGTATTTTTTGCTCATACGCTCGGCCCGTCCTCACATGAGGATGACCGTCTAGCCATTAAGGATGTACTGGCGAAACTGCCATCTGAGCTGAACGGAAGGTATTCTTATCTTGAGGATTTTGACCTTGACTGTAAGGATATCATGGGGCTGTATTCCCACCTCGATTTCATGGTGGGCACGCGTTTCCATTCCGTCATTTTTGCGCTGAACGTCAATGTTCCGTGCTTGGCTATCGCGTACGGGGGGAATAAGAGCTTTGGCATTATGGCCGATATGAAACTGTCCGAATTCGTGTATCCGATAGAGGGCTTCAAGGGAAGCCGCTTCTATGAGTTGTTGTTATCGGCAGTTAACGACAAGCAAACCTATCTGGAGAAAATCGCGGCCTATCGCGTTTATCTTGACAATGCACGCATTGAACTCCAACGCGAAATAGCCCCTTTTATAAATTGAAAAATGGAGCGAAAGAAAATACTGTATACCGCTACGACGAACATCCACATCCTGAATTTCCACCTTCCTTACCTTGAGTGGTTCCGTTCACAGGGTTATGAGGTGCATGTGGCCTGTAATGGTAATCCGGATATTCCGGGTGCGGATAAGGTATTCACCGTGCCTTTCGGAAGGAGTCCGTTTGACAGTACCAACCGTAGGGCCTTCCGACAATTGAAACAGATTATCCGGGAGCACCACTATGAACTCATCCATGCCCACACGCCAATGGGCGGTATCGTGACACGTATGGCAGCCCGCGGCGCCCGGAAAAGTGGAACTAAAGTGTTGTATACCGCTCACGGCTTCCACTTCTATAAGGGGGCAGCACTTAAGAACTGGCTGGTTTTCTTTCCAATAGAGTGGTTTTTTGCTAGGTTTACGGATGCCATAATAACCATCAATAACGAAGATTTTGCAACGCTTTCCTCCATGAATTTCCCTTCGGCTGGAAAGTTCAAAACAGACGGTATCGGAATCAATCCTGACCGCCTTGACATCTCTGGCTACGACCGCGCGACCATACGCCATGAAATGGGAATTGGGGAAGATGAGGTTGTAATTCTTTACATTGCGGAGTTCATTCCAAGGAAGAATCATCGCTTCATATTCGAATCCATCCCGGCAATTCTTGAAAAGGCTCCAAACACCCGCTTTGTATTCGCCGGAGGAAAGGCAGCTTTGGGTGATCAGATGATTGCCTATGCAAAGGCGAACGGATTTGAGGATCGTATTATCGTGCTGGGCTACCACCCGGAAATCGCCCGTTTTATCTCCATCGCCGACATTGGCATATCTTCAAGCCATGCTGAAGGTCTTCCAATCGGTATTGCCGAAATCATGTCGAAAGGGTTGCCAGTGGTGATATCTGACATCCGCGGGCACAACGAACTTGTCGCGCATGGAAAAAGCGGATTCCTCTATGAAAGAGCCTCCCGTCAGGCATTTGTAGAGGCCGTTGTAAGGCTGTGTCAGAACGCAGTGCTCAGGAAACAGATTGGGGATGAAGGTGCGCAATATGTGAAGAAATTCGATCTTCGTAACCCATTGGAACAGACAATTGCCATCTATAACCGATATTTGGATACGAAACCAAAACCCGATCGCGATGTTCAATAAATTGCTGGAACGATACCGAAAGTACTGCTGGGATCCGGAGCGCTACGCCCGTCACCAAGGCGTCAAAATTGGCAAGAAGTGTAAGATATACAGTCGAAATTTCGGCTCAGAACCTTATCTGGTTGAGCTGGGTGACCATGTGCAGATTACGGCGGGCGTTCGATTTTTTACCCATGGAGGTAGTTGGGTCTTTCGGGAAAAATACCCCAACTTCGATTTTTTTGGTAAGATAAAGGTTGGAAATAATGTCTACATAGGCACCTCCGCTTTCATTTTGCCCGGTGTTACCATCGGAAACAACGTTATCGTGGCGGCAGGATCGATAGTAACGAAAAGCATTCCCGACGATGCTATCGTGGGAGGAAATCCCGCACGTGTCATTGGAAACGTATCGGCCCTTGAAGAGCGAGTGCTTTCCTATAATCTGGACTGCAAAAAGATGAACCGTCAGCAGAAAAAGAAATTCCTTTTATCGGTCGATGACTCCCAATTCATAAAAAAATAAGCATGATAGGAAAGATACGCCAGAAAATTTCAAGCAATCTCAAGAACGCCCGGGGATGGCGCTCCTCTCGCCGTATCGTTGTTTTTTCCGTAGATGATTATGGCAACGTCAAAGTCGACTCAAAGGAAGCCTTGGCCGCTATGGAAGCCGAGGGCGTTCGTCCACTTTCCCATTTCGACCTTTACGATACACTTGAAACGCCGGATGACCTCCAGGCGCTGTTCGAGATACTTACCAGCGTTACCGATTCAAAAGGGCGTCATGCTGCCTTTACCGCTTTTTCGCTGCCTGCCAATATCGATTTTGAAAGGATGGCGGCGGAGGATTATGCGGAATACCGATATGAACTTTTGCCGGAAACTTTTGCCAAACGGAAAGGCTATGAAGGTACTTGGAAACTTTGGCAGGAAGGGATGGACAAACGGATCTTTGTGCCGCAGTTTCACGGTCGGGAACATCTAAACGTGAAAATGCTCAATGATGCCTTACAGCGCCGTGACCCCGCTACGCTTACGGCGTTGAAGAACCGTTCTTATACGGGTATTTCTGTCAAAACGTATCCGTCTTACACCGCAGCTTTCGACTTTTGGGACTTCTCCGAAAATGAGGCCTTCCATGACATTATCGTAGACGGGCTCAACGCTTTTGAGAAAGTCTTTGGCCGACGTGCGCTGAACTTCAACCCTCCTGGCGGGCGCGAAAGCAGTGTGCTCCATACGACCCTTAAGGCCAATGGTATCCTGTTCATAGATACACCGTCAGACAAGCGTGAGCACGAAGGCGACGGAAAGTTCCGTCGAGTGGTGAATTATATGGGCAAGAAGAATGCAGAAGGGCAGACCTACCTCATCCGAAATGCCGTTTTCGAACCCAACGACAAAAAGCCTTTTGACTGGGTTGATAAAACACTTGGCGAGATAGAGATGGCGTTTCGGTGGAAGAAACCGGCTATTATAAGCTCCCATCGCGTGAATTACTGTGGCCATATTGACGAGGAACACCGCCGGAACGGACTTGCCTCGCTCAAGCGGCTCCTTGACGAAATCACGCGTCGTTGGCCTGATGTTGAATTCATGACGGCCGATGAACTGGGCCTCTTAATGTCTGGCAGTAATGTATAAGCACTTCAAACGGTTCGGCGATTTTTTCGCTTCCTTCTGCCTCCTTATGTTGCTGTCACCACTGTTGTTGGTGGTAACGGTTCTACTGACCTTACAGAACAAAGGCAAGCCATTTTTCTACCAGAACCGCCCTGGAAAAGACGCGAAACCGTTTGATATTATCAAGTTCAAATCGATGACCGATGCCCGTGACGCATCCGGCACCCTGCTACCCGATCGTGACCGGATTACGGCGTTCGGCGCCTTCCTGCGTAAAACGTCGATTGATGAACTGCCACAGTTGCTTAACGTCCTGAAGGGCGATATGAGCCTCGTAGGGCCAAGACCATTGCTTTTCAAGTACATTCCCCTATACACCCCCGAGCAGATGCGCCGACATGAAATGCGTCCTGGTATCACGGGATGGGCCCAGGTAAATGGGCGGAATTCGATCAGTTGGACCGACAAATTCCGGATGGACATCTACTATGTTGACAATGTTTCTTTACTTTTGGATATCAGGATCATGCTACTGACTTTCGGAAAAGTGTTCAGGGGCAGTGGTGTGAACCAAAGTGATGACCGCCCCATGCAACCATTTAACGGAACGAACTGATGATGAAACGCCTATTGTATCTCGGGTATTATGCCAAAGAGCTTGATCGCGTCAAGTTCAGGAAATTCATTAACCATGTTTCGACATATGACCGTATCCCGAAATGGAAGCTGTTTGCGGATATGATCACTTCGTCTCTGCGATATAATATCTCGTTCAACGAATATTTCCTATTTCACTTTTACAAAAGCGACCATAAACTGCGGTCTACTTACGCTGGAACCGGTTTTATGTATGAATACCAGCTCGCGATGAACCCAAAGTCAAAGCGGCACGTACTGGAAGACAAACTGGCTTTCCTCAGAGAGTTCAAAGATTTTGTGATTCACGATTATGCCTCGCTTGTCGATATGCGGCACGACACGTCGATTGCAGCCCGTTTACTGGCTAATCCGTCCGGGAAAGTGGTGCTGAAAGGATCCGACGGGCAGTGCGGCCGTGGCATAGAGGTTAGGGAAAGCAAGGATTTTACGCCAGAGTCGCTGATTGAAAGACTTCAGGAAATCGGAAATGACTTTGTAGAGGAATTTGTCATGCAACACCATGACCTTAACCGGCTTTCCTCTTCCGGACTCAACACCGTCCGTATCGTGACCCAGCTCAATGACCGCGACGAAGCCGATATCATTGGGGCACGGTTACGCATCACCGTTAATTCGCCCGTCGATAATATGGCGGCAGGGAATATTGCGGCCCCCATCGATCCGGAAACGGGTGTGGTTATAGGCGGTGGCGTCTACAGTGATATCACCAAACCCATAGAGGAAGTGCACCCAGTTACTGGCGTACCTATTGTTGGCTTCCACGTTCCGTTTTGGAAAGAAGCCGCCGAAATGGTGCGCAGGGCGGCACTCATCGAGAAAGGCAATCGGTCAGTAGGCTGGGATGTCGCCATCACCAGCCGGGGTCCTGAGCTCATAGAGGGCAACCACGACTGGTGCAAATTGCTCTGGCAACTTCCCGTGCAAAAAGGACTAAAGAACATCTTACAACAATACCAAAAAACAGCACCCAATACATGAGGATACTAATCACCGGGGTCGGTGGACCTACACCCAGGAGCTTTGCTATTTCATTGAAGAAATACAGTTTTTACAAGAGGTTCGAGCTCTTCGGGACGGATATCAATCCGCTGGCCGTTGGACTCTACCAAAACGAACTGTTCAACGCCACTTTCGTAGTGCCTTCGGCTTCACATCCTGATTATTGGCCCGCCATGCGAGAACTTATCGCCGAAAACGGCATTGAACTCGCGGTAATCCTGCCTGAAATGGAGGTCATGGAGTGGAGTCGTGTCAAAGAAGCGGGCGGCCTTCCGTGCAAGGCGCTACTGCCTGATTACAGTATGGCAACATTGTTGGTGGATAAGGCAAAGATGACCGATATCCTCGATGACATGAACCTGGTCCCGAAATCGGTGGCATTCCATCGGGACCTCAAGGATTTTTCCGAAGTATTTGCGAAGCTTGGTGAAAATTTCTGGGTACGCAGCACTAAAGGCACCAGCGGACTAGGCTCGCTTCGCGTTGAAGACGAGAATGCGTTACGCAATTGGATCTCCATCAACCCGGGTGTGGAGGAATTTCTGGCGAGCCAGTTCCTTCCTGGTCGGAATCTTGCCTGCAAAATGCTCTATTTCAATGGGAAATTATTGCGGACTGCATGTGCCGAACGCGTCAATTATATCATGGCCAAGGTCGCACCTTCCGGGATCACCGGCAACACGTCATTTGGTCGATTGCTGAACGAACCCGCGCTTGTGGATACAGCCATTAGTGCGATGGATCGTCTTTTCGAACACACCGGGGCTGCCCGCCACGGTTTTTTTACAGTTGACTTCAAGGAGGATGCAGCCGGGAAACCGTACATCACCGAAATCAATGTAAGGCATGTTGCATTTACACAGTGCTTTTCAGCCGGTGGCGCCAATTTCGCAGAAGATACGGTACGACTGCTCGACAATGACCCGGATTTCGATCTCGACTATCGCATGTATGAGTTCGAGAAAGGACTGATTTTCCTGCGCGACGTCGACTCGTTGCCGATACTGATGAAGGAATCGGAATTAATTGCCAAAAGATAATCAAGACATCATGACCTAAAGGACCCTCGAAGGTCTTATGCCTCTAACCAAAAACACAACGAATGCTGTTTAATTCGCTACAATACGCCCTTTTCTTTCCAGTCGTCTTCGTGCTGTACTGGTTCGTGACCCAGAAGAACCTGAAATGGCAGAACATCATGCTTTTGGCTGCCAGTTATTTCTTTTATGGTTGTTGGGATTGGCGCTTCGTTTTCCTGCTGGCTTTTTCCACAGCGCTGGATTTCTACTCAGGACTGGCTATCCACCACAACGAGACCAAAGCGAGAAGGAAGATGTGGTTGGTCATTAGTGTTTGTATCAACCTTGGTTTCCTTGGCTTTTTTAAGTATTATAACTTCTTTATTGAGTCTTTTGCCGAATTGATACAGCATTTTGGCATGCGTCCTCATTACAGCACGTTGAGGATCATCCTGCCTGTGGGGATTTCGTTCTACACTTTTCATGGACTATCCTACGTTTTTGATATCTACAACCGACGCATTGAACCAACGCGAAACCTTGTCAATTATACCCTCTTTGTGAGCTTTTTCCCATTGCTCGTAGCCGGTCCGATTGAGCGTGCCACGCACCTCCTTCCGCAGATTGAAAAGCCCCGGCGATTCAGTGCTTCCGGCGCAGTGGACGGGCTTCGACAGGTGTTGTGGGGACTTTTCAAGAAGATTGTGATTGCCGACAACTGTGCGCAGTTTGCCAATATGCTTTTCGACCATCCGGAATCGTATTCATGGTCGACGCTCATTCTCGGGCCTCTTTTCTTCGCCTTCCAGATTTATGGGGATTTTTCGGGCTATTCTGACATTGCGCTGGGGTCTGCCCGGATCCTGGGCTTCGAATTGCTTAAGAACTTCAGTTTCCCTTATTTCTCGCGCGACATGGCCGAGTTCTGGCGCCGCTGGCATATCTCGCTGTCCTCGTGGTTCAAGGACTACCTTTATATTCCGCTGGGCGGCAGTAAGGTGGGGATGTGGACTAAGATACGGAACACGTTTATTATCTTCATCGTTAGTGGCTTTTGGCATGGTGCGGCCTGGACATACCTTCTTTGGGGATTCATTAACGCCGTTTTCGTATTGCCTTCCGTCATTTTCAAGGGGAATAAAAACATTGACATTATCGGCAAGGGTCGTTTCTTTCCGCCGCTTGGGGATTTTCTTAAGATGATGTTCACGTTTTTTGTGTCTCAACAGATACTCTGGGTGTTTTTCCGTGCCCGGACGGTTCATGATGCGTTCTCGTACCTGGCATCTATTTTTACCGGCCAGATAGGAGAGAAGGCCTTTGAAGTGCCTATTTACATCATCCTTTTAGTGGTGGGCTTTATGTTCATCGAATGGATAGGGCGTGAAGACAATTTCGCCATTGAAAAACTGGGGCTTCGATGGCCAAAGCCAGTCAGGTGGGCATTCTATTACCTGTTGGGCTTCCTCGTGTTCCTTTATTTCGGAAAAGAAGAACAATTCATTTACTTTCAATTCTGATCATGCGTCGATTCCTAAAACAAATTTTCGTATTCCTTGGCCTGTCAGCAGTATTTTATGTGCTTTTTGGGCTGTTCCTGCTACCCTCATTACTAGAGTGGCGCATGGGAATCAATATCGAACAGCAGTTGGAAAAGTCTTTTTCCTATGCCAAAACCCGAAAGTACGACATGGTCGTGATGGGTAATTCGCGCATGTTCTGTGGCGTTAATCCAGATAAGATTTCGATACCCGCCTATAACTTTTCCCACAACAACGATTCCTATAACCAATTGTACTGGAAGCTTGAATGGTTGAAGGAACACGGTAAGAAAATCGATTATCTCGTGTTAGGTGTGGACTACTTCCAGTTTGGAATTTTTTCAGATTCACGCAATTACGCCTACTTTAAGTACTTGGGCGAAGGTTATCAGGCTGATTATCCAAAGAAAGATTATCGCTTGCTTTACTATAAAGAACTGTTACGTCCGGTCAAAGTGAGGAGCCTTTTCAAAAAGGAAGTGGAAGACCTTCACGATGTAAAACCAAATGGACAGTATCTGCGTTTCGGCGTGCCCAAAGAAGGCGCATTTATTCGCCGTGAGAAGAAAACCGTACCACTGCAATTCGAATACTTCAAACGTATATTGCTCGAGTGTCAAGCGAATGGTATCAGAGTTTTTCTCGTGATGCCGCCCCTCAGGGAAGCTGAAATGCGAAATTACACGCCAGAAGAGGTCGCGAACTTTGAGCGCTTAATGAAAGGGTTTCTTAAAAAAGGCAAAGTGGACTACTTCAACTTTTCGTGTGACCCACATTTTAAATGGAACGATTTTATCGACTTTACACACCTAAGCCAGACGGCTGCAGATCGTTTCAGTACCCAGCTTAATGATTCGATTTCAAAGTCGCTGAAAGATGGACTTTGAGGTTGTTCTTGAGAATGTGGCAGAGGCTTCACTGGCGGCTCGCTACGGCGCCAAGCGCATCGAACTTTGTGGCGCCCTCGAAGTAGGAGGTATCACGCCTTCAGTTGCGGTTATCGAAGCCTGTTCCAATATCGCCTGTGAACTTCACGTTATGATTCGGCCCCGACCGGGAGATTTCGTATATACAGAGTGGGAGATTGCCGTAATGAAACGCGACATAGAACTTGCAGCGTCATTCGGCGCGACAGGTGTTGTTTTTGGACTGCTTAACGCGTTCGGAGATGTCGATGCTGAATCCACAAGGTCGCTCGCCCAAAAGGCAAAACAGCTAGGGCTTCAAGTGACGTTTCATAGGGCTATCGATTTTGTTCCTGACATGGTGGCCGGTATAGAAACGCTGATTGGGTTGGGCATTGATCGCATCCTTACCTCAGGAGGCAAGGCGAATGTAGATCAAGGTTGGCAGGATGTCGCCACACTTCACGACCATTTCCGGGGCAGGATACAGGTAATGGCGGGTGGCGGTGTGAATCTCGAAAACGCTACAAGGTTGAAAGGCCGCATAGACGCGTTACATTTCAATGTACGGAAGCCGCGAAGCACATCTGGTCTTTCCATGGGTGTAAGCTATGACTTGGATGAAGACAAAATAGCAGCCATTTCAAAACTGCTACAAACCTGATATGGAATTTTTTTTCGATCCCCTATGCACTTTCGTCGCATGCAGCTTGCTGGCAGCGGCTATCTGGAAATGGTGGCGTAAGCGGGTTGGGGTCATCGTATTTTGTTTTGGGGTGCTATGGTTTGTACTTTTCGTGATAACGCCACTGCCCATCTGGCTATGCGCATGCTATGAACGGTCAGTCACAGCGTATCCAATGACCGATCCCCGTATGAAGGATGCCCAGATTCCGGTGCTTTCGCTCGGTGGTGGAATATCAGATGATCCGCACCTGGTTGATTCCGATCGTCTCACACCGGCCTCCCGCGCGCGTCTCATTCGTAGCGTTTCTATCTACAGACTGGCGCCGGGACGTAAGATTATTTTTTCCGGAAGTTCAACGTTTGCTGCCCTTGACAATGCAGATGTAACGGCGCAGGCGGCATTGGATGTGGGCGTTGATCCTGCAGATACCCTTAAATTAAAGCATTGTTACACTACCCGCGAGGAAGCACGTGAGTTTGCCAAGAGGTTCGGCAAAAGACCATTTTTTCTGGTGACGGACGCCATTCATATGCCGCGGGCCCTACAGTCGTTTCGGGCCCTGGGTTTGAAGCCGATGCCTGTTCCGTGCAATTACCTGGTCCAGTTTGGGCAGAAATCCAATCCTTATCACTGGAAACCCGATTTCGCCAAGGCCATGGTCACGAAACGGCTATTCCACGAGTATGCGGGCACACTTTACTATAAATGGCGACAATAACACAACGCGTGCTTATCAGGTTTACTGACGTGGTCTTGTCGGTTTTCGCTATCGTGATAGGGTTGCCATTTTTCCTGCTGCTGATTGTTGTAATGGTATTGGTGCAGGGATTACCGGTGCTGTTTTGGCAGAAACGGGGCGGTCGTAACTGCGAACCCTTTAACATGTGCAAATTAAGGACGATGCGGAACAACACAGAGGACGAGTTGGGAATCACGCGCGGACTACATGACGACCGCATAACGCCACTGGGTGCATTGCTGAGGAAATATAAGATCGACGAGTTGCCACAGTTCCTCAACGTCCTTAAAGGCGATATGTCGGTGGTCGGTTCCAGGCCCCAGGTGATGTTTTATGTGGAAAAGGATCACGGTCTCTATTCGCAGATACTGAAAGAACGACCCGGGCTGCTCAGTCCGGCGGCCATAGAGTTTCGAGATGAGGAAGAGCTTCTGGGAATGGTGCCAAATCCCCGGCAAGTATATGAGGAACAACTTCTGCCCTTGAAATCGCAAATGGACATTGATTTGGCCACAAACCTCACCTACCGAAAATATCTCAGTGTAATTATTGTCTACCTGGTGTCCGTACTGTTCAATAAAGGACGATATTCCGGGAAGTCCTTGCGGCTTTAACGTTTTTTTTATACTTTCACAGAATATGAATATCGCAGTTCAAGAAAGAATCTGGTTGTCTTCACCGCACATGGGCGGTTCGGAGGAGAAGTATGTCAAACAGGCATTCGATTCAAACTGGGTCGCGCCTTTAGGGCCAAATGTCAATGCGTTTGAGCAGTCACTTGAAAGCTATCTGGCTGAAGGCGTATTTGTGGGTGCCCTTAGCTCAGGAACGGCGGCCATACACCTCGGCCTGGTATTGTTGGGAGTGGGAAAAGGGGATGAGGTTATCTGCCAGAGTATGACGTTTTCGGCCTCCGCGAACCCTATCCTTTATCAGGGGTCAACACCTATTTTTGTAGATAGCGAACCCGGCACATGGAACATGTGTCCTGAAGCACTCGAAACGGCCTTGAAAGACCGCATAGCGAAAGGTCGTAGGCCGAAAGCTGTTATTGCAGTTCATTTATATGGGGTTCCGTTTCTTTATGATGAGATACGTGAGGTGTGCGACCGTTATGAAGTGCCATTGCTTGAAGACGCCGCAGAGGCGCTGGGCAGTACCTATCGTGGTCGCAAGTGTGGTACGTTGGGAGACATCGGCGTGCTCTCCTTCAATGGGAACAAAATCATTACGACTTCGGGCGGTGGGGCCATCGTATGCCACACCAAAGATCAAAAAGAACGGGCGGTATTTTTTTCCACTCAGTCAAGGGATGCTGCGCCCCATTACCAGCACAGCGAGATAGGTTATAACTATCGCATGAGTAACATTTGCGCGGGTATCGGATGCGGACAGATGGAGGTTTTGGATTCCCATGTCCTGGCGCGTCGGAAGATGCACGATTTTTACGCGCAACTCCTAGCTGACGTTGGAGGAGCAACGGTCTTTTCAGTGCCAAACGATTACAGTTTTGCTAATTACTGGCTGACTGCGATTACTTTGGATGCGTCCGCTACCAGAGAGGGTAGAACCAGAGAGGATCTTCGATTATTTTTGGAAAACCTTACCATTGAGTCGCGTCCGCTTTGGAAGCCGATGCACCTGCAGCCTATTTTTCACGATGCGCCTTATTATGGCGGCACGGTGTCGGAGGACCTCTTCCGGGACGGGCTCTGCCTGCCGTCAGGTTCTAACCTGACAGATGCAGACCGTATGCGTCTGTCTGAGGCGTTCAACGTATTTTTTGGAGAATGATAGTTTTGTAGGAATATAGTCAAATGATAAACAGCATTAGGGAACGGGCAACAGCTTTATTGTCGCAACTATGGGACGGCAGTCTCAAGGATGTACGGTATCTGCCGCGTTGGATCATCCTCTCACTCGATATGACGATCGTGTCGCTTTGCGCGTACGGAACGTTCAAACTACTGCGCGAGATGCACCTCTATTACGTAAGCAGTGGTTATCTCTTGATGACGATAGCGGTGTATTTGGTACTCAACCTTTTTTTCTTTTGGGTGTTCCGTACCTATTCTGGCATCATCAGGCACTCATCCTTCATTGACGCGGTGAAGATATTCGTGGCGTTGTTTATGACGTTGCTCGGACTGGTAATTATTAATTTTTCCTTCCTCTTTTTAACCGGTGTCAAACTTTACCTCAATGTAGGTTTGTTCATCAACTTTATCTTGTCTTTCTTCTGCCTGTTCCTGTATCGGGTTATCGTGAAGCAGTCTTTCGAGGTCTACTTTTCTGATCAAAGTTCCGATGATCTCATGCAGGCCCTTGTATATGGTGCCGATGCCAATGCGATGGCGGTAGCCAATGCCCTGCGATTTGAGAGGCCGATGCGTTTCCGTATAGTTGGATTCGTCGAAAAGAACAGCCAGAACACCTCAAAAAGAATCCTTAATCTACCTATTTTCAGCCTTACCCGTCGTATCCCCGTAATCATGCGTTCTATTGAGGCGGATGCACTCATTATTGCAGATAAGAGTCTTTCCAAGGATGAGAAACTGGCTATAGTCGAAGAGTGTATTGAATATAACTATAAAGTCTACACGGTTCCGCTGATTAGTGACTGGGAAGACCGAAAGGAAATCTCGAGTAAGGTTACCAATTTCAAGATACAGGATTTGTTAGAGCGCAAACCGATTGTGCTCGACAACCAGTCGATTTCTGCTGAATTACAGAATAAAACCGTCTTGATAACGGGTGCGGCGGGGTCCATCGGCAGCGAGATTACGCGACAGGTAATGTTGTTCCGTCCGGCGACTGTTGTGATGCTGGACCAGGCTGAAACACCCTTGCACAACCTGAGTATCGAAATTGCGCAGAACTTTTCTGGAATCGAAACGCGATGTGTAATTGCGGATATCCGTAACAAGGCAAGTATAGAGACTACGTTTGCGAAGTACAAACCGGATGTCGTTTTCCATGCAGCAGCCTACAAACACGTGCCGTTGATGGAGGAGAACCCTTCGCAAGCCGTTTTTGTAAATGTAATGGGTACGAAGAATCTTGCTGACCTGTCCTGCTTCCATGGTGTGTCCAAGTTTGTAATGGTCTCTACCGACAAAGCGGTGAATCCGAGTAACGTAATGGGAGCAAGTAAGCGCATTGCTGAAATGTATGTGCAAGCGATGCATTATCTTGGTCGCGAACGTGGCGATTGCCAGACACGTTTTGTCACAACCCGTTTTGGTAATGTTTTGGGGTCAAACGGATCTGTTGTTCCGCTGTTTACAGAGCAGATCGCGAAAGGCGGCCCGGTAACAATCACCCACCCTGAAATCATCCGTTATTTCATGACCATTCCCGAGGCCTGCCAGCTCGTGTTGGAGGCTGGCGCGATGGGGCGTGGTGGCGATATTTATATCTTTGATATGGGCAAACCGGTCAAGATCATTGATCTGGCTACCAAAATGATCCGTCTGGCGGGCTACGTCCCGGAAAAGGATATCAAGATCAAGATTGTGGGACTGCGTCCCGGGGAGAAACTTTATGAAGAGCTACTTAACGATAGTGCGCAAACACTGCCCACGCACCACGAGAAAATCATGATTTCTAAGGAAATCACCAGCGATTACGTTACGATACAGGACGCGGTCGCCGACCTGATTGACCTCGCCGAAAGGGGGACAGCGATCGATATTGTTGCAAAGATGAAAGCGATTGTTCCTGAGTACCTGAGCCTTAATTCGGAGTACCAATTTTTGGACGCCAGTCGATGACACCCGGTTAAAATGGTTATATTTGCCACAAATTACAACATAGTGCGTACCACCATCCGTTTCTTTTCCTTCGTTACGCTAATCCTTCTCCTGGCATCCTGCGCTTCGCCGAAAAAAATCGAATATTTCCAGGATATTGAACGGCTCCCTTCTTCTTTAAGTGAAAAATATGAGCCGGTATTACAACCAGACGACCTTCTCCTTATAATAGTATCGTCCTCGGAACCGGAGGCTGCAATGCCTTATAATCTTGGTTCCTATGTAAGTAATCTCGATGATTCAGAGACTATTTCGGGAGGAAACCGTTACCAGACTTACCTTATTGACAATGATGGAAACATCACATTTCCTGTAATCGGAAAACTGAAGATTGGTGGGATGACGAAGTCAGAGGCAGTCGGTTTGCTACGCAGCGAATTGCTGAAGTATATTAAAGACCCGATTATCATGCTCCGCATCGTAAACTACAAGTATTCGGTGATGGGAGAGGTCGCGCGACCAGGTAGCTTTGTTTCAGAGACCGAGCGCACAACCCTTCCGGAAGCCATCAGCCGGGCGGGTGACCTTACGATTTTTGGAAACCGTAAAGAGATACTCGTCATCCGGGAAAGCAACGGAGTCAGGACCCATAATTTTGTTGACCTGACGTCAGCAGACTTTATCAATTCACCGTTCTATTATGTAGACCAGAATGACGTTATTTACGTCAAGCCTAACCGCACCCGGGTGAATGCGTCTGCAGTAGGGCCAAACATCGGAATCGGTATTTCCATTGTTTCGCTTGCTGTAACTTTAATTGCCGTATTAACGAGATAGTATGAAGCAGAACGAAACAGGAGACGGTCCGTTCGGTCTTGACAACGGACTGAAAGAGCAACTTGAAAAGTATCTGTTCTATTGGAGATGGTTTCTTATATCTACCGTTATCGCCATTGGCGCAGCCTACTTTTATCTCCAGTACAGCACCGCGATTTACAAGTCCGAAGCCATCCTCATGATCAAGGACGACAAAAGGGGAGGGATCGCCAGCGAACTAAGTAGCTTTACAGATCTCGGACTTTTTGGTGGTGTGAAAATGAGTGTTGACAATGAAATCGAGATATTAAAGTCGAGGTCATTGGTCAGCGCCGCGCTTTATGATCTTGACTTCTACCTCTCGATGTATTCAGAAGGTCGCCTCAAGACGACTCGTATCTACAAAGACTATCCAATCCATATCAACTTCATCGAGAAGAAGCCGGACTTTCATAATAAAGATGTAACGCTCGTAGTCGAGACATTATCACCCACGCGTTTCCGTCTTTCTGATGAGGCGATGAACGAACTGGGCGAATACAAATTTGGCCAAACGGTTGCTTTTCGGTATGGGAAAATGGTTGTCACCAACATTTCCGCAACACCGGAACTGCATGGTAAAATCATCGTGAAATTGTCTGCTTTGGATCGCCTTGTTGATTCCTACAGAGGACGCTTAAAAGTTGAGCCTTCTAATGATGGAATGAGCAGTGTGTTGACATTGTCGATTACGGATCCCGTAAAACAGGTAGGCATCGACTTCTTGAATGAACTTATCGCAAAGTATAACGAGGACGCGGTACGTGATAAGAATATGGTTTCAACGAAGACGCGGAACTTCATCAATGAACGCCTTCGTAGTATCAGCCTCGAACTGGATACCGTTGAAACTGGATTAGAGGATTTCAAAAGAAGAAACAACATCACCGATATTCCGACACAGGCAGCCCTTTTTCTACAGACGTCATCAGAGTTCCAGAAGGAGGTGATGGAGAACGAGACGCAATTGAATATCGTCAATTACATGATTGCGTTCATAAACAAAAGCAAAACATTCGAGGTAGTCCCACCTAACCTCATTACGCAGGCCGACGCATCGTCTCTGATTATCACGTATAACGATATCCTTACGCGCAGGAACCGGATCGCAAAAGGTGCTACGGAAGAAAACCAGTTTGTGATCAACCTTAACAACCAGCTTGCCGACCTTAGGCTGAGTATCGTCAAAACCCTTAATAACCTGAGGGAGACGTTGCTTATTAAGCAGAAAGACCTCGCGCAACAAGAGAATTTTATTACAGGCAAGATACAGCGCGTACCGGCACAAGAAAAAGAGTCACGCAGTATTTCGCGTACGCAACAGATTAAAGAGACACTTTATCTCTACCTACTGCAAAAACGTGAGGAGAATGCCATTTCCCTCGCTGTAACATCATCGAACTCCAAGACAATCGATTCGGCCTACTCATACCCGATACCGGTATCACCCAACCGGCAAGTGGTTTATCTTATAGCGGTCTTCGCAGGACTTTTCATTCCATTTGGAATTATCTACGTTCGGGATCTTCTTGACAATCGTATCAAAAGCCGTAAGGATATCGAAGAGTATATCGATATACCTTTCCTGGGGGATGTGCCACGCTCCGAAACTGCTGGTGAACTTATCCAGGAAAATAGCCGTTCAAGTTCGGCGGAGGCAATGCGTATTGTTAGAACAAACCTCGACTTCGTCCTCTCTTCTGTTACCGAACAGCGGGCGAAGGTCGTGTTCCTTACCTCGACAGTACCAAAGGAAGGTAAGACATTTGTTTCTGTAAACCTGGCCGGTACCTTCGCATTATCTAAGAAACGGGTACTTCTTGTGGGTCTTGACATACGGAATCCCAAGCTTGATGAATATATGACAGTCCCGGCCAAAGGGGTTACCAATTATTTGTCTACACCGAATGCTAATCTCGATGATTTTATATTCAAATTAGAAGGGTACGAAAACTTCTATGTACTCCCTTCAGGAATCATTCCGCCGAACCCTGCCGAATTACTGATGAGTGCGAAGGTCGACACGATGTTCGATGACCTGAAACAGCGGTTTGATTATATCGTTGTTGATACGGCGCCAGTCAGTCTCGTTACCGATACGTTCTTGGTGGCCAAACATGCAGATGCAGTTATTTACGTCGTGAGGTTCGACTACCTTGACAAGCGTATGTTGGCACTTCCTAGAAAACTCCATGAGGAGAAGAAGCTTCCGTCGATGTCCATCGTCATGAACGATACCCATGTGAAGAAGGGTTACGGCTATGGCTATGGTTACGGCTACGGATACGGCTACGGATACGGCTATGGCTATGGTTACGGCTATGGCTACGGAGTAGAGAAACCAAAAGCACCGTTGTACCGTAGGGTGATTAACTTTATCCTTGGAAACAGGGAATAAGCCTTTAATTATTTGGGCATAGCATCCTATAAAGGAAAAACCCTTTTATTTCGCGAAATACTGGTTGGCCTTTATGGCCGCCTGTAGGTTTGGAATAGCCTCCTTTTTGATCTGCAGGGGTAGCTGGAACGATTTGAGGTGGTTTTCATGGTGTACATCCGATCCAACGTAGTCTATAAGACCCGCGGTCAGTAGCTCGGATGCACAATTGAGGACGCCTGTTCCATAATATCCAGTCGTCGACAAAAGATTTAGCTGGAAAAGGCAGCCTACCTTTTTCAGGCGACGGTATTCCGCCAATTGGCCATGATAGAAAAGGTACCGTTCCGGATGGGCCAACAGCGGCTTATATCCCGCGTTCTGTATGTCGAACAGTAATTCGTAGAGGAAAACGGGGGCGCTTAAATAAGACATCTCGATAAGGACGATTTTATCCTTTAAAGTCATAAGTTCATTTCCGCTTTTGACGTTGTCAGACAGTTGGGTGTTCATCATATATTCCGTCGCAACGTCAAATCGCAACTGCGGGAAGCTTTTAAGCGCATCCTGTGTTTTGATATGCGCCGACTTTATGCCTTCCGTAGTGTTATCCCAAACGCCCTCCAGTGTGTGAGGTGTAGCGATAAACCCCTCAAAACCAATTGATATCAGGCCAGAAACCAGCGAAAAAGAGTCTTCCGGTGTCTTGGCGCCATCGTCAATGCCATAGATCAGGTGGGAGTGTATGTCTGTATAGTGGCCGTCAAACAAGTCACGTAACGGCAGTTTGGATTTTTTAAAGAACAGCATATCGTACAATAAAAAATGCACCGGATGGTGCATTAGATGGTAGAGTGGATTACTAGACTACTTGGCGCTTCGTGACATTTGTGAGCGAATCTGGAAAAAAGCAAACAAAACAGCCGCAATTCCCAAATAGATAATGTATGTATTCACAGGAGCCGGTGGGTCATCACCCCCGGTGTCGCCGTCATTTGGATCCGGAAGCTGAGCAGATACGGCAAAATTCATTGCCAGTAGTGCTACAGTCAGAAAGAATTTCGCGTAATTAAATTTCATGGCACTATAGGATTTTAAGATTTCAAACTTTTGGTAAAAGTAGCATTTTATTTCAAATTGCCAATGGTTTCTTAATTTTTTTTTGCGAAAAAAAGCTCGTTATGTTAAAACTATGGGGGTTAAATCAAGATTTTGATATGATTTCTTCGCTAAATGGAAGGAATTTATATTTCTTCCGACGTAAATCGCAATTTTACGGATGGGTATTTATCCTGTGTCATTTGTACGCTGAAGGCAGAATCCGCCAAAAATACGAGCTGGCCGAATTTATCGGTAGCCAAAAACTTCTGCTTTATGCGTGAGAACTCTTTAAACTCTTCGTTTTTAGGGTCATCCGCCTTTACCCAACAGGCTTTGTAAGCAGCGAAATTCTCGTACGTACATTTGGCGCCGTATTCGTTTTCTAGTCGGTACTGTATTACTTCATACTGTAATGCGCCGACAGTCCCGATCACTTTCCGTCCGTTCAATTCTAGTGTGAACAACTGCGCAACGCCTTCATCCATCAATTGGTCGATTCCTTTCTCAAGCTGTTTGGCTTTCAGTGGGTCCGCATTGTTAATGTATCGGAAATGTTCTGGCGAAAAGCTCGGTATACCCCGGAAGTTGAGCGGCTCGCCTTCTGTAAGCGTGTCTCCGATTTTAAAATTGCCGGTGTCGTGAAGCCCAACAATGTCGCCGGCATAAGAGACGTCCACTACTTCTTTCTTTTCGGCAAAGAAGGCATTCGGACTTGAGAATTTCAGCGATTTCTGCTGTCGTACGTGTACATAAGGGCGGTTGCGCTCGAAAGTTCCTGATACGATCTTAACGAAGGCCAGCCGGTCGCGGTGTTTCGGGTCCATGTTGGCGTGGATCTTGAAAACGAAGCCCGTCATTTTTCCTTCCTGTGGATCGACCACACGAGTGTCGGATTCTTTCGGTCGGGGAGACGGGGCGATGTCGATGAAGCAGTCGAGTAATTCCCGTACGCCAAAATTGTTGAGAGCAGATCCGAAGAATACGGGTTGAAGGCGTCCTTGTAAATAGGCGTCGCGATCGAAGGGTGGATAGACTTCCTGGATGAGGTCGAGTTCCTCACGTAGTCGCGTGGCCGGTGCCCCACCGATCAGTTGGTCAAGGTCGGGGTGATGGAGGTCGGAAATAGCGATGGTTTCTTCAATGTTCTTTCGGCTGTCGCCGCTGAAGAGGTTGATGTTCTTCTCCCAAATATTATAGATGCCCTGGAAATCGTATCCCATTCCGATCGGGAAGGAGAGAGGGGTTACAGACAGACCAAGTTTCTTTTCAACCTCGTCCATCAGGTCAAATGCATCTTTACCCTCGCGGTCAAGTTTGTTGATGAATACAATAATGGGGATATGTCGCATCCGGCACACCGAAACGAGCTTCTCGGTTTGTTCCTCTACGCCCTTGGCCACGTCAATCACCACGATGACGCTGTCGACCGCAGTCAGGGTGCGGAAGGTGTCTTCGGCAAAATCCTTGTGGCCCGGTGTATCCAGGATATTGATTTTCTTGTCCTTATAATGAAAGGCCAGTACGGAGGTGGAGACCGATATGCCCCGTTGGCGCTCAATCTCCATAAAGTCAGAGGTCGCGCCTTTTTTGATTTTGTTGCTTTTTACGGCGCCTGCTTCCTGTATCGCGCCTCCAAAAAGAAGAAGTTTCTCGGTGAGCGTGGTTTTTCCGGCATCCGGATGCGAAATGATGCCAAAGGTCCGACGGCGTTCTATTTCTTTTTTGAAATCCATTGCAAAAGATAAGTTGGGTGCAAAAGTACGCATTTATTGTGTCGTGGGTTTATCCTCATTCGGATGCTCGTCCGACGTTTTTTATTCCTGTTGAAAAAAAATAGTATAACTTTTTGACTCCCCCTTGTTACGAATTCTTTAAGAAATGGTTTGTAAGAAAATACTAACTTAAGCAAAATCGAGTATTTTGTTGTGTAATAATGCATTTCGTCGATGATTTGTTGTGAACATCGAAAAAGACAATATGTTACGACGCGCATTCATTTTTTGGATTAATTTTGCCGATAGGCGTTTTTAACAGCCTATTGTTAATACTGTGAAAACCGTTTTCGCATATTAAGAAGACCTATACAACGAGATCATGCAAAAAAAACTACACTCCAAGAGCGTTCTTTTCTCCCTTCTCCTAGTTTCCTTCCTTTTGTACTCAAAGTCGGCCGTCGCGCAGGTTGTGGCCAACAATGACAGTGGAAGCACGGTACAGGGCAAGCCGTTGGCGATTGCCGTATTGGCGAATGATACAGGGAACATCAATAACGCTTCGGTTACCATTACCAGTTTTCCGGTAGGCGGAACGCTGCAGGTGGGGCCGACCGGTATCGTTACCTATCTGCCAAATGGTAACTATACGGGTAATGATAGTTTCACGTATAGTGTGTGTGACTTCACTACGCCGATTCCTCTTTGTGATACCGCCGATGTAACGGTTGTGGTGAGTGATGCATTCGTTGATCCGTGTTTTGAGGCGAACCGGGCCAAGACATTCTATATGCCCTTCCCGGAATCGGATTTGTACAGCGCCCTTCGCCGTGCGGCAAATGATACGGGTGATAACACCTTGACTAGTACTGCCCGAAATGTAACAAGTATCAAAACGCCTTACCCAAATGTTATTATAACTTATGACCACTGGGAGGACGGATATGAGCCTAATATTTCCTCGCCTGTTCAAAGTTCAACCTTGGTTTGGGGTGATGGTGATTTGACAAACGGTGTGGCGCCTGGTTACCCTACGGATATTCTCCCAGGGGGCGCAAGTATCGTAATCGATGACTTTTTTATATATGACGCGACAAGGGGAGCGGTCGCGCCGATTGCCGATATTCATTTTGACGGTCGTGATAAAATTTACAGTTCGAGTGACATTGCGGTTTCAAAAGTAACGGGCGACCAAAACCAGTTCGCGGTGCAATGTGCCAAGACCGATGTTTACGATACCTCTCGTTTTGGTAACCTTTTCGTTGTCGGTTTCGGTGAAGACCAATTTGCCACCACGCCTGCTTTTAGTTACACGGCATTATTCGTTCGTGCTTCTCAAAACAATACCACGGTTAGTCTCGATTATGATGGAAACGGCTCTGTTGATGTCACCAGGGTGCTGAATGAGGGAGAGACTTGGTTTTATGATGGAACCGGTGGAAACAATGCCGGGGATACGGATGCAGTGAAACAGGCAAATCGGAACCAGGCAAACGATATCAAGGCAGGTGCCACAATTACGTCGGATAAGCCCGTCGGGGTCGATGTATTGTTCGGTGGCTTGGATAATTACGGTACCCGGAACATCAACATCTTCCAGTCTACGTATTATGGAGATGAGTATTTCACTCCGGTGTCTGACCAGAACTTTGCAGCGGCGCCCACCAGAGCCTATTTCTATAACCCGCTGGCCGCGCCTATCACGATCAACTGGTCCAATTCTACGACAAGCGGGACACTGAACGTGCCCGCAAGTTCATCCGCCTCGTTGTCACTGACTGGCACAACGGGATACAGATTCGCGAGCGCAGGAGGAGAAGCGTTTACCGCTATCCAGGTTATGGACGATGATGCCGCTGGTTTGAATTTTGACTGGGCGATCACCCTTATTTCGTCCGAGCGGCTTACGAATTTTACCAGTATCGCGTGGGCACCCGGCTCAACCACAAATGCGGTGGGCGTCAACGCCAACCCAATTTGGGTTACGAATGCAGGGGCAGCTTCCGCTCCTGTCTATGTAAAATACGACGGTAACCTGAGTGGAACGGGAACGGCGGGCACTGCTCCTTGCGGACTTCCGTACGACTTTACCGTTACATTGGCTCCGTTGGGGCAGGCCAGGATCTTCGATACAACGGACGGCGACCAAAGTGGTATCGCCGTTTTCACGTGTAATACGCCCATCGCCGCGGTTTATGGGGAAGATGGTAACCTGGCCAACACATTAAATGGAGGCGGAGCTGCGCCTGGTCTTGACGTGGGTACGGTGATGCAACCAAAGTGTCTCACCTATCTGGTATTGGCCAATGACGATGAAGAAGTAACCGAACCAAATACACCTATTATAGTAGGGGTTCTGAATAACGATTCGGGCTTCCTCTGTACGCTCAATAAATCATCCGTTCAGGTTGTATCGCAGCCGAGTCATGGTTCGGTTGTGGTTAATGCCAACGGAACAATAACCTATACACCGAATGTGGGCTACCTTGGCACGGATACTTTCCTGTACCAGGTGTGTGCGACCGAGTACCCTTCGACCTGCGATGTGGCAACGGCTACTATTATTATTACGAGTTGTAACGCTACAGCAAGCCAGGCGAACATTTCGGGTAAGGTCTTTGTCGAGCAGCTTCCCGATGATACGGCTTATACTGTCGGCGAGAAGTTAATGAACGGAGTGACGGTCAATCTCTACAATGACCTTAACTGTAACAGTGTTATTGACGGATTAGATGCGGTAGTACAGACGACTACGAGCGACCTGTCTGGTAATTACGACTTTACTGTAGTGCCGGGCTTTTTTGCACGTGATGATTTTGAACCGGTCGGTTCTGCCGGTAATGACGGAACCCAGAACTTCGTTTCCGCGTGGGTAGAATCGGGTGGTACAAACGATTTTAATACGGCACCAACCACCATTGGCGCGGATCCATTGGGAGGCGGTAACAACTGTATGATTTTGAATGGCGCCAACCGTTCGGTCGCACGATCGGTAAGCTTTTCAAGTGCCATTTCAGCAACGCTTTCGTTTAGGTATCGAAGGGCAGCGTGGGACAATGTCGCTGACTTTGTTACTGTATCGGTCACGAACCTCGCAACTACTACGACCACTACACTCCAAACCATTGGATATGCCACAAACGTTGCGGATTCTGGATATGCTACGGTAACCCTGAGCGTACCATTGTCGTCCATCAATGTCAACGGGCAAAACACCTTTACATGGACTACCAGCGGGGGTATCGACAACGCTGACTCTTTGTTTATCGATAATGTAACGGTCACATATGGTGTCAATAGCTCATGTTACATTGTTCGACAAGACGTAAGTGGGACTTCCGGCCGTTTCACAGTTTCCAACCTGAACCAACGGAATGTTGGCCAGACACCACCCGGTCCGACGCTGACTCTTGGAGGATGTAGTACGGGCAATTTCCTCGGTGTACTTGCAAATTATACTGCTGTGGCAGATGCGGTCAATGTCATAGTGGATGTGCCTAGAACGATCAGTATTTTGGCGAATGATACGCCGGGACTCCCTGATCCTGCTTCCGTTACAATCTTAACGTCCCCAACCAATGGTACCGTTGTAGTAAATGCAGACGGTACCGTGACGTATACGCCCAATGCGGGTTACTCAGGGACAGACAGTTTTGTTTACAGGGCTTGTAGTGCCGACGACCCAACCGTTTGTTCGAACGCTACCGTGTCTATCACCGTGGCATGTACCAGTATTCCAACCCAGAATGCTATTACGGGGGTTGTCTACAATGATACCAATAATAGTGGTACGCAGAATATTGGAGAGTCAGGTGTTGCAAACGTCCCGGTTCAACTCTATAACGACGTAAATACAAACGGTATTTTCGACAGCGGAACGGATACGCTTATTTCCACTACAAATAGTACTGCGACGGATTTCCAAATTGCCGTTACACCGCCAACCAATAATAATACGCTCATTGATCAATTCAACACGGCGGCAAGTGCGACAGGTTCTAATGGTACGGTGACCTGGACAAACCCTTGGGTCGAAGTGGGAGAGGCGAACGGATTTAATACCGCAAACGTTACGATTGCGGGCGGGGTGCTATCCATGGAGAATACCAGTCGAGGTGCACGTCGCTCCTTCAACCTGACGGGCGCGGGTGCCGTCACGGCGACGTTGAGTTTTACGTACGTCAAAACCGGACTTGACACGGCTACCGATGGGGTTATCGTCGCAGCGGCTACTGCGAATGGGGGAACTTATACGACGCTACAAACCTTGACCTTCCCGAATGCGGCAAGTCAAAGCTCAGGTAATATTGACATTACCAGTTTCATTTCAACCGACACGACAGTCCGATTCCTCACTACTGCGACCAATGCCGTTGGCGACGTAGTGACAATCGATAACGTCACGATAACATATACCACTTATGCTGGGGCACGCTATATCGTGCGATTGGGCACATTACCGACCGGATTCGTTCAGACCGCACCCACTGCACCTACTACCTATGCCGTGACATTCCCCGCCAGCGCGGGCAATGCGTCCTGTTCAAATAAATTTGGTATTGTAACGCAAACCGATCTTGGTATCACAAAAGGCGTAAGTAACGCCACGCCGAATGTCGGAACCAACATAGTCTTCACACTGACAGCTTCAAATGCGGGCCCTGGTGCAGCAACTGGGGTTACAGTAACAGATGTATTGCCATCCGGTTACACGTTTGTCAGTGCAACGCCTTCTGCGGGGACGTTCAATTCGGGCACAGGTGTGTGGTCGATTGGTAATCTCGCAAACGGCGGAAGCGCTACTTTGACTATCACAGTGACCGTAAGGGGAACGGGTACTTATGCTAATACCGCTACAATTAATGGAAATGAAGTAGACCCAACACCGGGGAACAATACCGCTATTAATACGCCGGTTCCGGTTACGCAGTCGGAAATCAGTGTAATTAAAGGCGTCGATATTGCCAACCCTAATGTAGGTACTAACGTTACGTTTACAGTAACAGCCGCCAACAGTGCGGCGTATAGCAATGCGACAGGCGTTCAGATCACCGACCTGCTACCTGCAGGGTATACATTTGTCAGCTCAACACCATCTGTCGGGACTTATAATAGTCTTACAGGTGTATGGAATATCGGCAACCTGAATGCAGGAAGCAGTGCAACGCTTCAGATTGTGGCTACAGTCAGAGGAAATGGCTCGTACTTGAACAGTGCGTCGCTATCCGCTGTTACACCGCCGGATGCAAATAATGGAAATAATACCGGTACCAGCACAACAACCCCTACTTCACGTTCTGAGATTTCAATCAATAAGGTAGCATCCAATAATACTCCTAACGTCGGTACCAACGTGACGTTTACAATTACGGCTACAAACAATGTCAACTATAGCAATGCGACAGGTGTAACCGTGACAGATCTGCTTCCATCGGGCTATACGTTTGTGAGTTCTACACCGTCCGTAGGTACTTATAATAATGGTACGGGAATTTGGAATATCGGGAACTTAAATGCCGGTTCAAGCGCGACACTTCAGGTCGTAGCGACGGTATTGGCAACCGGTACCTATGCGAATACCGCTTCACTGACAACAACAACGCCACAGGACGATGTTCCTGGTAACAACACGTCAACAAATACGCCGACTCCATCTCCTCGCAGTGAGATCGCGATCACTAAAGTTGTAAATAATTCAACACCTGCAGTTGGTACCAATGTAACGTTTACGATTACAGCGGCCAACGCAGCCGGTTATACGAATGCAACGGGTGTATCGGTCACGGATCTTCTTCCATCCGGTTATGCATTTGTAAGTTCAACGCCATCGGTAGGCAGCTACAACAGCGGCACCGGACTCTGGACCATCGGCAACCTGAACGCCGGAACGAATGCAACGCTACAAATTGTTGCGACGGTACTTGGCTCTGGCACGTATGCGAACACCGCTTCACTGACAACAACAACACCACAGGACGACGTTCCAGGTAACAATACATCAACAAATACGCCGACTCCATCTCCACGAAGTGAGATCGCGGTCACTAAAAACGTTAATAATTCTACGCCGGCTGTTGGTACGAACGTAACATTCACCATCACAGCTACCAATGCTTCTGGTTACAGCAATGCGACAGGTGTAACAGTTACAGATCTTCTTCCATCCGGTTATGCCTTTGTAAGCTCGACACCATCGGTAGGTAGCTACAACAGCGGCACCGGACTCTGGACCATCGGTAACCTGAACGCAGGTGCAAGTGCTACACTTGATATCGTAGCGACAGTACTCGGCTCAGGAACATATGCCAACACGGCTTCACTTACGACTACGACACCACCGGATGATGTTCCGGGTAATAATACAGAAGGCAGTACGCCGACTCCTTCGCCTCGCAGTGAGATCGCGGTCACTAAAAACGTTAACAATTCTACGCCGGCTGTTGGTACGAACGTAACATTCACCATCACAGCTGCCAATGCTTCTGGTTACAGTAATGCGACAGGTGTAAC
>JAIXYI010000087.1 GCA_027490305.1 Flavobacteriaceae bacterium
AACTATGAACTATGAACTCTCATCCTTCAACCACCAACCCGGGAGTTTTGAGTTAGAAGGGTTCACGCGAGAAAATACAACTACCGGTTTGACTTTTTATAGGAAATGTACCCTTTAGTCAGGACAGGACAGGTTTTGTTTGACGTTTTCAGGACAGCGTTTATCTTCACGTTAACTATGAACAATGAACTATGAACTATGAACTCTCATCCTTCAACCACCAACCCGGGAGTTTTGAGTTAGAAGGGTTCACGCGAGAAAATACAACTACCGATTTGACTTTTGATGGCAGATGTTCTCTTTAGTCAGGACAGGACAGGACAGGTTTTGTTTGACGTTTTCGGGACAGCGTTTATCTTCACGTTAACTATGAACAATGAACTATGAACTCTCATCCTTCAACCACCAACCCGGGAGTTTTGAGTTAGAAGGGTTCACCCGAGAAAATACAACTACCGGTTTGACTTTTTATAGGAAATGTACCCTTTAGTCAGAACAGGACAGGTTTTGTTTGACGTTTTCAGGACAGCGTTTATCTTCACGTTAACTATGAACAATGAACAATGAACTATGAACTATGAACTCTCAACCTTCAACCACCAACCCGGGAGTTTTGGGTGGGATCGGTTCACGCGAGAAAACGACTGGTAGTTTTGAGTGGTTGGTAGTTAGACGTTGGTTGTTCCTCTCTCCTCTCTCCTCTCTCCTCTCTCCTCTCTCCTTTTTTTCTAACTTTGACTTCTGAGTGTGCCCATTCCTACTTTTGGCTTGGCCTCAATCGCCTCTTCCTTCATAGCTGTGGCGCATTGGGTAGCGAGCAGGTTGCGGTGCACGTCACAAAAAAAGTTGAATAAATATGACGCAAATTGTACCGATCAGGTCTTTAATTCGAATGGTGCTCGCCCTGGGTCTTCTGATGTTCACGCAAACCGGCTTTGCCCAAACCCAAAAAACGGCCATCGTCGGCACCTGGCTCAACGAGGAAAAAGTCGCGAAAATTGAGATTTACCAGCAGGGTGAGAAGTTTTTCGGAAAAATCGTGTGGCTGAAGGAACCGAACGAGAACGGGCGGCCCAAAACCGATCATCACAACCCAGACAAAGCCAAACATAAAACGCCCATCCTGGGTTTGCTGATCTTAAAGGATTTTGAGTTCGCGGGAAAATCAACCTGGGAAAACGGCACGATCTATGATCCGAAAGATGGCAAAACCTATTCGTGTTACCTGACATTACAACCCGATAAGAAACTCAAGGTACGGGGCTACGTAGGGGTGTCGTTGCTGGGGCGCACCACGATCTGGACAAGGGTAAACTGACCTTCACCTTACGCCGCTACCCTTGCTCACCAGAGTATGGTATGTTCGTTCTTGGTAGTTAGTCGTTGGTCCTCTCTCCTCTCTCCTCTCTCCTCTCTCCTCTCTCCTCCTGCCCGATTTGCGTATATTTGAAAACGAATGGCTAACTACGCCCAAATCAAGTAACGAGAAAAAATGGAGATCAAAAAATTACACAAGACGGAAGACAGTTTTTCCGATGTCAAATCGCATAAAACGTACACCCAGTTTGTCGAACTCCTTAACGAACTGAGCAAAAAAGAACTGCCTGAAACTATCATAAGTGCCCTAAATACTAGTGTCGACAAAATAAATGCGTCAACACTGGAAGGCAAACAGTTGTGCCGTTTCATAAAACAAGAGCAAACGTCGCTTCTGAGAAAAATCGAAAAAGAACTCAAACTCGTACCGAAAAATTATTACCGCAATATGTGGATGATGCTCGGCATGACGGCATTCGGACTTCCCATTGGCGCTTCAATTGGTGTCAGTATCGGAAATATCGGCCTCCTGGGAATCGGTTTACCCATCGGCATGGGAATCGGCATTGTAGTGGGTTCCGCTATGGATAAAAAGGCGTTTAAGGAAGGAAGACAATTGGGTATTGAGTAGAAAGATGGAAGCGGTTGGTGGTTGGTCATTGGATGTTGGACATACTCTTCAACTTTCGACTAACTCAATACTCACACCACGCTCGTTCTCCCCTTCCTCTTCCACTTCCTGACATTCATCACGTGCTCTTCCACGATTTGGTGGTCGGCGCCATTTCGGGCCGCGGCTGCCAGAAAGCGCGCCACTTCCCATTTGTCTTTATAAGGGGCCGATTTACCACTTGTGACAATGCCGTTGATGACGTTTGCCACCTCATGCCATTTGACCAGAAACGTATCGGAAGGTATGTCGTGTACTTTTCTGAACTGGCAATTTCCGTAGAACACCACGATGGAATAGAAGGGAATATCCCGGAACTGCGGTAGTTGTTGCTGTAAATCCGAAACGTGTTTCCTGTTTTGGAGCACCGGGTTATAAAAGCGGTACTTATACCGCCCGTAGCCCATCACCTGCGTCCAGTTGCGTTGGGTGCCGGTTCCGAATATCCAACCGCTATACTCCTTCACTTCGAATACCAGGATACCGGCGTCGGTGGCCAGCACCAGGTCGATCTGGGTATACGTGCCGTTGCGGTTACGGATATACAGGTCATGGAAGATCGCGGTGTTACGAAAACCCAGCTTCAATAATTGCAGCACCAATTCCCGCTCGGAGGACGTACCCCGGTGCCGCTCCGTAACTGTCTGGATGGCTTTGACATCCTGGCGTTGCCGGTACAGTAGGAAAGCAATAACCGTAAGTGTACTAACTACAAAAACGGGTACTATGAAATGCATAGGATTATAAGTTGGACAAACGTTGGGTAGGGTTGACTCTGAGTTATGTCCGCAAAATCTCCAACTTTACGGATAGAGCGACGCAAAATCCTATGATACCATAAGTTGCGAAGGAATACTTTCAGTTTAGCCACTCTTCTATAGCTCTTCTCTGTACTTCAAACAATAACCCGTTAAATCTCTCTTGATTGAGCATATAAATTGCATGCCTGATAATTGTGTAGGGATTCATGTAATTCGCCTTTTCCTCAATGTACTTTTCAACGCGGTCTTTGTTTTCTTCTAGTGCTTTGATTAACGTCTCTGTGGAAAATGTTGGGTCAATACTCAGAATATCACCGACAAAACCGTCAGCTTTATATTCGATAAATCTATAAAATGGAAAATGCTTTTCTGCAACCGAAAGAAACTTAAATACATCAAGATTGTCTTGCAACTGTTTGGAGTTCTCAGAAATTTCCGTTTTTGCCTTTTCTTGCTCCTTTTGGGTTTCGCCTTTTATCCGTAAAAACTCTTCATCTGCAACCTCAAACAGGGCGGACAGCCTATTTATGCGCCTTTTCAAGTCAAGTGGAATATTCTTTTTGTACTTTATTTTATGATCAAGTACGCTCCAAGCATCCTGAATTATAGTTCTAATTTGAAGTTCGAAAACAACATCTTTAAATTTGCTGTATTCTGGCAAAGTCAATCTGTCTTCTTTAAGTTTTAAATCGAGATGTAGGCTTTTATAGCCAAATTTATCTTCAGTGCTCTCTAGCTGTGAGGTCTTATCCGTTATGTCTATCTCTGTGAAGTTATCTTCAATTAATGTCTGTATCTTCTTGACATCGTCCGTGTAGAGACAAACTATCCTTACTCCTACCAAATCTGTAATGTGATTTTGGATTTGGTAATCTTCTCCAGCCCTTTCAATATCGTCCAGATACTTTCTTTTGAATTTGTCTACGCACTCGTCTCTCTCCTTAACTCGAGTTGTTACGCTATCAACCGGAACCTGGTCGACAACCAACGCACATATAAGTGTTCTGAACACTTCACCAGCAGAAATAAGAAAAGCATGATGATCGTGATAATATGAATGAAATTCGGTAACCTTCTTTTCAAAATCCATCTTGTAAATCATTAATGTAGCAATTTTATCTAAAACCGCAATGACATTCGGTAGTTTCAAACGAAGCAATCTACCCAATCCCCTCCTTTCTCCTCTCTTCCGTCGCCCATCAACCCATTTTTCCGACTAACACACCGCCCCTACGTAGTTCTACGCAGGGCGGTGTAAGAGCCGAAAAGCACAAAGAGATTGGTGATTTCCGCATCGCTACGACGTATGGCAAGCCGGGCTGCAGGTCTTACATCCGTTCGCGCGTGAATGTGTTTTTTTGGCCTGTGCTACGGCCGTGTAGCAGTTGTCATGATACCCCAAATCGGTCTTACTTTGAATTAGGGGAACATGCCGGCAACTGGCGCGGTGCACTTCATGATCGCCATCGTTTTGGGCGTTGTTGTTGACATAATACTTTTCCATGTTACGGTGTTTTTAGCGTTACCCTTCAAAAGTAACAGGGCGAAATGGAACGTTTTTACGGTTTTCCGTAGTTTAGGAGTTAGGGGTTAGGAATTAGGAGTTAGGAGCGGCAGTTCGCGTGTTCTTTTATGGGCCGATAGTGTCGCGGTTTCTCAATTCCTTAGGGACTCAGCGCTCCATTACTCCCCTTCGTTCTGGCAACACTTTTTCTCACTACCTTAGCCTCACCACATCAAGCCGGTGAATCGTAGACGGCTCGGCAGTATCGCCGCTTGCTTTACAGAATCCTAATTGCTAACGCTAAAAACGAGAAACCATGACAGATGGACTAAAAACAACCCTTATTGCCGGCTTCTTTACCGTGATTGGCGCCATTGGGGGGACCTTTGTGTCGGGCCAGTCACAAATAGAACTGGCCGAACGGAAATTCAATTCCGATCTGGTGATGAAAGCGCTGGAGTCGAATTCGCCACAAGAACGACTGGAATCGCTCAATCTCATTATCGAGACGAATCTTTTAAAAGACGACGAAGTGAAAGAAGGCGTGGCTCGGTATGCCCGGAAATTCAAAGACGATCCTTCCTCTATACCCCAAATAAAAAGTACATCGCAGTTTGAAGCCCCGACGATTCCCAATTCACGAATCTACCTGCTGTGCGGCAGTCGAATGAAAGAAGCCTTGTTGCCCACCTATAAACAAGAACTGCAGTCAGTAGGCTTTCAGGTTTTAGGTGCCAAATACATCAATGATATCGGCAGGCCCACGAGTGAAGAAGTGCGCTATTTCAACGAGTCGGATGCCACCCAGGCGGCCAAAATTGCCGAAGCCCTGAAATTCAAATTGTCTATTCCCGACCTGAAAGCGAAGCTGTATGCCGACAAATCCGCCAAGCCGGGGTATATTGAAATCTGGTTTGGAAAGTAAAACCGGGGATGAAGGGGGTGGTGGTTGTTGGGTGTTGGTTATTGGACGCTGGTTGCTGATTTTCGACTGGCTCCTGGCTCCTCTCTTGTATTCAACGGTAGTCAGCAAGGCGGCGTTTGCGTCTTTTTTGTACTTTCACCCGTGCGGCGAATACACCGCTCCCTAACCCAAAACGCCAGGAACAACCCGCGAAACGGGGGGTGACATTAAACAGCCGAAAAGAAAATATGAGAAGTATAATAAGGTTACTTTTTATGTGTGTCGTAACATGCAGTTTGCATGCGCAGGAATTCAATAAAAACATTGACAAGGATTCCCTTTTTCAGGTTATACTTAAACGAGTGCCTGAACACTTGAAGCAAGATCTGGTAGAAACGTATAATTCAGGGAATACGCAGTCTAAAGAGTTTCTATTGTTTATGTTAGCAGATGAACCCGTCAGCAAAAATGATATCATAGAGAATATCACGAACAATTTCAAGAACATTGAGATCCTAAAAGATGGATTTAAAAAACTAGTTCCGGAGAACACAAACGTTTCGGTAGAATTCAATCCAAAAGGTGTACTTGTAAACACGAATGAAAGTATCGATATACGAGTATCGAAATTGGAAAACGGTTCTTTTATTACAGTCTATCAGGAATGGCGTTTAGAAAATGACGCCCCAGCACTGCAACAGATATTGGAATACCTTAAATGGAACCATCAAACGCTGATACAACTAAAAGAACTATTAAAAAGTGCGAAGTGCATTTCAATTGCAAATGGTGAAATGATAACTATTGGTTTTGCCAGAAGCGGAATGGGTAAATATTCCTTCAACCTATTCGATCACAACCTCACCAAAGAAGAAATCAACGAATATAATGACGGATGCACGTATATTTTCTACAAAGACAATATCGTGTTGGAGTACGGCGGTGGCGCCGTTGGGCCACAATGTTTTCCGAAAGATTAGATATAGTATTGGTTAGGGGTTAGGGGTTGGACGCTGCTGGCTGACTTTTAACTTTCGCCTTTTCCTCAGTTTCTCAGTTAATTAGTTACTTAAATATTTGATATCCAAATTCATAAACTCTAACTATTGCGAAACCTCACCGCCCTTGCGGCCACGTCACTGCCAGAATCGTCGATGGTTTAAAAGCAAACACCTCATGTATACCATTCCCTGCAATTAGTTACCTTAGCACGAGTGCCGGGTTTGGTCACAATCAGCAAAGCGCAAATGAAATGAGGAAGAAGCTGATGCGGTTTGGGGAATTAGTTTTTGACGATCTTTTTAGACCAGACTCCCGTATCGGTACGCAACTGTACAACATACAATCCAGGTGCCAAAAAACTAATATCCATCTGCTCCGCCGGTTTTGCAGTAAAAACCTTTTTACCCGTTACATCGAATATAGCGATGTCATTGATCCTCACATCGGACGTCACAGAGAACTTACTACTCACGGGGTTCGGCGAGAGCGTTATATGGGTGGTATCTGTTATTAGGGGATCCGCAATATCCAAAAAAGCGTCCTGCTCCCCAAAATATTTACAGTAAATCCCGTTGCGACGAGTGTACATTATTATGGGAATATTGTTAGTGCTGATCGCAATATTTCCTTGGTAAGTTGCTCCGGAAGAACAATCCGGATTGCCCAGCGGCAACCAGTTTCCTTCGCTCAGCTTATAGACGGTGGCCACTGATCTGAAACCACCATACAAATTATTGCAAATCAAATGTGGTACGGAATCATTGTCGATGGCAAGCGATAAAAAACTGCCTTCGAAAGTAGTAAGCCCCGTGTTGATGGGGTCACCCACCGCTTCCCATACAGTTCCATTCCAACGGCGGACCACGATCTTCTTGTTTGGGTCGATAAAGGCGATCAGTATGGTATCATTTGCGTCGCAGGCAATACGGGGGAGTTTTACACTCGATGAATAGGAAAGACTTTCCGTCCCCACTTCCTCCCAACTGGTGCCGTTAAATTTTTTCACTATGGGCCCTGTTGATCCTGTATAGACGACATAGGGCTGATCGCTGCTCGTAAAGATAAGCCTTACATCCCTATCACCCGTGTAAAGGGAGCCGCCCACAAGTTCCCAAGAACTTCCGTTGTATTTCTGTACCCTGCCACCTTTGTATACTACGTAAGGTATGTTTTGGTGGTTGATCTTAAAATCCATATAAACCCCAGCAGGCAATGAGAAATTCACAGACCCCATTAATTCCCAACTGGTACCCACACGCTTTCGAACGGTCACCCATGAACTGAGTTGAGTGGATGATGACGAAGTGCTGTTTAAATAGGCGACATAACAGTTTCCGGCCGCATCCGTTTCCAATTTTACATTTAAAATACTCATTTCCGATGTAACGCCCGCGCTACTCCAGATACCATCCGTGCCGAATTGCTTCACCTCCAATTTTTGACTATTGTTACCACAATAGGCTACCAATGGACGCCCATTGTCGAAAGCCCAATCATCTATTGGGAATCCATAATAGCCATCAGGAGCAGAAACCCATTTTCCTATCATGCCACTTTCATCCCCCAGCAAGTGCCAGTCGGTACCAACCAAACGTCTGACGACGGGATAACTCACTATATTTGTGTGTTGCTCATACACGTCGTTTCCGTCGATCGCAAATGAAATCGGAATCAAGAAATTGGCAGTCAGTCCCCAATTCTGCCACGAGCCATTTACAAGCCTGCATAGCGACATGAATTGGACGGGGTTGTTGAAATCGTCATTTCGATAACCGGCATAAATGGTATCGTTCGCGTCTATGTCAATTCTGAGTGAACCATAAATATACGGTAACGCAGGCAATGTTTGCCAAGAGGTGCCGTTGAATACCCGAATACTGGTCCCGATCGCCACGTAAGGCCGGTTTTGGGAATCTATACACATAGAGCCGCCCGATCCGGAGAAACCCGTTATGCCCACTTCATCCCATCCTAACCCGTTGAATTTCTTCACATAGCCATTATACAATACATAGGGAACATTGTTGTGGTCAAGTTTGAGGACAGCGGAGGAAAGTCCGTCCAAATCAGACGCTGGCAAAGAGATCCAGCTAACGCCGTCGAACTTCTTCACTTTGACCACGCTCCCCTCGTAATATAGGATTACCGGCTTATTGTCACTTCCCATTGCCATTTCCTTAATCGAGGATGGAGTCGTTGAAACCGTGCCACCGCCTAAATCTGACCACGAAGTCCCGTCAAAGATCTTTACCGTTGCCTTATCCCCATTTAACGGATCATTGAAAAACAGATACGGAGTTTCATTGCCATCGACCGCAAATGAAAAGGGGATGGTGTCAAAGGTCGATAGAAAGAAGAACGGCGTGTAACTATTTGTCCAGGAACCGTTTGCATATACGCCAAATTTATACCACTTTTTATTTGTGCCTTCGGCCTCGATATTCATGACAAACACTTTGCCATTACGGACGGCTATCCTGCTGTTAGCCGCACTGCTGGCGTAACCGTAAGAGGGCTGATTAAAATCATCCGGACCGATAGGACGCCACGCCGACTGCGCGTAACTTGTGAGCGAAACCCAAAAAAACAGCAGGCCAAATACAAGGTTTATCTTCCTGTTTTGATGCGACAAATGAAATCGTTGGTTCATGATTAGCATATATATTAAATGCAACAAGGTAATCGGAAAACAAGTGTTAGCCGTTTACCGCGGCCAGCCACCCAAAGATAGGAAATTTGATATATTTACTAACTATTTGACAATTAGCTCACTGATACACCGCCGTTGCAGCCTGTGTGGCGGGGTTAGCGCAGGGACACAATTCCTCAATTATTCCTCGTTCACTGTTCGTTGTTCATCGTTCATTCTTTGCAACGTAATCGTTTACGTCAAGGGGGGTAAACTTTTGGGTTCCGGACCCTATTCTTTGGGTTCGGAAGGCAATGCTTTGGGTTCGGGACGTAATGCATTAGGTTGGGGAACGTAATGGTTTAGGTTCGGAACGTAATGTATTAGGTTCGGAACGTAATGCATTACGTCGACGGGGGTAATGCATTGGGTCGGGAACGTAATGTTTTAGGTTGGGGATGTAAGGCCTGGGGTTAGCACGTACCTCCTCCCTCTTGCTACTATAAAATCTACAAGCTGCCGCGAGGGTCACGCTCGTGATTTTAAATGCAAAATAGTAGGTAAATAATCTTTTAATAAATAAGTTAAGCACGAGTGTTGTGGGAGCGGGCATCGCCGCGAAGTCGGAGAGATTCGTGGAGCTTAAAGCTTCATCGCAGATGTTGTAGTAGCGGGGCTGGGGAAGTGACTTTTGATTTTAACTTCCGTCTTTCAACTTGTGGCCGTACGACCTCGCAATGCCTGAAACACACTTTACGATTTACACTATCTTTGGGAAAAAGCGAAGTGTGAAATTTCCAAAATATAACTACCGATCAGAAGAGCAGTTTTTTCACTTTGAGTTTATAAGTGAAGGCCCCAGAGGTTCAGTACGGAAAATCGTAGAGTATACGCTGACGTCTACTGAAAATGTATACAACCTCGGCTTTGGTGATTTTAACGAGGTGAATCAAACGATTGACGATGTTACTATTACAAATAAGAAGCATTTTTAATAACACGAAAGGAAAATCTGTAGCTATGAAAATTGATGAATTGAATCAGGCCAATACGCCGATCATCGTTTTCGACAAAAAACTCGAAAGTCTTCGTGGTAAGGTTCTATTTCCGGATAAATTAAAAAAAGCCAATGATATTTTGGCTAAGTCGGGCTTGCCAAAAAAACGTCTGGATAAAGACTTTGACGGATAGCGGGTTGAGGGTTGAGTGGGGTTCGTTCACGCGGGACGTCGCATGCTGCGGTTGAAGGTTCCTACAATCTATTTCTACTACGTACTTCTGCTTTCCTCTCGCTCCTTGCTCATTTTTACTTTAGATTTCTGCCTACTGTCAGCCAATAAGTTGACAACTTTGTCGTCTGGCGTTTTTACCTTCGTCCTACAATCATACGACAATGGCCCACCCAAGAAAACTCAAGATACACAGGAAATACCAAGCCCGTGCTTACGGCGCTATCACGACCATCCCTGAAATTCGCCTGGAAGGAAAATGGCTTGAAAAACTGGGCTTCCGGCAAGGGCAAACCGTGATTGTCGAAGAGCAGGGGGAGTTTTGAGGGTTGAGTGGGTAAGACGACTTTTGACATCCAACTTTAGACTTCCGAGTACTACGCCTCTTTTTGCTGTTATATGTATATTCGACGGTTGGCATTAATAACATGGGAAGCTACTAAAAGAAGACGCAAAGAAAAAAGGACTGCATATAGCAGTCCTTTAGGATTGTCTGTAAATTACGTGTAACTTATTGTTTCACCATAGTAATATCTGACGGCACCGTGAAGTTTTGAGATGGCGGTACTCCATTCTGCTCAACTTTCATGCCTTGCAAAGGAGATACAATAAAATTAATTTCGCTCGGACACGTTAGGCAGGTAAGAACGTCAACTATTTTAAACATGCCATTTAACTTTGCTCCACCTGGATGCACTTCTTTAAACATGCCTGAAAACACGCCATTTTTTACCAGTCCACTGAACACATACTGATACTTCTGGTCGGCGGGCACGTCAGAAGGATTTGAAGTATAAAGAAGATTCAACTCATTTCCATTTTGCTGAAGCATCTCGTAATGCCCCAATAGATAGTATTCACCGTCATAAGGGTTTGGTTCAGAGTCTTCCCAAATATGTAGTTTGAAAATTAGGTCTCCCTGCTGAAACTTCCAGTCGCCAACGAATGGCAAATTAGAATTATTTTGGGCAACTGCATTTCCTAATGAAAGGAAAAACAAAAGCGCAGTTATTATACACTTTACTTTTTTCATGATTGTAAATTTATGGACAAGGTTGTGTTCTTTTAACGGTTCCGTCGGAATTTAGCTCGACTTTAGTAAAATTGGTGAACGTTGGGTCGCTTTCGAAGAGATTTATCCCAAGGTCAAACTGCTTCATCATTGCCAGAAACTGCTTTAACTGATTTTCGTTGTTCGTATCGGTAGTGTTTATTCTGGGATTGTTAAGATGCCAATATAGAGAAACAATTGCGTTAACTTTCTTGTCTGACTCTACAATCTTTGCCCAATCTTCGTCAGTTGCGACCGTTGCAGTTTGGTCAAAAGTTGCTGTGTAGAAAACATCCAAAAATTTAGTAGCATCGGATAAGGTCAAAGCGTAATAAGTGCCTTTTCCTGTGGCAAGGTAAGCCACAAAGTTACTTGTATCCAACTGTCCCCATTTTATCAGCCTCGCAATAGCCACAAAATCTGCCATTGAAAATACTGAATAAGTATTTGTGCCGAAATGAGTATGCATGAGGTTCTTAACCTTATCACCTGCATTGCACGAAATTTGCACTTCGGCATTGGTCGTCGTTCCTGCAAAGTCTTTGATTGGTGCGGTTACATAAGAGGCAATTCCCACCTCGTGGTCTAACGCTAAGGAAACAGGAGATGCGCAGTTGAGCATTTTTTGACGAAACGCCGTATCTTTTTGCGTTTTGGCAAATTTAGCGCAGTCAGTTTTTGTATTGTTTACAAGAGGGACCGTCATTATTGGTAGTCCATCCGAACCCGCTGGATTTGAAGGAGGTGGTGGCGTAGTTCCTCCTTCACCACCGCCTGAGTACCCACCGCCGCCTCCAGAGCTACCAGAACCGCTACCACTTCCCGAACCGCTACCAGTACCTCCAGGGCTGCCCCAAAAATACTCGGGCGATTCAATTGTGGTAATCTCCCACGTACACCATTCATAAATTATTTGTTCCCAATCGACCCTAATTTGTCCATCAGGAAGTGTGGTTTGACTTACAGAACTGTAAACTATTTTTCGAACGCAACTTTGAGTAACAAATGTGGTGAACCTCGCCTGAGCTTCATCATATTTGGCCATTTCGGTCTTTCTCTCAATATCATCAATTGTAAGACCTGACTGAAGTAACTTTTTATCCTCATCGGTTAAGCCATATCTCAAAATATAAGTTTCAAAAGAGCCGTCATCTTTCCTATTCAAAATTAAGTTCCACTCTTTCCCAGAAATTGTATCGGTTTGAGAAATTTTAAATGTAAAGGTTTCCTTTCCATCGTTTTCTATATGCAAAAAGTCATCGGCATCGATTTTGAAGCCATAGGGTGTGTCCACAAGATTCCTTGCAAGCATTCCATTGTTACTCCCTGACGGAACCTTTCTGAACTTGTTCAATGTCTGTTCCGCTTTCGGAAATAAGTTTAAATCTTTAAACTTCAACATTTCAACTTTGTAGTTGTTTGGGCTGTCGATTACTTGTTCGTCAGTTGAACATCCTAGTAAGGACATTACCCAAATAAAAAAGATTAGCTTGAGTGAATTACTCATTTAGATAATAGGTTGATTGATAATAATAAACTTTGACAAAGTTATCTGGCTGTAATTCTGGCATTACGGTTTTCCCGTATAAAATGTTAAAGTTAACGTCTCAAAATTATTCTTAAGTTTGGGAATATCACTACGTAGAAATACGTGATTTTATTCGATTCTGCTGTTTCTCTTGGTGTTTTTTACCATTAACTCCATTGACTTGCCAATTGTCCTGCCAAGTTATTTCAGATGCTCACAAAAGTTCTTGACCCCGCTCCGCCGCATCTCTCAGGAAGTACGCTCCGCAAACGCCTCCGCCTTCGCGGCAATATAAACAAGTCCTTCGTAGTTTTACAACCAAACCTATCACGTGAAACTCCACCCCATACTCCTCCTCTACCTTACCACGGCGTTTATCGCTGCTACCGTCGTGGGTACGTTGCTACATGAAGGTGGGCATTTCATGGTAGCGGAAGGGCTGGGGCACGAGGCATTCCTGCATTACGGTTTTGTATCCTTCGGCGACAGAGGCTCGGTTACCAACGACCATTCGTTTTTTATTTTGTTGGGTGGCGTGGTTTCTACCCTCGCCATCGGCACAACCGGGTTGATCCTGCTGTATGTGAACCGCCGTTCCTTTGCAAACCCCGCTAGCTCGATGGGGGTATTTTGACGAAGTGATGTTGTGTCAGTAACAACTTAAATTTTAATGAGCTTAAGCGTTTTAGACTTGCCGTTAGAATTTAATTTAGCAAGATACGTTCCATTTGAAAGTTTGGTAATATCTAAAATGAATTCGGCAGAATTAACTTGATAAAATAAGACTTCCTGGCCCAATACATTGTATAAAGTTATGGTGTCAATGGTGGTGTTTTTAGATGAGAAATTAACTACATCTCTTGAAGGATTGGGATAAAATGTGAAGAAATTACTGTCAAAATCAGAAGTTGAAAGTGACGTGTTTTCAAATACACGTACTTGACCAGCATTGCTTCCTCCAGCATCATTGTTTATCGCTCCAACGGCAACTCGAGAACCGTCTTGGGAAATTGCTATTGAAAAGCCATTTGAGTCGTCGTTGGCAAGGCCCACCATCGCATTATCAATTTGTACCCAATTTCCGCCTTGGTTTTCGAAAACATAAGTACGACCTCGTTTAAATCCATCTGTACTATCCCATCTTGCTCCTACGGCAAGTTTAGAACCATCTTTTGTTAGGTCGATTGAATATCCAAAAAGACTTCCAGGATTTTCTCCTAACAATGCGTCGCCAATTTGAGTCCAAACTCCACCAATCAATTGATAAACGACCACTACATTTGAAGAAGGACTTGATATGGCTAAAATAGTTCCAGATGCGGATAGACTAACTTTCCAACCGAACTCGTCACGATCTACCTGCCCAAAGATTGTACCTCCAATTTGAGTCCATTGATTGTCTACAAATTGGTACACCTTTACGTTGCCTATTTGTGGAACATTAATATTAGCAGGATCTCCTGTTTGACCTATTGCCATAATACTACCATCATCAGATAAGCTCACACTTTGTCCAAACTTAATAATGGAACCATCTCCATTAATGTCTCCTCCTTTTTGAACCCAAGTGTTACCTTCTAATTGATATACTTCTACGTTTCCTGTAAAGGAAGGAAATGGGCTTATAACTGTGTTGGGTGCTCCAAATGCTACTGTAGTTCCATCTGCTGATAAATCAACCGCTGTACCGGCTCCGGCTAACGCATTCTGTCCATACAAATCTTGACCTACCTGAGTCCAAGTGTTGTCTATGTTTCTAAAAACCCTAACTTGTCCCGATGTGAAACCTAAATCATTGTTGAAGGTTTCACCGATAGCAACTACAGTTCCATCGGCAGATAAACTCACCGACTGTCCGGTTTGATCACCACCCGTTTCTCCATTAAGATCGGCACCAATTTGAGTCCAAGCTCCATCAGATAATCCAAAAACCCTAACTTGCCCAGTAGCACCGCCATTGAAAATGGCACCCATGGCGACAATTGTACCGTCGGCCGAAATTGCAGTTGACCAACCACAGTTATCACCAGCAGCTTGCCCATTGATGGAGTTACCAAGTTGATTCCATTGCCCAAAAGCAAAAATGGGTAAGGAGACTAAGAATAGGAATGTTTTTTTCATAGCTCATGATGTTTAGTTAATAATGAGGCAAACATGAGAATTCAGTGAAAAAACGTTTCACGTGTAGTTGTGAAATTACTGTTTTGCAGTTTGTTTCTTTGAATTAAGCGAATGGCTCTGTTGTTGTTTCTAGGAAATTATAGTCTACATTTTCAAAACTTTAATAGACTGCGTCTTACCGTTGCTAGTTATTTTAGCAATGTAAGTTCCATTGAGAAAGTCAGACATATCAATGGTTAATTCATTAGCATATACCTTTTTAGAAAAAATGTGTTGTCCTAGTAAATTAAAGAAGGAGATGCTTTCAATACGTTCATTCGAAGAAAAGGTTACATTACCTCTCGTAGGATTTGGATAGGAAGTAGTAAAATTCTCGTTTTCAAAATCGGTATGACTTAATGTAATTAAGTTGTTTTTATATAATTTCGGTTCACGAATAGGTACTACAAAATGAGTACCACCAAAAATAAAATCTAAATCGGTATCATTATCTATATCTGCAATTGCTATACTTGCTATATAAGTAGCAATTAAATCATTAGATTCTACAAAAGAATTATTTCCCTGGTTTTGATAAATTTTACACATGGCCGAAGGATTTCCAATTCTAGCACCCAAAACAATAACATCTTTATCTCCATCATTATCAAAATCGGCAAATTCAACTGCTCCTGATATAGTACCAATAAATGGAGTTGTTGTAACTTCGGTAAAAATTCCTGAACCGTTATTGTTATACAATTTTGTAATCCAGCCTTCTGAGCCTAGTGATGAACTACCATTAACAATTACATCCCTATCGCCATCATTATCTGAATCTGCCACCGCCAAATCGCCGCCAGAAATACCAACAAATGATGATAAAGATGATACAGTAAAAACACCACTACCATTGTTTAAATACATTTTAGTTAAATTAGTACTATTACTATCTTTTCCTGCTAAAATAATATCTTTATCACCATCATTTTCTACATCAATAAATACAACAGAGCTGTTACTTAACTGATCAAAAGGTGTTGATAAAACTTCGGAAAAAATACCAGAACCATTATTTGTGTATAATTTTGTAAATCCAACACCACTT
>JAIXYI010000017.1 GCA_027490305.1 Flavobacteriaceae bacterium
ATACAGCGAGGAACTCAGACGTATCATTTACACGACCAATCCAATCGAAAGCTATCATCGAATGGTACGGAAAATCACCAAAACAAAAGGTTCATTTACTTCTGAAAACGCCATCCTATAACACGTTTATCTGGTCATCGTAAATACACAAACAAAATGGGACGGAACTATCTTCTCATGGAACAGCATCAGAAACGAAATAAATATATATTTTGGTCACAGATTGGAAAACTGACACAGTTCGTTGAACACTCCCCAGCAAACCCGAACTCCCGAACTTCCCAACTTCCCAGCTTCAGTCTTCCCGTCTTTCGGTCTTCCCAACTTTCGGACTTTCGGACTTCCGGACTTCCCATCTCCCGAACTTCCCAACTTCCCAACTTCCCAACTTCCCTTCTATTCTTCCAAACTTCCCACTATATTTGTACTCCATAACACAAAACGTATGAAGCTACTCGAAGGAAAAACGGCCATCATCACCGGGGCCAGTCGCGGCATCGGAAAAGGGATCGCCGAAGTATTCGCAAAACACGGCGCTAATGTCGCTTTTACCTACAGTTCATCTGCCGAGTCGGCCAAGGCGCTCGAAGACAGCCTGAACGCCATGGGGATCAAAGCAAAAGGCTATCAGTCGGACGCGTCGGATTTCAACCAGGCACAGGAATTTGTGAATGCGGTACTGGCAGATTTTGGTAAAGTCGATATCCTCATCAACAACGCCGGCATCACCAAAGACAACCTCCTGATGCGGATGTCGGAAGAAGATTTCGATAAAGTAGTCGCCGTCAACCTTAAGTCGGTTTTCAATATGACGAAGGCCATCCAGAAGACGTTCCTCGGCCAACGCTCGGGCTCCATCATCAACATGAGTTCAGTAGTAGGCGTAAAAGGAAACGCCGGACAGGCCAATTACGCGGCATCGAAAGCAGGTGTGATCGGCTTTACGAAGTCGGTGGCACTCGAACTCGGTTCGCGTAACATCCGTTGCAACGCCATCGCACCGGGTTTCATCGAAACCGAAATGACCGCCAAGCTGGGTGAAAACGTAGTGAAAGAATGGGCCGCCGCCATTCCCCTTAAACGAGGCGGAACCACCGAAGACGTGGCGAACGCGTGTCTGTTCCTAGGGTCGGACCTGAGCGCCTACGTAACCGGACAGGTACTAAATGTCGACGGAGGAATGTTAACCTAATTATCTGAGGCACCGGTCGCGTTTTGGCGCAGCACCGTAGTGCACAACCCGCTATACAGCATGGACGCAAGTTCTATAGGGTTGCTTCTGCTGGCCGTTGTGGCCGCGGCTGCCATTTCCTATTACCAATATTTTTTCAGGGTCGAAAGCAGGTCGAAGACGCACCTGCTTTTGGCTTTCCTACGCTTTGTAGGCGTGCTCGGCCTGCTGTTGCTGCTGGTGAACCCACGTATTACCCGCACTACCTATGAAGAACGGAAGACACCACTGCCGGTGGTCGTCGATAACTCCGCTTCCATTACCGATCTGAAAGCGGATAAAACCGCACGGGCGCTCTATGAAAAACTGAGCGGGGACCGCCGCATTCGCGAGCGATTCGAGGTGCAGCCGTATCAGTTTGACCGCGACATGCATCCGGTGGATACACTTGATTTCAAAGGACCCCAATCGGACCTGGAGGAAGTGGCCAAAAGCCTGAAAAGCATCAACCGCAACCGCAGTTATCCCGTCGTACTGATTTCCGACGGCAACCAAACCGAAGGCAACGATTACGTGTATGCCTTCGATACCAACGCCAAGGTCTATCCGTTGGTGTTGGGCGATACGACCCAGTTCCTCGACCTTCGCATTGCCCAGTTGAATGTCAACCGTTACGCCTTTCATAAAAACCAGTTTCCGGTAGAGGTATTCCTGCAATATTCCGGCACGAAGTCGGTCAGCGCGTCGTTCAGTGTCGCCCAGGGAAACAACGTACTCAACAAACAGACAGTGGATTTTTCGCCCCAAAAGCGTTCCGCCGTCGTAAACCTGTTGCTGCCCGCCGACAAAACCGGCCTGCAGGTCTTCCGTGCCCAACTGACATCCAAAGAAAGCGAAAAGAATACCTATAACAACGTCAAACAGTTCGCGATCGAGGTAATCGACCAGCGTTCCGAAATCGCACTCGTCGCCAAACTCAACCATCCCGATCTGGGTGCGTTGAAGCGTTCGATCGAAACGAACCAGCAACGGAAGGTGACGATCCTGAAACCCGCTGATGCACAAAACCTGCAAGGGTATAACGTCGTCATCCTCTACCAACCCGATGCCAATTTCCGTTCGGTCTATGAGGCGTTGAAGAAGTCGGGCACTAACACCTTTATTATTACCGGGGGCGATACCGACTTCAACCTGCTCAACCAGCAGCAATCGGCGCTCGAGTTCCGTATGACGTCCCAACGCGAAGACTACCTTGCCACCTATGAACCCCAGTTCAACCTTTTCGCCGTCGACGACATTGGCTTCGCCAGTTTTCCGCCGTTGCAACAACCGTTTGGTACGGTGAAGGTGAAAGGAAACGTCGATGTATTGCTGAAGTCGAATATCCGTAACATCGACACGGGCATGCCGTTGCTGTGTTTTTCCGACGACAAAGGCAAACGGACGGCCTTCCTCTTGGGCGAAAATTTCTGGAAGTGGCGCCTGCAATACCACGTCGACCACAACGATTTCGAGAAATTCGATGTGTTTACGGATAAGATCATCCAGTTTCTGGCGTCGAACGATACGAAGAAATCGCTGGTTGTCAACCACGAACGCTTCTACAGTTCCGGCGATGCCATCGAAATCACGGCCCAGTACTTCAACAAGAACTACGAATTCGACGAAAAGGCCCGCCTTTCGATTTCCCTGACCAACCGGAAGACGAAAAAGACCACCCAATACGATATGGTGCGCGGTGGAAACGCGTTTAAGGTCAATCTCGATGGTTTTGCCGCCGGACCCTATTCGTTTACGGTAAAGGAAAGTAATTCCGGGAAGACCTATAGCGCCGGCTTTGAAATCCTCGACTTTGACATCGAGAAGCAATTCGTAAACCCGGATTATCCCAAGCTGAAGCAGTTGGCCGCCCAAACCAAAGGACAAACCTTCCTGCCGCAACAGGCAGATGCGTTGATTGAAACCCTGTTGGCCGACGCCTCATACAAATCGATCGAAAAGGCCATTACGCGCCGCATCCCGCTCATCGACCTCACGACCTTACTCGTGCTGATTGCTGCGGCTTTCGGTGCCGAATGGTTCATCCGTAAATACAACGGGATGGTATGACGAAGTGGCTACTCCTTTTATGTGTCCCGACTGAAGCAACCCAAAGCGAACGAGGTATAAAAGATGGCCTTGCCCCGTAATTAACAAACAGGCAAATCCTGTTAAAAAAATAACGTGCGGATGTAAGGCGTCGAACCAAAATCCTAGTACATTTAGGGTATATTTTCAGTGCTATGAAAACGCCCGTACTTTTATTCATCACACTTGCCGCCTCCACTATGATGCAGGCGCAGTCCTGGGGTTCCGACGTCGACCGTGCCATACGCGATGCGTCGCGACAGGGCAAGAAAGTCCTGTTGTATTTCACCCTTTCCGAAGGCTGTGAGAACTGCACCAAACTCGATACCGTCGTCTTCGATTCGCCCGAGTTCCGGGAAGCGGCCAATGATTATGTATTGGTAAAGATGGATTTCGCCCAGAACGCCGCGGATAAAGTAACCGATGCCCAGGCAGATCGCAACCTCTTGCTGGTAGAACGCTATAACAAAGATGGATTTTTCCCGTATGTCGTCGTATTGGGAAAAGACGGAAAGACACTCGGAAAAACAGGCATTTACAAAGACCAGTCACCCCGTGATTTCATCCAGCAACTGGGCGTGATGGGACGACGGTCCTACGCCGCAAAATGATTCGCAATAACGCCCCGTCGTTTTTCAAAAATCCATAATTCCCGGTGAAACGACCGGGTTTTTCTTTTGTGGAACCATCCAAACGACTATTTTTACTTTTTTGATCAAAACCACGGTTGTTTTGTACATGAAGACTGCCAGAAACAAGCCATCGTCAGCACCCGACGAACTCGACGAACCCCAACTCAACATCGTATTGACGACCGATGAGGACGACATCCGTCCGGTCTACATATCCGGTAATTTCAATAACTGGCACACCCAGGACGAGCGCTTCCAGATGGAACGCATCGAAAACGGCCTGTACCATTTCCGCTTCCCAGACGATTTTGCGTATCCGGATGAATTACTTTATAAATTCACCAAAGGCGACTGGAGTGAAGTGGAGATCGACCGCTACGGCAATCGTACCGAGAACCGGTCGTGTCGGCAACACCAGGGCGTCCGTCGCGAACACGTTGACAAATGGCGGAAGAACTGGTTGCCGTTCCGCAATCATTTCCTGCCGAAAGTCGAGTTGATCTCCGACCAGTTCGAGATGCCGCAACTCGGGAAGAAACGCCGGGTGTGGGCGTTGTTGCCGCATGATTACGAAACGTCTGCGGAGACCTATCCGGTGATGTACCTGCACGATGCCCAAAACCTGTTCAATGAGCAGGCGAAGTACGGCAACTGGGAAATCGACAAGAAACTCGCGGTCATGTCGGAGTATAAAATCGGTAAGATCATCGTGGTCGCCGTCGAACATGCCGAACAGGACCGTATCAAAGAATACAACGTTGGAAAGACGGTTTTGGGCGCGGGCGATGGAAAGAAATACATTCGCTTCATCACCGAAACGCTCAAGCCATATATCGACAAACGCTACCGTACCAAACCCGAACAGGAATTCACGGGCATCGGGGGGAGTTCGATGGGCGGACTCGTAAGTATCTTCGCCGGGATCATGTATCCGGAAGTGTACGGAAAGTTGATGATTTTCTCGCCTTCCCTTTGGGTCGTCCCCAAAATCAACTTCTCCGAGCTTGATTTCTTCGAACCGCACGATATGAAGATTTACCTGTATGCCGGCGGCGACGAAAGTGCCACCATGGTACGCCACGTCAAGCGGTTCCAGAAGAACATGACCGAGAATTCGGAACTCGAGCGTCACATCCGGATCAAACTGAGCATCAATATGTTCGGTAAGCACACTGAAACCTTTTGGAGCGACGAGTTCCCGAAAGCCATCGAATGGTTGTTTTTTAGCACTAGAGACTAATGAAGATCACGACACACGAACAACTTGACCTGCAATTCACGGGCACCCTGCTCATCCCGGTGTTTGAAACGAATGAGAAAAGCCTCGTTCCGATTGAATTCCATGGTGTCAGCATTCCCGCCGATGTGTTTTACGGCAAAAAGGACACGTCCTATCTGGCCGCCAAATACGATTCCCTGCACCTTTTTATCGGATTGGGGAAAGAGGCCCACTTCAAAGAGGTGCGCACGATGTTCCGACGGGTCATCTCCAAGAATCCCGAACTGCTCAAAGGAGACGTAGCACTCGTACTGCCCGACGGTTTGAACGACAGCCAGGTGTTGGGCCTCTTTGCTGGTATTATACTCGGAACCTACAATCCCGGGCATTTCCGGAAACCGAAAAACCATCCGTTTGAAACCGACTTCAGCCTGACGGTCATTGCCAAAAAAGACTATGCTTCCATTGCCGAAAAAGCCCGGAAAATAGCCTCCGCCCAACTCGAGATACTCAAATTGGTCGACCTGCCACCCAATGTTGTCAATCCGACCTACCTGGCCCAATGGGCGCGGGAAACGGGTGAACGCTTCGGGTTCAGGACGACCGTTCTCGATCGCGAGGCAGCCAGTACGGTAAAACTCGACGCCTTCCTTTCCGTTGGTCAGGGAAGTGCAAACGAACCGCAATTCATTATAATGGAATATACGCCCGCCACGACGAACGATAAAACCCGTCATATCGGTTTGGTAGGGAAGGGGATTACGTTTGACAGCGGCGGACTCAACATCAAGACGGCCGGAATGGTGTTCATGAAATCGGATATGGCCGGCGGCGCCGCGGTGCTGGGCACGATGCGCCTGGTCGCCGATCTGCAACTTCCGGTGAAAGTTACGGCCATCGTACCGGCTTGTGAGAATGCGATCGGGAAGTCGGCTTTTCGTCCGGGCGATGTCATTGGCAGCTACAGCGGTCATTCCATCGAAGTGATTGATACCGATGCCGAAGGACGTCTGATCCTGGCCGACGGATTGTCGTATCTCCTCAAAAATTACAAACCCGAAACGGTCGTGGATATCGCCACACTTACCGGCAGCAGCGTCGCCACGTTTGGCTACGAATGCGGTGCGCTATTCACGAACAACGTCGAACTCGAAATGGAACTCCGCGGTGCAGGCGAAACCACTGGCGAACGACTGTGGCCATTGCCGTTGTGGGATGCCTACAAACCCGACATCGACAGCGACCTAGCCGATGTCAAGAATTACCACGGCAAACCGACGGCGGGCGCCATCACGGCAGCCAAGTTTCTCGAGTTCTTTACGGACGGTCATCCCTCATGGGCCCATCTCGACATTGCCGGGGTGGCGTTTGGCGACGATGAGTTCGGCAAAAGCAAGCACGCCACGGCCTACGGCGTGCAATTATTAACTACATTTATAGAAAATCACGGATATGGCGGCGCATAAAACCTTCGTTTGCATCTCGAATTATTTCAAAGGTTCGGCCTTTTTGGTCAGCCTGAAAAAGAAAGGAAACACTGTTTTTCTCGTAACCTCGGAAAAACTGCGTGACAAACCCTGGCCTTTCGAATACATCGATGAGATTTTCTTTATGGAAGGACAGGATACCGACTGGAACCTCGAACACCTCTTCCTCGGGGTCAGTAACCTCATGCGGAACCACAAGGTCGACGCCATCGTCGCACTGGATGATTTTGACGTAGAGAAAGCCACTTACCTGCGCGAGAACCTCCGCATCGACGGCATGGGCCAGACGACCGGACGGTATTTCCGCGACAAACTCGCCATGCGCATGCGGGCGAAAAGCTGCGGTATTTCCAATCCGAAGTTCTGTTCACTGTTCAACGACCATGAAGTCAACGACTTCGCCGACAGCGTTCCGGCACCGTGGGTACTGAAGCCTCGTTCGGAAGCGTCTGCGTCGGGTATCATCAAGGTCTACGACAAAGAAAGCCTGTGGGGGCATATTACCGAGTTGGGCAATAACCGCTTTAAATACTTAGTGGAGCAGTTCCGACCAGGCGACGTCTACCATGTCGATTCCCTGATCCTAGACGGAAAAATCCAATTTGTCGTTTCATCGCGCTACCTGGCCACCCCGATGGAAATCTCCCAGGGAGGCGGCATCTTCCGTTCGGCCAACGTGCCGTACGACTCCGACGACGATAAAGCCTTGAAGAAAATCAATGCCGAGGTCATCAAAGGCTTCGGTCTCAAGCACGGCGCTGCGCATTCCGAATACATCAAGTGTAAGGAAGACGGCAAGTTTTACTTCCTCGAAACCTCGTCACGGGTAGGAGGGGCGCACCTCGCAGAAATGGTCGAAGCAGCCTCGGGCATCAACCTGTGGGCCGAGTGGGCCGCCATCGAGGATTCGCTCGTCAAAGGAACCGAATACAAATTACCGAAAGTGCAGAAAGGCTACGCCGGTATCGTCCTGACCCTGTCGAAGTTTGAACATCCCGACCTGTCGTCGTTCGATGATCCCGAAGTCTGGTTCCGGGTGCCGTTGGAGTACCACGCGGGCCTCATCGTCAAGTCCGATGCACACGAACGGGTACTCGAATTGCTTGACACCTACGCCGACCGCCTCGTACGCGATTACGCAACCGTAGCGGCACAGGCACAGGTCAAGAACCTGCACTGATACAACCGTCCTGGCTTTTCCGTACCTTTACGGTATGTTCGCCGCCTTTCGCCAGCACCTACAACGGCATTTCCCTTTTTTAGAGGGGAAGCGCGTATTGTTGGCGGTATCCGGTGGCGTCGACTCAATGGTTATGGCCACCTTATGTCAGGACGCCGGACTCAACATCGGCATCGCGCACTGTAATTTTTCCTTAAGGGGAACAGAGAGCGAAGCAGATGCCACCTTCGTCCGAGCATTTGCCGAAGACCGACAGCTTCCTTTTTATCTCCAACGATTCGACACGAAGGCCTTCGCCTCCGATTACGGATTGTCGATCCAGGTGGCAGCGCGCCAGTTGCGATACGACTGGTTTGCGGAGTTGGCCGCTCGTGAAGGCTACGAGTACATCCTTACCGCCCATCACGCCGACGACAACCTCGAAACCTTTCTGATCCATTTGACGCGGGGCACCGGCTTGGACGGACTCACCGGCATTCCGGCCCAAAACGGAAACATCATCCGTCCGATGCTGCCGTTTTCACGGGAAGATATAGAGGCATTCGCCGGGGAACATAACGTAACTTGGCGGGAAGATGCGAGCAATGCTACCGATGTATACCTTCGAAATACGATCCGTCACAACCTGGTGCCGGTACTAAAATCGCTGAATCCCTCGTTTCTCTCCTCGTTTGGCGATACAATTGCCCATTTGGCGCAGGCCCAGTCGCTCGTCGATGACGCGGCCCGTATCGTCTATCGAAAAGTGGTGACGGATGAAAGCGACCGGAAGATCATTGACCTCACCGAAATCAAGCATTTGCCGAATGCCGATGCCTATCTCTACCAATGGCTCAAACCGCTGGGCTTTACCGCTTGGCCGGATATTTACCGCTTGGTCGACGCACCTTCCGGAAAATACGTTTTGGCTCCGGAGTTTCGACTGTTGAAAGACCGCGACGTCTTAATCGTTACAGCTTTGCAGCCGGAGGCCACGGCGCTGTCGATCGGTGAAAATATCACAACGGTCGACAATCCTGTTAAACTATTGTTTACGCGGGTGGATACGGTGGGTGAACGGGCAAATACGACTATATTTGTCGACCGGTCGCGGTTACGTTGGCCGCTGACGCTCAGGCGATGGACCGAAGGCGATGTGTTGTATCCGCTGGGGATGGAAGGACGTAAGAAAGTCAGCAAGTACTTCAAAGACGAGAAGTTCTCGCTGGTTGATAAAGAGGAAACAAGGCTGCTGCTTTCGGGAAACGATCTCGTCTGGATTGTCGGCCACCGTCAGGATGCGCGCTTTGCCGCCGACGAAACCACCCGTGATATTTTGAAAATTTCATACCTACCCAATGAATAGAATTGGCACTTTGTTGTTGTTCCTTCTGGTCTCGCTTGCTTCATGGGCCCAGATAAAACCTGTTAAATGGAGTTCACGCACCGAAAAATCCGCGTCGGGCGAGATCGTTTTGGTAATTGAAGGGAAGATTGACGAGGGTTGGCACGTGTATTCGCAGTTCACCGACGAAAACGGATCGCTTCCGATGATCGTGACTTTTAAAGGTGCCGGTAAAGGCTACCAACTGATAGGAAAGACGACAGAAAGCAAAACCATCAAGAAATACAGCGATGTCTTTGGGGTGGATGAGACGTTTTTTGAACACAATCTCGTACTCCGGCAAAAGATAAAGGTGCTGAAACCCGGACTTACGACGGTCTCGGCCTTGGTCGATTACCAGGTGTGTCAGGAAAGCTGTATCAATGATAAAGAGAATATTACGTTTACCCTTCCTACCGACGCAGGGCAGACGGTAGCCCCTGCAATGGAAACACCGCTGACGGGTACGACGGATACTATTACAGAAACGACTTCTACGGATACAGTCGCCGAAGCTACTCCGGCGAGTTCCCCAACCGAGGCGAAAGCGGTAGCAGAGGATACAACAAAAGGAGAGAAAAAAGACCCGTGGCTCATTTTTCTCTTTTCGTTGCTCGGCGGAGTCGTGATGACCTTTACACCTTGTGTGTTTCCGATGATTCCGATGACCGTGAGTTTTTTCATCAAGCGGACGTCCAATAAAGCAAAAGGAAAATTCGACGCCTTTACCTACGGCGCCTTTATCGTGCTGATTTACGTGCTGATTTCGGTACCCTTCCACATCTTCGAAAAACTGGATCCGGGTATTTTCAGCGACATTTCAACGAATGTGCCGCTGAACCTGTTCTTCTTCCTCATTTTCGTGGTCTTCGCGATCTCCTTTTTCGGGGCGTTCGAGATCACGATGCCGAGCCGTCTCGCAAACCGCGTCGACAATGCGTCGAATTCGGGCGGCGTCACCGGGATTTTCTTTATGGCGTTGACGCTAATCATCGTTTCCTTTTCCTGCACCGGCCCCGCACTTGGCGGTACACTCGGAACCGTATTGTCAACGGACGGTGGCGCGTGGCTGCTTACAATCGCCATGTTTGGACTTGGCCTCGGACTCGCTGCGCCTTTCATGATTTTTGCGTTGTTTCCCCGCCTGATGTCGAATATGCCGAAGTCGGGAGGATGGCTGAATTCCGTTAAAGTGGTGTTCGGTTTCGTCGAACTGGCATTGGCTCTTAAGTTCTTCTCCAATGCCGACCTCGTCAGCGAGTGGCACATCCTCGAGCGTGAAGTCTTCATTGCTTTCTGGATCGCCATTTTTGCCGCTATGACGCTCTATCTTTTTGGCAAACTTAAACTACCGCATGACGATAACCGCACACACGTGTCGGTCACCTCGATGGTATTGGGATTGATTTCCCTGACCTTCACGGTTTACCTGATACCCGGACTTTGGGGTGCCCCGCTGAAACTCATCAGTGCGTTTCCGCCACCACCGACGTACAGTGAAAGTCCGAATGGTTTAGGAGGCGTATCATCAGGAGGCGAAAGCAAGCAGGCACTGCCGGAACATGCGGTGTATGGCGTATATGACATCGTTTCCTTTGAAGACTACGAAGAAGGATTGGCCTACGCCCGAAAGGTAAACAAGCCTGTATTCATCGACTTTACCGGAAAAGCCTGCACGAATTGCCGCCTGACGGAAACGAAGGTATGGTCGGATCCCCGCATCCTCAAAATGCTGAAGGAGGATGTCGTACTGATTTCCCTCTACGGCGACTGGCGGAAAGACCTTCCGGAAAATGAGCGTTATGTGTCAAAAACGGGTAAGGAAATCGTAACGATTGGCGACAAATGGTCGGATTTCCAACTTGAACGTTTTAAGAACAATACCCGTCCGTACTACGTTTTGATTGGTTTGGATGAAAAACCACTCAACACACCGATTCCGTATACACCCAATATCGAGGAGTACTACAACTGGATAAAAGACGGTATTTCCAAGTTTAAAAAATAAACGAGCCCGGCGGTTGCCGGGTTTTTTGCCTCTATGAAAAAACTGCTTGTTATCGCCCTTTTGTCGGCTTCGCTGCTGACGATTGCACAGGAAAACAGCGACTCTTACGTCGCGGATCATTATACCAAGAGAGAAGTCCACATCCGGATGCGCGATGGAGCCGAGCTCTACACCGCGATCTATTCGCCCAAAGACCTGTCGGTAAAATACCCGATGGTCATGCAGCGCACGCCATACGACTGTTCGCCTTACGGTCCGGATCAGTTCCCGAATAGCATTGGCCCAGATGCGACCATGATGAAGGAAGGGTATATAGTGGTCTACCAGGACGTGCGTGGTCGTTACATGAGCGACGGCACGTATGACAACATGCGGGCCTACATTCCCAACAAAAAGAACAAATCGCAGGTAGATGAGGCGTCGGATACCTACGACACCATCGATTGGCTCGTCAAAAACGTACCAAATAACAACGGTAATGTCGGCATTTGGGGCATTTCCTATCCCGGTTTCTACGCCTCGTATTCGCTTATCGACAGCCACCCGGCGTTGAAGGCGGTCTCGCCACAGGCGTGTATCGCGGACTTCTTTTTCGACGATTTCCACCATAACGGTGCCTATTTGTTGAGTTATTGGAAAGTCACCCCGTTGTTCGGTCCACAGAAGAAAGAACGGACTACCGCCGACTGGTTTTCCTTTCCCAAAGTGCCTTCCAAAGACGATTACCAGTTTTTTCTCGACGTTGGCCCGCTCAAAAACCTTGATACCTACCTGCAACCCGACGATGAGTTTTGGGCACAGTTGAAGACGCATGTGAAATACGACGAGTTCTGGCAGAAACGCGGCCTGTTGCAGCACCTGCGCAATACGAAGCCTGCAGTGATGTTCGTTGGCGGCTGGTTTGACGCCGAGGATTTATACGGACCCCTCAACAGCTACCGGACGGTTGAGAAGAACAGTAAGACCTATAATACACTAGTGATGGGGCCGTGGAGCCACGGAGATTGGGCCCGGAACAACCCCGAGCAGATTATCGGCAACATCAATTTCGGAAAGGATATTTCGAAGTTTTTCCAGGAGAATATCGAAGCGAAGTTTTTCCGCCACTTTTTAAAGGAAGGCGGTAAAGGCCCCAGCGGTTTGCCGGAAGCCTATGTATTTGATACCGGACGAAAGGAGTGGAACACCTTTGACAGTTGGCCGCCACAGGCTACACAAAAGGAAACGTACTTTCTCGATGGCGGTTCGTTGTCGCGGGAAACGCCCATTGTGTTTACCCCGATGGAGTTCGTTTCCGACCCGAATCGCCCGGTTCCATCGACCGAAGACATCCAGCAAAAAGGACTCACGCCGCGTAAATACATGACCGATGACCAGCGTTTCGCCGCCCGTCGCCCGGATGTATTGGTGTTCGATATGCCGGTTTTGGAGGAAGATGTGACGTTGGCCGGAGACATCCTGGCCAAACTGCAGGTCGCCACCACCGGCACCGATGCCGACTGGATCGTCAAACTGATCGACGTCTTTCCGGCTGACGAACCTGAGACAAAAGAAGTGGCGCCCTATCTGCGTATGAGCAATTACCACATGCTCGTGCGTAGCGAAGTCATGCGCGGCCGCTTCCGTGACAGCTTCTCCGATCCGAAGCCCTTCGTGCCGAACCAGCCGACGGAAGTCGATGTCAAATTGCAGGACGTCTTCCATACCTTCAAAAAGGGCCATCGTATACAGATTCAAATCCAAAGTACGTGGTTCCCGTTGATCGACCGCAATCCGCAGACGTATGTCGAAAACATCTTCTATGCAGAACCGGAAGCCTTCAAAAAACAACTCCATCGCGTGTTCGGCAATTCCACGATTGAATTTACGGTATTGAAGTAAGTTCGGGGCTACCCGTCCGTTTCGTCGAGTTCAAAAATCGTTTCTACCGACTTCCCGAAGAACCGCGCCAGCTTTAGGGCCAGCACGGTCGAGGGCACGTATTTGCCTTTTTCCATCGCGTTGATGGTTTGGCGGCTTACCCCAATCTTCTCCGCCAGGTCGCCCTGCGAAATGTCGGCCATGGCCCGTAACACTTTCAGGTTATTCTTCATCGCGGTCGGATTTTCTAAGTTGGTAGAGTTTGTAATGAAAGCGACAGACAAAAAACACCAGCATCCCGATGATGTTGAGCAGCATGAAGTACCAGTAAGCCATACCATATAGGAACAGCGTAGAGACGAACACCAGTCCAAAATTGACATACATCGCCCAAACCAGGCTTTCATATCGAATACTGCCAATGAATTCGTCTTCGTCCCGGGTTTTTGAGAAACCAATCAGCATGCCACCCGCCACAATAAGCGCGATCGCAACTTCATCTACAATATTGTTGTAGGTAACGCCCATGATGACCGGAGGCGAAAGGATGCCCCCATCCCAAATGGCGAATACAGGTAATTCAGCCAGTTCATTCAGTGCATCAAAAGACGCGACACAAGTACCGAGTAGAAGCCCGGGCAAAAAAAGGAACCAACCGACCCGACGCCAAGACGCCGGAAACAAAAAATGTGTTTTCATCGTTTTTGAATTTTTATCAAATGTAAAACATACTTTACACATAGACAAATAAATTTTACTTTTAGAATGGTTTATTTTACATTTCGCCAAAAATCACCTATCAAAATTTTAAGATTTGATACGGAAAAACCGTAAAATCACCCCGTTTGGCCTCTCTATCTTCGTCAAATGTTGACAAAGGTTTTCGGAAGCGCGGTTTTTGGGGTAGAGGCGACGACCATCACGGTTGAAGTCAATATCGATAAGGGAATTGGGTACCACCTGGTCGGACTCCCCGACAATGCGGTCAAGGAAAGTAGTTTCCGGATTGCGGCAGCTTTGAAGAACAATGAGTATGCCCTTCCGGGGAAGAAAATCACGATCAACATGGCACCGGCCGATATGCGGAAGGAGGGTTCGGCCTACGACCTGACATTGGCCGTTGGGATTTTAGCGGCATCCGCACAGATACGTTCCGACGACGTAGGGAACTATATTATCATGGGGGAGTTATCGCTTGACGGAAGCCTGCAGCCGATTCGCGGTGCGCTTCCGATAGCGATAAAGGCAAAAGAAGACGGTTTTCGCGGCTTCTTCCTGCCCAAACAGAATGTAAACGAGGCGGCGATTGTAGCCGGACTCGATGTATACGGAGTCGAGAATGTAACGGAAGTGATCGATTTCTTTGAGGGAAAAGGCGTATTGGAACCGACGGTTATCGACACACGGGCCGAGTTTTACCGCACCCTCGATTTTCCGGAGTTTGATTTTTCGGATGTCAAAGGACAGGAGAGTATCAAACGCTGTATGGAAATCGCAGCGGCGGGTGGCCATAACCTCATACTGATTGGGCCTCCGGGCGCAGGTAAGACAATGTTGGCGAAACGGTTGCCGAGTATCCTGCCGCCGATGACCCTCCGTGAAGCACTTGAAACAACGAAAATACATAGCGTAGCCGGCAAAGTAAAAGAAGCCGGCTTGATGAACCAGCGGCCCTTCCGCAGTCCGCATCACACGATCTCGAACGTCGCCCTCGTAGGCGGCGGGAGCTTTCCGCAACCGGGAGAAATCTCCATGGCACACAATGGGGTTCTGTTCCTGGATGAGCTTCCGGAATTCAAACGGGAAGTGCTCGAAGTGATGCGGCAGCCGCTGGAAGACCGCGAAGTGACGATCTCACGCGCGAAATTTACGGTTACCTATCCCTGCTCGTTTATGTTGGTGGCGAGCATGAACCCGAGTCCGGGTGGGTTTTTCAACGACCCCGATGCGCCGGTGACAACCTCACAGCATGAAATGCAGCGGTATATGGGAAAGATATCCGGCCCGTTGCTCGATCGCATCGACATCCATATTGAAGTGACGCCCGTTCCATTCGAAAAACTGTCAGACGAGCGAAAGGCCGAAAGCAGTGCCGAAATTCGCCAACGTGTCATCACGGCCCGCGAACGACAGTCGCTGCGATTTGCTACCGTCGAAGGTGTGCATTACAACGCCCAGATGTCCACACGCCTCATCCGAGAATACTGCAAGCTCGACGACGCGTCATTAGGATTATTGAAAGCGGCCATGGAACGGCTCAATCTCTCTGCCCGGGCCTACGATCGTATCCTAAAGGTCTCGCGTACGATTGCAGATTTGGCGGCTGCCGAAGCGATTTGTCCGGAACACATCGCGGAGGCCATCCAATACCGGAGCTTGGATCGGGAAGGGTGGTTGGGTTAACCCACAAATGTAATTATAGGTTGTCGCAAATCCCGTTGGAGGAGAAATTTGCGTTCCCTTTTGGCTGACGAATGGGTACCTATGAATCGGAAAAAGTAATAACTTTGTATATACAAAAGCAATATACAAAATGGATGTATCTGTAATCGCCATCGGAAACTCGAAGGGAATTCGCTTGTCGAAAACCCTACTGGAAAAATACAACATCACAGATAAAGTGGAGCTGATTCTGGAGAAAGGTTACATCATTTTAAAACCTAAATCCGAACCACGGGCGGGTTGGGAGGTGGCTTTTAAGAAAATGAACGAAAACGGTGATGATCATTTGTTGGTCGACGATGTTTTCGAAGACGAAAATCTTGAAGAATGGAGGTAAGGCAATATCAGATTGTTTTAGTAAATCTTGACCCAACAATCGGAAGTGAAATGAAAAAAACACGTCCTTGTGTCATCATTTCTCCGAATGAAATGAATAGATATCTTACGACAATTGTTATTGCCCCTATGACCAGTAGTTCAAAATCCTATCCGACCCGAGTTGAAGTGCGTCATGAAAATAAAAAGGGATGGATTGTGCTTGATCAGATTCGTACCGTCGACAGGCGGAGAATTGTAAAAGTGCTCGGAAACTTGTCTGAAAAAGAGTTCAAAAAAGTTAAAGAAGTGTTGCGGGAAACATTTGTAGACTAAATCCCTATCGCTTACAACAGCGGTTCCACCAATTCCACTTCCCTTACGAATTCACGTATTTAGCTTGCAAGCCATCCAATACCGCAGTTTGGATGCGAAGGGTGGTTGGGATGATTACGCCCACTCGGCCAAAAGACTCTCGATATCCGCCCGACCCACTGGCTTCACCAGATAGTCGTCCATACCCGCATCAACAGCCTGGCGTTTTTCCTCTTCGGTGTTGGCGGCCGACAGCCCGATGATGCGAACGCCCGAAATCGTGGCGTCATTCCGGATAACACGTGTCGCCTCAAGTCCGTTCATTATAGGCATGTGGATGTCCATGAAGATGAGGTTCGGTTGATGAGCGCGTGTGAAAGACACCGCGGCCTCCCCGTCACGCACTTCCGAAATCTCGGCATGCGGCGTCACCGATTTCAGCAACGTTTTCATCAGCATGAGGTTGATGGTATTGTCGTCTACAATCAATATTTGCAGCGTGTCGGTATTCATATCAGGAAATCCATTTTAGAAGGCGTTGCAACAATTTGATTTTGGTTCCATACGGCGGGTAGCGAAGGTCGACGTCGGGCCACTTACGCCGATACACCACCGGTTTGTGGTGGCTAAACGTATCGAAGCTGCGTTTACCGTGATAGGCACCCATTCCGGAAGCGCCTACACCGCCAAAAGGCAGCCGGTCATTACTGAATTGAATAATCGTATCGTTAATGGCTCCGCCGCCAAACGACCATTTCCGAATCAGGCCATCGGCAAACGAACGATGGTCGGTGAAGACATAGAAAGCCAAGGGCTTCCCGTAACGTCCGAGTATGTGGTCGAGGTCTTTTTCGGTGTCATATTCCAGTATGGGAAGCAGCGGACCAAAAATCTCGTCTTTCATCAGGGCGCTGTCGAGGTCGTCTTCGAGTAGCAGCGTCGGGGCGATATAGCGTTCCTCGCGTTTGGTGGTGCCACCGAAAACGACTTTATCCGAATCGATCATTTTGGTCAGCCGGTCAAAATGGTCAAGGTTGATAATCCGTGCGAAATCGGACGATTTTGACGGATCGGCCGAATACATTTCGATAAGGGCCTTTTTCATCTCGTGGGCCAATAACCGTCGGATGTGCGACTTGACCACGATGTAATCGGGTGCGATGCAGGTTTGTCCGGCGTTCAGGAACTTCCCCCAAACTATACGCCGCGCCGTCAGTGCAAGGTCGGCTGATGCATCCACCACGCACGGATTTTTTCCGCCCAATTCAAGCGTCACCGGTGTCAGGTGCTCAGCCGCGGCTTTTGCGACGACGCGTCCGATGCGGGTGCTGCCGGTGAAGAAAATATAATCCCAGCGTTTTCGGAGGAGGTCTTCCGCCACGGCAGGTCCGCCCAGGATCGCCACGGCATGTTCGACTTCAAACACTTCACGTACGATCTTGGCGACAAGCACCGACGTGTCGGGCGCGAGTTCAGAGGGTTTCAACACCACCGAATTACCCGCGGCAATAGCGGCGATTAGGGGCGCCATCGCCAGTTGGAACGGATAGTTCCACGGGGCGATAATGAGCACTTTGCCGTATGGTTCTTTATAAATGTAATCAGAAGAACGGAAATTGAGGAGCGACGAACGCACCTTCTCGGGTCGGGCCCAAGACTCCAGGTTTCGGATTGTTTTCCGCAACACGCCCAATACATAACCGGTTTCGGTCGCAACGGCTTCAAACGCAGGCTTGCGAAAGTCATGGTACAGCGCTTCGACGATCTCATGTTCATGGGCTTCTATCGCCCCTAACAAACGTTCGAGGGTGCGTTTGCGATGCGCGATGTCGTATTTCGAGTGCATAAGTCGGAGTATCCTCAAATATAACGAATTCCCCCGAACCTCAATCAGCTTTCAACGCGTTCCAAACCGGATCGGAAGGCAAAGGGGCTACCAATGCAATGGGTTCTTTCGACACAGGATGCATAAAGGCAATCCGGCGGGCGTGGAGGTGGATACCGCCATCGGGATTGCTGCGGTCGGCGCCATATTTCAGGTCACCTTTGATCGGACATCCGATAGCGGCGAGCTGTGCCCGGATCTGGTGGTGCCGGCCCGTGTGCAACTCAATCTCCAAAACGGTGTAATGTTCGAGGACGTGCAGGGTACGGTAGTCGAGCAAGGCCTTTTTGCTTTCCGGAACCTCTTTAGTATGGGCTTTTGACGTATTGCTTTTCGTATTGCGGGTCAGGTAATGCGTCAGCGACCCATTGGGCGGCGTAGGGCGGTTTTTGACCGCAGCCCAGTAGGTTTTGGAAAGTTCTCGTTTCTGGAACAGCGCATTCAGCCGCTCCAACGCTTTGGATGTACGCGCAAACACTACAATACCCGTGGTAGGCCGGTCGAGACGGTGCACCACGCCCAGGAATACCTCGCCGGGCTTTTGGTATTTTTCTTTGATATAGGCTTTCACCACGTCGCTCAGGGGCGTATCACCCGTTTTGTCACCCTGCACGATGTCACCCGCCCGTTTGTTGACGACAATCAGGTGGTTATCTTCGAATAAAACCTGCAGGTTGTGGCTATCTGACCGTAGTTTCATGCGTTAGGGGTAGAAGCGGCAGCCCCCGACGATAGGAGGGGCTATAGCGGATGACCCGACCCGAGGCCGACGGAAATTGAAGTGAGAGGAGACGCGGTGCCGAGGGGAACGCCCAAACCATTCCAGCAAAAATATCAGTATTGTTCCTTTTCATTGGGGAAGTCACTGCTTTTCACGTCCGCGACGTATTGCCCGATGGCCCCGGTCATTTGGTCGTAGAGGTTGAGGTAGCGGCGGAGGAAGCGCGGACTGAACTCGTTGTTCATGCCCAGCATGTCGTGGATGACGAGCACCTGGCCGTCAACGCCACCACCTGCCCCTATTCCAATAACGGGTATTGACACTTCTTTCGCGACTTTAGCTGCCAGTTGCGCCGGGATTTTCTCGAGTACGAGCGCAAAACACCCAATTCTTTCGAGCATCTTAGCGTCTTCCAGCAGTTTTTCGGCTTCGGTTTCTTCTTTCGCGCGGACGGTGTAGGTACCGAATTTGTAGATCGATTGGGGGGTAAGTCCCAGGTGGCCCATCACCGGAATGCCGGCGTTGAGTATGCGTTTGATAGATTCTTTGATTTCAGCCCCGCCTTCGAGCTTGACCGCGTGCCCGCCGCTCTCTTTCATGATCCGGATGGCCGATCTGAGGGCTTCTTTCGGATCGGATTGGTAGCTACCGAACGGCAGGTCGACGACGACCAACGCGCGTTGCGCAGCGCGTACGACGGCGGAAGCGTGGTAAATCATCTGGTCGAGTGTGATGGGCAGCGTCGTTTCGTGTCCGGCCATGACATTCGAAGCAGAATCCCCTACGAGGATGACATCGACACCAGCCGTATCGACGATGCGGGCCATGGTGAAATCATAGGCGGTGAGCATCGAAATTTTCTCGCCGTTGTGTTTCATTTCAATCAGCGAGCGGGTTGTAACGCGTTTGTAATCTTTTTTGGCGACCGACATAGTTCTGTTTTTCGAGAGGTAAAAGTACGGAATGTTTTGTGGATGGTAACGCGGCGCGCGATTTTGTGACGTATGGCAGAAACACCGAATATGAAAGCGATTTTCACCTGCATGGCGCTGGCCATGGTCGCGCTGGCAACGGCACAGGAGCAGGAAGTGAAACAGGCAGTAACAGATTTCTTTGTCGCATTTCATGCCAAAGATACCGTGGCGATGCGGCGGGCATTCCACAAAGACCTTGCGTTACAGTCGATCTCTGAAACACCGAAAGGGCCGGTCATCACTACTGAGACGGCGAAGGAAATGTTAGCGGCGATAGCCGGTATTCCGGAAGGCCTGGTGTTTGAAGAGCGGCTATTGGCCTGGAAGATTGATATTGACGGCAGCCTGGCACATGCCTGGGTCACCTATGAGTTTTACGTCAACGGGAAACGAAGCCACGGGGGCGTCGATTCATTTACGCTGGTAAGGGAAGGGACGTCGGGAGGCTGGAAAATCCTGCATTTGGCGGATACGCGCCGCAAGTAATCAGGAGGTCAGTTGCTCGGGAATGCTATTCGGCTCGTATCCGAAGAGGTGGTGCTCTTTGATGAGTTCCGCCACACCTTCCGGCAACATGGCTTCCCAACCCTGGGCACCGCGGGTGATCATCTTGAGCACTTCGCGTGAGAAGATGTTCAGGTGACCCGGATCGAACTCCTCGATATCGACCACTTTTCCATTAAACTTGAAGAACTTATATAGCTCTTTCATGCGCGGATGTACCTTGAGGTTTTCCGAATTGATGAGTTCACCCTCTTCGCCCAACATTGGGTAAAGGAATACTTTGAGGTCGCGATAGAATAGTTTTCCAAATGCTTCCAGGATGCCGCCGCTGAGGTGGCGGTAGTATTTTTCGTCGAAGATGTCAACCAGGTTGTTGACACCCATGGCGAGTCCCATGCGAGCTTTGGTGTAGTTGGAGAAGTACTCGACTACTTTGAAGTACTCCTGGAAGTTCGATATCATAACGGTCTGGCCGAGTGAACATAGAAGTTCCGCCCGATCCATGAAGTCGCGTTCGTCGATTTCCCCTTCTGAACGGAGGTTAGACAGGGTGATTTCGAAAATGACCAGTGTATTGTCTTTCTCTACTTTGTTTTCCTGCAGGAACATCTGATACGACTTCTCGTACATGTCCATATTGACTTTCGTCACCGGACGGAAACTGCCGCGGAGTGCCAGGATGTTCTTTTTGTAAAGGATGGCTGCCGGCAATACGTTCTGTCCGTCCGGACCGAACATCACCGCGTCGGTCATGCCGTTCTTGACCAGTTGCAGCGACATCAGGCGGTTGTCGACGTTGGCGAAACGCGGACCCGCGAAATTGATCGTATCAATCTCCAATTGGTCTTTATCGAGGTGGTCGTAGAGATACCGCAGTAATTTCTTCGGGTCGTTGTATTTGTAAAACGCGCCATAGATTAGGTTTACACCCAGGATACCAAGCGTTTCCTGCTGGAGGCGCGCATCGGTTTCCCTGAACCGGATGTGGATGATGATCTCGTTATAATCTTCATCGGGTTCGATCTGGTATTTGATCCCGACCCATCCATGGCCTTTGTATTGTTTGGCGAAATCGATCGTCGCGACCGTATTGGCGTAGCTGAAAAAGAGTTTGTTCGGGTGTTTTTCGCGTTTGAGGCGTCTTTCGATCAGGGCAACCTCGTGTTCGAGCATCTTCTTAAGACGGCTTTCGGTAACGTAGCGACCGTCTACTTCCTCACCGTAAATCGCGTCACTGAAATCTTTGTCATAGGCCGACATCGCTTTCGCTATGGTTCCAGAGGAGCCACCGGCGCGGAAAAAATGACGCACGGTTTCCTGTCCGGCACCGATTTCGGCAAACGTCCCGTAGATGTTTTCGTTCAGGTTGATCCGGAGGGCTTTGTCCTTGGTAGACGGAATCGTCTCGATGACTTTATCGCCTTTGAGTTTGATCTCGATGCTCATTCCTTTATCAATACGCAATTAATGCCCAAAGTTAACAAATTCGCGGTTTGGGGAACGGGTTATAGTGTTATTTTTGTACTAAAACCCGGCTGTTTGAAAGTCTATTTCCTTGGTACTGGCACCTCACAGGGTATTCCTGTCATCGGAAGCGATCATCCGGTGTGTCGAAGTGCCGATTCGCGTGATTGCCGCCTTCGCGTATCGGTCTGGATACAGGTGGAAGACGTCTCACTCGTCGTCGACTGTGGCCCCGATTTCCGACAGCAGATGCTCACCTCGGGATGCAACCACATCGATGCCCTTCTTTTTACCCACGAACATGCCGACCATACCGCGGGGCTCGACGATATCCGTCCGTTTAACTTCCGACAGGGCGCGATGCCGGTGTATGCCCATCGTCGTGTACTCGACAATCTCGAACGGCGCTTCGACTACATCTTCGAAACCGAAAACCGCTATCCGGGTGCGCCTTCAGTCGAAACGTTTGAAATAGTGCCTGAGCGGTCGTTCCAGATCAGAGGTATCGACATCCTTCCCATCGATACGCTGCACGGGGACCTACAGGTGTTCGGGTTTCGTATCGGGGATTTTGCCTATCTCACGGATGTGAAGACAATCGAACCCCGGGAAATCGAGAAACTGGAAGGAGTAAAGGTGTTGGTCGTGAACGCCTTACGCATCGAACCGCACGCCACGCATTTCAACCTCGAAGAAGCGTTGGCGTTCATCCGACGCGTGGGCCCCAAGCGCACCTACCTTACCCATATCAGCCACCATTTCGGTTTTCACGCCGACGTGCAGCAAATGTTGCCGGATGGCGTATTTTTGGCCTACGATAATTTAGAAATCACCTTATAACATGAGACGTTCGCTGTATTTATACCTGTTTATCATCGCCGTATTGCTGAACCTGTTCACCTATATGTATTTCACCAAAATGGCGCCGACCGGTTCGTCACCAAACGCGGAAGCCTCAACAGCCGACTGCAAGAAATGGCAGGATTCGGTGACGGTGCTATATAACAAATGGGTAGACGGTGCCTACTTTGATCTGGAAGGCAACCAACATGCGCAGGAGTATTTTGACAACCAAACAACGCCCAATGCCCTGACGCATGATCAGATTCCGCCGCTCGTCATCGGGAAACTGCTCGATTATAACGACGCCCGCGAAGGGAATAAATACACCGGCTACGAACCTATGGACGGGCAGAAGTTCATCATCAACAAAGCCAAAGTGCTGAACCACCGCTGGATCATCGCCGATTTCAGCAACGGTTCTATTTGGGGCGAAACGCTAATCAAGTACTTTATCAACGACGACAAGTCAGTGGATTTCGAGATGGTAGAGTCGGTTATCTATCCGAAAGAAATCGTACAGACACAATAATCGAGAGGCAGTGTAAGAACGCCGCGACGCCCTTACTTCCGCGTCCGTTCGAGCCAATCACGCAAATCGAAGAAATTCTGGGGTGCTACACCATGTCCGACCGGATACTCACGGTATTCATTCGTAACGCCCAGTTGGTCAAGCGCGGGTTTTGCCTGACGGGCCCAATCGACCGGAATTACCTGGTCGACACTTCCGTGTGACAGGAAAAACTGCAGGTGGTCAAATGACTGTTGTTCAAAACCTCCGGTCATGAGTGCCGTATTGAAGTAGCCGCTCAACGCTGCCACCCGCCGGATCTTAGCTTGATACGACAACGCCACGGCATGGCTCAAAATACTTCCCTGGCTGAAACCAATCAGCGTCACATCGTCCGGGTCAATCGGATGCTGGCCCAACAGTTCGTCAAGGAACTGAACGATGCGATCGCGGGAATCACGGGCTTCGTTCTCATCCGAAAACTTCTCCGGACCCCGGTCAAAGTAGATGGTATACCACGCAAACCCGCCGTATCCGGTAGAGTAGGGCGCGCGGGCTGACACCACATACGCGTCCTGTGGCAATTCGCCGGCAAACGAAAAAAGGTCTTCTTCGTTGCTGCCATAGCCATGCAACAGCAACAGCAACGGATTCTTTTCTTTAAGCGTAGCCGGTTTGCGGATTAGGTGGTACAGCGACATCAGAGGTTTTTAAAGAATTTTTGGAAGAAGGCACCCAACAACGGCACCGGCGTCATCCGTCCGGCCGCGGCAGAGAAAAGTCCGAACGACCACAGCACGCCTACGAAAATATACATCGAAGCGGTAATCATCCAGTTGTCGAAGTTGCTCACCATCAGGCCTAGTGAGACAAATACAATCGAAAGTCCCAATGCCTGGCGGATATGGAACGACGCGAATTTGCTCCGGTCTTCACCGATGTTCATCGACAACGCGATCAGCACCCCCACAATCAGGATGTACGCCATAATGGCGGCGCTTTTTCCCGAAGGTTCCTTAGTGGCCATTGATAACCAGTTTTTGTTGTGCATACACGCCATACACCTGGCCCTTCATCGGTTGGTTCAGGAAGATGGCATTCTTCGATTTCGATAGGATATCCGTCGCCGAAAACGCGCGTTCGCCCTTAGTGGTAAACAACGTCAGATCGGCTTGTGCACCCACGGCTACTGTCGGTCGTGGAAGACCGAAGGCGTCCCTTCCGTTAACGAGCTTCGAGACGATTACATCCACAGGCAGTACGTTCAATAAAGCGCCGAACGCGCTTTCGAGTCCGATGGTGCCGCTTTTGGCAAGGTCGAACTCCAGTTTCTTCAGTTCAATATCCAGCGGATTGTGATCAGAGGTAATCATGTCGACGGTGCCGTCCAAAACCGCTTCCACCAATGCTTTACGGTCGGCCTCCGTGCGAAGCGGAGGGGTTACTTTATAACGGGTATCAAACGAATCGAGTTGTTCATCCGTCAGTATCAGATGGTGAACCGCTACGCTACACGTCACCTGCAATCCTTTGGCTTTGGCTTCGCGTACGAGTGCCACCGAGCGGGCGGTTGACAGGGTCGGAAGGTGCAGCCGTCCGCCGGTGTATTCCAGTAAAAAGAGGTTACGCGCCACTTGCAGTTCTTCGGCCAGGGCCGGAATGCCTTTCATCCCGAGCCGGGTGGCGACGATGCCTTCGTTCACAAATCCTTTTCCTTTTAGGTAGGTGTCCTGACAGAAGGCGATCACGCGTCCGTCGAAATCCTGCACATATTGCAGCGCGGTTTTCAGCAGGTTCGCGTTGTCGAGGCTCTTGCCATAGTCGCCAAACGCTACGGCACCCGCGCGTTGCATATCATAGAGTTCCGCCAGTTCCGCGCCTTCGCTGTTTTTGGTCAGGGCACCGATGGGGTACAGGCGGGTGGAAGATCCATGGGCTTGTGTTTGCACAAACCGCACTTGCGACTGGTTGTCGATTACCGGATAGGAGTTCGGTTGCAGCGCCACGGCCGTGAAACCGCTGCGCGCCGCGGTGTGGAGTCCATTCGCGATGGTCTCCCGTTCTTCAAAACCCGGTTCGCCAAACGAGACGCTGCTGTCGAACCATCCGGGCGACACACAGGCATTTTCGAACGCTACCGCTTCGTCCGCCGGCGCGTCAAGTCCGGTTCCGATGGCGGTAATGGTTCCATTTTCGATGCGGATGTCGGCCGTTTGTCCGTGATGCGGCCCCGCAGGGTCAACAATCTGTACGTGGCGAAGGGTTATGTTCATTTTACAAATTTTTGGATACACACTTCCGTGAGAAGAAAGAGCAGGGCGAGCGCGACGAACCATTTCCAGATTTCATTGTCGGTGCGGTCGGTATGCAGGCGGTCGAACAGCGACTGGGCATCGTCGGCCAGGGTTTGGCCTTCGAGTAACGCGGCGCCATCCGTGGTGAGATCCCCTTCCGTGCGGGGGTAGTTGAAGCCGATGTTACGCAACAGCGTTCCTTTACTAAAAACCCCAAAGCTCCCGGCTTCCTGCGGATACGCACCGAAGGTCAGCCGCACTTTCGTATTCAGAATCTGTTGCACGGGAATGAAATCCTCGCGCTTGTTCTTCACATTGATGATGTCGTCTTTTCCCAATTCGGCCTCCGCAATAAACGGACGGTCGTCGCCGATCGTGAGCGCCGTCACACCCGCATGCCCGCCATTTTGCGCCATATTATAAAAGGTAGGGACAATCAGCGGCGCATTCTGGAAGTTACCCGCCGTTTTATCAATAGGAGATGCAAACACATACACCGACGATACCTCGGCAGGCAACGCCACCAAAAACGGCGTCTGGTCGTCAAAACTCAAAGCCGCCGGGGCCGCTGTCGTAATAGGATAAGCACTCGTCACCTCCGGATATTGGAAGTTTTCGATTTTCTTCTCAAACACCGTCTGGTACAACGGGTGGTTGAACGCAATCTTCGTAATCCGTTTCTTGCCCGGCACCGGCGCGTTCAGTTTGATCGATCCGAATTGTGACAGGAAGGTGTTGAGGTTCGCGAGGTTCGCATCCGCCGCCGGAATCACCACCAGGTTCCCGCCCCGTGAAACGAAGTCCTTTAAGGTGGTTTGCAACGCCTGTGGCAACTCCCGTGGTTCGTTCAGGATGATGGCGTCCTGGTTCTCGATGCGGTTATAGTCGAGCGCGCCGACAGGTACGTTCGCATAATCGAATTCATCTTCCGTATAAATCCGTTTCAGGAAACCCGCTTTGGCGTCGTCGCCGATACTCATCACCGCCGTCCGTTTGGGTTGGGTGATGGCGAAATAGAGCGCGTTGTCGTAAACGAGTCCTTTGTCTTCGATCTCGACAAAACCGTTGAAATCTTTCTTCGGGATGTTGAACCGCAGCGTCTTCTCCGACAGTTCCTTCCGCACCAGCGTTTTGGCTACCAGGCTGCCATTGTCGAAAAGCGAAATAGGGATGTCGTGTTCAATCGTACCCTGCGCCGACAACGCCACTTCGATCTCGTAGAAGTTGTCGAGCACCTGCGTGACGTAGACGCTGTCGACCGACACGTTGCTTTTCTGTTCGGCCTCCGGCACAATGAAATACGTATTGGCATTCTTGTCAATGCTTTCGAGGTCGCGCTTGGTAATGCCGTGGCCGTCGGTGATGACGAGGATGTCTTTCTTATACGGACTGTGGTGCGCTTTCACCCGGGCCATCATCGCCTCAAGGCTAAACGGCAGGGCCGAGTAGTGCAGTTGCTGCAGGTCGCGGCGGATCGAGCGGATGTCGGTATTCCAGTAATCATCGGTGTTGGTCAACAGCGAAAACGACTGGTCTTCGGGCGTATGGGCCAGCAGGTCTTCGATGACGCGGCGCATCAGTTCGCCTTTTTGTCCTTTGGCCTGCATCGAATAGGAATTGTCGAGGAGGATGAACAACTCGTTCGTACTGGTATTTTTTTCCTTCGCTTCAAAGAATGGTTGGGCAAAGGCGAAGACCACAGCCGCTAATAATAGGCAGCGGGTGGCCAACAGCAGCCATTTCTTCAGTTGCGAACTCTTCCGGGTTTGTACCGACAGTTGCTGTAAAAAGCGCACATTCGTGAAATATTCTTTTCGAAACCGGCGCAACTGGAAGAGGTGCACCAGGATGGGGATGAGCAGCAGGAAAAGAAAGTAAAGTATCTCAGGATGTTTGAAATGCACTTCGGTGGATTTTAGTCGGGCATCCGATAACGGACACCAGACGTTGGGTAGCATACTAAATTTGTCAAAAATACTACTTTTTTCTTTTTTTCTTGCCGTAAATTCGGCCCGTGAAACCGAGAATTCATCATGAAACGACGTATCTTCTTCGCCCTTTTTGCTGCTGTTTCCACCCTGACAGCCTCCGCCCAGAAAATCACTCTCCTGGTAGGCACCTATACCAACGAATGCAACAGCAACGGTATCTATGCGTATGACTATTATACGACCAGCGGCACGGCCGTAGAGCGTTCGTCGACGCAGGGTGTGGTGAACCCGAGTTTCCTCACCTATGACCCTGCCGGTTTTGTGTATAGCGTCAACGAAAATGGCGCCGACAGCAAAGCCAGCGCCTTCACTTTTGATAAGACGACGGGGGCCTTCCGTTTTCTGGGAAGCCAGCCGACCAACGGAGCCGATCCGTGTTATATCCTGGCCGATGACAAAAACGTTATTACGGCGAATTACTCCGGCGGTAGCCTCACCGTCTTCCGTCGCAATCCCGATGGGAGCTTGTCGGCGCCCGCACAGGTAATCCCGCACCGTGGTCGTGGCACCAACCCGCAGCGTCAGGAAAAGGCGCATATCCACCAGGTGCAGTTCACGCCCGATCACAAATATGTAGTGGTGAACGACCTCGGCACCGACCAGATCTATCTCTATCGTTATTATCCCGTCGCCGAGAAAGGCATTCTTATGCTACAGGAAGCCATTCCGGTGAAACCCGGCTCTGGTCCCCGTCACCTGGCGTTCAGTCCGAAAGGGGAGTTCGCCTATTTGCTACAGGAACTCGACGGCACCATTACAACCTTTAGCTACCGTAACGGCGTATTCAAACGCCTGCGCGAAGATTCAGTGGTTCCGGTGGGGTTCACGGGGCAGATTGGCGCGGCTGACATCCACGTATCGCCCGACGGACGCTACCTCTATGCCACCAACCGCGGTTCGGCGAACGATATTTCGATTTTTGCATTGGGAGCCGACGGACTGCCGCAGTTCCGGAAACGGATTCCGACCAAAGGGGAAGGACCGCGCAACTTCGCGTTTGACCCCAACGGAAACTTCCTGTTGGTTGCGAACCAAAAAACGGGCAACATCACCGTATTCAAGGTCGACCGCATCACGGGTGACCTGACCGACACCGGCAACACCATCAAGGTCTGCTCGCCAGTGTGTTTGGTGTTCGTGCCGTAAACGATCCGTTATTTTTTCTTCTTTTTTGCCGCCCGGGCTTTCAGGAGTCCGCGGTTGACCGATCCGGTTTTTTTCTTGGTTTTGCCGGGTCCGCCCAGGTTCACCTTTTTGTTGTGCGTGGCTTTTTCGTGGAAGGCCGTGCCGCTGTCTTCCGAACGTGCCTTCTTCGAGAGGTTCTTGATCTTCTGCCGCTCTTTTTCAAACGGCATCAGCTTGTCCGACACTTCCACAGCCTCCGGTAGCGGAGGGGTCGGGATTTCTTTATCCATCAGCATTTCCGCCTCGATTTTCGCTTCTTCTTCCTTAGGCGTAAAGAACGAAATCGCCACGCCTTCTGCCTGCGCGCGCCCCGTACGGCCGATGCGGTGGATATACAACTCGGGTGTTTCAGGGATGTCAAAGTTGAGCACGTGGGTAATGGCCGGAATGTCGAGTCCGCGCGACATAACGTCGGTGGTAATGATACCCCGGATGTTGCCGTTTCGGAAATCCGCCATCGTATTCAGGCGGTAGTTCTGCGATTTATTCGAGTGGATAAGGCCGAATTGTCCGGGGAAGTGTTCCTCCAGCCGTTCGTGCAGCAAATCGGCGATGCGTTTGTTGTTGAGGAAGACGAGCAGGCGCGTCATATCGGGTTCGGTTTCGAGCAAATGCGCGAGCAGGGCGATTTTGGTGTTGAAGTTCGGCACGGCATACATCACCTGCCGGATGCTTTCAAGCGGCGTGCCTGAAGGCGCGAGGCTGACTTCTTCAGGGAAATCAAAGTATTCATCCAGCATCTCATCGACTTCCTCAGTCATGGTGGCTGAGAACAGGATGTTCTGTCGTTTCGAACGCATCATCGTCAGGATCGACGTCAGTTGCGGACGGAAGCCCAGGTTGAGCATTTCGTCGAACTCGTCGATGACCAGCTTGGCCGTTTCATCAAAGCGGATGACGTTGTCAAGGGCGAGGTCCATGACGCGGCCGGGGGTACCGACCAACAGGTCAACGCCTTCGTAGACCGCGGTTTTCTGGGTGTTGATGTTCACGCCTCCGTAGATACCGAGGATGCGCACCGACATATACTGCGCCAGTTTCGCGGCTTCATCGGCGACCTGTACCACGAGTTCGCGGGTAGGCACCAAAATGACGATCTTGGGTGTATGGGTGGGCGTAAAGCGGTATTGCTTGAGCAGGGGCAGCAGATAAGCAAAGGTTTTTCCTGTGCCGGTTTGGGCGATGCCCATGACGTCGCGGCCCGACATGATTACCGGAAACGCGCGCTCTTGTATGGGAGTGGGTTGAGTGAGACCCAGTTCATCAACGGCTTTCTGTAGCGACTTGGGAAGGGCAAACGATTCGAAGGACATAAGGGAAATTTGGGCAAAGATAGGGAGTTAATTAGCGAATTAGCGAATGAGTTAATTAGCGAATGGGTAGCCGGAACTTATGTTCTAGGGGTTGGGGGTGGGTGGGAAGGGGAATTAGACAATTAGAAAATGAGATAATGAGGCTTCGGGCGGGTAGTGGCTTCTTAGAGGGGAGGTAATTGGAGCGGAAAACCAAATGTAGAAAAGTGTTTGTGTAGCGGTAGACACGGATGAAGGAATGTCAGACCTGCAAGGTTTAGGCAACCTTGTAGGTCTTTTTGCTAAATGGTAACACCGGATATAGAAAGGTGTTCGTGTGGTAGACCGCCTTTTTACGGCAGTAACACCGCCCCGAACTCGACCAACCATAAGTAGTAGCCGGCGGAGCAGCCGAGGGCCATGGCGAGGAGGAAGGTGGCGCGTTGGGCGCGGGGTACGACCACGAAGCACACCACCGCCAGTACCACCAGGCCGATGACGGCAGTAGGAAGGAGGGTGGTGCCATAGGGCCAATTCAGGTAATGATCGATGCGGGATTCGTCGCCGCGGGAGCGGAAGGTGCCTTTATGGAGGTAACGCCATAGCCCAAATGAGCCATTGAACAGTTGCCGCAGCCAGAAAAGTGACAGGAATACGGCCACCCATTGCCGTACGCTGAGGGCCGTGGCGTTTGCAAAGGAACGGCGGTTCACATACAGCAGGATCAACCCGGTTGTGCCGATGGCGAGGGTAGAAACTACGCCACCCAACAAAATAAAAAACGAATGGTCGTTGGTAACCGAGCCTCTATCGCCGAAAGACACAGAACCGTAATGCACGGATGCCTCGTGCCCCAGCAGTTCCGCTATCAGAAAATGCCCACCTTCATGTAGCAACGTACCCACGACGGTAGCAGCGATAAACGCGAGGGTGAGGTAGAGGAGGAGTTTGGGGTGGAGTTTCACGTGATAGGTTTGATTGTAAGACTACGAAGGACTTGTTTATATTGCCGCAAAGTCGGAGACGTTTGGGGAGCATACTTTCTGAGAGATGCGATGGAGCGGGTTAAGTCGAAAATTCAAGTCACCGTTTTTTTACTACTTTAGTCCTGCCGGAGAATACTCGGCTCCAAAACCCGGCGAACTGCGTGTGAGCCGCGAAACGTTAGCCGTCTGTTGACAGGAAAATCGAAAAATTCGAAAACCTAACGCATAAAAAACATAGCTCTATTACAATAAAGTATGGTTAGAAATATTTTTCTTAAAATCGTGTTTCTTTTCATTTTTTCAACAACCCATTTTGTTGCTCAAAACAACGCTGTCGATTTAAAAACAATTTGGGAAAACTCAAAAAATCCGGATTCTACCCGATTCAGTGCTATAAATGAGTTTTATAAAAAAAATACGTCTTCTCAACCCGATTATGTCCTTAAACTAACTGATTTTCATATAGAATTAGCTCGAAAAAAGAACAATAAAAACGAATTGATAAGTGCTTTGAGTGAAAAAAGCTATGCCTTTTATGTTAAAGATAATATCAAAAAATCAGAGCAAAGCATTAGAGAAGCTATCAAAATTCAAATCACGTTAGATGATGAAGTTGCTTTAGCTCGTTTGTATACAAACTTAGCTTCTATTTGTAGGGCACAAAGTAAGTTAGTAGAAACTATAAGATATTATAATTACGCTTTAAAGATTTTCGAAAGTGCTAAAGAAGAAAAATTAGAAGCTGCTGTTTTAGGTAATATAGGCTTGGTTTATTTTGATTTAAAAAACCATGAAATAGCATTAGACTATTTTGAAAAATCTTTAAAAATATATACAAAACTAAAACTGCAAGACAAAATAGGCTACATCAGTTTATACATGGGAGGCGCTGATTTTGAAAATAAAAATTACAAACAATCCATACAAAATTTAGAAAAAGCACTAAAAATATTTAAAGAAAGCAATGATCAATTTGCCAGCATCGATTGTTATTATCTATTAGCAAAGTCATTTCACGAAATACATAAAAAAGACGAAGCATTCATTAGTATAAATAGGGGTTTAGCATTAAGTCAGAGACTTGAAAACACGACACGAATTATACAAAATAAGATTTTTTTGGCGGAACTCTATCTGGAATCAGATATCAAAAAAGCTACTCAATTAGGAGAAGAAGTAATTCCTATAATTGACGAAAGTATAGATAAAAAAACGAAAGCGAGCCTTTACAATTTGTTATATAACTGCTACAAAAAATCAAATAAGATTGAGCTCTCACATAAGATGTATGATAAGTATGTTGTTTATAATGACAGCGTATTAAGAGACCAAAGCAATTTGGAGCTAATGAAAGAAGCTGTTAATCAAGAGTTCAAAATTAAACTTTTAAAGAACAAGCAGTCATTCGAACAATCAGAGAAAGACTTAAAAAGAAATCAATTCATAAAGTTACTCGTCATACTTGTAATAAGTCTGGTCATTATTTCTGTACTTCTTTTTTACTTCAGAAAAAAAAGCGTCCAAAATCAAAAATTAAGAATAGCATTATTAGAAGAAATAAAGCAACTTAAAAATAATGACACAACTAGTTTACTTGTCAATTCTAATGAGTTTGAACTGCAAAGAGAAAAAATAGAGCTTTCAATTAATAAAAAATTAAACGACACCGATTGGAACGTACTTAACATTTTGCTCAAAGAACCCGATATCTCCAACAAAGAGATTGCCGAAAAAGCATTTATGAGTGTGGATGGAATTGGTTCCTCACTACGACGAATGTATCTTTATTTTGACATTAAAGAATCCAAATACAAAAAGATCTCTTTAATAACAGAGGCTATTAAAGCATCAGGCAAATAATTTTTCTTTCATAATATCCAAAACGCATTTTCACAACCAGGCGTGAAATAAAATGGAATGCACTGTAGTAATTTCGGTTGACTGAATTATGATAATTATGAAAGCAACAATCCTTTTTTTAATGGTAGTAGTATTTGGGTTTTCATCAGCCCAAACTATTGAGGTATCTTTGTTTGTTCCCGCAACTCCCTTTCAAGATGCTGATGTAGGTGCAATGGCCTTTAGCGATATTGATAATGATAACGACCAAGATTTATTGATTACAGGTAAAGGTGGACCCGTTAAAACAACATTATATTTAAATGATGGTTCTGGTAATTTTAACGAAGCAACTGGAACTCCTTTTGTTAATGTTTTTGGCGGGTCTGTAGGTTTTGCTCATGTGAATAATGATGCTTTTATCGACCTTTATATAACAGGAACTACTGGAGGTGGTACAAGAACTTCTAATTTGTATATTAACAACGGTAACGGAACTTTCTCAATAACTACGAGTCCATTTCCAATTAGCAATGGTGGCAGTTTTGCTTTTGAAGATATTGACAATGATAATGATAAAGATGTTATTATTACTGGTTTAACCGGAAGTGTAAGTGGTGTTGGATTTACAAAATTATACACAAATAATGGTTCTGGTATTTTTTCCGAAGTTTTATCAACACCTTTTGATCAGTTAAGTAACAGCTCTGTTGTATTTATTGATGTAGAAA
>JAIXYI010000080.1 GCA_027490305.1 Flavobacteriaceae bacterium
AAGGATGAGCGATCATAGTTCATAGTTCATTGTTCATAGTTAACGTGAGTATAAACGCTGTCCTGAAAACGTCAAACAAAACCTGTCCTGTTCTGACTAAAGGGTACATTTCCTATAAAAAGTCAAACCGGTAGTTGTATTTTCTCGCGTGAACCCCTCTAACTCAAAACTCAACACTCAAAACTCAACACTCAAAACTCAACACTCAACCCTCAACCCCAAAACTCCTTCTCCAACTCTCACCATTAAATGCGATATTTGTGTCACTGCGGGAACGGCACGTCGCGCATCCCAAAGCAAACTAAATTCCTGACCGTGAGAACCGACACCCAAAACACCACGATTAGCCAGGTTCGTGAGTATGCGTTTGAAATCTTAGATAAGCACGCAGACATCAACCGGTATACCAATATCAACCGGCTCTTCCGTGTGGAAAAGAATATCCAGACCATCCTCCGGCACGACCGCCTGCACGACCTCGACGAAGACGCGTTGTACCTTGCCAATTACATCGTTAACATCGAACAAGGGCAGGCCAACCAGTTCAACCTCGATTTTTCAAAAGAATCTCAGTTTGTAGACGCCACGGTGGCCAGGCTGCAGGAAAAGTTCGGACTCGACGAAGGGGTTCTCGAAAAAGCCCGGCAAATCGCCATCGAATCGTTGCCCACGGGCGAGGCACAGAAGCCAGAATCAAAAGTGCTGTCGGATGCCCTGATCATGGACTTCACCGGCGACGGCGGACGCGAACGGATGAAAAACCTCTATGAGCAGATCATCCTCCGCGACTTCAGCCTGTCGAAGGAAAGCTGGTACGACATCCTGCTGCCGCTATTGGAACGTTCCGACATCCATACCGAATTCGGGAAGGCGGAAATCGAACCCGGACTCGCCAAACTCGCGAAATCCCTGCGGAAGGAACGAAAAGACATCGAAGACACGAAATCGCGCGCCATCGAACGCGAACTGGCCATTTCCGAAGAAGAAATCAAGCAACTCAAAAAGGAAATCAGTAAGGCCAAAGGCCGTGACGACCGCGGAATCCAAACCCTGTTCCGGAACATCTCCCGAAACCACTACACCCTCAACCAGATGGTCGACGGAAAGGCCAATATCATGATTACCGTCAATTCCATCATCCTCTCGCTGATCTTAGGGGGCAGTATGGGGACTATCCAGGAAGACAACCTCGTCCGCTACATCCCGTTTTTCCTGCTTGGCGGCGTCAACATCGTCTCGATCATCTTTGCCGTACTGGCGATCACGCCGGTGAAAACGCAGGGGAATTTCACCGAGGATGAGGTGCGGAACAAACAAGGCAACCTGCTTTATTTCGGGAACTTCCATAACATGAGCTACCGCGATTTCGAATGGGGCTTCCTGCAGATGCTCAGTGACCGCGATTACCTCTACGGTTCCATGATCCGGGATTATTACTACCAGGCACAGGGACTCGAACGGAAATACCGCCTTCTCCGCGCCTCCCTTTACGTGTTTTTCATCGGACTTTCACTCGCGATGGTCCTCCAGGGTGTCCTCAAACTTATAGAACTCACCGCGTAGCATGAGACCGTTTTCTGTTATAGCAGTCGGTTGGGCCTTGTGCCTGGTGGGGCGTGCATCGGCTCAGCAAACGCCTGTGGCCATGGCGGAGAAAACAACCGCAAGCGATGCTGTGAGGGTCGCCCACCGTTTTTACCTGATCGGTGATGCCGGTAACGCCGAACCCGGCGCCGCTCCGACGGCCCTGACCCGGATGTCACAGGCCCTACAGGCGGAAACGCTTCCGGCTACGGTGTTGTTCCTCGGCGACAATTGCTATCCCGCCGGACTGCCCAAAAAAGAGCACCCGAAACGCGAACAGGCCGAGTTCCGCCTCGATGCCCAGATCAATGCAGTAAAGAATTTCAAAGGAAAAGTGGTGTTCATCCCCGGTAACCACGACTGGTATAGCAACGGCGTGAAAGGATTGCGCCGCGAGGAAGACTTCATCGAAGACCGGTTAGGGAACAAATCCTTCATGCCCTCTAATGGCTGCCCGTTGACTACCTTTACTGTCGGAGACGATGTCGTCGTGATCGTAGTTGACAGCCAATGGTACCTCACCGATTGGAACGACGACCCTGATATCAACAAAGGTTGTGACGTCAACACCCGCAAACGGTTTGTCGAGGAGTTCCTGCATGAAATTCGCAAAGCCCGCGGAAAGACAACGATAGTTGCCCTGCATCACCCCATGTTCACCAACGGTCCGCACGGTGGTTATTATGGCGCTAAAAGCCACTTGCTGCCCGCGCCCGTTATTGGTTCGCTTTTCACCGTACTGCGGCGCACCAGCGGCCTGAATGAAGCTGACCTGCAATATAAGTACTACCGCGAGCTCCAGCAATTTCTCACCGCTGCGGCCCAGCAGAACGACCGGGTGGTGTTTGTATCCGGACACGAACACAACCTGCAATACATCACCAAAGACAACCTGAGGCAGATCGTCAGCGGCGCAGGTTCGAAATCGTCGCCCGTACCAAAGAATGTCGGCACCGACTTTGCCGCCGCCGTACCCGGGTATGCCGTGCTCGACATCCGCGAAGACGGCTCTGTCGACCTCGAATTCGTTAAGTCGGATACAAACGAAGTCCTGTTCCGGCAGAACATCCTCGAGGCTCCGTTACCCCAAACAACCGAAGCGGTCACCCATCCGATTCTGTCCAATGTAAAAGCGCAGATCTATTCCACGGACGAGACCACGAAAGGGCCTACCTATCGGTTCCTGTGGGGCGAACGTTTCCGCAAACTGTATGGAGAACCCGTCGAAGCCGATATCGCGCACCTCGATACCCTTTTGGGTGGACTCGAACCGTTCCGTATGGGCGGCGGGAACCAATCGCGTTCGTTGTTTCTTAGGTCGTCCTCCGGCCGCGAATATGTGATACGGGCCTTGCGGAAAAGCGCGACACAATACCTGCAGTCGAGCGTATTCAAAAAACAGTACATACAAGACAAACTATCCGGAACCAAAGTAGAAGCGCTCGTCAACGATGTCTTCACCGGCTCGTATCCTTATGCGCCTATCGTGGCCAGCGAACTGAGCGAAGCCGCCGGATTGCCGCACTTCCATCCGCGGATACTCTACGTGCCGAAACAGCCGCGGTTGGGCCGGTTCAACGCCCAGTTCGGCGACGAGCTTTGTCTGCTTGAAGAACGCAGCGACCCCGACGGGATGGAAAAGGGGAGTGGCTACACGGGCGAGAGCATCGGAACCTATGACGTATTGGAGAAAATCCAGAAAGACCGCAAAAGCCGCATTGACGAAGAAACCTACATCCGCACCCGACTATTCGATATGCTCATCGGCGACTGGGACCGCCACCAGGACCAATGGCGCTGGCTGGAAGTCAAACAGCCCGACGGAACCAAGTTCGTACCGCTGGCTCGCGACCGCGACCAAGCATTCTCGCGTATGTCAGACGGTTTTCTGCTGGGGGCAGCGGTGCGGCTCATTCCTGCGGCGAAACTACTACGGAAATACGAAGGGAATCTATTGGATGTAAAAGGCTTCAACCGCGAGGCCTACCCATTGGATGTCGCTTTCTGCGTCACGTCGGATGAGGCCGTCTGGCAACAGCAGGCCGAACGGCTGCAACAGGCCCTCACCGATGACGTCATCGAGGGCGCTTTTGAAACGCTGCCCGCAGGTGCCGATACCGATTCAAGGACGCAGCTCAAACAACTGTTGAAAGAACGACGCGCACATTTGACCGAAATTGCCAAACGCTATTACGACGTGGTGTCGCGGGTAAAAGTCGTGACGGGTTCAGAGAAGGCGGATGTGTTTCGACTCACATGCGATCCGTCAGGTAATGTAACCGTATCACTTAGCCGCGCGAATGCAGCAGAAGGTGCCACTCCGGCGGTGCAACTCGTCGCCGATGCGAAGCAGACAAAAGAAATTTGGTTGTATGGACTCGACGGTGCCGACCGGTTTGAAGTCACGGGCAAAAGCCACGACATCCGTATCCGGATGATCGGCGGGCGAGATGAAGACACGTATAACGTCGACGATGCAAAAAACATCCGGATCTACGATTACGTCTCTGAGAAGAATACGGCTACGAACGCCCGCATCCTTCGAACCGATACGTATGAAGTGAACGTGTACGACCTGTATAAAATACGCACGGCGACCAACCAAATCATTCCGTCCATTGGGTTCAACCCCGACGATGGCGTCAAGATCGGCGTGACCGACACCTACACGCGGTATGGTTTCCAGCGTAACCCCTTCAGCGAGCAACACACCCTCAGGGCCAATGTGTATTTCGCCACCGGGGGCTTCGAGGCCAGTTACCGCCTGGAAGTCGCGAATGTCATTGGCGATACCAATTTCCAGGTGCGGGCAGGTGTACAGAGCCCGAATTTCACCAACAACTTTTTCGGCTACGGCAACCGTTCCGAGAATCCGGATGACGAAAGAGGGATGGATTACAACCGCGTGCGGATTCGCAGTGCCTATGTGAGCCCGGGCCTCGTGCGCCGCGGACGCCTTGACACCACCGTCGAACTCGGACTCACAGCCGAACGTTTTACCATCGAAAACACCTCCGGACGCCTGGTAGAGACGTACTTTGCCGGTCAGCCCGATGTATTTGAAAGTAAGACATTCGTCGGTGCGAACGCCCTTTTCCGCTATGAGAACGTCGACAACAAAGCCTATCCAACCCTCGGCATCATGGCCTCATTGGAGGGTGGTTTCCGTAAGTCGGTGGAAGGCCCGCAGAAAGACATTACGTATATCATACCGACCCTCAGCATCGACCACCGCCTGCTGCCTTCGGGCGACCTGGTGCTGGCGACGCTACTCAAGGCCAAAATCAACTTCAACAATGCCTACGAGTTGTACCAGGCGGCTTCCATCGGCGGCATAGACGGCCTCCGCGGCTACCGCAACCAGCGCTTCACCGGAAAATCATCCTTCTACCAAAACACCGACCTACGCTATAGTTTCCGCCAGGTCCGAACTGAAATACTGCCCGTCCGTTACGGCCTTTTCGCCGGTTTCGACTATGGCCGCGTATGGCTCGACGGCGAACATTCCCGCCAATGGCACACTTCCGCCGGCGGTGGCTTTTTCCTCAACGGCTCGGAACTCATCAGCGCCCAGATCGGGTTATTCAATGGGGACGATGGGAACCGCTTGGCGTTTAGTTTGGGGTTTACGTTTTGAGGGGATTTAAAGTGAAGCGGAGGGAAATTCGAATTCGGAGAATGTAGTGTTGTTCGCCGCGTGAACTCATAGGTATTGAGTGATATCTTCAGGTTTTAAGCACCTGATTTTGATATCGCGTTTGAGAATATTTATTGCCATTATCCTGCTCTTTATTTTTTTAAACTTTGGATTAATTATGACAATTTCTTTTAAGCGGTTATTCGTCAAAATGGCTGAACATAGGTTCTGACACAACTCAGCATCTAAAGGGTCCAATGAGATTCCGTAGAGTATTATTCTACTCGCGGATGCTAGTAAGTTAATTGATATTAAATGGTTAAGTCCAAAGTTCTTATTTTCTTCATTAGTTCGATAATTCTCCTGTGTCGTTTCTGACGGTAAATATAGATGTTCGGCATATTCGAAGCTTCCATGGATATGAACGCACCTAATATCTGTATTGAGTTCCATCTGCCTAAAAAACTCGGCGACCTTCAGGTCAATTACATTATCCCAGTTTGTGGAAATCAGTGCAATTCCGGAGTTCGGCTCTGAAACCACTTTCCTAAGAATTTCCACAAATTCCTTTCGCGGCTTTAATAGGCCAGATTCTTGCGCAACGCTGATTTCCTCGCAGATTGCCCGTTTTAAAGTTAGCGTGTCTTTGAGCGTCACTTTCAAAGCCATTTTTGCTTTATCAACGGGAATTTTCGAGTACGCCCTAAGTAGATATATATAGTTGGCAAATAGTGTATTAGCACCGTAAATATCAACATCGTTATCCATCACTTTTTTGAACGCACACAATATGGGCGACCAAGCATTTTCTACCGCTCCGGCACCAACTATTATAAGAGTATTATTTTTTTCCATGTAGTGATCACCGTTCAACTTTTTACTATATACATTTTACTTTGTGGCGCAATTAGTTTTGTTCGTCAAATGACGATAGATTCTATACAATTTCGAACAGCTGCACTAAATGGTGCCTTAATGTCAATAATTTTCATAATTCGGTCAATACGGTCCAATTCGTTAATTTCTTTGAATTCGTTAAAATATTTACGTCGTGTTGCTTGATGAAATTTATCCTCAAAATTTCGAAATGACACAATCCGACTCAAAACCAAGTCGGTAACCAAATCACGCAGATAAAGGTCTTGGAGTTTTTTTTCAAGACTAGACAGTTCTAGAAATTCCGACACAAAATGGTCGCTCTGTTCTTTAAATAACCAAATATAAAAAGTGGCGACTTTTTCTTGATATGTATTCAAGACTTCAAATAAATCGAAACTTGGATGTTTGGTTCTGAGAAACTTCTTTGATTCAGTTTTCCATCCAGAGAATTTGAGTAGTTCTGCAGTCGATATCCTTAGCGTGATATTTGATTTTATACTGTACGCCTTTTGTTGGAAGGTCATTTCGGGTAGCCTAAAATGCTGGATATATTGCCTAAAATCTTTTATAAAGGAGCTAAGCGGACTTTGGGCAAATACTGTTTGAACATTGTCTTTATAACTCTTGAGTTCATTTTCTCCATGGAAATATTTAATGTAGATTCTGGTGTGATCTACAAGTGACATTGCCGATGCTAAATAATTATGAACAAGTCTCTTTGTTTCAATGTTTGCGTCCTTTCTCAAATGCGTTGACTGAAAGTTACAGTGGCTTTCAATTTCGGAGTAGTTCTTTTTCAGTATCGACAACGATTCTTCAATCATCTTCATTTCTCTTAAAAATGATGAGGCAAAACAATTTTCGATTTGATACTTTAGGTCGGAATAAGCTTCTTGACTCATAAATTGCAATTGATTGGAGGCTGACCCAAGTTCGTTGAGAGGGAGAGTTCGTCCATCTCCTCTGCTCAAAGCGAAGTGATGTAGCCCAATCGACGTCGTTTTATCACACCAACAATGACGATTAACCGCTGTGAACGAAGGATTAATCTAGATATTCTATTTTTAGAAAATAGTCTCTCGTTCCATGTGGAGAAAACACGCGAAGAGTTATTTCCTGATCTTCTTGATACGTCAAAACAGGATTTTTATAAATAGTATCGTCGCGCTTAAGGACTTTAGGCTCAAGTATGGCTTGAAAATCTACATAACCATTTGGATATAAAATATCTTCTATAATTGGATACATATGAAGAAGTCTTCCATCGGGAAGTTCAATAGTTTTTAAAGTATAAGGCCATCGGAAACTAGGATAATTTATATCTGTGATAATGCCAACTCTATAATCGCCGGGCGCAAGGGTGTCGAATGACTTATTGTGAAGCAAAAAATTTAAATCTGGAACTGATCCTTTTTTTACGAAATGGACTACGTTTGGCTTGGTTAAACTATCATTTTTCAAAAAGATGTCCAATTGAATGTTTTGAATCGTTTCGGATAACGCGTCATTTTCAATAAACCATTTGACACGAGTTGTTAGTTCATCTTTTAAAAAAGTTATTTTATTGTCATAGATTATGTGTGGATAGTGTTTTAGATCGAAAGGGATATCAGCAGAGTTTTTTGTCAACAAAATAGTTTTCTTTCCAATTGCATGAGCATATCCAACTTCGTAAAATACATTGGGATTTCTGCCCGTCATATCAGCAATCACAATATCAGCTTTGGAGATTTGATTGTAAATCCGGTCTAAAATTGATTCATTAAATATTTGCTCATCAACCCGTTCACAATATGCTCCCGCATCAATACAACTTTGCTTTATACCTAACTTATAAATGTCGTTAAATTCTTCATCAAATGGCATAAGTACAAAGCAGAATTTTTTTGGTGTAGTCATTTGTTCGCCTTTTAATATTGGACACAATTCCCAAATATACGAATATACCGTCCCGATCTTTAGAAAACCGATTCTATGACTAACAGGGCATAATTGGTTTAAAATCAGAGTTAGGTATTGGAAAGGGCAGATAGTTAAAACGCTCTATGCCCACCTAACCACCCAACCCCATACCCCAAAGAAATTGACAATTGATAATTGACAATTGATAATTGAAATGGAGACCTCTTCGTGCCGGCTGGCTGGTATAAACGCAATAGGCAATCCAAAACCCAAAACTCAACACCCAAAATCCAACTCCCTCCAAAAGACAAAACGCCCAGCGAGAAGGAACCCCCACTCAACACTCAAAACCCAACCCTCAAAACTCCTTTCTTCCGATTTTCTCCCACACGCCCAGTTCGGTTTTTAGTTTGTCGATTTCCCTTTCCAACTCGGCTATTCGATCGGTAGCCGTGGTATCGCGCGGGGCGTTCGTGGCGAAGTCAGAGGGGAGGTGCGCGGCAATATCGGCGAAGAAGTTATGTCGGAGGGCCATACTCAGGTACCACAGGCGTTCGGTGCCCATTGTTTCCGCCTTTTGGATGTTGGTGATGGTGGCGGGTGTAACGCCGAGCACACGTGACAATGCACTTTTGCGGATACGGCGTTTGTGAAAGACGCTTTTGATGAGTGCGCCCAGAGACGGGTATGAGGGTTGTTCGTTCATACTGTTGCTGAATGTGATAAAAATGTAGAAAGTGTTACGATGATTAAATAGAGGTTATAGATAATTGGTATAGAAAGAGACATAAACCGTGTTGTGCTTGACCTTTTCTTAAAATCGTATCAAATCATGCTAAAGGAATGGTGAATGTTTTTATCTGCTTCTAAAATATTTTTAGAGTAGAACGAAAATATTTTAGTCTGAGATGAAATTATTTTAGGTAGAGATGTAAATATTTTAGCTGTAGGTTTAAACTTTTTAGTTATCGGTGTAATTATTTTACCTACAGGTTTAAATATTTTACCTGTAGGTTAAAAGTTTTTAGTTTCCGATGTAAAAATTTAGATTAATACGTAACTAATTTGTAAACTGTTATAAATCGTAGGGTTCTGAAAGCGCCCAAAAAAAGGCGCCCCGACCTCGCGGGACGCCTTCCGGATTTAAACTTCGTTGTCGGCCCTACGCCCTTGTCCGGCAAAACGTACCTTCAAGGCCTCATAGCCGGTTTTTGCGTTCGGAATGCCCGCAGCGCTCGCGCTTTCAAACAGTCGGTAGCTGGTGAGTGCCGCCGTGTAGAGTTCATCGCCCGTTACCTGTCGGATGTCGTCAACGCGTTGCATCACAGCGTTCAGTGTGGCCTTGATCTGGTCGGCCTGCTCATACAGGGCCAGGTCGGTCTGCATGCTGGAAGCCGATACATAGGCCGGAATCACCCCGGCTCCGTTAGAATTGATTTGGTAAATGGCATCTTCGGCAAACACTTTGTTGTCGACGTCGATGCTCTTCATACTTTTCCGCTGGTCATCGGTCAGCGAAACAGCCGGCAACTTGGCCAGGAGGGTCGCCAGGGCCGTGTTGATAGCGGTGAGATCGGTGGCTGAAATCGTGGTATTCAGCCGGTTTTCAGTGAGATTACTCATGACTTTTGATTCATAAAAAAGACTGCGCAACGCGCGCCTGTGTTATACAATGGGCGCGAATTTAGCAGCCTGTTACGATGTTGCAACAAGTTTTTCGGACTTTGTCCGAATTCGGTCGGATTTGGGGTGTAAGTGGTAGAAAAGGGTAGGAGCAAGGAGCGAGGAGAAAGAGGAGAGAGGAGAGAGGAGAGAGGAAAGGACAGATGATAGGGAAAACTTCCCGATTAAGGCAATATCGAGTTCAGGGTTGACAGTGAGGATATACGCATCCCAAAGGTCATACAAAGCCCGGCTACCTCCTCCGTCTGGTTAGTCTTATGTCAGTCCCACTTTGGCGTAGCGTTAGCGTATTGCCGGACGATTTTTTAATTACGTATTCCCGTTCCGTTCCATCTGCTATGCGGTGGATAAACGAATTTTCAAGACTGATTTTGATGTCCTTACACTTATCAGCATTTATTTTAAATGAAACCGCTTTATACCCCAAAAACGATATTTTGATTTCAGTTTCCTTATCGGTTTTCTCTAAACTGAGAGTTGCGCTGCCATTTAAGTCAGATAAAATTTCAGGCGTGTCATCGCGTGATCCTGCCAACGAGATATTCGCGTAGGGTAGGGGTTCATTTGTTTCCTCCTCAACAATTAGAAAAGTAAACGTTATCTGGTCGTTTGATCCGCAATTAGCGTCCTTAATTTCAAAGGATTTTTTTGGTGCGTCATCGCTTATAAAATGCAGTGTCAAATGATTGTTCTCAATTTCATAGGTTCCCCTACCTGTTTCGGCACCTGTACAGCTCGCCCAGTTATATTCGAACAAACTACCACTTTTGAAAGTCAGGCAGTAGCCATAAAGGTCAGGGGGACTGCAATAAGTTCCCTCCGGTTTCGCCTGTCCGAAAGACAAAAGTGAACAAAGTAAAAACAGTAAGGTAAGGAATCGTCGCATGGTTGGTTGGCAACGGTTAGGGGGCGAGTCGGGATCCGGGTCCTACTGGATAGTAAATGTGTTCATTATCTTTTTTACTTCCTCCAGTAAGCCATCGAACTGATCGGGGGCTGCGGTGAAGGTTATCAAATATGCCTTGTCATTTTTTAAGAAATAGTACTGAAGGCATTTCAACTGAAACCCGTTAGAGGCCGCTTCGAAAATAACTTCCTGGAATTCGACATCTTGTATGGATTTCGTTTGGCTGCTAAACAATTTGCCTCCATGTGCGTCAATTTGATTCAAAGAGATTTGCGTATAAGACCCTAAATCCAGATTGGTGCCTTCCAAATTCTGGATGACCAGATTGATATTGCTCGCAAACCTGGATGGAGGAGATTTAAATAAATAAAATTTAGCACCATTTCGACCGGTTTCGTCCAGCTTCCAGGACGACGGATATTTCATCGAATAGGAGGGTTCTTTTATTTCTTTGTCCAGGATAACTATTTGGCACCAAGATGGGGCGGTCAGAAGGATTAACAGGAGGACTAAGTGTTTTTTCATGGCCGCGTTTTTGAGATTGTCCGCAGGTACCAAATATACCAATAAACAAGATGGAAATGTATTGTATGGCCGGTTTCAGAAGGGAGGCACTGCCCGTATTTCGACTATTCCTTTTTTGTTGTTTTCTGTTTCATCCATTGAATGGCAATCACAACCGGTGTGCTATCAGAATCAGAGGCCGTGTTGTGCCCCAACCCGGGGAATAGGGTGTAGTCGAACGGTTTGCCCTGTGCCTTTAGCGTGTTGAGATGCTCGATGCAAAGCTTTACGGGAATCTGTAGGTCTTTTTCGCCGAAAAGCCAGAGTCCGGGCATAGAGAGTTTTTGTAACGAAGCCTTTGGATCGGTAGGTGTAAATTGGTAGCGGTCAGGATCATTTTTAACGTGGTCGCGGGCCTCGGCTTCTGTGTGGGTGTCCCAGAAGGTAGCGTCACCGTTGGTGTAAAACTGGAACCGGAGTTGTTCTAATGTGGTGATGGTCGGCCCGCTAAACAACACCATGAATTTTACCAGCGGGTTTTTGCTTGCCGCGATCGGGATGATCCAACCGGCCTGGCTGAAGCCCACCAATCCGATGGGGATTTTTTTGTTGGGGAGGTAGTTGCGAAAGGTGGTCACGGCCGCACTTGCGTCATCTGCCAATAACGTCAGGTTGGCTGGGTCGATGTTATTGGTACCCACCGAAGGGCCGACATACACCCCGCCCGATTCGCCCACACCGCGTTTGTCGTAGGTCAATACCGCGATGCCTTCCTGCGCCAATCGTTCTGCGAACGCCATTTCCCTTTTCACCGGATCCGAGCCGTGCACGATCACCACCGCTGCTACTGCGTTTTTTGGCAGCAAGAGCGAACCGGCCAACGTAACGCCCTGGCTTTCGAATTTTACGTCTTTGACGGTTAGATTTGCGGATTGTGCATGCAGCGTGGTGGCCATGGCGGTCACTACAAAAAACAGGCATGACCGGGTAAAGAGACGTAGGCTCATAAGGGTATTCAGGATGCTTTTAATGACGTAGGATAGTGTAGCTAACCGGCTGGGTGTCCCGATTTGTGAAGGTACGAAAAAGCACCCGTCTACCAGATAACCAGCTTTTAGTCAATTACGACCCCTCGCAGTTATCGACGGAAGTTATCGAAACCTTCAACTTAAGAATGCCACGTCAAGCGAGCACAAAACCCAAAACTCAACACCCAAAACCCAACTCCCCTCCAAAAGACAAAACGTCCAGCGGGAAGGACCCCCCACTCAAAACTCAACACTCAACACTCAAAACTCAACCCTCAAAATTCCCCATCCATTTCCGCGCATTCACAAATGCCTCTAACCATGGCGACACCGCATCGTGGCGTCCGTCAGGGTAGTGCGCCCAGTTCCATTGGAAGATCGAGCGTTCGATGTGCGGCATCATCACGAGGTGGCGACCGGTAGCATCGCTCATCATTGCGACATCAAAGTGCGAACCGTTCGGGTTGGCCGGATAGCCGTTATAGGCATATTTAGCGACGATGTTGTAGTCATGTTCCGGGCGTGGCAGGTTGAATTTGCCTTCGCCGTGCGAGATCCAGACACCGAGAGTGCTGCCAGCGAGGGTCGACAACATCACCGAGTTGTTTTCCTGTATCGTGACAGACGTGAAGCCACTTTCGTGTTTACGCGAGTCGTTGTGCGACATATACGGTTTGCGGTCGTGTTCGGGGTTCAGCAACCCGAGTTCCACAAACAACTGGCAGCCGTTGCAAATACCTACCGAAAGGGTGTCTTCGCGACGGAAGAAGGCTTCCAGCGCGGCCTTGGCCTTTTCGTTATAAAGGAAGGCACCCGCCCAGCCTTTGGCCGATCCGAGTACGTCCGAATTAGAGAAACCACCTACGGCACCGATAAACCGGATATCTTCCAGCGTTTCCCGGCCTGAGATGAGGTCGGTCATGTGCACGTCTTTCACATCAAAACCGGCGAGGTACATGGCATGGGCCATTTCGCGCTCGGAATTACTTCCTTTCTCACGGATAATAGCGGCTTTCGGACGGGGTTGTGTGGAATCGACCACCGGAATCCGCCCGTCAAAATGGCTTGGGAAACGGAATTGCAGCGGTTGGTTTTTATAATTGTCGTAACGTTCTTTCGCTTTTTGTTCACCCGACTGTCGCTGGTCGAGCAGGTAGGAGGTGCGGAACCAGGTATCGCGCAAACGGCTGACCGAAAGCGGGAATTTCTGGTAGCCATTGACAATATGAACGAGGTCGCTTTCGGTAGGTCGGCCCACGCGCACAAACGGAACGCCTCTAGTTTCGAAAAGCCCTTCGATGGCCGCATCCGCCTGCAGCACCACGCCGATGTTCTCTGAGAACAACAACTTTATGCTGTCGGTTTCGCCAATGGCGGTCAGGTCGAGGTCGGCACCGAGGTTGCGGTCGGCGAAGCACATTTCGAGTAGGGTAGTGATGAGTCCGCCGCTGCCGATATCGTGTCCGGCCTGTACCCAACCCTTTGAAATGGCCTCCTGTAGCGTATCAAAAGCAGTACGGAATTGCGCCGCATCCACCACCGTAGGCGCTTCGTCCCCGATTTTATTCAGTACCTGCGCAAACGACGAACCACCTAACGCATGGGCGTCGCCCGACAGGTTCAGGTAGTAGATCGCCCCTCCGTTTCTCTGTAAGACAGGCTCGACTACCTTCGTCAGGTCGATGCAGTTGGCTGCCGCCGAAATGATTACGGTGCCCGGTGCCATGACATCACCGTCCGGATACTTCTGTTTCATCGAAAGCGAATCCTTACCGGTCGGGATGTTGATCCCCAATTCGATGGCAAAGTCGGAACAGCCTTTTACCGCTTCGTATAGACGGGCATCCTCACCTTCGTTTTTGCACGGCCACATCCAGTTGGCAGACAGTGACACACCTGACAAACCGTTTTTCAACGGCGCCCAGACGATGTTGGTAAGCGCTTCTGCAATGGCGTTCCGACTGCCGTAAACCGGGTCGATAAGCGCCGCCGCAGGCGCATGGCCTATGGAAGTGGCGATGCCTTCTTTTCCGTTGAAGTCCAGCGCCATAACGCCTACGTTGTTCAGCGGAAGTTGAAGCGGACCTGCACATTGTTGTTTGGCGACGCGTCCGCCTACGCAACGGTCGACTTTGTTCGTCAGCCAGTCTTTACAGGCGACGGCTTCGAGTCGGAGCACCTGTTCGAGGTAGTCGTTGAAACGGGCCGGATCATAGTGTATCGGCGCGTAGTCGTGGTCGACGGTTCGGTCGGTCATCACGGTTTTGGGCGAGCTGCCGAAAAGGTCTTCCAACTGGAAATCCATGGGTTTTTCGCCCGTCGTTTTAGATTCGAAGGTAAAACGATGGTCTGACGTAACCTCACCTACGGTATACATAGGGGACCGTTCACGTTCGGCCACGCGGCGCAACATATCAAGGTTTTCAGGGGCGATCACGAGGCCCATACGTTCCTGCGATTCGTTGCCGATGATTTCCTTAGCAGAAAGAGTAGGGTCGCCTACCGGAAGCTGGTCAAGGTCGATCTTGCCACCGGTGGCTTCTACCAATTCTGACAGACAGTTGAGGTGGCCGCCGGCACCGTGGTCGTGAATGGAAACAATCGGATTGACATCACTTTCGACAAAGGCACGTATGGCGTTTGCCGCCCGTTTCTGCATCTCCGGATTGGATCGCTGGATAGCGTTGAGTTCGATGCCCGAACTGAAAGCGCCCGTGTCGGCTGAAGACACGGCGGCACCACCCATTCCGATGCGGTAGTTCTCGCCCCCGAGGATGACGATCTTGTCGCCTTCCGCCGGCGTCGCCTTTTGTGATTGATCGGCCTTTCCGTAACCAATACCGCCCGCCTGCATGATGACTTTATCATAGCCGAGACGTCGGCCGTGTTCCTGGTGTTCGAAGGTTAATACGGAACCCGTAATCAGCGGTTGTCCGAACTTATTCCCGAAATCAGACGCGCCATTCGAGGCCTTGATAAGGATGTCGATGGGTGTTTGGTAGAGCCATTTGCGGGCTTCCATGCCGTTTTCCCACGGACGGTCCTGCTCCAAACGGGAATAGGCGGTCATGTACACGGCGGTTCCTGCCAACGGAAGTGACCCTTGTCCGCCTGCCAGACGGTCACGGATCTCACCGCCCGAACCCGTAGCCGCACCATTGAACGGCTCGACGGTGGTCGGGAAGTTGTGGGTTTCGGCTTTTAGGGAAATCACCGATTCGAATTCCTTTTTTTCATAGAAGTCAGGACGGTCGGCGGACTTGGGCGCGAACTGCTCGACTTTCGGGCCTTTGATAAAGGCGACGTTATCTTTATAGGCCGATACGATCTCGTTCGGATGCTCGGCGGATGTTTTCTTGATGAGTTTGAAAAGCGAAGTCGGCTGTTCTTCGCCATCGATGACGAAAGTGCCGTTGAAGATTTTGTGGCGGCAATGCTCGGAGTTCACCTGTGAGAAGCCAAAAACCTCTGAATCGGTGAGTTTGCGCCCCAGCTTTTTCGCCAGGTTTTCCAGGTAGTCGATTTCTTCTGCGCTCAGGGCCAGTCCTTCCTGCTGGTCGAACGCGGCGATGTCCTCGATCTCTAACACCGGCTCCGGCGTAATGGCGATGGTGTAGATATCCTGGTGGAGTCCGTCGTATTTCTGCGACAACATCGGATCGAAATCGGTGAAGTCAGACGCTACCGGTTGGAATTCTTCAATGCGGATGATGCCTGAAATACCCATGTTTTGGGTGATTTCTACCGCGTTTGTACTCCACGGCGTCACCATTGCGGCACGTGGACCAACAAAAAAATCCGGCAGCGCGGATTTCTCTATCAGGTCGGCGTTGCCGAACAGCCATTGCAATTTTGTCGTGTCTTCAGCCGAAAGCCCGGTCTGCGTTTGAACCGCATACACCAAGTTGCCTTGGTTCCGGAAGAAATGAATCATGGAAAAAGGTTTAGTTGTGTGGTGCAAAGGTAAGGAAGCGAGGAGGAATGGGCAAGGAGAATGAATAATGAACGATGAACAATGAACAGTGAACAATGGAGAATTGATAATGGAGAATTGATAATTAGCAATTAGGTCTCAACTCTCAACTCAGAACCCTGAACCCTGAACCCTGAACCCTGAACCGTGAACCCTCACCCTCCCACCAACTTTTAACAAAAACGGCGGGTTTCCCGTAAAAAGGTGTCGCCGGGAATTTGTATTTTACCTTCAGGGAAGGGGCGGATGCATCCCTTACAAAATCTACCGAACATTTGGGTACGGGAAAACCGTACAAATTGTTAAAGTTGGGGGAACGGAAGATGGGGGGGCGGAAGACATCGGTGTACCGAACGACGTGTTTACTGTTAGGGAGTCGAAGTAAAACCTGCAAGGTTTAAAGTTAGTTAGCGAGAACGGAGAGAGAAAGAAACCCCACACCCTAATGTTCGCTCATCGTGAACGGATTACAACACGTCCCGATGTGCCAGCAAGTGTCTCACTCAAAACTCAACACTCAAAACTCAAAACTATTCAAACACCACACTCTGATACGCCCCAATATCCGAAGCCGTAGCCGGTGGTGTAGGGCGCGATTTGCCGTCGATGTCCTGAGGGAGGAGGGCAGAAGTGGCCGGATCGGCTTTCTCTTTGGCCGCCGAATCCTGACCGATCACGAGTTCGTTGTTGTCACGGTCTTTATAGTCGGGTTTGTTTTGGACGCTGTTGGGCGCGATAATACAGGTGTTGTAATGCGGCCCAGTGAAGTCGTATTCCGGCAGGTCATCAAGCTGGCTGCTGTTGAAACGGATCAGGCAGTGGTTGAACAGGAAGGGCTGGTCAGCGTCGGTCAGGTAGAGTGCCAGCGCCACCTGGTTGCTGCCGTAAATAATGCAGTTGTCAAAGTTCGCCTGTTCTATCGGGAAGGTTTGGGCATTCTCACCCTCAGTATAGTTCTTCAGCAATACCGTTGATTGCTGCGACGACGGCCAGTCGTTATTGAACGTGCAATGGTTGAAACGGTAATTGCCGCCATCTACCAATGCCAGTGCATACTGGCCTGCATTGTTGACGACGAGGTTACGGCCATTAATGGTGCCGCCGCGCGACAGGATGCCGAAATTTGAATGATCGAAAATCTTAGAGTCGGTAATGTCGAGTGGCACATCCTTCTCTACCACAAAGGCAGCAATGCCATTCTTTGACGTCAGGTGACGCACCTGCGCCGCACTGCCTTGACGGAGGTAAACGTATCCCCACTGTCCGGGCACATCGGAATAGAGCGGTTCAAGGCGGTCGCCTTCAAAGATCACTTCATTGTCTTCGGTGCCTTCCGGCGACAATTCGCCGGCAATGTTGAGGCTTCCGCCGGGTTGCACGATGAGTCCTGATTCGGCATGGAAATGAACCCGCGCACCCGGCTGGATCGTTAGGCTTTCGCCGTCGGGCACGCTGGCAAAGCCATAGATCACATAGGGTTTATCGTTGCCCCAGGTGAATTCGTCGCCGTTTTCGGGATGGTCATGCTGGAGGCTACGACCCAATATCAATTGTTCTTCTCCGTTGGCGTCGACCCCGATGGGCACGCCGGTGTAGAGTCCTTCGTCGTTGCGGCCCGGGTAAATGAAATACGCGTCTTGGATGAGGGTGACGAGTTCGACCGTCTGCTCGTGCGTGCTGCCGCTGTCGAAGACGATCTGGTCGGTATATAGGAAATCGGTTGGATTCGCATCGGCGACGTCGGCCGTGACTTCGATAAAGATGTAAAGACTATCATGGGCCAGGAGTTCGACATTTTCGAAACTGCGGTTGTTGTCGCCCACGAGTCCGTCGACGGTCATGCGGTATTTCGACGCCTGGCCTTTGCGGAATCCGATGTTGGGAATGGCAATATCCTCGTCGCTGCGGTTGTAGACTTTTAAGTTGTAGGTACTTGATCCTATATTGCGGAATACGGTGTCGAGGTACACGGTATCGCGGGAAAAACGCAAATTGCCATTAGAGGCACTGAACTCGAAGTCGGAGCGACAGGAAACAAAAACCAGCGTAACGGCGGCCGACAGGAACAGTAAGAGTGAACGCATGCAACGGAATTTTGGGTAAATATAGGGAGAATTGACAATGGAACGGGCCGGAAACGCTATGAGAAAATACGAAAACCGGTTGCCTTACTGTCAAATACTTCCCTGATAACGGCAAAATCTCCGGGTTATTTCAGCCAGGCGTTTCGTAAATTTGCAGGCCCAATAGGCGTGGGGCGGAGAAGGATGCGTGAGGGATGGAAGCGACTCCCGATAGCTATCGGGATTAGCGAAGTGCAACGGAGCAAAGCTATAGCGGACAGCCCGACGGCGCCGACAACTGCGACTGTGACTGCGACTGCGACTGGAACGGCGCCGGCACGCCCAAATACTTTTGAATTTTGAGTTCTGGGGAACGAATAAAAAGAATATACCTAGTATGGCCATAGACAAAGAAAAAGCACTGGAAATGTGCAACCGTTTTTCGAAGAATACGCTGATGGAGCACCTTGGAATCGTGTATATCGATGCGGGTGAGGATTTCCTGAAGGCGAGCATGCCGGTGAACCCGCAGGTGCACCAACCGATGGGCCTGCTGCACGGCGGGGCGACGGTGGCGCTGGCGGAAAGTGTGGGCAGTGCGGCCTCGCTGATGTTCATCAACCCGGAGGTGCAGGAGGTACGGGGCATCGAGATTTCGGCCAATCACCTGAAAAGCAAGCGAAACGGGATGGTATATGGCACGGCGCGGATTGTTCACCAGGGACGTAGCCTGCATTTGTGGGAGATCCGCATCGAGGATGAGCACGGCGCGTTGATTTCGCTTTGCAAACTGACGAATATGATCTTACCGCGCCGCCGATGAACCTGGACGAACTACTTGGTAAGGCGCTGCGATGCCAGGCAGAAGGGCGTCCGTTTGTGGTGTACCGCAAGCCGGAGGCCGAGACGGTGCAGGCGCTCTTCCAGACGGATGCGACGCCGTATTCGGTTGATTTTTCAGCCGCAGGGTATGTGTTTGCACCCTTTGACGGTGTGCCCCTGTGGATTCCGGCTGCGCATGCCGAGCGCCATTCCGTTTCCTGGAAGCCCAGACCGTTTGTGCGGGAATTGCAGACGGTAATAGAAGACGCTACGGCACAACAGCGGCATGTGGCGCTGGTGCGGAAAGGCGTGGAGGCGATTCGCGACGGTCGTTTTGACAAAATCGTATTGTCGAGGAGGCAGGCGATGCCGGTGCGTGATACCGATTTCACCGCGGTGTTCCTTCGGATGCTCGATGCGTATCCCGAGGCCTTTGTCTACTTGTGGTGGCATCCGTTGTCAGGATGTTGGATGGGCGCTTTCGCGGAACAACTGGCGCATGTGTCGGGACATTATCTCACGACCATGGCATTGGCGGGCACGCGCGTAGCGGGAACTACCGCGGATTGGGGCGAAAAAGAACAACAGGAACAGCGCTTTGTGACCGAGGCGATCGAAGAAGCCCTAGTGCCTTTTTCAAAACGCGTCTCGAAAGGAGAAACCGAAACGGTGAAAGCGGGTCGTTTGGAACACATACGGACGATGGTGTTGGCGGCGTTGGGCGAAGACGTGGATTTGAAAGAATTGCTATATGCATTGCACCCGACTCCGGCGGTGTGCGGTCGACCCAAAGAAGCGGCTCGGGCGTTTATTTTGCAGGAAGAAGGATACGACCGACAGTATTATGCCGGTTTTCATGGTGAACTCAACGTAGGCTGGCAAACCGATTTGTTTGTAAATTTGCGGTGCCTGCGCTGGACGGAAACGGAGGCACAGCTCTTCATCGGTGGCGGTATTACGGCCGACAGCGATGCGGACAAAGAGTGGGAGGAAACCGTAAATAAGGCAGGTACGATGGCGGCCGTTTTGGCTGTAACCAAATAAAAATGACAATGAAACTCGACATACTGGCATTTGGCGCGCATCCCGATGATGTGGAACTGGGCTGTGGCGGCACCCTGGCGAAAGAAATAGCCGCCGGGAAGAAAGTAGGAGTGGTAGACCTCACGCGGGGCGAGCTCGGTACAAGAGGCACGGCTGACATCCGCGACCAGGAAGCGGCGAAAGCGGCGGAAGTGCTCGGACTCGCGGTGCGGGAAAACCTCGGCATGCGCGACGGCTTCTTTGTGAACGACGAGGCCCACCAGCGGAAAATCATAGAAGTGCTGCGGAAATACCGCCCGGATATCGTGATTTGCAACGCCATCGACGACCGTCACATCGACCACGGAAAAGGAAGTAAGTTGGCGTCGGATGCCTGTTTCCTTTCTGGCTTGCGTCGGATAGAGACTATGCAGGACGGACAGCCGCAGGAGGCGTGGCGACCAAAAGTGGTGTACCACTATATGCAATGGAAAAACATCGAGCCGGATGTAGCGGTCGACATTTCCGGGTTTATTGATAAGAAGATCGAATCGGTGCTGGCGTATGGCTCGCAGTTCTATGACCCGAATTCGGATGAACCCGAAACGGCGATCTCGTCGAAGGCGTTCCTTGACGGCGTGCGGTTCCGTGCGCAAGACCTCGGCCGCCTGATCGGTACCGACTATGCCGAAGGGTTTACGGTAGAGCGGTATGTGGCGGTGGAGCGGTTGAGTGATTTGAAGTGAGTGAGAAGGAGCAAGGAGCCAGTAGCAAGTATCGAGGAGGAGGATCAAGGAGCAAGAGGCGAATGGAGAGAGGATAGTAATCGTGAGCATTGTGCAGGCTGCCACTGACGTTCAGGAGGTTGTGTAGCGACAGGGAAGTACGCCTGTTTTCGGCTGATTTTTTGCGTTACGCTGTTTGATTTTTGTATTTTTTACCTATATTTGCCCTCGCAAAACACGGTGATTGTAGCTCAGTTGGTTAGAGCGTCGGATTGTGGTTCCGAAGGTCGTGGGTTCGAGACCCATCATTCACCCCGAAGCCCTGGAGAAATCCGGGGCTTTTCGTTTTTAGGTGTTTCCTCCCAACAAAATCCTAAACCGTTGCCGATTTCGTTCGATGGGTCGTACCTTAAGGTATCCTAAATCATAACCTTATGTCTACACTTGTCACCATCGGCCACTCCATCACCTTTCCCGTGCTGCGGGATTACATCATCACCCACCGCATCGACGCGGGCGATTCAATCGTCGTGCATCCCAACGATTATGAAAACCTGGTGCGGGAAGTCAAGCACTCGGATACCGGTGCCGCCGGTTTGCCCATTGACCTATTGGGCGTCCGCATTACGCATGACGGTACAGACACCATTCCGATCGGGAAGATGCAGGTCATAAAGAACGAACGGTTGTAATTACTTCGGGTTGCCGTTGCCGTCGCGGTCAATTTTCAGGCGACCGTCGCGGTTGGCGATTTCCCACACGATAGCAAACGCATAGCGCGCGCGTTTTTCGAACGCCTCGAACTCGATTTTCTCGACATCGTCACCGGGTTCATGGTAGTCGTCGTGCACACCTGTGAACAAAAATACCGAAGGCACTCCGTTCTTTCCGAAGTTGTAGTGGTCGGAACGGTAGTAAAAGCGGTTCGGGTCGCGGCGGTCGTTGAAGGTATAATCAAGGGCGAGCTTGCCATAGTTGGCTTTTTCGCAGATGTTATAAAGGTCGGTCGACAGGTAGTCGGATCCGATCACGTAGATATAGTCGCTGCTTTTATTGTGCGCATCGTCGTGCCGTCCGATCATATCGATATTGACATCGGCTACGGTGTTTTCCAGCGGAAACAGCGGATGTTCAGAGTAGAATTGCGAGCCATAGAGTCCGTGTTCCTCACCCGTACAATGCAAAATCAACACCGACCGTTTTGGGCCTTTTCCGTCTTTTTTCGCCTGCTGCAATGCCTGGGCGATTTCCAGCAGGGTTGAGGTTCCCGTGCCATCGTCATCGGCACCGTTATACACGACGCCGTTCCGCATACCCACATGGTCGTAGTGCGCCGATACCACGACAATTTCGCCGGGGAGTTCGGACCCTTCGATAAACGCGACGATGTTCTCAGAATCGGGAAGGCGCTCGCCACCTACTTTATACATATAGTCGGCCGACACCGGCTGCAGGTAACCCGGGGCGTCGTTCGGCGCCGGAATGCCTTCTTTCTTATATTGTTCAATCAGGTAACGCCCAGCTTTCTTTTGTCCGTCCGACCCAGTGTCGCGCCCTTCCATTTCATCCGATGCGATGATCGTCAGGTGTGCCTTCAGCTCGGCCGCGGTAATGGTTTTGGCATATTTCTGGGCGTCTTTCTGCCCGAAGGTAAGTGCGGTGGCGAACAGGGCACCACATAGCAGTAGTCGTTTCATATCAATGGATGTTTACCATGCTGTAAATCAGCAGGCCTAAGATAAAGAAGGAAATCAGGAAAATGTTGATGAAGAAAAGTGCGAGACCTTTCAATCGCGAGACCCAGCGTTTTTCGCCGTAGAATTTACGGTGTGACCGGAAGAAATAGAAGAACCACCATCCCATCAGGAAAAAGGCCAGGATGATGTTGACGGCCTCCGTCCAACTGACCGGAAGTAAACCGATCAACTGTATCAAAACCGACGCCAACGTAAACGTCAGCAGCAGGAACGAGAAATAATGGAGGGTAAAAATACCGTGGTCGAAATAATACCAGCGTTTCTTTCCGTGGAAGACCCAGAGTCCGAAGGCGAAAAGCGGCATATAGAGGAAGATAGCTTTCGGGATGTTATGTTGGATGGATTCGGCCAATTTCTGGTCGTATTCTTCGGGATGTTTTTTCCTGTAGGTATTGACCTCGGCAAAACTTCGTTCCAGTCGGTACTCCATCCAATTCAGTTTCTTCGCTTCCGGCAGCGTTGCCTGTGCGGAGTCGAGCTCGTGCACGGATTCGTAGTCGCCTACTACAAGTCCTTCTTCCTCAGGCGCTTCTGCCTTCTTCTTTTTCGCAAGGCTGTCAAGGTTGACGCCCATTACAGCGGGCACTTCCTCTTTTGGTTTCTTTGGTGTCTGTTCAGAACCTACGTTAATTACGGGGTCATGGTCGTCGTCGGACGGCAGTAGCCCAATAGTCAGGAAAGTCACGAAACTGATGAAGATATACAATCGAACGGGTGCCAGATACGACATCCGTTTACCCGATAGGTATTCCTTTGTGAGAGCGGAGGGACGCAACAAGAGGTTCCGGATGGTTTTCCAGAAGGAGTTCTCATAATGCGTCAGGTCTTCGAAAAAGTGGACGAAGAGCTCATGGAACGATTTTCGGGTGTCGGTGTTTTCCTGTCCGCAATTCGGACAATAACGTTTTTCCACGACATGCCGGCAGTTCAGGCAGGTCTTGTCTTTACGTAGCGGATGTTTTGACATGCGGTTAGCTGTGGTTTGCGCTAAACTACAAAAATCCGGTGTTATTTCAGGACCTCTTTCAGGAAAACCAACATATGTTCCCACGAACGTGACGCAGCCTTTGCATTATAAGCAGCTCCTCTCGAGTTGTCGCTGCCGGCATACGGGTCACTGAAGGCGTGTACGGCCCCGGCGTAATAGATCATCTGCCAATCGGCCTTGCTGTCGCGCATTTCCTGTTGGAACGCGGTGACTTCGGCCGCTGGCACGTAAGGGTCGTCGGCGCCGTGCAGCACAAGTAGCTTTGGTGCAATGGGTTGGATGGCGCGCGCAGTGTCACGACCTAAGCCGCCGTGGAAGGATACGACGCCCTTTACCGCCATGTTCATCCGGGCCGCTTCGATGGCGCCCGTACCGCCGAAGCAGTAGCCGATAACGACGATGCGGTTGGGGTCCGCACCGGCCTTGATCAATTGGTCAAGCGCAGCCTGGATGCGTTTGTGGTACTCGCCGATGTTCTTTTTATAGTAACCGGCCATTTTGCCGGCGTCTTCCATGTTTTTAGGGTATTTCCCTTCTCCGTAGATATCCGCCACGAAGGCATGGTATCCGATTTTAGCCAGTGATAATGCCGCCTCTTTCGCGTGGTCATCAATTCCCATCCAGGCGGGTAAAATCAAAACGCCGGCTTTCTCGCGTATTTCACGCGCCGGAAGCGCCGAATACCCTCGCAGTTGTTGTCCGTTTTCCACATATCCAACCGGCTCCAATTGTCCGAATGCGGCAGTGAGTGAAAAAAATGTCATACAGAGAATAAAAATAGGCTTCATGGTCTTTTTCGTAATTAGGCAAGAATACTCTAAACAGACTGCAAGTTCGGCAATTAGCTTCCGCCAGGGCCTTGAACTACTCTAAAAAATAAGTTAAAAAATCTGTTTATCGCGACTGATTTTTTTGTAATTTTAGGTAAAGGTTCTGAAAATCACGTAGAAATACGCGGTGTGAATCCAACCTAGCACCGTAATTTAGCCAAGTGAAACCGCAACAGCATTTTGTGTAACCCCCCAAATCACCCAACATGCGTACTATTTTACGAAACATTAACAGAATGCGTGACCTCGAAGGACGACTCGGGCTGGCGTTCTTTTGCCTTGCGGTGGCCGCAGTCGGTATGGTCCTGGTGTTTTTGGATTAGCGTCAGTTTCCCTTTTTGGGTTTTTTACCGTCGCTTTTCCCTGCCTTAGACTTGTCTTTGTCCTTCTTGTAAAGAGGGATGAAATAAGAAACCGTGTAGTTCATTCCTACCCCGAACTCTGCGGAGTATACGCGGTTGTATCCGGGTATGTGTAAGTTCTCGAAGCCGTCTGGTTCTTTGCTCGAAAGAAGACGGTTCATCCGGAAACTGAAGCCCACGAATACATCCCTAAAGACCTGTGCCTTGATGCCTACGACGGCTTCCGCCCAATGCGCCGTCAGTCCTTTATACTCGGTGCCCGAAATTGATTCGTCGTCTTCACCCCAATACGGATTAGGGTTGTATACGCGATACGAGTTCAACTCCTGCCGAAACGCACTGAAACCATAGCGCAACCCGATGTAGATCATGTTTTCAAGATCGAGCCAGTTGGTGTGCGCATTATAGTCAAACCCAATTTTCACGTAACTGCCTTTGGTCGTGAAGTTGAGGTTGTCTTCCACCGTAGTTTTACTTTCATTGCCGACTTCCGCAGCGGCATAGTACTTCTTTGTAAGGCGATAATCCCCCGTCAGTTCTAGTCCGCGGTAATCTTCCTCATAGAAAGTCCGCGCCAGTTTCAGGGCGTCAACACCCAATCGAAGACCATATCGGTCTTTCCGGATCGGCACGCTGTCGGCTTGCGGCGCCTGGGCAAAACCCATACTTCCCGCCAGCAGAAGGCTAATACATAATATAAACGTGTGTCTCCGTTTCATCTTCGATGTGGTATTGTACGACACGTATATCCTGTATCCAGGAGCCGGAACCGGCGTTAGGGTCGTTGTTCAACATAACCGGTGGCATCAGGGGGTCGGTTCCCGGTAGGAAATCGAACTCCTTTTTGAAGCCACAGGCCCGCGATACATACACTTCACTTGTGATATAGTTAAAGTCGATCGTATCGGTAAAGGTTTGGGTAGGGTCGGTCGCGTCGGCATTGAAAATGAACGCGTATTCCGTATTCCCATCCGTAGTCCGGAGTGGTACCGCAATTTTATTGGTGTTAGCCAGGTATTGCCGGTCGTCGGTAGCCGTTTCATTGAATACTAACGGTGTCTCCATTCCGGTTCCGACCACCTTCAGGTCAATCACGTTTTTGGATTCGGAAGGGTCGGCGATGTCGAAAAACTCAATCACGACACGCGGCGTACTCGACGCACCTCCGTCACAAATATCATCTTTCTCGCATGAGACAAGGGCAAGCGCAGCCAGTAACAGCAGCGCCGGGAGCTTTTTCATAGGCAATCGGCTATCGTTTTTCCAAAAGTACGACATTTTCGACATGGTGCGTCTGCGGAAACATGTCAACCGGTCGCACACGCGTCACTTTGTAGTGCGCATCCATAAGGGCGAGGTCGCGGGCCTGGGTGGCGGAGTTACACGAAACATACACCACTTTCTCAGGCGCGATCTTGAGGATTTGCTCCACCACATCCCGGTGCATACCATCCCGCGGCGGATCGGTAATAATGACGTCGGGGCGACCGTGTTCGGCAATAAATGCATCGTTAAACACATTTTTCATATCGCCCACATGGAAGCTGCAGTTTTCGATGCCGTTTCGTCGGGCGTTCTCCCATGCATCGGCAATCGCCTCCGGAACGGCTTCAACACCTACGACCTTGCGGGCGTTCCGCGATACGAACTGCGCAATGGTGCCCGTTCCGGTGTAAAGGTCATACACTACTTCATTTCCGGTCAGACCGGCAAAATCACGGGCGACTTTATAAAGCTCATACGCCTGGGCCGGATTCGTTTGATAGAACGACTTGGCGTTGATGCTGAAGGAAAGGCCTTCCATTTCTTCAAGGATGTATGCCCGACCGGTGTATAGGTGTACCTCCTGGTCGTAAATCGTATCATTGGCTTTGCCGTTGATGACATACAACAGCGACGTAATCTGCGGAAAGGTGGAGGCGAGGTAGTCAAGTACCAACTCGCGTTTCTCCCGATCTTCCTGAAAAAACTGGATCAATACCATGACCTCACCGGTCGACGCGGTCCGGATCATGAGCGTACGCAACAGTCCGGCGTGGTTCCGCGGGTCGAAGAACGGAATGTTGTGGTTTCGGGCAAATTCGCGCAAACCGTTACGGATATCGTTAGACGGATCGGGTTGGAGCCAGCATTTGCGGATGTCGAGTATTTTGTCCCACATACGTGGAATGTGGAAGCCCAACGCGTCGCGGTCGTTCGCCTCTTCGCCGGATGCAATCTCCTCAGGTGTGAGCCAGCGGGCGTTGGAGAACGCGAACTCCATTTTGTTGCGATAGAAATACGTTTCCTTCGACCCCAAAATCGGCTCGCACTCCGGAAGTTCGATTTTCCCAATCCGGCGTAGGTGGTTGATCACTTCATTTTCTTTGTGGAAAAGCTGGCGCTCATACGTCATGTTCTGCCATTTGCAGCCGCCGCAACTGCCGAAATGCTCACATACCGGTTCGGTGCGATGGGGCGAAGCCTGCCGAATCGCGATGGCCTTTCCTTCATAATACGCCTTGCGCTTCCGGAAGGTCTGCACGTCAACGATATCTCCCGGCACGACGTTCGGGATGAAGATGACCCGTCCGTCAGGGGCTTTGGCGACCGATACTCCTTTGGCGCCGGCATCGGTTACGGCGATATTTTCAAAAATGAGCCTGTCGGCACTTCGTTTTCCCATCCGGCAAAAGTACGCGATTGCCGCTAATCGACGAAATAGGTCGGATAACCGAGTTTAAAACCATGGTGTAGTAAAATACGTATATTGTCGAAGTCATAGTAAAAAGATACATCGATGAGACTATACCGCACGCTTAGTTCGTTCGCTTGGCTTCACAACAGTTACTTTTCAAAATTCGCATTTGTCATCGTCATCGGGGTTGGCATTTCCGCCCTTGCCACGATGTCGTTTTTTTACCTATTACATGCGCAGTTAGGGCCAAGGGAGCTTCTTGTCGTGCCAGTAGGTATGGCGGTCTTAGCGATTTTGCTGGTGTTGGCGGCGGTACGGCGGCTGTTGTATCCGATTCAATATGCGGCACAATCTATGGAAGGGTATCGCAAGAAGAAAGAAGCCCTCTCTTTCCCTTCGCTTGAAGGCGACGAGATGGCAACCTTATTAGAAGACGTCCGTGCGGTGGTGCAATCAGCCGACAATGCCACGCTACAACGACAGGGCGTCATCGAGATGTTATCCGCGAATATGCACGCCGAGGTATCCGCATTGAATTTGATAGGGGATGACATACGACCCAAGCATGCCGACGTAGCCGATCGACTTACAGAAGCCGGTGCCCGGATGGCCTCGCTGGTAGATATCTTCCTCGAAACGATGCGAAAAGAAGAGGAACTGGCCCGAAAGGTTGTGCGCGTCCGGCGGGTAGAATTTGCCGAAGTAGGGCAACGGGTCCGCCGCGCCGTAGAACCGATGTTGACGGCAAAACAACTTGAATTGTCAATGAGCCTCCCCGAACGTTCCTTTTACCTCAAAGTAGACGACGATTTGCTGTTTGATGTACTCGTAGACCTGGTAGGTAATGCCGCTAAGTTTTCGGATGTGGGCGGAAAAATTGAGTTTGTGGTCGCCCGACGACACGGACTCATGTCAATCATGGTGCGGGATTACGGAAAAGGCATTTATGATGTGGGCAGTATTTTTAAGCGACTCCGGGCGAAAACCGGGGATGGGCAATCGCCTACCGGACTTTACCTTTGCCGCCAGATCGTAAACCGCTTTGAAGGAACGCTGATTGCACAGAGCGATGGAGAGGGTAAAGGATCGACCTTTATAATGGAATTACCGTTATTCCGACTGTCGAAAAAGAAGCGTTAAACCGGTTGATTTTTACGAATATTGCATTTTTCTATGTATTTTTACGCTGTTTACGGATGATTTCTCTCCGCTAAGAAGGAATTGAGAACGTAGTAGTAAAAATACAATTTCATGTCAGTCCTCCAACAGACCCTCTCAGAAACCCTCATCGAATTAGAAGAGCGCCACGGTGCCCACAATTACCATCCCTTACCGGTAGTACTTTCGAAAGGGCAGGGTGTGTTCGTATGGGATGTGGAAGGAAAACGGTATTACGATTTTCTATCGGCCTATTCCGCTGTCAACCAGGGGCATTGCCATCCGCGGATTATTGAAGCACTCGTCAGCCAGGCGCAGCAACTGACACTTACCTCTCGTGCGTTCTATAACGACAAATTGGGGGTATACGAGAAGTTTCTCACCTCCTATTTCGGGTTCGATAAAATGCTCCCGATGAATACCGGGGCAGAAGCAGTTGAAACAGCTATCAAGATTTGCCGTAAATGGGCGTATGAAAAGAAGGGAATAGCCGAACAACAGGCGAAGATCATGGTTTGTGAGGGCAACTTCCACGGACGTACGACTACCATCATTTCGTTTTCAAATGACGCCAATGCCCGTCGCAATTTCGGTCCGTATACAGAAGGATTCATCCGTATTCCGTATGACGACATCCCAGCCCTCGAACAGGCACTGGCCTCTGGCAACGTAGCCGGTTTCCTGGTGGAGCCCATCCAGGGAGAAGCAGGTGTCTACGTACCATCGGACGGTTATCTCTCTTCGGCAAAAGCATTATGTGAAAAATACGGGGCGCTTTTCATCGCGGATGAAGTACAAACCGGCATCGCACGCACCGGACGTCGTATTGCCTGCGACCATGAAAACGTCCGACCCGACCTGCTTGTGCTAGGCAAGGCGGTTTCAGGGGGTGTGTATCCGGTATCAGCCGTACTCGCAGACGATGCCATTATGGATGTCATCAAACCGGGGCAGCACGGTTCCACTTTCGGAGGTAATCCGCTCGCCGCGGCAGTCGCAATGGCAGCCCTTACGGTAGTAGAAGACGAGAAACTGGCCGATAACGCGGAACGTCTCGGGCGTCTTTTCCGTTCGAAACTAAACGAATATATCGCCGACAGCAAGATTTGCAGTCTGGTAAGGGGCAAAGGATTGCTCAACGCCATCGTCATCAACGATTCAGAAGAAGGCGATACTGCCTGGAACATCTGCCTGAAAATGGCCGAAAAAGGATTGCTGGCAAAACCCACACACGGCAATATCATTCGGTTTGCACCGCCTTTGGTCATGACGGAAGAGCAGTTGCTCGAATGCGTTGGTATCATCACCGATACGCTCCGTCTTTTTGAAAACTAGTTGATAAGTTGACGGGCACTAACCTTGCCAACATAATCCCAACGTGTATTTTTGGGATCTAATCAACTTTATAGACTATGGAAAACAGTTCCTTTGATAATTTTGACGTGCAGTTGAACGAAGCGGGTCGTTCCTTTCTTCGTGCCACCGGTAAATGGGCGATGTTCCTTAGCATCATCGGCTTTATTTTTATGGGCTTTATGATTTTGGGCGCGTTGGCTATGTTCTCGATGGGTAGTTTGGGTGCAGGCGCAGGACCTTTCGGAGGGGTTGGCGGTGCGTTAATGGGCGCGGTTTACCTTGTAATAGCCGCGATTTACTTTTTTCCGCTCTTCTATCTTTTCCAGTTCTCCAGTCGCATCAAGCGTGCCTTCGAGGAGAATGACAGCGTGGTGCTGAACGATGCACTCGGATCGCTTAAGTCGCACTATAAATTCGTGGGTATATTCACAATTGTCTTTATTGCCCTATATATTGTACTCATTTTCTTTATGGTCGCGGCAGGTATTTCTGGTGCGCTATAACAGAAGTAAGACATCCCAACATAAAGACCGTCCCAAAAGGGCGGTTTTTTTAGTACCTTTCCGACATGAAGCGAATTCCCTCCAACGTCCTCTATATCGTGCTTCTCATTAGCGGAAGTATTGCGCTTTATGAACAATCCGGACCGAAGCCACGCTTGTTCGTGGTCATTCCGTCTATCGCCGTATTCCTACTCGGATTGATGGCTGTCGCCTCCCGGATTCCCTCTAAAAACACGGATAAAGATGACCCGGTTCAGTAAAGGCGATCGCGTATCCGTACTGAACGACGATGTCAACGGTGTGGTCGTTTCCGTATCCGGTCGCGACGTGACCATCGAAACGACGGATGGTTTTCCGATGATACTCGACGAAAAAGAACTGATTCCCGCTGCCGGAGAACTGAAAATAGAAATCGGGAGCATCGGGCGCATACTGAAAGAAAAAGAACCGGAACGGCGTAAAGCGGTCGTTCGCGAAAAGAGAACCGGTGATATCCCGCCGCCGGAGTTCGATCTCCACATCGAAAAACTGGTCAAAAACCATCGCATACTGCTACCACACGATATCCTGACCATGCAAACCGAAACGGCGAAACGGCATATCGAATTTGCGATTCGCAACCGCATACCGAGAATCGTGCTGATACACGGAGTGGGGGATGGCGTCTTGCGATCCGAACTCGAGTTTCTGTTATCGCGCTACGATAACGTACGTTTTCACGACGGGAATTACCAGAAATACGGAAGCGGCGCGCTTGAGGTGCTGTTTACCCAAAAGTAATCAGCTTCCGGTCACAATCTGCCCAATGAGGTAGTCAGGACCGAAATTGAAGGTAAAGCCATTTCGACTGAAGATGACATTTTTCAGTCGGATTTTGTGGATGTAGTTGCCGACACCGGCGGTCGTTGTTTCCACTTCAATAATCCCGCTTACACCGTCTACGCCGGCATTTCCTGCCCACGTTTCGAGGGTTGTTATGCCACTCGGAAGTGTCGAAGCGCAGAGGTTGTCGGCACTGATTCCTACATTAAAAACGCGATAGCTGATGGTGTTGGTGCCGTTGATCAACGCTGTTTTGGGTTCGGCCGTCACTTCGTTGGCAAACAGGTAATCAAATGTCGCCTGGTCAAAGTCCAACGTCAACGCCTGGCGCTGTGTAGAACGGAAAATACGGGTATTGCATCGATCGAGTACACAACCGTTTTCGTTGTCGCATCGGAAAGTGCTCAATTCCAGGTTTGACTCTTCTGTTTTGTAAGTGCCATAAGCCAAAGCTTCCTCATTGTCGAACGTGACCGTGCCATCGCCGGTATCGAAGGTGATGTTTTCAAACGATAGGGTGTGGGTGTAGCCGTCTGGTAATACCGCGGTTGAGCCTTCCACTTCCAGAAAATTCGCCCCGTTGACCAATCGGATCACGCCGCCGGTGGCTACCCATTCCTCTTTCACTTGCGGAGAGGAGGGTGGGATGGACGAACACATCGTCGAAGCCGAAACCGGGCCATCGTATAAGCGGTAAATGACTTTATAGGTGCTTCCGTCGATGTCGAAGGTTTCATCGGACACGCCATTGATAAGTTCTGCTTTTGGGATCACAACGATCATCGCCTGGTTGCCGGATACTTTATAAAGGAAGAAATCAGCGTCTTCGCGGTTGTCGCAGGCGTCCACCTGGGCGTCTCCGAAATCCAACGACTGTACGCGTATTTCCCCATCCTCACAAGACGACAGCGCAAAAAACGCGATAAACACCAGGGCCAGAACTTTTTTCATGCAGATAGCTTCAGTGGCACAAAAATAGCGAAAAAACACGTAGCGACTGAGCCGCTTCCGCACCGACGGCCCAAAAAAATGCTAAATTTGCGCCCATGGGAAATGTATATCTCGACAATGCGGCAACCACGCCCTTGCGGCCCGAAGTGATTTCGGAAATGATGACCGTCTTATCAGCCGAATACGGCAATCCGTCGTCTTCCCACAGTTTCGGCCGCGGCGCGAGGGCTTTGGTGGAACGTTCCCGAAAATCCATTGCGAAAGCGCTCAATTGCCAGGCATCTGAACTGATTTTTACGTCAGGTGCCACCGAAGCGAATAATTGGATACTGATGTGCGCCGTCCGGGATCTTGGCATCCGGCGTATTATTACCACCCGGGTCGAGCACCACGCGGTGTTGCATGCTGTCGAACAAATTGGCCGGGATAGCGCCCTTCGCATTGACTTTTTGGATGTAGATGTCGACGGTCGCATTGATCTGGGCGAACTCGAGACGTTGTTGGCCGAGCCCATTCCGACGCTCGTTTCGCTGATGCATGTCAACAACGAAACGGGTGTTATCCTCGACCTACAGGCGGTCGGCACACTTTGCAGAAATCACCACGCGCTATTTCATTCGGATACGGTGCAGTCGGTCGGTAAAACCGAACTGGATTTACAGTCGTTGCCCGTCGATTTCATTGTGGCGAGTGCGCATAAGTTTCACGGACCGAAAGGCGTGGGGTTTGCGTTCGTTCGCAAAGGTCCCGCGATGCACGCCATGTTTTATGGAGGTGAACAAGAGAAAGGACTTCGCCCCGGTACGGAATCCGTACACAACGTTGCCGGTATGGCGACCGCTTTGATGTTGAGCCTTGAGCACCTGTCAGCCGAGCGGGAGGCGATTATCCGTCTTAAAGGCTATGCCTGGGAACGTCTAAAAACGCAATTTCCAGGAACGGTGCAGAACGGCGCGGATACGTTTTACAACATCCTCAACGTGACGCTTCCCCTTCCCGAGAGCAAGACGCCTTTGCTGCTTTTCTCACTTGATATGAAAGGAATCGCCGTCTCGCGCGGAAGCGCCTGCCAATCGGGTAGTGCCCGCCCGTCGCATGTGTTGGCCGAGATGCTCGACGAAGCCACACTGGCGCGCCCCAGCCTTCGGATCTCGTTTAGCCACTACAATACCACTTCAGACGTCGATGCCCTTATCGATGCCCTTTCCGGATTGTAAATGCTTCGTTAAAATCGCCTGTTGCCGTCCCTGAATAGGCAAATTCGGTTAAGTTTGTGAAAAAAACAGACATGAAAAGATTCTTATTTTTGGTGATGGTCGTGGCCGTGACCACTTCGGTGTCGGCCCAGAGCAAAGGCAACCTCGAACTTGGTCTGCAGTTGGGAGGGAACCAGTCAACGGTTTCCAATAATAGTTATTCGGAAGACCCCAGTTATTCCTTTAACGTCGGTTATTCGGCGGAGTACTATTTTTCAAACGAATGGGGCCTGAAAGTACGGGCTATCTATGATCGTAAAGGATTTGACGAAGGATACTACCGGTGGGTCGACGACAACGTCTACCTCGCTGATTTTAATCTTGACTACCTCACGATTCCCGTCACGGCCGTTTGGCATTTTGGGGATGACAATGCCTGGTTCCTTGATTTCGGATTGTATTATGCAACCCTGCTGCGTGGTCGCGAAACCAGCCACGATGCGGATTTAAAGGATGATTTCCGAACGTCAGATGCCGGTGTGGCGTTTGGTATTGGTTATAAATTTCCGGTGTCTGACCGACTTCGGATGTTTGTGCAACTCGACGGACAGAGTGGTTTCACCGATATCTATAAGGGCGACGGCGACGTACAGAACACACGACTGGCGCTCAATGTAGGATGTAACTTCTTGCTTTTCTAAATAACGTGAGTTCGATATAAGCATTTTGTCAGACGCGTTGTAACTAACTCAAAAACAACACCTGCCTTACTCAAGATTTGCAAAATGCTTGTTAGCGGAGTAATTTTCGGCTACTTTTCC
>JAIXYI010000050.1 GCA_027490305.1 Flavobacteriaceae bacterium
CTACGACCTATACCTTTACACCAGGTGCCAACCAGTGCGCGAACACGACAACGATGACGATCACCGTCAATCCAATCGTGACCCCGACGTTCACGCAAGTAGCGGCCATCTGTTCCGGCGCGACCTTATCGGCCTTGCCAACGACATCCAATAACGGCATTACCGGAACCTGGTCACCGGCGTTGAACAACACCGCAACTACGACCTATACCTTTACACCAGGTGCCAACCAGTGTGCGAACACGACGACGATGACGATCACCGTCAACCCAATCGTGACCCCGACGTTCACGCAAGTAGCGGCCATTTGTTCCGGCGCGACCTTATCGGCCTTGCCAACGACATCTAACAACGGTATTACAGGAGCGTGGTCACCGGCGTTGAACAATACGGCGACAACTACCTATACCTTCACACCCTCTGCCAACCAGTGTGCGAACACGACGACGATGACCATCACGGTCAACCCAATCGTGACGCCAACGTTCACGCAGGTAGCCGCGATTTGTTCCGGCGCTACGTTATCGGCCTTGCCAACGACTTCCAATAACAGTATTACGGGAACCTGGTCACCGGCGTTGAACAATACGGCGACAACTACCTATACCTTCACGCCAGCAGCCAACCAGTGTGCGAACACGACGACGATGACGATCACCGTCAACCCAATCGTAACACCGACGTTCACGCAGGTGGCAGCCATCTGTTCGGGTACGACGTTGTCAGCATTGCCAACCACCTCGAATAACGGCATTACCGGAACCTGGTCACCTGCGTTGAATAACACCGCAACGACTACGTATACGTTTACACCACCAGCTAACCAGTGCGCGAACACGACGACGATGACGATCACCGTCAATCCAATCGTGACACCGACGTTCACGCAAGTAGCGGCCATCTGTTCAGGAGCTAGCTTGTCTGCTCTTCCGACAACATCGAACAACGGAATCATTGGAACGTGGTCACCGGCGTTGGATAACACCGCTACCACTACGTATACATTTACGCCTGATGCGGGTCAGTGCGCCGATACGGCGACTATGACGATCACCGTCAACCCAATCGTAACGCCTGCCTTTACCCAGATTGAGGCAGTCTGTTCAGGAGCGAGCTTGTCTGCTCTTCCGACAACATCGAACAACGGAATCATTGGAACGTGGTCACCGGCGTTGGATAACACCGCTACCACTACGTATACATTTACGCCTGATGCGGGTCAGTGTGCCGATACGGCTACTATGACGATTACCGTCAATCCAATCGTAACGCCTGCCTTTACCCAGGTTGAGGCAATCTGTTCCGGTGCGAGCTTGTCTGCTCTTCCAACAACATCGAACAACGCTATTACAGGAACATGGTCACCAGCGTTGGATAACACCGCTACCACTACATATACATTTACACCTGATGCGGGTCAATGTGCCGATACGGTGACTATGACCATTACCGTTAATCCAATCGTAACGCCTGCCTTTACTCAAGTTGAGGCAGTCTGTTCAGGTGCGAGCTTGTCTGCTCTTCCAACAACATCGAACAACGGTATTACGGGAACGTGGTCACCGGCGTTGGATAACACCGCTACCACTACGTATACATTTACACCTGATGCGGGTCAGTGTGCCGATACGGCTACTATGACGATTACCGTCAATCCAATCGTAATGCCTGCCTTTACTCAGGTGGAGGCGATCTGTGCAGGTGCGACACTTGCGCTGCCGTCAACGTCGGAGAATGGTATCATGGGAACCTGGTCACCGGCGTTGGATAATACCGCTACTACGACGTATACATTTACGCCTGATGCGGGTCAGTGTGCCGATACGACCACGATGGCGATTACCGTCACCCCGAATGTAACGCCTGTTTTCACGCAGGTCGCAGCCATTTGCTCGGGAGATCCGCTTCTCGCCTTGCCAATGACATCCGATAATGGTATCACCGGAGCCTGGTCGCCAGCATTGGATAACACGACAACGACCACCTATACCTTCACCCCTGACGCAGGTCAATGTGCCACCCCGGCGACGATGACCATCACGGTGCATCCGACGCCTGCCGTGAGCACCATGACCGACATCACGGCCTGTGTAAGCTATACACTACCGGAACTGGCCAACGGCAATTATTACACTGCCGCTGACGGCCAGGGCACGATGTTGGTGGCGGGCGACGCGATCACGTCAACCCAGACGATTTATGTATTCGCGGATAATGGCAATTGCACAGCGCAAACGAGCTTCGTGGTTACCATCACCGAAACGGCGGTAATCGATGAACTTGCCGATGTGACCGTGTGCGGAAGCTACACGCTGCCGATACTCACGTCAAACGCGAATTACTATACGGCACCAGGCGGCGCGGGAACGATGCTGCAGGCAGGTGATGTCATAACGACTTCACAAACGGTATATCTTTATGTGGAAGGGGCTATTGCCACTTGTACCGCTGAAAGTGACGTTGTGATTACCATTAATCCAGTGCCGACCGTCGAAAGTTTCGAAGACGTTACCGCTTGCGACAGCTATGTGTTACCATCCCTTGCCAACGGAAACTATTTCACTGCTTCCAGTGGGGCCGGTGTAATGTTGAATGCCGGAGACGTGATTACCGCTTCGCAAACCCTCTACATCTATGCGACCACAGGTGATTGTACGGCGGAGAGCAGTTTCGACGTGATCATCACGCCAACGCCAACGGTTGAAGACAGGAGTGATGTGACGGTATGCGATGCGTATACGCTTCCTGCCTTAACAACCGGAAATTACTACACCGAAAGCAATGGCCAGGGCGAGATGCTGATCGAAGGAGATGCAATCACTACCTCGCAGACGGTGTATCTCTACGCAACCAATGGCGACTGTGCATCAGAAAGTAGTTTTGTGGTGATGGTTCTGCCGGCTCTGACTGTCGAGAGTTTCGAAGATGTGACGGCTTGTGGCAGCTACATCCTTCCAGCTTTAGCCGGAGGAAACTACTATACGGAAGCTAACGCAGGCGGAACGTTGCTCATGGCCGGTGATAGCATCAGCGAAACACAGACCGTGTATATATATGCAAACAACGGCACTTGTTCGGCGGAAAGCAGCTTTATTGTAACGATCCCTGCCGTAGACAACACGGTGGTGCAGGACGGCGCGAGCCTTACAGCCAACCAGAACGGCGCTACCTATCAGTGGATGTCGTGCGATGAATCACCGGGCATCATTACGGGAGAGACAAGCCAGACATTTACGGCTACAGCCAACGGACAATATGCGGTGATTGTGACACTGGGCGAATGCACTACCATGAGCGAATGCATCACCGTAGATAGTTTGAGTGTAGACCAACCGGGCAATACCAACGTCATCGCATTGTATCCGAACCCAACCAATGGTGCTGTAACCGTTGACGCGGGTCATCGTATGCCGGATACTATCGTAGTAATCGACAATCTCGGAAGGCTTATCAGCCAGTTCAAGCCGACTGCCCTGAAATCGACATTGCAGATGGACGGACATGAGGATGGGGTGTATTACATCAAAATCCAGTTCGGTCAGGAAGAGATCACCAAAAAGCTTATCCTCAGAAAGAACTAACCGCTTTTTTCTAAACAATAAAATCCGGATGCTGTTTACCAGTGTCCGGATTTTTTTTGTGCAAGGGATTCCCAAAGGTGCGTCGCCGAAGTTTCGATTTACAGAGAATGTCTCAGTATCAGCCCGCTCTTATTCGGCACCTGCCGCTTATCGCCTTTCAGTATCATGCCCGCCATCAGACGGCCCATGGCTTCAAAATCGGTGGAGATCGTCGTGATGCCTTTTTCGACTACTTTTTTCAGCGGCGTTTCGTTGTAGGAGATGATGCCGAAGTCACGCCCCGCTTCAAATCGCTGTTCCTTCGCCCGTTCGATAACGCGCACCAGGTCGCGATCGTTCGGAATCACGTACACCTCGCCGGGCACGATCTTCCGTTGGTCAAACGAACGGATACTATCGTGCGGAAGGGCCATGTCACGGCAGAAGTTGCGGAAGCCTTCCAACATGCCCTGGGGTTCGCGGAAATCAGGAAAAATCAGGATCAGCTTCCCGTATTTCGACAAACGCGGATGCGCCTGTTTGAGTCCGTCGTAAATGTCTTTCGCAAACGGTTGGTACGCCGCGGCATACGGACCGAGGTTGGGCTGTATCTGGTCAAGCAGGTACACATCTTCGGGCGGTAGCGTTGCCAGCACTTCCTCCGCTACCTCCAGTTCACAGGGGTTGACGACGTAATGGGTGTAGTTCCCCTTCGCATCGTCGACCAGTTTTCGAAAAACCTGCGGATTAAAATGGTGGAAGAAGATATCCACCTGGATTTCCGGTCCGATGTGCTCAAGGAAACTGTTATAGAGATCTTCCTTGAAACTATTGAGTTCATCGAACAACAGGAATACTTTCCGTTGTATGCTGACGCCCGTGCTTTTCACGTAATAACCCTTTCCCGGATGGGCGAAGAGGATGCCACGCTTCTTTAGCTCGTCGTATGCCAAGAGGACGGTGTCGCGTGACAAACCGAACCCCAGGCAGACTTTGTTTACAGAAGGCAACCGGTCGCCCTTCGAAAGTCGTCCGTCGCGGATGGCCTGTTCGACCGATGCGATGATCTGCCGGTACTTCGGAACACCCGAATTTTCCTGGATGGTGATAAAGCCCATAACGTCATTTTAGCGCCGCAAGATACAAAACTGGTAGGTACAGGTATGGCATCGTCTGCGACTTTTTTACTTTTGGTGGTGAACGCTTCATCCATGGAACTGACGAATATTTCCCGTTTCTCCCAAAATGTCCACATCCGCTCGTTCGGGTTTACCCCGCAGGGTCATGCGTCCCGTTTGTATACGCTGCGGAATGCACGTGGGACGGAATTAGATGTCACCGACTACGGCGCGACCGTCACCTCGTTTCGGATTTCAGACGGAACCGGTAGGGTTCGTGATATCGTACTTGGTTTCGATGACGTCGCCGACTACGCCGCTTCTTTCCGGCTACCCGCTGCTCCGTACATGGGGGCTATAGTCGGACGATATGCCGGTCGGATCGCATTTGGTGAGTTTGAGTGGGAAGGTCACCGCGTTCGGCTGTCTCGCAACAACAACGGGCATTGCCTGCACGGTGGCAAGAAGGGCTGGAGCGGTCGCATTTGGTCGTTGGTCTCCTTCCATGACGGCGATAACCCCTCCATTCGCTTGCAGCATGTGAGTCTGGATGGGGATATGGGCTTCCCGGGCGAGGTTACGGTTAACGTTACCTACACCCTGACAGAACAAGACGAATTCATCATTGAATATGAAGCCACATCGGATGCCGATACGTTCGTGAACCTCACCCATCACAGTTATTTCAACCTCGATGGCCACACGGGCGACGTCCGCCAACAACAGATGATGGTCAATTCGACCCGTAAACTCGAAGCCGATGAAGAGAACATCCCAACCGGCCGCATCCTGAAGTTGGATCATTGTCCGTTCGACTTCACCTCCCCGAAAAACTGTCCGGAAGCCATCGATACGACCTTCGTACTCGACGATCCGTCCCGACCGGCGGCCACGCTTTTCAGTCCGGAAAGTCAATTGCAATTGCTCGTCTATACCGACCAGCCCGGCGTTCATATTTATGTTGGGGGTAATTGTTTCGGACTCTTGGCGGGTAAGGAGAAGGCCGGCTATCATCCGCACAGTGGCATCTGCTTCGAGACGCAGCATTTCCCAGATGCACCGAACCATCCGCATTTTCCGTCGACGGTACTGCGGAAAGACGAACGCTATTTCCAGAAAACAATCTATAAAATTCAACCGCTATGAAAAAACTGATGGTAAGCCTTTTGGGCGCCGCATTTGTATTGCTTTCGTGTTCGAGCAGTGAGTCTGAACCGAATCAAAATCCCAATCCAGAACCTTCCTTTATTCGCGCTGCCGATATTTCATTCCTCCCCGAGATTGAAGCCGGAGGCAATGCGTTTTACAAAGACGGACAGCCACAAGATGTAGTAACAACGCTGGCTGAGGCCGGTTGCAACTACGTCCGGCTCCGTCTATGGAAGAACCCGGCATCGGGGCATTCCACTATGGCCGAAGTAAAAGCGATGGCCACCCGTGCCCGCGCCGCCGGTATGAGGGTCTGGCTTACCGTACACTTCTCCGATACCTGGGCCGATCCGGGTCAGCAGGCCATCCCGGCTGAGTGGAACAGTTTTTCCTTTGACCAGATGAAAACGGCTGTATCCGCCTATACTTCGGATATCCTCACCCAAATCCAACCCGATATTTTCCAGATCGGAAACGAAACCAACGACGGTTTCCTGTGGCCTATGGGACGTTTGACACAAAACGAGGCGCAGTACCTCGGCCTCACCGAAGCGGTTGCCACCACGATACGTGCCGAAGCACCGAATACGAAAATCATGTTGCATTTCGCCGGACTCACGGGTTCCGACTGGTTCTTCAACAAAACGGCGGCGATTGATTTTGATTACATCGGAATATCCTATTATCCTGTGTGGCATGGTAAGAGCCTGACGGATGTAAAAAACACCATTGATGCCCTTGGTGCAGCCCACCAGAAGAAGGTGATCGTAGCCGAAACAGCCTATCCGTTTACGTTGGGATGGAACGACTGGACCAATAATCTTGTAGGGTTGGAAAACCAATTGATTCCAGCATTTCCTGCAACGCCCTATGGCCAAAAGAGCTACCTGAACTCGCTAAAAGGCACCATCAAGACCACACGATGGGGTATCGGATTTGCGTATTGGGGCACCGAGTGGATTGCGTGGAACGGCAACCAGTCGACAGAAGGATCTGCGGCCGAAAACCAGGCGCTGTGGGACTTCGACCATAACGCACTCGAAGCACTCGACGCTTTCGCGGAATAACACAGCCTTCTCGCTATGAAAAAAAAGGAACTCACACGTGCGGTCACGGCCTTGTTCGAGACGCATTACCATACTGAACCACAGCGGATGTTTCTGTCGCCGGCCCGTATCAACATCATCGGAGAGCATGTTGATTATAACGATGGTTTCGTCTTACCGGCGGCGATTAACAAGTATGTATGCTTCGCAGTATCCGAACACCATGGCGACCAATGCACCCTTTTTGCAGGCGATTTGAACGACACGCTGTTGTTCTCGATAGACGACCCGGTCGTGCCGTCAAACAAAACATGGGCCAACTACTTGCTGGGTGTATTGGCCCAATTCAAAGAGCGCGGGCTGCCCGTTCGCGGGTTTAAGATGGCGTTTGCGAGTAACATACCTATGGGTGCCGGCCTCTCGTCGTCTGCGGCACTCGAATGTGGGTTTGCCTATGCGCTCAACGAATTGTTCGACCTCGGCCTCACGCAACAGGAAATCGCACTGATGGGCCAACGTTCCGAACATACCTTTGTGGGCGTAAACTGTGGTATCATGGATCAGTTTGCCTCGGTTTTCGGAAAGAAGAACCACGCGATCCGGCTCGACTGCACCACACTTGACTATGATTACCATACGGCCGATTTCGGTGATTATACGTTGTTGTTGCTCGACAGCAAAGTAAAACACACCCACCTCACATCGGGTTATAATGTGCGCCGGCAACAGGTAGAGGCCGGATTTGCGGTCTTGAAGCAACGATATCCCGCCATCACGACCTTTCGCGACCTGACCCTCGAACAGGTGGAAGCAGCCCAAGACGCACTCGAAGAGGTGATCTACCGCCGTTGTCGTTTCGTGGTGAACGAAATCCAGCGGGTGCGGGAAGCGGTCGCTGCACTTGACCAATCCGACTTCGTCCGTCTGGGCGCGTTGATGAACGCCACGCACGATGGACTTTCAAAGGACTATGAAGTAAGTTGCGACGAACTCGATTTTCTGGTGGAGGCCGTCCGCGCGGAAGAAGGTGTGCTCGGCGCCCGGATGATGGGTGGCGGCTTTGGCGGCTGCTCGATCAACCTCGTACGGAAAGACAAACAAAACGACCTTATCCGGCGTCTTTCGACCGCTTATAAAGAGAAGTTCGGCGTGGCGCTTGAAGCCTATAAAGTCAAGATTGCCGATGGTACGATGGCGTGTAAGACCCCTAAAATCGCCTGACGATGACCGTATTTGACCATCACGAACACCCGCACCGCCGTTTCAACCCGCTATTGGGCGAATGGGTATTGGTGTCACCCCATCGGGCCAAGCGACCGTGGCAAGGGCAGGAGGAGGTTGCCACTAAAGAAGTGCGGCCCCACCACGATCCGTCGTGCTACCTGTGTCCGGGGAACGAACGCGCGAACGGCGAGGTAAACCCCGATTACGAAGGCAGTTTTGTCTTCGATAACGACTTTGCCGCCTTGAAACCGGATGCCGTAACCGGCGGGACGGATAGCGGTTTTTTCCGCGCCCAACCCGAGCAGGGCCTGTGTCGGGTCGTCTGTTTTTCGCCCCGCCACGACCTGACCTTACCCGATATGGACGTCAGCGCCATCGAAGGCGTCGTGCGCACCTGGCAACGCGAGTATGCCGATTTGGGCAGCCGCGATTTCATCCGCTACGTGCAGATTTTTGAGAACAAAGGTGCGGTAATGGGTTGTTCGAACCCGCATCCGCACGGACAGATATGGGCGCAGTCGTCGTTGCCTACCCTGGTACAGCGCACGCAGGATCATCTTCTGGCGTATTTCAAACAAGAGGGGCGCAGCCTGTTGGCCGATTACCTGAAAGACGAGCTGGCCGCCAACGAGCGCATCGTCGTCGAAAACGGGCATTTCGTGGCGCTGGTACCCTTCTGGGCGACCTGGCCTTTCGAAACAATGATTATCAGCAAACGCCACTTTGGACGGATTACAGACATGACCGACCAGGAAGTCGGTTCGTATGCCGCTATCATCAAAGACCTCACGATGCGATACGATGCTTTGTTTCGCACGTCATTTCCCTATTCGGCGGGCATACACCAGGCACCAACGGACGGCGAAACCCATCCGGAGTGGCATTTCCACATGCATTTCTATCCGCCGTTACTGCGGTCGGCGACGGTTAAGAAGTTCATGGTCGGGTATGAAATGTTGGGGGAGACGCAACGCGATATCACGCCTGAAAAGGCGTCGGGTATATTACGGAATCTTTGAGAAAATCCTGCTTATTACGGACTGACATATCCGCGTCGCTGCAAGTAGTCTTTATATTCCGCGCGCGCTTTCTGTAATGACGACGTATTCAGATTACGTATCTCCTCGAATTGTAATTGGTCTAGATAAGGAGGTGTTACCAGCGTATCACGGTTTTCATCACGAAGAAAGTTGTCGATAAGTACAAGCGCTGCCTTTGAGTCTGATAGGGGCACATGGGCGTCTAATTGGGAAGACCATGATGGGCCTTTGGGCGGTATCCACCCATGAAAGACGTCGTGATCATTTTCAAACGTAGTAAGGTACGGGACCAGTCCAACATCGCACGAATAAAAAGCGCGAAGGGTATTTCGGTACGCAATTGAATCCTTGGAGTACATAGGTGCTTTATTGTTGACATTGACCATAATGTAACCTTCCCGAAACCGTGGGTTGGCTGTGTAATTCGTTTTTCTCAGCTCATTAAGCACCTCTTTATAGGCGGAAAAATCCTGGTTTTGGCAGGATAGTAATAAGACCAATGTTGCGACCCAGCACCCTCTTTTTCGTCCTGTGGATACAACCGATGTAAGTAGCTTTTTCATGTGTCGTGAGAATAATTGGAAACAGCCTCGTTTAGTACAAACCTAACGAATCTTTGGGCAATCCCTTTTTGGTCAACTCGAAAATTCCTTCATAATCAAGTCCATTGGTCCTTAGAAAACGTAAAGAAGTAGCCCCTTCCGATTTCGAAAGTTTCCGATTCTCAGTATCTGTCAATAAGCCATGATGGTGGAAGGTCGCATCCAGAAAACCCTGTTCGCCCAGCAGTCGCGCCAGGAAAAGCTGCGATAGGGTCGACGTCCACAGGTCATCGCCGCGCACGATGAGGTCGACTCCAAAAAACAAATCGTCTGCCAACGACGCAATCTGGTAGGCCGGACCACCGTCGCGTTTCCGGATGATGAAATCGGAGGTGCCTGCCTCCAGGTGGCCGATCCGGGTGGTGCCGTCCAACGTCCGCACCGAAATCGGGCCCGCGTCATCGGTGTCAATCCGCCAGGCTACGTTGGGTGTATCCAATGAAAGTTTTCGAGCGCGGCAGTTCGCTGCATCGTGTCCTCCCTGCTCCGTTAGTTGTTTACGCGAACAGGCACAGGCATAGATCTTTCCCGTCGCCACCAATCGTTGTAACAGGGTTTTGTAAAGCGGCATCCGCAGGTGTTGTGAAAAGTGTTGGTGGAAGTCCGCCGCCGTTTTAGGGCCTTCGTCCCATTCTACTTGTAGGAAGGCAAGGGAATCGAAAATATCGGTAACATACGCATCGCGCGTGCGACCCCGGTCAATATCGTCGATGCGAAGCAGGATTTTGGAGCCGTGTCGTTTGGCCAGCGCTGCCGTCAGCAGAAACGAATAGGCATTGCCCAAATGAAGATAACCACTGGGAGTAGGCGCTAACCGGGTTTTGGCGAACGACTGGTCCTGCATCGCATCCGTTTTTAGGAAATCTCGCCGCGGATCGGGGTTTCGAACACCGTCTTGAACACGCTATGCGAGACGTTCTGTCCCAACAGGTACATCAGTTTGGTAATGGCGGCTTCCGTCGTAATATCCTTGCCCGAAATCACGCCGATTTTTTTCATGGATGTACTCGTTTCATAATGTCCCATACTCACACTGCCACCCGCACATTGCGTCACGTTGACGATATGCAGGCCGCTTTTGATGGCTTTTTTCAGCAGGTCAAGGAACCAGGTGTCGGTCGGGGCGTTGCCCGCTCCGTAGGTCTCCAATACCACCCCTTTGAGGTTGGGTATGGATAGGATGGAGGACAATACGGCTTCGCTGATGCCCGGGAACATTTTGACGATGGCTACTTCGCTCGACATATCACGGTGCACCATCGGCTTTTTCGCTTTCGGACGAGGCAGGAACCACTCGCGGTTCATCTTCAGGTGTACGCCCGATTCGGCCAGGGGCGGGTAATTCGGAGAGGAGAACGCATTGAAGTGCTCGGCATTAATCTTGGTGGTGCGGTTGCCTCGGTAGAGTTTGTATTCGAAGTAGAGGCACACCTCGCTAACCACCGGTTTGCCTTTTTCCTGTAACGACGCAATTTGGATGGCCGTGATCAGGTTTTCCTTTGCGTCGGTGCGCAGATCGCCAATCGGAAGTTGGGAACCGGTGAACACGACGGGTTTGGTCAGGTTCTCGAGCATGAAGCTGAGGGCGGATGCGGAATACGACATAGTGTCTGATCCGTGGAGCACTACAAAGCCGTCGAAGGCATCATAATTCCCGTCGATGATGTCGGCCATTTTCGCCCAGCGTTCCGGATTCATATTCGACGAATCGATGGGTTCTGAGAACGAGATGGTCTCAATGTCGCAGTCGAGTTGCTTGATTTCGGGAATGCGTTGTAGGAGCTTCTTGAAGTTGAACGCCTTCAGCGCACCCGTATCGAAGTCTTTCATCATGCCGATGGTGCCACCGGTATAGACCAGCAGTATCCGCGGCCTAGACATCGCCGTATTTCATTTGGTTGATGACCGGATTGGCATACATCGCCAGGAAATGTCCGACATCATCCGGGTTCTCTTCGTCGATCCGGATTTCAAGCCGTCGTTCGAACAGCGATTTTTCCTTTTCGTTATAGCGGTCGGCAAAGCGGTCGGTTTTATGCAACAGGTCGTAGGCGATGAAGTTCGTCGGCCATAGCTTATACGACGCCCGGATCGAGTCGTCAATGGCCTGTGCCAGCGATTGTATCTGGGTGTTGGAATGCTCGTTTCCGGCTGCAATGCGTTCGATTTCGGCGTCGAGCACATCGCCCACATGGATGTGGATGCGTTTTTTCTGCCCCATGATGCCACTCATCAGCGTCAGGAAGTCTTCATTCTTTTCCTTAATGTAGATCTCGTTGTTCGCTTCGGCCTTCAACTGCGGCATTTTGAGGGCATCGGTCGGATCGTATTCATACGAAATGGAAACCGGCACCAGGCGCACCGTCCGGAAATACGACATTGCGTCGCCTTCTGCTCCCATCGCCAGCATTTTCAGCACACCCGGATGCGTGGCGTCGTTGCCATCTTTGGTGCGTCCTTCGCGCTGGGCGATCCATACCGATCGGTTCTCGCGGAGCAGCAATTGCGCAATGTATTCGGCCATCAGTTTCGAGGCCTGTAACAGTTCGCGGGGGGGTAAGCCGCGTAGCACCAGAAAATTACGATTCAATCGCGAGAGTGTATGCAGGAACGCTTTTTTGACGAGGTTGTCGCCGATGGCAGATGCCGTCATGACGAGTCCGTGATCGAAAAGGCTGCAATTCAAAAGCGACGTGTCGAGTATGATATCGCGGTGATTTGATATGAACAGGTAGGAGGTATTGGGTTGTAATTTCTCAAAACCGGACGTACTCAACCCTTCCGACGTCTTGCTGAGCACCTGCATGACCGACTTGTAGATGAAGTTGCATTGGAAATCACGGATGGAGTGTGTGCGCGCGAGTTGGTCTCTCCAAACCTCGTCGGGTGAATCGGGGAAAGTGAAGTTCATCAACGCCTTCATCATAGGGTGCCCCGAAATTTTTTGCAACGCTTCGTTCACCTCGGCATCATAAAATGGCCGGATGGCGTCAAATTTCTGCATCGTGTCGGTTTTGGTAAAGCAAAAAAACGAAAAAAAACGCGATTTGCCGTTGCTTTTGGGTTAAATCCCGTAGACGTCCCGTGAATTTTCGGTTGTAATGCGGGCGACTTCCGCAACGGTCGTTCCGTGCAGCGCTGCGAGTTTTTCGGCCACATGCACGATATAGGCCGTCTCGTTCCGTTTGCCCCGGTAGGGTACAGGCGCCAGGTAGGGCGCGTCGGTTTCCAGGACGATGTCTGACAGGGAAATATCGGCCAGGAATTGATCGATTTGTCCGTTTTTGAAGGTCACAACACCTCCGATCCCGAGTTTCATCCCATACGAAATTGCCTGTTCAGCCTGTTGTCGGTTACCGGAAAAACAATGGAAAACACCCCGTAGGTCGTCGCCTTTTTCCTCTTCAAGGATTTCAAAGATGGGGTCGAAGGCATCGCGGCCATGGATATTAATGGGAAGGCCGTATTGTTTCGCCATCCGGATTTGCCGTCGGAAAGCGTCCTGTTGTAGGGGCAGCGTCGACTTGTCCCAATACATATCAATTCCAATCTCGCCGACCGCTACAAACCGACGGCGGGCGAGTTCGGCTTCCACAAAGGCCAATTCTTCTTCGTAATCGTCTTTTACATACACCGGATGCAATCCCATCATTAAGAAGACCTGTCCGGGGTAGCGCGCTTCGATGTCGTATAACGATTCAGTCCGCGACTTATCAATCGAAGGAACAAAAAAACGGGTGACGCCGGCCTGTATCGCCCGCTGCATCATATCGTCGCGGTCGGCTGCGAACTGCTTGCTGTTGAGGTGTGTATGGGTGTCAGTTAGAATCATGGCGCGAAAATACAAAGTTAAGATGGTCATACGAGGTAGGGTAAATGAATTTATCGCTGTTTTATACATACCCTGCATTTGTGATTATACCGGAAGAAGGCTGTCTATAGACGGCCTTTTTTCATTTGGAGTCGTACCTTTGGCGCATGAAGGAACTGGGTGATATCCTCCGCCGGAAAGGCTACAGAAAGATTGCATTCAAGGTGACACGCACCCAGCACCTGTCAATCAAAGCCAGCATCAACGGTGTCAAAGGCACGTTTATTCTTGACACCGGCGCTTCGAACAGTTGCGTGGGTTTTGAAAGCGTAGGGAAGTTCCTCCTCAACGCCTCCCAATCAAAGACCAAAGCGGCGGGTGCCGGTGCCGTAGGGATGACGACCCAGATTGCGTTGTCCAATACGTTAAAGATGGGCCGTTGGAAATCGGACGACTTCCACCTGGTGGTCTTTGATATGTCGCATGTAAACACAGCATTGAGGGAGCACAAGTCCCGACCGGTTGATGGCATCATCGGCGCTGATGTACTGCTTGAAGGCGAAGCCATAATCGATTACGCAGGCCACTGTCTGTATTTGAAGTAGGAGACAAAGTAGCCATACTATTTTGGGCGCAGATGTTTTAAAAACATCACGAATCGCGATAATTGATAACATCTGCACCAATTGAGGCAGGTTTTTTCATAGAAACCTTACGTTTTGTTAAAACTCGTATTTCCAATTTGTTATATTTGGCATACGGCACACCGTTACGACATTAAAAGAAGGGTATGCAGATTCGGGTTTTACGAATATTAGTCCTCGCTTTGTTCGCAAGCGGCCTCCTTTCGGCAAAGGGGGTTGCATCCGTGCATAGCCCTGTGTCGGGCGTTTTGTTCGAACCGCCCATTACCGACGTGTCGGTTGCGATTACAACCGATAGTGCTCCGCGTCCGGGCTTTCTATACACCTACCACATTGTGCTTCATAACAAAGGAACGGCGGTTACGACGGCAATCCTCTCGTTCGTAAAGGACGCCAAGTTGGGCAACCCTGCTTCTGTTCCGGTTGAAGCATCTTTCGACGGAAACACGTTAAACATTCCGTTTGACGAATTACAACCAAATGAAGTGCGCATGTATCAGGTGTGCTACCTAGTGCCGTCCCTTCCGGATGTAGATATTGGCGAGTACCTGAGCGCTTTTGCTTCCGTCGGACTCGAACAGGACGTAGCGGCCTACGATAACGTATTCCAAAAGAAAGAAGCCATTTCTGCTTCCTACGACCCTAACGACCTTACTGAGGCGCATGGCGAAAAAATCATATTGACTACTTTCGCCGATAACGAACGGTTGTACTATACTGTGCGGTATGAGAATACCGGTGCGGCCGCGGCGAGTTTTCTGATCATCGAAGACCTGCTCGACCCCCAACTGGATCCGTCTACCATCATGTTGGTCAGTTCGAGTCATTACGTTACGATGGGGCGTACCGACAACAAAGTGCGTTTTCTTTTTCCGGATGTCGATCTTCCGCCCTCTATACCTGATACGAGTATAGGGAAAGGGCAGGTCACATTTTCAGTGAAGCCGTTTCCGGGGCTACAAGTAGGCGATATCATTCCCAACCAGGCCCACATCTTTTTCGATTTTAATCCTCCGATTGCCACAAACGTTTTTCAGACAGAGTTCGTAGCTGCCCTGTCGGTTAATGCGCCTGAAAAATCAAGTTGGAGGATGTATCCGAACCCCGCCCGCGACTACCTCATAATTGAAGACCGTGAGGCAATTGAACGTGTTTCGATTTATTCCCTTACGGGACAGAAAATACGCGAAGTTTCTTCAGGCGGTCAATCCTCGGTCATGTTGGATGTTTCTGTCCTGGCGACCGGCTCGTATCTTTTACGCGTTGACAAAGGACAGCGTAACGAAGCCCGTATTTTTAATAAGAATTAGTGCATTTATTCTGGCGGCATGAACAATGTGTTTCTTTACGGTTTAGAATGCCCTCACACGATTACTCCACACCAGTGTACTTGATTTGTCCTTTCTTCGCTCGGATGTGTCTATTATCCGTATCGCGTGCGACGAGGGTTATCAATAAAAAATCCCGGTCACCAAACCGGGATTTTTTTATCTAAGAAACGAATATTAAAGTTCCAACGCGCGTTTCGGATCGTTGTTCATCAACAACTCACCCGGGTTTTCCAAGCCTTCTTTTACGGCAACGAGGAAGCCTACTGATTCGCGACCGTCGATGATGCGGTGGTCATACGAAAGCGCGACGTACATCATCGGATGGATTTCGACTTTTCCGTTTACGGCAATCGGACGCTCGATGATATTGTGCATACCCAGAATGCCTGATTGCGGTGGGTTGATGATCGGTGTTGATAACATCGAACCGAAAACGCCACCATTCGAGATCGTGAAGGTACCACCCGTCATATCGTCAACGGTTATCTGGCCCTCGCGTGCCCGGATGGCCAGGCGCTTGATTTCGGCTTCGATACCGCGGAATGTCAGGTTTTCGGCATTGCGAACCACCGGCACCATGAGTCCTTTCGGACCTGAAACGGCTACGGAGATATCACAGAAATCGAATGATACTTTCTGATCGCCGTCGATCATCGAGTTCACATCCGGATATAGTTGCAACGCACGGGTTACGGCTTTGGTGAAAAACGACATATAGCCAAGACCGAGTCCGCCGTGTTTCGCCTTGAACGCATCCTTATACTCATTACGGATGAGGTTGATAGGCGTCATGTTGACTTCGTTAAACGTCGTTAGCATTGCGGTCTCGTTTTTTGCGGCCACGAGACGCTCGGCTACCTTGCGGCGCAGCATCGACAGCTTGGTGCGCTGTGAACCGCGGTTACCACCGGTTGGGGTTCCCATTGAAGCTGTCGCATTCACCGCATCTTCTTTCGTGACGCGTCCGTCTTTGCCGGTGCCCACCACTTCCGCAGGGTTGATATTTTTCTCATCGAGTATTTTCTTAGCAGCCGGAGACGCCGTGCCCGTCGCATAGCTCGTCGGTGCAGGAGTGGCTTCTTTCACAGGAGCTGCAGCTACCGGCGCGGCTGCCACAGGGGCCGCTTCCGCTTTCGGTGCTTCTGCAGCAGGTGCGGCACCACCAGCGGGTTTTGCGGCGTCGGTGTCGATCAGGCAGACCACTTGTCCGACTTTTACGGCATCGCCTTCTTCGGCTTTCAGCGTGATGATACCGCTGGCTTCTGCCGGAAGCTCAAGGGTGGCCTTATCTGAATCGACCTCGGCGATGGCCTGGTCTTTCTCAACGTAATCTCCGTCTTTTACCAACCAGGTCGCGATCTCCACTTCGGTGATCGATTCGCCCGGTGATGGTACTTTCATTTCTAGGATCATTCGGGTATGGCTTTATGTTGTTTGTAACTTAGTTGAACAGGTTTTTGTCGAATACCATCGCAATCGCGGCCGCATGGCGTTTTTTAGAACGGGCGTAACTTCCGGCTGCCGGCGCGCTGTAGGCTTTCAGCGAGGCAACGCGGAATTTAACAAGGTTGAAATTCATCAGCATGTAGCTGTAGGCACCCATGTTGCGCGGCTCTTCCTGTGCCCATACGTAGTCGTCGGCATTCGGGTAAGAAGCGATGATTTCTTTCAGTTGGTCGACCGGCAGCGGGAACAATTGCTCAATCCGCACCAGGGCCACGTCGTTGCGTTCTTTTGCCTCGCGCTCGGCTAAGAGATCGTAATAGAATTTCCCGGTACAGAATACCAATGTTTTGACGTCGGCCTTGTTGACGGTCGTATCGTCGATGGTTTCACGGAAACGGCCGTTTGCAAGTTCATCCACAGAGGAAACGACCAACGGATGGCGCAAAAGACTTTTCGGAGTGAAGACGATCAGCGGCTTGCGGAATTTCGTCTTCATCTGGCGGCGCAACAGATGGTAGAAGTTGGCCGGCGTGGTACAGTCGGCGATATACATATTCTCGTTGGCACACATCTGGAGGTAACGCTCCATACGCGCCGATGAGTGCTCCGCTCCCTGTCCTTCATAACCGTGCGGCAACAACATCACGAGTCCGTTTTGGTTGTTCCACTTGTCTTCCGCAGCCGAAATATATTGGTCGATCATGATCTGGGCACCGTTCGAGAAGTCGCCGAATTGCGCTTCCCAGATCGTCAGCGTGTTCGGACTGGCCAACGCGTAGCCATAATCAAAGGCTACGACGCCGTATTCCGACAGCAGTGAATTGTAAATGTGGAAATTGCCTTTTGCTTCCGGAATCGTCTGCAACAGCACTACTTCCTCTTCGGAATCTTCTACTTTCACCACGGCGTGGCGGTGCGAGAAGGTGCCGCGCTCGACATCCTGTCCGGAGATCCGCACATCGTATCCTTCCGACAGCAACGTGCCGTAAGCGAGCAGTTCACCCATCGCCCAATCGAGTTTGTCCGTTTCAAAGAACATGGTATGGCGGTCGGCGATGAGTTTCGAAATTTTGCTGATGAACTTCTTGTCAGAAGGCAATTCCGTAATGACTTTGGCAATATCGGCCAATTTTTCCTTTGGGAACGAGGTGTCAACATGCTCGAGCATCTCCTCCTGTCCGGCCTGATGGAAGCCCTGCCATTCGTTTCGCATGAACGGTGTGATGATGGTAAGGTCTTTTTTGCGCGAGGCTTCAAGGTTTTCCTCAAGCATCGCTTTGTATTCTTCTTCCAGGCCTTTCACATACGAACCGTCGATGATGCCCGCTGCCATCAATTGGTCGGCATAAAGGTCACGTGGGTTCTTGTGTTTGGCAATGGCTTTGTATAACTGGGGTTGGGTAAAACGCGGTTCGTCGCCTTCGTTGTGGCCGTACTTACGATAGCCCAACAGGTCGATGAAGACATCGCTTCCGAATTCCATGCGGTACTCCAACGCGAAAAGCATGGCGTGAACGACCGCTTCGGTATCATCGGCATTGACGTGCAACACCGGCGAAAGCGTCACCTTGGCCACATCCGTACAATAGGTAGACGAACGGGCGTCGAGGTAATTGGTTGTAAACCCGACCTGGTTGTTGATGACGATATGGATGGTGCCGCCGGTCTTATAGCCGTCGAGTTGCGCCATCTGCACGATTTCATATACGATCCCCTGTCCGGCTACGGCTGCGTCACCGTGCACCGCAATCGGCAAAACTTTTTTCGCGTCATTCGGGAAATAACGGTCCTGCTTCGCACGGGTGATCCCTTCGATAACAGCACCCACGGTTTCGAGGTGCGAAGGGTTTGGTGCCAGGTTGATCTGGATGCTCTTGCCGCTTTTGGTCTGGCGATCGGCCGTGAGCCCAAGGTGGTATTTCACGTCGCCGTCGAAAAGGGCGTCGTCGTCATAGTCTTTGCCGTCAAATTCCGAGAAGATGTCCTGTGTCGGTTTTCCAAAGATATTGGCCAATACGTTAAGGCGTCCGCGGTGGGCCATACCCATAACGAACTGTTCAACGCCTTTGTCAGCCGCTGCTTCGATAATCGCATCGACACCCGGAATCAGCGATTCGCCTCCTTCGAGGGAGAAACGCTTTTGTCCGACGTATTTGGTGTGGAGGAAGTTTTCAAAGGAAACCGCCTCGTTGAGTTTGGAAAGGATGTGTTTCTTTTCGTCTACCGAAAACTTCGGACGGTTGTCGTTGACGCCAATCCGTTGCTGGATCCACTGGATGACCTCCGGTTTCCGGATATACATATACTCCACACCAATCGACTGGCAGTAAATACGGTCAAGGTGTTTCAGGATTTCCTCAAGGGTCGACGGTTCCAGATACATGACCTTGGCGGCGTCGAACACGGTGTGAAGGTCGGCTTTCGAAAGACCATAATTCTCAAGGTCAAGCGAAGGGGTAAACACGCGACGCTCGCGCACCGGATTCGTTTTCGTGAACAAGTGGCCACGGGTACGATAGCCGTCAATGAGTTTCAATACGTTGAACTCTTTTTGCAGTTTATCCGAAACGGCACTGAAGTCCTGCGTTGACGCAGCCGATGCCATTTGCACCACCGGACTTACACCGCCATAGGCAGACGCGCCGAAATCGAATCCCTGGAAAAAAGCCCGCCAGCTCGGCTCGACGCTGTCTGGATTCTGGAGGTATTGTTCGTATAAATCGGCGAAAAACTCGGTGTGTGCGGCGTTCAAGAAGGAAAACCTGTCCATAATAGTAGTCTGAGACTCTGTTTGTTAAAATAGCAGGGCAAAAGTACAACAAATCGCCCAAACCGCTGCAAATTTTCTACATTTATACCGCCAATGTTTCGTTAATTCAAATGGTTTCATTACGTTTTTTACCGCTGCTTCGATCCGCTGCATATTGGATCATTTTGCTACTGTCTGTAACCGCGCGGGCGCAGGGGGATACTGCCTTTTGGGACCGTGTGCGTTTCGGGGGTTCCCTGGGGGTAAGCGTAGGTTCGGGCTATACCGACCTTCTCGTTGCGCCGTCTGCCTTGTATAGTTTCAACGAGTACTTTTCGGTCGGCACCGGACTTCAGGTTAGCCATGTTCGGGTGGATGAATACAAGTCGTGGATGTACGGCGCCAGTGTCATCGGTATCGTGAGTCCGGTTGAGGAAGTTCAGGTGTCTGTAGAACTGGAGCAAATGCGCGTCAACAACACTTTTGACGATGAGTATTATCCCGGTCGGCCCAACGAGCGTTTTTGGAATACAGCATTGTATGTTGGTTTGGGATACAACAACGGTAACGTAACGGTCGGCGTGCGCTACAACGTCCTCTTTGACAAGGATCGTTTTGTCTATAACGATGCCTTCATGCCGTTTGTCAGGGTGTATTTCTGATCGTTTACCAACGGTTCCGGAACCATACTTTCTGCCATTCCCGTTTGAGGATGAGAAAGGAGACGTCTTCCGCCAGGCGCATCAAATCCGATCCGTCGAGCGCCTTGATCTCTTTCTCGGGCACATCGATGATATACAACAGGTTGAGATACTCGGCAAACTTGTGGTGCAGCATCCGGTAGATGAGTTCGTGCAACTGTACCTTCAGTTCGGCAGGAGTTGTGCTTTTCGGAAAGTCGATGGGTTCGTTTGCCAGTGAAAAATCTTTAGTAAGCTGTTCGAGCAACTTCGCATAAAGGGCTTCTTTCTCGGCCTCCGAAAGTAGCGAGTCGGTATCGCGTGGCGCCAGATAATTCATACGCTGCGTGCCATCAGTTTTTCGCCGAACGCGCGCAGTATGGGTTTCCGGTCTTCCGGCACATCCATTCCCTCAAGCACAGAAAAGGCCTTGTACGTATAGTCGCGAATAGCCTGTGATGTGGCCTCCGCTGCCCGCGAGGACAGAAAAATCTCTTTCACCGAGCGAATCTTATCAGCGTTGTCTTGCGCATGGATTGAATAGAGTTGCAGCAACGCCTCACGTTCCGTCGGTGCCGCCTGTTCTAGGGCCTTCAGGTAGAGATAGGTTTTTTTGTTTTCGATGATGTCGCCTCCGATCTGTTTTCCGAAGGTCGCGGCGTCGCCAAACGCGTCGAGGTAATCATCCTGCAATTGGAACGCAATGCCTAGATTACGGCCAAAATCGTAGATGGCTTCCTTGTTTTTGTCGGACGTGGTGGCCACAATACCACCCATTTTAAGCGCGGCACCCAGCAAGACCGCTGTTTTATATTCGATCATTTTGAGGTATTCCGGAATGGTGACATCGTCACGCGTTTCGAAATCCACATCCCATTGCTGGCCTTCGCATACCTCAAGGGCGGTCTGGCTGAACAGCTTCGCGAGCTCCCGGAATACGGCAGGTTCGTAGGCTTCGAAGTGCCGGTAGGCGAGGATGAGCATGGCATCACCCGACAGGATGCCGGTGTTGAGGTTCCATTTTTCGTGTACGGTTTCGTGTCCGCGTCGCAACGGCGCATGGTCCATGATGTCATCGTGCACCAACGAGAAATTATGGAACACCTCTACGGCGGTTGCGGCGGGCAGTGCATGTGACACATCCGCTCCAAAAAGCTCCGCCGACATGAGGGTCAGCACCGGCCGGATTCGCTTTCCACCCAACCCCATGATATACGCAATAGGCTCGTAGAGTCCACGCGGGTTATCCGGCAGCGTTTGTTGGTCAAGATGTTGCTGGAAGAGGTCCTGGTAGGCGGCAAGTGGTTGCATGGGAAAAATTTGCGCAAAGATAGCGGGAAAAGTGGAAATGAGCGAGTTGTAATTAGGTGAAGGAAACGTCAGTTGCGTTGGGTCGACTTCCGCTCTACCACCCGCGTCGGGAACGAAACCGTCCGGGGTTGCGGACGTGTCTGCTCGCGTGCAGCCGTCATTTCTTCCAACAGCAAGCCGAAGGCCGCTTCGCCGATCTCACGACCGGGTTGCTCGATGCTACTGAGCGACGGATTGATGACCTGCGACATAAACCAATTGCTAAACCCGATAACGGCGATGCGTTCGGGTACGGCGACCTTCCGCTCGTTGAATAGGTCAAGGGCGCCGACGGCTACCAGGTCGGTAATGGCGAACAATCCGTCTACATCCGGATGCTCGTCTACGATCCGGGCAGCGAACGCACGTCCCTCTTCGAAGGTCACCCGTTCACAGGTATATACCAGCGAGGGGTCAAAAGCGATACCATTGTCCTGCAACGCCTTTTTATATCCCATAAACCGATCGATGGCGTTCTGAGGGTTCACCGGTCCGCGGATGTGGGCAATCCGGCGGCAGCCTTTGTCGATGAGATGTTGCACGGCGGAGGCAGCAGCGGCACGGTCGTCGATGATGACTTTGGAAGATGGAATCAGTTTTGAAATCTTGTCAAACTGCACGAAGGGAATGCCCCGCGCGACAATTTCCCTTAGGTGATCGTCGTCGTTCGATTCGTTTGACAGCGACATCAGGATGCCATCGACCCGTTTTTGCATCAGTAGCGCTACTTGTTTCTTTTCGAGTTCGAGTGACTCATTCGATTGCAGGATGATAACGAGATAGCCGTGTTGTTCGGCTTGCCCGATGATACCATCGATGACGTTCGAGAAGAAGTGGTGCGCTACCTCGGGGATGATGAGTCCGATTGTTCGCGACTCCCGCGTGCGCAGGTTCACCGCAAAACTATTGGGTTGGTAGTGCCATTTTTCGGCCAGTTCCATCACCGCTTTCCGCGTTTTGGGGCTGACGTCCGGATACCCTTTCAGCGCTTTCGACACCGTCGTGACCGAGATGCCAAGCTGCTCGGCGATTTCCTTTAATGTGGTTTCTTTCATGGTCCGGACGAAGTAGTTCAGAAAAATCGAAAACGATTTCGGTGATTTCGAAAACGATTTCGGTTGTGTAAGCCGATATTTTAGTTAACAGGCTTTTAACTTCGGCATGCAAATTAATTAATCAAAACCGAAAATGAAAAACTCTACCCAATTACTCAAAAGAGTGGGCCTATGGATGGCCTTACTCCTGGTTCAGGTAGCCGTCGCACAGGGCCTGTCGGTCAGCGGAACGGTGAATGATGGCCAGGGGATGCCGCTGGCAGGTGCCAATGTAAAGGCACAGGGCGCCAGTACGGTTTCAGATGCAGACGGACGTTACAAGCTGTCAGGACTGAAACCAGGTGCGACAACGGTCAGCGTATCGTATGTCGGATCGAAAACACAGGAGCGTTCGTTTGACCTCACATCCGATCGCACCGAAGATTTTACCCTTCAGGATGAGGCAACGTCGCTTGACGATGTCGTGATTACCGGTGTGGTCAATCCACGTTCGAAAGTCCGCTCAAGCGTGTCGATCACTTCATTAGATGTCCAACAGGTGCAACAGGCCGCACCTCGGTCTACTGCCGAGATCTTCCGCACCATTCCGGGTATCCGCTCTGAATCATCCGGCGGGGAAGGTAACTCCAACATCGCCGTGCGCGGTGTGCCGATTTCGTCAGGTGGTTCCAAATACCTGCAGATCCAGGAAGATGGTTTACCTGTATTATTATATGGTGACATCGCCTTTTCAACGGCTGATATCTTCACCCGTTTCGACGGAAACGTAGCGCGTATCGAGGCGATCCGTGGCGGTTCTGCGTCAACACTGGCTTCGAATTCGCCAGGTGGTATCATCAACTTTATCAGCAAAACCGGTAAGACCGAAGGCGGAACACTAAGTTCTTCGTTCGGGATGGATTACCGCAACTTCCGCACCGATTTCGATTACGGCGGATCGCTGGGCAACAACTTCTATTTCCATACCGGCGGTTTCTACCGCAGTGGCGAGGGTGTGCGTGAAGCCGGCTTCAACGCCAACGACGGTGGGCAATTCAAATTCAACATCACCAAGGAATTTGACAAAGGATCGATTACGGTCTATACCAAATTCCTCAACGACCGCGCGGCCGCTTACATGCCGATGCCAATCAAGGTAACGGGCACCAATTCAAGTCCAACCTGGAGCGACGTAGACGGTTATGATGCCACTACCGGCGCGTTGCAGACACCGTATTTGACACAAACGCTCGGACTTGGTTCGAACGGTGCACTTCGCCGTGGTGATGTTCGCGATGGTATGCATCCGGTGAGCAAATCAATCGGCATCAGCGCCAATTTTGAACTGGAAGACGGATGGAAAATCTCTGAGAATGGTCGTTTTTCTTCCAATTCAGGAGCCTTCGTAGCGCCGTTCCCGGCACAGGTAGGCACCGCTGCTGATATCGCCAATTCATTCGGCGCCGGTTCGACGCTGACGTATGCCAACACCGGCACGGCATTCAATAACCCGAACGGACTCGTAGCCCGTATCCACATGTTTGATGTCGACCTGAATAACATGAGCAACTTCATGAACGACCTGCGCATCACGAAGAAAATCGAGTCGGCAGGTGTGGGTATTACAGCCGGTTATTTCAAATCGATCCAGAACATTTCGATGTCGTGGTTGTGGAACTCCTACCTCCAGGAAGTATCGGGTTCAGATGCCCGACTGCTGGATGTGACCGATGCTTCCGGTAACTCACTGTCTGAAAACGGATTGTATGCGTATGGCACGCCGTTCTGGGGTAACCTGGCGCGTAACTATGACACCCAATACAACGTGAGCGCACCTTACCTGAACGTTTCTTGGGATGTGACCGATGCGTTGTCATTCGAAGGAGGTATTCGTTACGACCTCGGTCGCGTAACCGGTTCCTTCGCAGGCGGCGTCAGCAGGACGTTTGACGTTAACAACGACGGTTCTATTTCGGCACCGGAGCAAAACGTGTTCGCGATTGACAATGCCAATGCAACGGCTGTCAACTACGATTATAACTATACTTCATTTACGTTGGGCGGTACGTATATGTTGGGCGAGCAGCGCTCAGTGTTTGCCCGTTTCAGCCGTGGTGGTTCTGCCAAGGCGGATCGTATCCTTTTCTCCGGACTCAACTACCTCGATGGTGACAAAATCAACGCGAAAGATATGTTGACACAGGCGGAGATCGGCTATAAGCAGAAATTCTCGAAAGGCTATGTATTCGCTACATTCTTCACCGCTACCACATCGGAAGAAGGCGGTTACGAAGCCACGACGAACAGCATCATCGAGAACGATTATAAGTCGATGGGTCTTGAACTCGAAGGCGGATACAACCCAACTGCGGAACTGAACCTGCGCGGTGGACTGACCTACACCAAGGCTGAGGTCACCTCAGGCGCGAACGACGGAAACGAGCCACGTCGTCAGCCAAAGGTGATGTATAACTTCACACCGAGCTACCAGTTCTCGAAAAACAAAAGCAACCTGATCGGACTTACCTTTATCGGACAGACCAAATCCTATGCGCAAGACAACAATGAGTTGGTGATGAACGGCTTCCTGATGGTAAACGGTTTTGTAGAGTTCGGTATTACCAAAGGTTTGTCGCTCAATGTTTCGGGCAACAACCTGTTTGATACGCTGGCCATCACCGAAGCGGAGGAAGGCAGCATCACCGACAACGCTACCAATTATGTGAGGGCGAGACCGTTCCCAGGACGGTCGCTCAGCATGACGTTGTCGTACCGGTTTTGAGTTTTTTCATATTTGTTAAATTGGGGTCCCCTCGCTACTAAGCCTGGGGACTTTTTACCTACGTCACATGAAAGCATCCAAACACCTCAGCTTCTGGCAGATATGGAATATGAACTTCGGATTTTTTGGAATCCAGTTTAGTTTCGGGCTGCAACAAAGCAACATGAGCGCCATCTATAAATACCTGGGCGCCGACGAGGCCTCGTTGCCGATGCTATGGCTGGCCGGCCCGGTCACCGGATTGGTATTGCAACCCATCATCGGTGCCATGAGCGATGCGACCTGGTCAGAACGGTTCGGACGACGTAAACCCTATTTCCTCATCGGGGCGCTGGTGTCGAGTATCGCGCTGGTGCTGATGCCGTTTTCGTCTGCGCTTTGGATGGCCGCCGGACTGCTCTGGATCCTGGACGCCGCCAATAACATCGCCATGGAACCTTATCGGGCGTTTGTCGCCGATCGCCTTGAAGAGAAGCAGCACTCAATCGGTTTCCTGATGCAGAGTTTTTTTACGGGGCTCGGTATCACGCTGGCGAATTTCACCCCTGCACTTCTGGTGGGGTTTGGTGTGTTAACGTTAAACGACAAGCTGTCAAATGGGATCCCTGTCTATACGTACTGGGCCTTCTTCATAGGTGCCGCCGCAGCGCTGCTTTCTGTTTTGCTTTCCGTATCCACGACCCGCGAGTTTCCACCTGACGAAGAGGAACGCCGATTGTTGGAAGAAGCGCGAAAGAAAAACCTCTTCACCCGCACCTTTGGTGAGATTGGTGCCGCCATGAAAGAGATGCCGTTGACGATGAAACAACTCATACCCGTGAAGTTTTTTACCTGGTATGCGATGTTTTGTTATTGGGAATACATCACGTCGTCGTTGTCGTCGTCGATTTTCCATACCACCGACCAGCATTCCGAAGGCTTTTCACAGGCGCAGTTACTTACGGGCAACCTCAACGGAACCTACAATGTCATCTGCTTCCTGTGTGCGTTTGCCTTAGTACCCCTCGCGGTAAAAATGGGCGCCAAACGGGTGCATTTCCTTGCACTTGCCCTGGGCGGCACGGGTCTCTTGCTGCTCCCGATGCTGGACCACGGCACCCAACTTGTCGAGTTGCCCAACCCTTTTGGCACACCGCTTTCCATCAGCCAGGTCTACCTTTATCCCATCGGTCTGGGCATTGCCTGGGCGTCGATGATGGCCATGCCGTATCAGTTGCTGGCGGCTTCAATTCCGAAAGAGAAGCGGGGCGTTTACATGGGGATTTTCAATATGTTCATTGTCGTGCCGATGATCATCCAGATTATTACGATGCAGTATTTTGTATATGACTGGCTTGGAAAGGATCCCGTTGCGGTGATTCGGCTGGCTGGAGTATTCCTGATACTGGGTGGACTGTTTAGTTTACGTATTAAAACCCCAAATACGGCAGCCTGATGGTTACAGCACAGTATACAGATGCGATTTCGCTGCTTCAGCGCGTGCGTTCGCCGCATGGGTTCCTGGCCAGTGCCGCTAAAACCGATAATTACCATCGGGTTTGGGCGCGTGACGGTGTGATCTGTGGGCTTGCCGCTTTGGCGTCGGGTGATCCGCAGTTGGTGGAGGGCTTCCGGGCGACACTCCAAACGCTCGCAAAGGCGCAGCACGAAAGTGGAACGATTCCGTCGAATGTAGGGATCGCCGAAGGAAAAACCGACATCAGTTACGGCGGATTGGCGGGCCGGGTCGACAATGCGTCCTGGTTCGTAATCGGGGTCTGTGCGTATGCGCAGGCATCGGGCGACGAAGCATTCGCGCGGGAAATGGAAACGCCCATCAGACGGTGCCTTACACTGATGCAGGCGTGGGAGTTCAACAACCGCCATTTGATGTATGTGCCCCTGTCAGGCAACTGGGCAGACGAATACATAACGGAAGGGTATACATTATACGACCAGTTACTCCGCATTTGGGCGCTGCGGTCGTTTTCGAAATGCTATCACGTTCCGGAGGCGCGGCAAAAAGCGGATGCCATTGCGGAAACGGTCGTCCGGAATTTCACCGCCTACGGTGCAGGAGCCTACTACCATGAAAAAGCCTATGCCGCTGCTTCTTTCACACCCTTTGCCCCCTGCTGTTTTACGCCTGCCGGTTACAAACCCCAGTTCGATGCCTTTGCCCACGCGCTCTTTTTATTGTTGGATGTGTGGCCTACGGAGGCTCGCCCTTCTTTACTTGAGCATTGCAAGAAGCTCGCGGCTGCCCAACCCCTCGGGATGCTTCCCGCTTTCTGGCCTCCGGTGCAACCGGGCGACGCCGAATGGAACCAGCTCGAGAACAATTGTAAGTACGAGTTCCGCAATTTCCCATATGAATTCCACAACGGCGGAAGCTGGCCAATGGTCAACGGTTTTTATGGCATGGCCCTGGTGGCATCCGGCGAACGGGCGGCAGCCGAAACACTATACACCGCCGTCGCATCGGCGAATGCCCAAAGTGACGTTGGTTTCTATGAGAATTTCCACACCCAAACCGGCGCCCCCATCGGAGTGCCCCATTGCAGTTGGTCGGCCGCCGGACAGTTGCTGTTGCACCAGTATTTATACCAAGAATTTAAATTCGATTTTTCGTGAAGTCCCACATTGACATCATTTCTGCAGGTGAGATATTAATCGACTGCATCGGCGCGGAGATCGCGTCGTTACCCCACACCCGCGAGTTTCAACGTTTTTTGGGCGGATCGCCGACGAACGTGGCGGTCAATGCGTCTCGACTCGGGCTCAATGTGGCGCTGGTGGCTACGATTGGGCAGGATGCGTTCGGCGTTTTTGCCGGGCGGAAGTTAGAGACAACCTCGCTTGACACCACCTATCTGCGCCGCACGACCGACCAACCGACCTCGGTCATTTTCGTGTCGCGTTCGGTAACGACGCCTGATTTTATTCCGTATCGCGAGGCCGATCGCCACATTCTGCCGGAGCAGCTTCCGGACGAGTTGTTGCGCAACGCCTCGATTTTCCATACCACCTGCTTTGCCCTCAGCGCCCAACCGGCCCAACAAACCCTGCTGGACGCCGCCCACAAGGCATCACGATGGGGCGTGCAAACGAGTCTCGACCTGAATTACGCCGCCCGTATCTGGCCCGATAGGGAAGAAGCCCATCGCGTGGTGGCGGGCTATATGGAGTCGAAACCGTTATTGAAGATAAGCGACGATGACGCCCTTCGGTTTTTTGGTGTGGCATTGGATGACGATGCCCTTTTTGCGTATTTCCATGCCCACGGCGCTTCGACGATCTGCCTGACGAAAGGCAAAGACGGCGTGGTGGTTTCGGATAAAGAACAAGGCCTATTGCGCCGACCTGCCGAAACCGTCGAGGCGGTCATTGATGCCACGGGTGCCGGTGATGCGTTCTGGACGGGCTTCCTTTTTGCACGACTAAAAGAGCGGTCACTCGACGACTGTATTGGAGCCGCGCAACGACTGGCCGCCATGAAGTTGCAGCATATCGGCAAGATACCGGATCACCCCGATCTGGCGTCGCTACTATAAAATTGAGTTGGTTTGATTTGATTCCGCCTGGCATCCGAACGAAATACGGATCGTCAGGCGGATTTCGTTTGGGATGTTATCAATTTGTTAAAAAAACGTGAAAACCACGGAAACTTTTTTTGTATTCAAAGTTTCCATTCTACTTTTGTGTCCGATTTACAAAGGTTTATGAAAGATAAAATCGTAAGCAGGGCGACCGATATGTTCCTGAAGCTGGGCTTCAAGAGCATCACCATGGATGATATCGCCAGCGACATGTGCATCTCAAAGAAGACCATTTACAAGTTCTTTACGAATAAGGAACAGTTGATCGTTGAGGCCGCGAACCTCTTGCACCGAACGGTATATGAAGCGATCGACCAGACGATGAAAAGTGGTTTCAACCCGGTAGAAGAAAACTTTGAGGTACGTAAGACGTTTAAGGCAATTTTCCAGGCAGTAGAGAAGTCACCGCTATACCAACTCAAAAAGCATTATCCGGAAATCTACCATGAAGTGGTGCACCGCGAACGCGACGTATGCCACAGTTTCATGCGGGAGAACATCTGGAAAGGGGTCGAACTAGGCTATTACCGGCCGGATACCGATGTTGAAAGCGCGGTCGAGTTCTATTACATCCTGATTTTTCACATCAATGAAACGAACGTCTTCGAGCGCGATGCCTACGACAAGGAACTCGCCGCCCTGATTTATCACACCCGCGCCATCGCTACCGAAAAAGGGGTGGCCGAACTCGAACGCCTACTGGCCGTGCATCCGGAAGGCAACCCATCAAACGAAACACAAATCTAATCGCTCTGTTATATGAAACAACTCACCCTACTCTTTTTCTTCATCCCGCTGCTGTCTGTGTTTTCGCAGGACGGAAAGCCACAGGCCTTTTCGCTCCGGGACGCGATTTCCTATGGACTGGAGCACAATTACGACGCCGTAAACGCATCTCGTGATATTGACAAGGCGAAAGCCCGCAAGTGGGAGACCACGGCAACCGGACTTCCGCAAATCAGCGGAAACGTGAACTATGTCAACAACTTCAAACTACAAAAATCGGTTATTCCGGGCGAGATATTCGGCGGTGCACCCGGCAGTTTTGTTGAGGTGGCATTCGGCACGCGCCACACCATGGCCGCCAGCGCCACCCTCAGTCAGTTGATCTTTGACGGTTCGTATATCGTGGCCTTGCAGGCGGCGAAGACCTACCTGGCCTACTACCAAAACGCCAAACAGAAAAGCGACCTGGACATTCGGGAGCAGGTCATCAACGCCTACGGAACGGTTTTGATGGTGGAGGAAAACATCCGCATCCTTGAAAGCAACCAGTCATCGTTGCAAAAAACCTTCGGGGATACCCGCGAGACGTTCCGCAACGGATTGGTTGAGGAAGAAACGGTAGAGCAATTGCAAATTACGCTCGCATCCGTCCAAAGCAGCCTCGACAATGCGCGTCGCCTGCGCGATATCGCCTATGAGATGCTGAAGCTGTCGATGGGCATCGACCTGTCCGAGCAGATCGTACTGACCGACCAACTCGACACGCTGACGACGTCTAATATGGATCTGGCCCTTACGCAACCGGCCTTTAACCTTGAGAATAACATCGACTACCAAATCGCGAAGAACTTCCGCGACCAACGGTTGTTGGAGTATAAGCTCGAACGCAGCAAGGCCCTTCCGTCGCTGTCGGCGAATGTGAACCTGGGCACCAACGCGTTTGGCAACCAATTCGACTTTTTCCAGGGCGATAAAAAATGGTTCGATTATTCGAATGTGGGCGTCACCCTCAACGTGCCGATCTTCAGTAGCTTCGGACGTAAAGCGCGTACTGACCAGGCACGCATCGCGCTTGAACAGTCCAAAACGCAGCTCACACAGGCCGAACAGGCGTTGCGCCTCGAGTTCGAACGGGCGAAAAGCGAATACGACTTCAGTATTTCGCAATACCAAACTGCCAAGGAAAGCCTGGCGTTGGCCGAACGTATCGAACGCAAGCAACAAACCAAGTTCACCGAAGGCCTTTCGTCCAGTTTTGACCTGAGCGACGCCCAACGCCAGTTGTATTCCGCCCAACAGCAATACCTGCAGTCGATGGTCGATATCATCAATAAAAAAGCCGCATTCGAGAAAATTATCAATCAGTCTAAATAAACAAACATGAAAAAACTATCACTATATGCTGTTGTGGCGCTGTTCGCCGTTTCATGCGCCAAAGATGCGAAGAGCCTCGACAGCATGGTCGAGAAGAAAGATACGGCTGCTATCGCGGCGCGTAAAACCGAACTGGAAGCCGAACTGGCAAAAGTTGACTCGGCCCTTGCCAAATTGCAGGGCACCAAAGTTGAGCAGGCATTGGTTTCCTTCTACACCGTCAAAGACACCCTCTTCAATCACTTTGTAGAAGTGCAGGGAAGTGTGGATACGAAACAGAATATCATCGTGTATCCGGAATTTTCAGGCACACTGGAAGCTGTTAACGTGAAGGCCGGACAACACGTCACCAAAGGACAGGTGCTGGCTCGCATCGACGACGGAGGATTGGGACAACAGGTCGCCCAGTTGGAAACGCAGGCAGCCCTTGCCAAAACCACGTATGAGCGTCAAAAGCGTTTGTGGGACCAAAAAATCGGTTCGGAAATCCAGTTCCTGCAAGCGAAGACCACGATGGAAGCCCAACAAAAGGCCGTTTCCCAGGCGAAGGCCCAACTTGCCAAAACAGTTGTACGGGCACCGTTCACCGGAACCATTGATGAGGTAATGGGCGAGCGCGGACAAGTGGTGGCGCCAGGCCAGGGACTTATGCGCATCGTGAACCTGTCGGATATGTATGTATCGACTACTGTTCCAGAAACCTACGTCGGGAAGCTGAAAGTAGGCACACCGGTTGAAGTAAGCCTCGCAGCACTCAACAAAACCTACCAGGGGAAAGTGCGCCAGGTAGCCAACAATATCAACCCGGCGAACCGCAGCTTCGGTATTGAGGTAGCCGTTCCGAATAACGACAACCTGTTGCGTCCGAACCAGTCGGCTAAACTGAAGATCGTCGATTACACCTCGAAATCGGCAACGGTGGTGCCTACGAGTGTCATCCAGGAGGATGGAAAAGGAACCAAATTCGTATTCGTAGTGGAAGGTGGCGATGCCAAAAGTGGCATAGCGAAGAAAACTCCTGTAAAAGTGGGCAGCAGTTCAGGTAACTCCACTGAAATTCTCTCTGGATTGAAAGAAGGCGACCGCGTGGTAACCGAAGGTGTCAACTCGATCTCAGAAGGCATGAAGCTCAATTTCTAATATCCGACACATGAGCCACGAAAACAAAGAATTCAGTATATCGAGTTGGGCGATAGAAAACCGTGTGACGGTTTATATCGTAACCGCTCTCATCGTCATCACCGGCCTGATCGCCTATGTGACGATGCCCCGCGAAGACTTCCCGGAAGTCATCGAAAACAAGATTTATGTCTCGACAGTCTTTCCGGGTAACTCTGCCGAAGACGTAGAGAAGCTGGTCATAAAACCGCTTGAGAAAGAGTTTAAGAACATCAGCGGCGTCGACAAGATGACGTCGTCTTCCTTCCAGGATTACGGTATGATCATCGTCGAGTTCGCGGATGCGGTCGGCATCGAAGAAGCCAAGACCAAGATCAAAGACAAGGTCGATGAGGTGAAAGCCGATACCGACTGGCCAAACCTCGACAACGGAAGTAAGGTTGAGCCGAGCGTGTTTGAGTTGAACATTTCAGAAGAAGTGCCCATCCTGAACATCAACCTCGAGGGGAATTATACCACCCAACAGTTGAAACAATACGGCGAACGGCTACAGGATGACATTGAGGAAATCCCGGAAGTGAAGGAAGTAGAAATCCTCGGTGTCGACGACAAAGAGGTGGAAATCGCGATCGACATTTTCAAGATGACCGCTGCGCAGGTATCCTTTGACGACATCCAGCAGGCAGTGAAAGGCGAAAACGTGACGCTTTCGGGCGGTAACCTCATTACGCAGGGATCCCGCAACAACATCCGGATCGTGGGGGAAATCCAACAGCCGTCTGACCTTGAACATATCGTCGTAAAGTCGCAAGGCGGAAACGTCGAACTGAAAGACATCGCCAAAATATCCTTCAAAGAGAAAGAAAAAACGACCTATGCCCGTGAAAGTGGCAACGAAGTCGTCATGCTCAACGTGAAAAAACGTTCGAACATGAACATGATTTCGGCCATCGACCAGGTGAAGGAACGCATTGAAAAAGCGAAGGAATCGTACCTTCCTGACAACCTGAAACTGACGCTGACCAACGACCAATCGTCGCGCGTAGAACACCAGGTAGACGAACTGTCGAACCACATCATCTTCGGTATCATCCTCGTAATGATCGTGCTGATGTTTACGATGGGCCTCCGAAATTCGCTCTTCGTAGGGGCCGCGATCCCGCTGTCGATGCTCATGGCCTTCAGCTTCCTGTCGATGTTTGGGCTTACGCTCAATACGATGGTGCTTTTCGGTCTAGTCATGGGACTCGGGATGCTCGTAGACGACGGTATTGTGGTCGTCGACAACGTCTTTGCCAATATGAAAAAGGGCCTCCCGCGGATACAGGCATCGAAGATTGGTATCGGCGAAATTGCCTGGCCGGTGATCTCGTCTACCGCTACAACGCTGATGGCGTTCCTGCCGTTTGCCTTGTGGCCGGGTACGATGGGTAAATTCATGAAGTACTTCCCGATCACGCTGACCGTGACGCTGACCGCCTCGCTTTTTGTGGCGATGGTGGTGAATGCCGCGATGACGGGTGGTTCGATGGAAGTGGAAGACAAAAACATCTCCAACAAAAGCATCAAACGCTATTCGATTATCTTCATCATCCTGGCCGTCGTATTTGTGGCGGTCGGAAACATGAACGATTCGAAAGGAGCCAAAGCGATTGGTCACTTGTCGATCATCGCGCTTGGTTTGATGTGGCTGTATAAAATCCGACTGTATAAATGGACACAGGATTTCCAACACGGATTTTTCCCACGGATGGAAGACCGCTACAAGCGCTTCCTGGCTCAAATCCTGACAGGAAAACGCGCCTGGTTTGCGTTGGGTGGCATCATCGGTATGTTGTTCCTGTCGTTTGTGTTGCTGGGTGTTTTCCCACGGAAGACGCTATTCTTCCCTGACAACATCCCGAACCAGGTCATCGCCTACATCGAATACCCGCAGGGAACCGACATCTCGAAAACCAATAAGGCAACGCTTTTTGTTGAGAAGCAGATTATTGACATCGTCAGCAAATACTACGACAAAAACGAGAAACGCAACTTCCTCGTTGAATCAATCGTATCGCAGGTAGGGGTGGGCGCCGGTAACCCGAACGTCGACGCCGGTTCGGCTTCGGAAACGCCGTTCAAAGGAAAGGTGACGGTGAACTTCCGCGAATTCAAATTCCGTAAGGGTATCAATACCGCTGATGTATTGGAAGAAATCCGCGGCAAGGTAAAGGGCATTCCGGGTGCGACGGTAACGGTAGAGAAAGATTCTAACGGTCCACCGGCCGGTTATCCGATCTCCATCCAGTTGACAGGTGCCGACTACGACCGCATGCTGACAGAAGCGGATAAGATGATCAAATTCATCGAAGACAAGCACATTCCGGGTATTGAAAAACTGAAAGTGGATGTGAACAAGGAGAGTCCGGAACTACAAGTATTGGTCGACCGCGTCAATGCCGGAAGCATCGGCGTCACCACGGGCCAACTCGGGTTTACGTTGCGGCGTTCGTTATATGGGCAGGAGATTTCGACCTATAAGGAAGGCGACGACGACTACAACATCGTGATGCGTCTGTCGGAAGACCAACGCAAAAACGAAAGCGTGTTGTTCAACCAGTCGATGACCTTCAAGAACGTGAATAACGGACAGGTGATGCAGGTGCCGGTGTCGGCCGTATCGTCTAACGAAAAAATGATGACCTATAACCAGATCAAGCGTAAGAACCAGAAACGGATCATGACGGTGTATTCGAACGTATTGACCGGATACAACGGGGACGAGATTACGAAGAAGATCGCGGAATACCTACAGGGATACCAGCTTCCGAAAGACGTTACTTATTCGTTTTCAGGCGTGCAGGAAGAGCAGGGCAAGAACCAGTCGTTCCTGATGTATGCATTGTTCCTCGCGATGGCGGGTATCACGCTGATCATCGTGCTGCAATTCAACTCGGTATCGAAAACCATCGTCATCCTGTTTACCGTCATATTGAGTTTCTCGGGCGTGTTTTACGGTTATGTGATAGCGGGCATGGACTTCGTCGTACTGATGACGATGATGGGCATCATCTCGCTGGCGGGTATTGTGGTGAAGAACGGTATCGTGTTGATGGACTTCTTCGTCTTGCTCATGGATCAGAAGGTGCGCGATAAGAAAGGTGAATCGCATGATGACCTGACGCTTGACGAGATTAAGGACGTCATCATCGAATCGGGTAAATCGCGTTTGCGACCGGTGTTGCTGACTGCTACAACGGCGGTGCTCGGACTCATTCCGCTGGCGATTGGGTTGAACTTCAACTTCTTTACCCTCGTCACCGATCTGAACCCGCACATCTTCATCGGTGGTGACAACGTGATTTTCTGGGGTCCACTTGCGTGGACGATCATCTTCGGATTGACCTATGCCACCATTCTGACCCTCGTGATGGTGCCTGTAATGTTCTTCCTGGTAAAACGGACGAAATATTACTGGCGTGACCGTCGCCTGGCACGAGTTACCTCTTAGTTTTCTATATATACCTAGTGGGAAGCCGTCGGATCACTCCGGCGGCTTTTTTTATAAAATAATGGGAATTCAGCCCGGATTTTAAGACATAAAAGACAAAACATAAAAACAGAAGTGCGATTTAGATTTTATTTAGAATAATTAAAAATAATTTGGATAGTCCGAAAGAGGCTTCTATTTTTGCCTTGTTTAAAATTATTCTAAATAAATGAAAGCAACCTACCTAATTCGTATGGCAGCCCTTTTGGTCTTCGGATGGACGTCGGCACAAACGGCCTCAATCAGCGGTGTCGTGACCTCAGACGGCAAGACCCCCGAAGCCAATGTAAATGTATCCCTTAAAGGAACCACGGTCGGTTCGGTGACCGACGCCCAGGGTTTTTATGAAATCCGCAACATCCAGCCTGGCACGTATACCCTTCGTATTACCTCTATCGGCTTTGCCGCCCGTGAGCGCGCCATCGCCTTGAAAGCGGGCGAGCAGTTGGTCGAGAATATCACGCTGACCACAACCGCCGAAAACCTCGCGGAGGTATCGGTAGAAGGTGCCGCGCGGAAGAACCCTTTTGGGCGTAGGGAAAGTGCGTATGTGTCGAAGATGCCTTTGAAAGACATTGAGAACCCGCAGGTATACAACACCATTTCGGCTGAGTTGCTGAAAGAGCAGGTGGTGACCAACTTTGACGATGCCCTCAAAAACGCCCCCGGTATCGATAAACTTTGGGAATCTACCGGACGCGGCGGCGATGGCGCGGGCTATTTCTCCTTGCGTGGTTTTGCGGTGCAGCCGACGATGATTAATGGTCTTCCGGCGCTGACGGCTGGTTCTCCTGACCTGGCAAATGTTGAGCGTATCGAAGTTATCAAAGGGCCTTCTGGCACGTTGTTCGGCAGTTCCCTTATTTCATATGGCGGGTTGATCAACCTCACGAGCAAACGTCCGTATGAGTATTTCGGCGGCAACATTTCGTATATGGGCGGCACCTTCGGCCTGAATCGCGTTACCGCCGACATCAATTCACCTATTGGCGAGTCGAACAAAGCGTTTTTACGTGTGAACACGGCCTTCCAGCGCGAGGCGTCATTCCAGGATGCCGGGTTCCGTCGCTCGTTCTTCTTCGCTCCGACACTGGCCTACAAAGTGAACGATAAGATTCGGTTTGATGTGAATGCGGAATTCTACAACGGCCGCAACACCAACCAAACCATGCTGTTCCTTGATCGTTTCTCACCCCTTCGTGCTACGAACATCGATGAATTGGGCTACGACCGCAAACGTTCTTACACCAGCAACGACCTGTACATCGATACCCCGACGTACAACCTTCAGGGGCAAATGACGTATAAAATCAACGGTAACTGGACCTCCCAAACCGCCATCTCCCGCAGCTCGTCGCAGTCGAAAGGGTACTATTCGTATCTCTACGAAGGCACGAGTTTCATTGAAGCGGCTGCCGGTACGTCGCTTGACGGCATCATACTCGGGCGCTACACCAGCAAACAGGATTTTGAGACCATCGGAACGGATATCCAGCAAAATTTCATCGGAGAATTCCAGATTGGGAAATTCAAGAACAAGTTCGTCGGCGGACTCGACTACCTGAACCTGAACCAGGTATCCAACAGCACCGGTTATGGTGCACAGGGGTATGTGAACCTGGGTGTGGATGAAGCGATTTTCCAATCGCTGTTGCCCGCTCTTCACGGCACTACTATTCCCATCGGCGGTGCGGTAGGTGATTCAGGCGTGCTGACACAGGCCGGTGCCGATGCCGGTATCGCGGCTTTGGGCAACAGCAGTGCGCGTCCGTACAAAACCAAACAGGAGATTTTCAGCGCCTACGCATCAAACGTGTTTTACCTGTTGCCGAACCTGTCGGCCATGGCCAGTATCCGCGTTGACCGTTTCAATAACGAAGGTAACCTGTCGACCGACGCCGACAACTACGACCAAACCGCCTGGTCGCCGAAATTCGGAGTGGTGTACCAGCCCATCCAAGATAAAATGGCCCTTTTTGCCAACTACCTCAACGGATTCTCGAACGTAGCGCCGGCCTCGGATATCGTCGGTGGCACCACCATCCCGCGTACGTTTAATCCAGAGCACGCCGAGCAGTTTGAATTCGGTGCCAAAGTGAACTTCCTCAATGACCGTGTTACCGGTTCTATCAGCTACTATAACATCGACGTGCGCGATATGGTGTATACGATTTACGCGGATAATGCGACACCATTTCCTGACCAAATCAATGTGCAAAACGGCCGCCAACGCAGCAAAGGCATCGAGGTAAGCCTGACCGCCAACCCGATTGACGGACTGAACATCATCGCGGGTTACAGCTATAACGAAAGCAAGCTCATCGAAGGCGATCCGGATTTCCAGGGTAACCGTCCCGAAAGCGCAGGGCCGCAAAACCTGGCCAACCTTTGGGCAAGCTACCGCTTTGGTGCGGGTGCACTGAAAGGTTTTGGACTGGGCTTCGGCGGGAATTACGCGAGCGAAAACAAGATCATGAACCGCAACCTGGCCGGCACCTTCCGCCTTCCGGAGTACACAGTGTTGAATGCGTCCGCTTTTTACGACCTCGAAGCGTTCCGCTTTACCGTGAAAGTCGACAACCTCACACAAGAGGCTTACTATAAGGGCTGGTCGACCATCAGTCCGCAACGCCCGCGCGTGTTCTCAGCCGGTATCACCTACAATTTCTAATCCCAACAGGACCTGCCCGTATGTGGCAGGTCCTTTTAGTTCCTATGCTGACGCTTACGGTCTTTTTAACGACGTTGTCTTTTTTGCTGTGGTATACGACCTCCACAAAGACACCTCCTTTGCATCCGGTACTTTCAAAAAGGAAGTGGCCCCGCGGGTTCGTTCGACTCGTGGCTTTTGGTGTTTTGGCCCTGTCGATATGTACTTCGGTTAGTGGCTACGGAGCGGTCGCCGGCGTGTTGGTGGCTGTCATCGTGCTTATGGCGGTGGGCGGAAGTATGGTGTTGCTTGTGCCCTTGCGCGTCGTTCGATGGCCGCAACTGGCCGTCTTGTTTCTTGGCGTATTCCTTATCGAAATCCTTTTTGCCTGATGCCTGCGAATCCGAAATACCTCACGACCTCCACCCGTCAACGCGTGTTGAAAATCACCGCTGCCATTTTGGGCGGCTACCTCGTGTCGACCTCCTTCCATCTGGCACTTGCCGCCTGGTTCGACAAACCGACCGTGATTATCACTTCCGCTTTCACGGGTTTTTTGCTGTGGGGATCGCTGATGGTGGTCACCTTCCTGGCCGGTAACGGTTGGCGGATCTGGGGTTGGTATTTACTTGTAACCTTCGTCCTTTTGGCGCTGACCGCACTGGGCCTTCATTTCAACCACTGATGGACAACCGGAATTATAACGTCTTTTTCCACCTGCATACCGTCAGCGGTATCGTGATCAGCGTATTGGTCTACGTGATTTTCTTTGCCGGATCGTTTTCGTTTTTTCGGGATGACATCGTCAACTGGGAGCGGAACGAGTCGCCGAATACTTCCGACGCCATCCACACCGACTACGATCTCGCGCTTCGCCGTCTTGACTCGGCTCATGCCCTTTACGGCCGCGAGGTCGAGATCCGGCGGTTCTTTGCAGAGGAGAATCTGGGCGTGAGTCTGGAGCCGTCGAAAGATACCGTGGCCAATCCGAAAGGGAAGGCGGGCGCTTTTTTCTACTACCACAGCAAAACCGGAAAGACGCAAACCTATGAGGATTCCTATACATTGGGCGAGTTTCTGTATCGCCTGCATTTTTTCGCCCAGGTGCCAACGGGCTATTACCTGTCGGGTTTCACGGCGCTGTTCCTGCTTTTTGCTTTGTTGACCGGTATTTTGATCCACTGGAAGAAAATCATTTCGAACTTTTTTGTCTTCCGCCCCAAAGAAAAACTCAAGACCTTGTGGACGGATGCCCATACGGCGCTCGGCGTGATAGGATTGCCGTTCCAGTTGGTGTATGCTATTACCGGTGCGTTCTTTATGATCAAGGCGCTGCTGATCGCGCCTAATCTCGTGGCGTTTTTCGACAACGACCAGAAGAAGTTCTATGAAACACTTGGGTACGGCCACGCCTCCGTTCCGTTTGCCGGGGAAAAGCTCGCCAAATGGCCGTCGTTTGGACCATTGGCCGCCTCGGTCGAACAGAGGTGGAAGGGCTTCCAGATTACGGAATTGCACATCGTGAACTTTGGAGACCGCTCGATGCAGGTGACGTTTGAGGGAAGCATCCCGAAGACGGAGAAATTTGTAGGTCGGGGTGCGGTGACCTTCGATGCTAATGGACGCGAACTTCGCGTGGAGAATCCCTACCGCGGTGTTTCTTATGTGGAGACGGTGAAAGACGTACTGTACCGCCTGCATTATGGCGATTACGCCGGTTACGGACTGCGCCTCGTCAGCTTCCTGATGGGACTGTCGGGCTGTGTCGTGGTGCTGTCGGGCGTGATGATTTGGTTAACAGCACGGAATAAAAAGAAACTACCCGAAGCCAAACGGCGCTTCAACGAACGGGTGGCACGGGTGTACCTCGCGATCTGTCTCCCGATGCTACCGGTCACCGCTTTGGCCTTTGTGATCGTGAAACTGTTTCCGATGCGTGGGGCGGCGTTCCTGTATACCTTCTACTTCCTTACGTGGCTGGCTGCGGCCATTTTCTTTATTTGGAAAGCCGATAATCGCTTTACGAATCGGGCCTCGCTCGTGGTGACTACCGTTTTAGGCGCCGTAATTCCATTAATCGACGGACTCACCACGGGTAATTGGCTTTGGACATCGGTAGCAACGGGACACGTGCAGTCGTTTGTAGTCGACCTGTTATGGTGGGTGTTGGCGGTAGTAGCGGGGTATGGGGTTTGGAGAAGTGGGAAGAAAGTGGGCAGTGGTCAGTAGGCAGTGGGCGGTGGTTGGACGCGCATTCACACATTTACGCCTTTATTCCGGGGAAGTACGCTGTCTTACGTACGTTGCTTTATTGTCCCCCTATCCATTAAAATAATCCTCGTTGACAACGCTGAAATGATGTCAACATTATGATCAGAAATAAGAAAGCCCTTTTGCTCCTTTTTTGCGGTTATGCTCTTAACCAAATGCTCGATTGCGTGGGGTGCGAGGCCGGCGAAGGGTTCGTCCAATAATGAAAAGCGTGCGTTAGACGCTAGTACCGCCTTAGCCTCAATATACCGCCGTTGCCCGAAAGACAGTTCGTCGAGTTTTTGGTTTCCCGGCCCAACGATTTCCTCGTCTTCTGGCGTGAATGCGGAAGATACACCATAGGCAGCCAGGAACTGGTCTATTGTCAGATGTTTGGGCGCGAAGTTGGATTGCGGAAGATAGGTGATGCATCCGTTTATTTCGAATAACGGCTTTTGAATGACATTTCCATTAAACCGGATGAACTTATTCTGCGGCTCGACTATCCCAAAAATAATCTTCATCAACGTGGTTTTCCCAGATCCATTCCTTCCTACCAGCCCAATAACATCAGAGGTCGATAGCTTCAGGTAAACATCTGAAATGAGTGTCTTATCAGACACTTTATGGATAACGCTGTCTATCTCTAATACATCCATTGTGCTACGAAAGCTAAAAAAACGAAGACTATGTTAACCAGCAATGAAACCATCAGAAGTGAAGTGGGTTTGATCGAAGCGTTTTGATAGAACACAAACGGTTCCTTTTTGAATTGTGTCCTAAAGTAAAAAGTTAGGAATGGAAAGGCTAACATCGACAACACAAAAGCGCCCCAATTCACGATTAGCAGAAGGGCCGGAGCAAGTAAGAGCATGGTTATTTCGCTCCGGTAGTAAATAAAGTAAAGGCTTCTTTTGCGCATCATATCATCCTTAGTGCATATATCATGGGAAAGGTAGCAATTCAAACGAAACTAGCCTCTGGCTGATTTATTGTATAACTCAGAGAGTTTACTTCCCCCATTCATAGAGACCCAATAGCACAGACATCCCTTCTGTGCCATCGGGTGTTCGAGAAGTATTCAGTCGCAGTCACAGTCGCAGGGGTAGGCAGTGGGCGGTGCAGTTGAAGTGGACATTTATTCGGATTTCGCGTGGGTGATTCCTCGTAAAACAACGATACAGATTCGCAAATACATCCTGATATAGTCATTTGGATATCATCCCTGATTCATCCTTTTTAACTCCGTTCAAGTGTGCTGGGGATCCGTTCCGGATTACCCGGTGTGATTGCGCAAACAAGTAGCGCTTGTTGCGCTCGTGTCGTGTAGCAGCGCAATGGTTTTTCCGGTTATCTGCCGCTTTATCCGGGATATATTTATTAATGAATCGGTAACAATTTTTTTGAATCTAGCGGACAAATAACAAATAATTGTAAAGTTTTAAAAATGACCTGAATACGACCGTAAAAATGCAGTTACTTTGACTTGCGCCGACAGAATATCCTTAGGAAACTTCCTACGATGGTCGCGCTCATTTTTACCATCGGGTTATGCTGCAAAAGAAACTTATTCGGGTTACCACTGTGCCGTTATCCATCGACAAACTATTGACAGGCCAGTTACGGTTTCTCAGCAGTTTCTTCGATGTGATGGCGGTTTCGTCTGATCTTGAATACCTCAAGCGCTGTGCCGAACGGGAAGGCGTTCGCTATGCCGCGATCGACATGACCCGGGGCATAACGCCACTTAAAGACTTCGTAGCCTTAGTGCGATTCGTTTTTCTCTTTTATAAAGAGCGTCCTTTTATCGTCCATTCCCAAACGCCTAAGGCCGGCCTTCTGGCCATGATCGCAGCGAAAGTAACGGGCGTTCCCGTGCGGTTGCATACCGTAGGAGGTCTTCCACTAATGAAAGCTACGGGTATGAAGCAAAAACTCCTGATAGCAATTGAACAATTGACCTATCGCTGTGCCCATCGGGTATATGTGAATTCCCATGGTTTGTCGGCCTACATGCTGTCGCACGGACTTATCCGACCTGAAAAGTTAGAAGTTCTCGGTAACGGCAGTACGAATGGCGTTGACACGCACTTTTTTTCACGTGAAAACGTCCTTCCTTCCCATACATCGCAATTGCGGGAGCAGTTGGGTATCGACGCCGACGACTTTGTGACGGTATTTGTCGGCCGGATCGTCAAAGACAAGGGAATCGTCGAACTGGTAGACGCCTTTCTTAAGGTCGCCGCCAAATACGAAAAAGTCAAACTGTTACTGGTTGGCATGGAAGAGCCGGAAACGGATCCGCTTCCGAAGCAAACGCTAAGTAAAATCGCGGGTAATCAGGCAATTATCAGCGTCGGCTTCAAAGACGACGTACGGCCCTATCTCGCTATGGGCAATGTGCTTGTTTTACCGTCGTATCGCGAGGGCTTCCCGAACGTGGTGCTACAGGCCGGTTCGATGGAACTGCCTGTCATTGCCACGAATATCAATGGATGTAATGAGATTATTGTCGACGGCGTGAGCGGTCTTTTGGTTCCGGTAAAGAATACCCTGGCCATCCAACACGCCATACTTCGATTGCTGAATGAACCGGAGTTATCACAGCAAATGGGCAGAAGCGCGCGCGAACGGATAATCGCTTTTTATGGACAGGCCTATTTATGGAAGCAAATAGCCCATCAGTATGCGCTTTTTGAACAAAAAGTGACGAATCCGGGGGTCGAACACCAAGGCACCGATGCTATTGGAGCACACGCGAAATGACGAGGTATTTAGGATAGAAATTGTAATGTAAGAAGAAATATGAACGCAAAAAGTATATGCATTTTTGGAGCGGGCGGACACGGTAAGGTGGTAGCTGAAATCGCCGAGGGCGCAGGTTTTGACGTTTCTGCGTTTTTTGACGATTATCCGGTTGACACCACAACGACGGCCGTTCCGGTGTTAAGTTCTATGTATTTGAACAGCGTGTCAATTGACAAACCCTTTATAATTGCCGTTGGATCGAATGTGATGCGAAAAGACATCAGTAAACGACTGAGGGGCTTCTCTTTTTTCCGCGCTATTCATCCCACTGCCTTCATCTCGCGTTCGGCCTTCATTGGTGACGGAACCGTTGTGATGGTGAATGCGATTATCAACGCAAACGCCCGTATTGGCCAGCATGTTATCATCAATTCGGCGGCGATTGTCGAGCACGATTGTGTGATAGCCGACTTTGTGCATATTTCGCCCAGCGCGACACTGTCAGGGAACGTCGAGGTAGGAAAAGGAAGCCATATCGGTGCCGGTGCTACCATCAAACCTGGCGTAAAGATCGGCAAATGGTGTTCGATCGGCGCAGGTGCCGTGATCGTGACGGATATTCCGGACGGAGCGGTTGTTGTAGGCAATCCAGGACGCATCCTACGCTTTAACGACTACGAGATTTTCGGGGAAGAAGAGGCAGCCGTAGCGGTTTGATTATACCGAAAAGAGGCTGCGTTACGGTCTAACGACGACCTCTAAGCCTTTGGAAAAAGGACAAACGGGAAACCGTATTGTCGTATCCGTACCCATATCCATAATTGTAGGAGTATCCATACCCATACGTTTTCTCCGCACTCACATTGTTGAGCACGATACCCACATTCGGAAGTCCGTTGAACTCTTTCAGATTCGCAATGAATTTCATGAGCTTTTTCTCGGTAAAGTTCGCCCGGGTGACATACAGGATGATGTCGGCATAATGCGAGATGAGTGTTGTGTCGGTCACCAACAGGGTCGGGGCCGTGTCGATTACCACAAAGTCGTATTGTTTACGAAGTTCGTCAAGTAACAACCCAAAACGACCATTTGACAGGAGTTCAGCCGGGTTTGGTGGTATAGCGCCTGAGAAAATGATGTCAAACCCGTGCTCACCGTCGAAATTGTCGCGTTTTATAAGCGAGGATACCTGTGCGGATTCGTCAATCAGGAAACTGCTCAAACCCGCTATATCTTCGCGTTCAATGCCTAAGGTGTTGTGAAGCTGCGGGTTCCGCAAATCGGCTCCCACCAGTATCACCTTCTTCCCCATAGAGGCAATGGTAATGGCCAGATTGGATGACACAAACGTTTTTCCTTCCCCTTTCAGCGTTGAGGTTACGAATAAGGAAACCCCGCCGGTTCGCGTTCCCTTCAAATACTGGATATTCGTGCGTAAGATCCGGAATGACTCGGATAAAACCGACCGATCCAAAAATTCAATCGTTTTGTTCGCCGAATCGATAAAAGGTATCTCCGCTATCACCGGGATATTCGGCAGTCCCTTTTCCAGGTCTTCCTTTGATTGTATTTTCGTATCGAGGAGCCTGATGATATACAGGATACCCAACGGAATCAGCAAACCGGCGAGCAAAGAACCGAGGTAGAGTCCACTTCTTTTCGGGCCTATGGGTTCTGAAGGATAGATCGCATAGTCAACCACTTTTACGGACGGATTGATCACCGCGAGATTGATGGCCGCTTCTTCCCGCTTTTGCAGCAATAGAAGATAGAGATTCTCTTTCAGCGATTGCTGTCGTTCAATCGACCGAAGCGACTTTTCATTGTCGGGCATGGTACCGTATCGGGATTCTTCGGTCGAGTTGACCCGGGCGAGTTCCCGTTCGTTGAAGGCGAGTGTTTTTTGGTACCCGATCAGTGACGCTTTTATATTTCCTTTCAATCGGTTGGACAGGTTGGAAAGCTCCCTGACACGGGGATTGGCATCGCCGCCGCCTGCGTCAACCAGTTTGCGACGGATAAGGTTCGTGTTATTGTATTCGTCTATCAACCGGTTTATTTCGGCATTGTCGAGACCCAGGTTGGCGGGAAGCAGTTCGTAAGGGGCTGCCTGATCAAGGGCTTCGGCTACGAGTTGCGAAAGCATTAGCTGCGCTTTTCCCTTATCCAGTTTTTCGCGTGCCTCCTGGGTAACGCCCATGGAAAGTCCGGCGTCTGACTCGATATAACTGAGTTTATGCTGTTTTTTGAAGACCGCCTTGGTGGTTTCAATCGAGTCAAGATCCCGAAACAGGTAGGTAAAGCGACGGTCGACAAATTCAATCGTTTTGCGAAACACCTGCTGGCGGTCGCTGATGCCGTCCTGGTTAAAGACGTCTACCAGTTTGTTGACCACCGCATTCAGCTTTTCGCTGTTGGGGCCAACGAAGGATATTTTAAGGATGTCACTTTGGTTGCCCACATAATCGACTTCCATGCTTCGCGCCAGCGATTGTATGACGGCTTTTTTCGGACGAAGCACCACCTGGAATTCCCGTCCCTTCAGTCGTTTGATCTCTCTTTGGTTGACCAGGAGCTTGAATGGGACGGCGCTTCCGAAATGCGTCTCGCCATAGCGATAGATTTTGGGGTCTTCACCCAAACGGTAGCCATTATCGTCTATCGTAACGGTAAAGGCGGACGACGCCATCGAGAGGGAATCGTTCTCTATGGCCCACACGACCCGGAAGGGGAGGTGCGTCCACATTTCGTTCGACTTGATCTTACCCACGCTGTAGATAGCGGTGGTCAGGTCGAGGCTGTCGACGACGGCGCCTAAAATCCGGGAGGATTTCATGATCTCGATCTGGTTCTCGAGGTTTACGTCCTGTTGGGCGAAAAGCGAGATTCCTTCGGAAGGCAGCTTAAACGCCGCATCGCCACTGTTTAGGATTTGTATTTTTGCCGACGTCTGGTAGTAGTCTTTTGCATACCGCAGGTAAATAAAACAAGAGGTCATGCATAAAGCGATCGACACAACTACCCAACGCCAGTGGCGGACATACCGGAAAAGCTCTTGCTTGATGTTGAATTTGATTTCTTTGCTCTCCATCCGCTTATTTTGATAAAACCAAAATGGTTACAACTGTTGAAAGCGCTACGGAAATCGTGGTCATCAACGTGGTGAATCCGCCGATGTAACCCGCACTTTTAACCCGGGTATCGTTTGGATTGACATAGATGACATCATTTGGCTTGATGATCAGGCTATTCGAAGCGAGTGTCGCCCTTGACGTGAGGTCGACGGTTGTGTAGGTCCTGACACCATTTTCTTCCCGTATAACCAATATGTCGCTGCGTTTGCCATAAATGGTCAGGTCGCCTGCGTAGCCCAATGCCTGGAGCAGTGTGATATTCTGCTCGGTGAACGAGTAGGTGCCGGGTTTGGTGACCTCTCCGAGAACCGTGAATTTCGCATTCAGGCGACGGATGATAACGACCGGATCGGCGAGATGCCCGCCGTTTATGAGCTTTGAACGCAGTAATTGATCGAGATCACTGAAGGTAAGTCCGGCCACTTTCTGCGCTCCTAAAACCGGCAGCGTGATGGTGCCATCGGCCGCCACGAGATACCCGAGTTCGGCTTTGTCGGGATTTACGATGTTATAGGCAGCGGCAAGCTCGGGTGTGCTGGAGGATATGGTGATACTGAGCAGATCGTTCACCTGCACGGTAGGGGTCACCGGGGCCACTGTTTCCCGGGCCTGTGTATCGATATCACTGAAATACTGGATTTGTTTTCTGGACGAGCAGCTCGTGAACAGCAAGCCCATAATTAGAACAGATAGTAAACAAGTTCCTTTAAACATTCGCAAACGGGTGTAAGTTGATTACCAGCCTATAATCACAAAAATAGACAGGATTTTTCGGGCTAAGGCTGTTTTTGTGCAAAATATGCGGAACGCTATTTGCCGAGTGGTTTTCCGAACGAGTAGGTGATGCCAACTGAGGCGTTGACGAGCTTCGCAGTCAGGTTTTCATTTTCCTGCGCTACACGGCCGTCCCAGGCGTGATTCTGGCGGTAGTTTGTGAACATCGAAAAGTCGAAAAACACAAAACTCTTCCTTGTGATGCGGTATTGCGGCCGAACACCCAGAACGACACCCCCTGTTAAATCGGGCGACCCTACGATCTGATCTGGTTTGGTGCGAACCGTTATCAACGAACCCAGATTGAAACCGCCGTGTGCCAAAAGCTGGAACCGCCATGTGTCGTAGTTCGAATTAAGAATACTCGTAATATTCAAAACGGCCTGAAAGGACATTCTGAGGTATACCGTCTCAAAATCGAGACTGTTGTCATCGATGTCTTTTAAATGGTCAAAGGCAAGATCGGTGCGAACTCCCAACTTTCGTGAGAAATTATACGTCAGGCCGGCGGTAAATGAATTCAGCCGGATTTTTCCAAAAGGTTTGTCGTTGTAGGTTGCATAATACCCTTCATTATAAGGGCGAACACCCTGGCTATACCCGAATGCACCTTCCGCCTGCCAACGGGTGTGTGTCAGGTTGCCGCTGAGCGAATCAGATGGGTTAGTGGTTACCACTTCGGGCGCGTCCTGTGCCTTTACATACACAGCGAATAGCAACAAAAAAGCACTTAGATAGGTTTTCATAGACACGAGAGTTAGACGAAATTTCGCGCCAAATATATTTATTAAAACACGAGCACTACCGACCGGTTACAACTGATAACAATTTCAAAACAATTCATTTAAATACGAACTGTCAGGGGAAGTGTGGAATGTGGCTTCAAAAAAGGGAAAACGCGTTTTTCACGGCGGTTCTGTGCGCTTTTTCTGCTTAATATATTTTTAATTTTAAGATAACTTCATTTGCTTTCGGTTTCTCGTAATTCGCAGCGTATTCCTCAAATGACTCAGCATGCGACTTATTTTCCTGTTTTTAGCGATTATGTGCAGTACGGTTGCACTTGCCCAAACCGGGTCGGTTTCGGGAACCGTGGTCGACGAAGCGAACGGACAAACGCTTATTGGCGTAACGGTGTCACTAAAAGGTGTCAACCAAACCGCGATGACCGATTATGAAGGAAAGTTCAGCTTTCGGAATGTGCCTGCCGGGACTTACGAAATCGAGTTTGTCTATATGGGGTACCAATCAAAGACGTTGCCGGATGTTGTGGTCGTGGCCAATGACAACGCGACGGTGAACATTACGATGAGTTCAGGCGAAAAGACCTTGCAGGAGGTGGTGGTAAAGACCACGCGAGCCAAGTCGGAGTCGGTTCGCTCGCTTCTTTTACAGCAGAAGAACGCCGTTACGGTATCGGATGGTATTTCAGCCGAAACGATTAAGCGCACCCCTGATAAAAATACCTCGGACGTATTGAAACGTATTAGTGGCGCCAGTATCCAGGACAACCGATTTGTTATTATCCGGGGTTTGAATGACCGATATAATACAGCCCTTTTGAATGGCGCCCCGTTACCGAGTTCGGAACCCGACCGGAAGGCGTTCTCGTTCGACATCTTTCCGGCCAATATGATTGACAACCTCATCATTACCAAAACGGCTTCGCCGGATATGCCGGGCGAATTCGCGGGCGGTGTGGTGCAGATCAATACCAAGGCCGTTCCTGAGAAGAATTTCCAGACCATCTCAATCGGTACGGGTTACAATACGATTACCACGTTTAAAGACGAACGCACCTATAAGGGTTCGTCAACCGATTGGCTCGGGTATGACAATGGCAACCGCGCGTTTCCGTCTTCCATTCCCAGCGTGGAGGCATTCGGCGCGTTGACGGCTGAACAGCGGGCGCAACTCGCCAAAACCTTCAACTACGATTGGGCCATAAACGACGGAACATTCGCACCTAACTACAATTTTCAATATACGATCGGAAGGCACTATGATCTGGGGGATAACACCCTGGGCTTTCTTTTCTCGGTGATGAACAACAATTCGAAGACCTTTTCGGAAATCACACGGAAAACCTATGACGACGCTACAGTTCCGGGTGGGCCCACGAGTTTGGTAAGGAATTACAATGATGCTAATTACCAAACGCAGGTCTTGTCGGCCGCGTTGGCCAATGTCGCCTATAAATTCGGCTCGAACCATACATTGAGTTTAAAGAATATCTTCAGTGTTAATTCTACTGATCTCGTTGTTGATCGATACGGGCAGCCCAACGTGGCCGATACGTTTTTTATCGACGCAAACGTGAGATGGTTTACCAGCAACCGTATTTACTCCGGGCAATTGAACGGGGACCATTTTTTTGCCGAACCGAAGATAAAGCTGGGCTGGAATGTGTTTTACAGTGACATTAGTCGGGATATACCCAACCTTCGCCGCAATATTTATTACATAGACCCCACCAATCCGGACCAGGCGCCGATTGCCCTCATTGCCGCTAACAACGGCGGAGCCGACTACGGAGGCGGGATGTTTTTTTCTGAAAATAAGGAGACGATCAATGGCGGTAAGATTGACATCGCCAAAAAGTTCGACTTCAATGACGAGCAGCAGGAAGTAAAAGTCGGGGGCTTTATCCAAAAGCGCGATCGCGATTTCTTTGCAAGGCAATTACAGTACAACCAACCTAATGAGGCGTTTGACATAAGTCTTTTGTCGCTGCCCGACGAGACGATCTTTGCACCTGAGAACATGGGCGAAATTTCGCCTGGTGTAAATGGCTTTACCCTGTTTGACGCTTCAAAGGTTTCGGATCGATATATAGCTTCCTCTGACCTGGCGGGGGGCTATGCGATGCTTGATAACCGTTACAAGAAATTCCGCCTGGTGTGGGGCGTTCGATACGAGGCCTTCCGCCAGCGCCTGAATGCCAAAAGGACAGAGACCGACATTATCGATCTGAATAAGCCCCGCACGGATGTCCTGCCTTCGGTAAACCTCATTTATTCACTAAATGATAAAACAAATCTCAGGGTTAGTTACTCCCGAACGCTCAACCGGCCGGAGTTTCGCGAACTGGCGCCTTTCGGATTCTATGACTTTACCACGACCTTCTTCACGCAGGGTAATGACAGCCTTAAGGTTTCAAGGGTTCGAAACTTTGACATCCGGTATGAAGTGTACCCCGGAAACGGGCAGATGTTTTCGGTTTCGTATTTCCGTAAAAAATTTACCGACCCCATTGAGTTGAAACAGGAAGCCAATAATAGCACCGTAACCTACCGGAATGCACTCAGCGCGAAGAGCAGCGGTGTAGAACTGGAGTTTCGCGCCTTGCTGAGTTCGTTCGTGGGAGGCGAGTCGGCTATTTTGGATGACTTCACCTTGTTTTCGAATTTGGCGATTATTAAATCCGAAACCGACACGTCAAACTTCGCTTCCGTAAACACGGAGCAGTCGCGTCCCATGCAGGGCCAGTCGCCCTATGTGTTCAACGCAGGTATACAATATCTAAACAAAGACAACGGTTGGGCTGTTTCAGCCAACCTTAACCGGGTAGGAAATCGTATTCTTGTGGCAGAAGGCGACCAGGATCCGGCGCTTTGGGAGAAAGGGCGAACACTATTGGATATGCAGGTTGTAAAAACCATGTGGAACAACAAACTGGAACTGAAGCTGAACATCCAGAACCTCCTCGCCCAGGATCTTATTACCTACAATAATAACTACCGTGAGAATGAATCGTTCGGAACCCTCGAAACACTCGCGAATGGCATTTTCACAGGCGACTACCATTATAAGGACGGGTTTTCCAAAGACGATGACGAGGTGTGGCGGGCAACATATGGGGCAACATTCTCCCTATCGGCTACCTATAACTTCTAGCATCTGACCACTCCCAATTAGTAACATTAAGTTTACAAAATTAATGTTAAGGCTAAGGTTATTTAACCTTAGCCTTTTGTTTATTTAATTGGCTGGTTTTCAAATACGTTGACGGCGAACCTACATTTGTGTTGTTAATTAAACAAACAAAAAAAAATGAAAAAACACTATGTATTCGCACTATTGATCCTGGCGGTCAATTTTGTCAATGCTCAAATTGAGCAGACGAGCTACCGCGGGGCTTTTGCTCCCGCTCCCGCTGCGATGTGGACCGATTCCTGGACAAACTGGGATCCGAATTCCACTGCCTACGCAGACGAAACAACTGTTGTAAACGTAACAACAGACATTACTGCAAACACGACATGGACAACCGGTAAGACCTACAAGATCACAGGTCTTATATATGTGCGCAACAACGCCACTCTTACCATCCAGCCGGGCGTCGTGGTGAAAGGTATCTACACCAACACGGGTACGGCTCTTATTGTAACCAAAGGCGCGAAGCTCAATGCAATCGGAACATCTGCCGCCCCTATCGTTTTTACATCGGCTAAGGCAGTCGGAACACGCGCTCCTGGTGACTGGGGTGGTATCGTTCTCCTCGGAAAAGCCGGATTTAACGTGAACGGAGGCGTCAACAATATCGAAGGTATTACGGCTTCTGTAAACACAGAGTACGGTGGTGGCGCTACGCCAAACGACAATGACAGCTCAGGAACACTGAAATATGTTCGTATTGAGTATGGCGGTTTCGTGTTTTCACCTAATAACGAGATCAATGGCCTGACAATGGGCGCCGTAGGTAAAGGCACCACTATCGATTATGTACAGGTTTCATTCGCGAACGACGACGCTTTCGAGTGGTTTGGTGGTTCTGTGAACTGTAAGCACCTGGTTGCATATCGTAACCTTGACGACGATTTTGACACCGACAACGGTTATAAAGGTATTGTTCAGTATGCGTTGGGTATCAAAGACCCGGCCCTTGCCGATAACCCAGCGGTTTCAACTTCAGAAGGTTTTGAATCTGACAACAACGCTGCAGGTGCTGCTTCGGGAAGCGGGATTGACACGACTTCGGCTATCTTCACCAACTTTACTATGGTAGGTCCATCAGGTCGTGGCGGTTCTGTAGCTACAGGCCATGAAAGACCGGCTCGTATCCGTCGTGTGTCTCAGTTGAAAGTATACAACTCTCTTTTCCTCGACTTCAAAAACAACTTCCTGTTTGTAGACGGAGCTAATACTGTCAATCTCACTACGACTGGTCAATTGAAGTTCGTAAATAACATCCTTGCAGGTGGTATCAATGCCAGCTTCTCAGGTGGTGTAAACCCAACTTCATTGAACTCATGGTTCTCTACTAACGGAAATACGACCCAGGCTTCTGCGGCAGGTTTGCTTACGACGCTTTACGGTTCAACGCCATCCACTTCGTATTCAGGTGCTGACTACCGTCCGGTTACTACCGCTGCTGCTGCTACGGGTGCTAACTTCACCGATGCGGCTATCGCCCCATATGTGATTGAGAGTACAGGTACAACGCCGATCGTATCAAACCTAACCTACTGCCAGGGTGATGTTGCTGCCCGTCTGACGGCTACACTGACCGGTAGCGGTGTCTCTTTGAAATGGTATACGCTGGCTACAGGTGGCGTGGCCGCTACAACGGCTCCTTCACCAACTACTACTGCAGCAGGTGTTAAAAACTATTGGGTTTCACAGGTTGACGCGGGCGGTGTTGAATCTCCACGGGTTCAGCTTACCGTTACCGTAAATGCCCGTCCAACCGAGGCTATCAGTGCCATCACAGGTACCCCTCCATCTAACACAACTTCTGCTACCGCAGTAGGTATCAACGTGGGAACTACCAATCAATACACGTATTCGATCACGCCATTCGCAAACACAGCGCTTCAATATGTTTGGACTGTTCCTAGCGGTGTGAACATCGTTTCAGGTCAAGGTACTAACACCATCGTTGTAAACTACCTGAACGTACCTTCTGGTGCCGGTGCGGTTGGTTCTATCCGTGTCCAGGCTCGCAATGCATCAGGATGTCTTAGTCTGGCCAAGTCACTGGCGATCACCAAAGCGCTTCCGCTTGCGCCGGCTGCTATTTCCGTTTACAACAAGAACGCAGGCTTCCCAACGCCAAACACAGGTCTTACTACGTACTCTAAATACATGGGTACTACGACACCACTTACATTGGTTGCTACCCTTTCTGCTACCGCTGCCGCTTATGAATGGGGTCTGCCTGCAGGTGTGAACGTTGACTTTGGTGGTGTAACCCCGGTTACCACTACCGCTATTTTCACCGCGCTTCCGTTCCTGTCACCGGCTTCTGCTCCTTCTACTCAAGGAACAAAATTCTGGGAAGTGACCTTCAAAACGTATAACAACGTTGACGTTAATGGTGCTCCGACTAAAATCGTGGTATCTACCTGCGTACAGAAGATTTTCCACAGTGGTGCATACGGCTCAACACAATCGCAGCCTTATCTGCCATACGGAACGGTTATTACCAGCGACCGGAACTCTATCCTTGTGAACTTCGCCGGCGTTACCAACCCTGCTACTACTGCGCTTTACCTGAGCGTACGTGCGGTGAACGGTGTAGGCCTCTCGGTTACCTCTAACGCTACGAATGCTGACGTGGTAGCCAACGCGACCTCTATCCCAGGTTTGTTCAACACGGTTTACACTGAGACCTTCACTGCGCCTGTAGCTCCTAATACGCCTGCAAGTTCAGTATATGCTGCCACCGGTTTTGCTGCTAAGACTGCGAAGTTGAAGAAACTGACCGCTGCGCTTCCATTGGCACCAACTACCGTGAAACTGACAGACCCTGCCAGCCCAACTGTTTCGATCCTCAACATCTCTAAATATGTGGGTACTTCTACTGAGCTAACGGTAACGGCTTCTGCTTCTGCTGCTGCCTCTTCATACCTATGGGAACTTCCTGATGGTGTTACCCAAATGTCAGGTGGTAACTCTAATGTAATTACCGTAAACTTCCAGAATGTTGCACCAGGCCCGAAAATTATTTACATCGGCGTGAAGGCGGTTAATGGCATCGGTTCTTCCGTAACCAACAATGGCACTGCAAACCCTGCAACTGCTTCAACTGCTAAACTGTTGAAACTTACTGCAGCAGTTCCAAATGCCGTTACAATCGTAACCGGCCAAATCACAGGAATCGCTGCCGGTGCTTCCATCAACTATACGATGACGGCTTCTACCCTGGCTACATCGTATGTCATCACAGCGCCGGTTGGTGCGGTGGTAACTTCTGCCAGCAACCCAACAAACACGTCTAACGTATTGTCTACTTCAGACCTCGCGTTCACCGTAGTTTATCCAACACCGTTTGTTTCAACTACCGCCAGTCCTAAGACGATTTCTATCTCTGCGGTTAATGGTGTAGGTGCAAGCACAACTAACAAAGTGTTGACGCTGAAATCACTTTCAACTTCACGCCCTGGTGCTGAAGAAGAGGTTGTGTCGCTTGTTTCGGAAATGTCTATCTATCCAAACCCTGCTGAAAGCTTCGTAACTATCGAGTTGGTTGCCGTTGCAGATGGTAAACTGGATATGGCTATCTATAACTACGCTGGAAACATGGTATCACGCGTTCGCTCTATCGAGTTGAAAGAAGGTGCCAATACCGTACAGGAAGATGTTTCCCGTCTTGAAAAAGGTATTTATGTCGTGCGCTTCGTGAACACGGCAAACAATGAGGTGATCACTAAAAAGATCATCAAAAAGTAAACGTAAGTTTGTAGTGAAATGTTGAAAGGGGCCATCCGCGAGGATGGTCCTTTTCTATTATAAAAATCCCGGTTTCTGCCGATACATTTTCCGTGAGGATGAGCAGAATACCCTTTGTTTTTCCTATTTTTGTTTGCCGCCTGGATACCGAAGGAGGCGGTTCCCCGAACGCTTCGGTCTTATCTCAGGAAGCGTAATTTTATGAAACGAAAATTACTTGCGCTGGGGTTAGGACAAAGCAATTTCCTCTCCTTTCTGTATGGTGCTGTTACGAAGCAGGAACTAGGCTTCGGGGTAGGGGCGCCGTATTTGCAAACGTTTGGAAAATCAGATGCGGAGGCCGACCTGTTTGAAAACGGAGCCTTTCGAAAACCCCACCTTTCCCATTGGATGGCGGCAGCTATAAAGTCGGCCGGAAGCCGTCACGTATACGCTACTTTTCTCTTTATTTTCGGCGTTGAAGGCAAACCGCTGAAAGCCTTGCATTTCCTCAGGTCCCACCTCGGAAAAAGGGCCTTCTTCCTGGCCAATGGCGATTTTCGCTCCTATGATGTATTCCATTTCCACTTCATGCAGTATAGTTATGTGCAGGAAGTGTTTTTTATACCCCGGAACAAGAAAGTAGTTTGCTCTTTCTGGGGATCGGATTTGCTTCGCACGTCTGATATCCTCAACTTTTACCTGGTTCGGAAAGCCCTTCACCGTGCCGACGCCATTACGTGTCAGTCGCTGGAGTTACGTGAAATCATCCTGTCAAAGTTCGGACGGTCGCTTTTGCCTAAAATGCACGTGGTCATGTTCCCGATCGAAGAGGCAATTTACCGGCGAATTCGGGAACTGTCGCACGATACCAACCGCATCACCGCCTTCTGTGGCGGTACCTACTCGTCCTCGAAAATCAACGTAGTGGTGGGGCACAGCGGCAGTCGCTTCAACAACCACCTAAGCATCATTGAAGCACTGGCCGATTTTCCGTTGGCGGATAAAGTCCATTTGGTGGTGACCCTCAACTATGCCATCACACCAGGAGAACGCGCAGCGTATCGACCGCAACTTGAGGCCGCCCTCCAAAAGACAGGTTGTTCCTTTGCCTTTCAGGAAGATGTATTATCGGACGATGAACTGGCCCTTTCGCGTTTGGCGACCGGGATTTTTTTACACGCACCCGCATCGGATGCCCTGAGTAGTACGATGCTGGAGATGTTATGTGCCGGAAGCGTGGTCGTAACGGGTTCGTGGCTTCCGTATAAGACGTTCCGCAACGCCGGACTACACTATCACGAAGTGCCGGATTTCGCTTCGTTGGGTGCCTCCGTAGCTGCCATCGTCACGCATTTCGAACACGAACGTTTACGGGCGACGGTCAACCGTCAGGCCATCGAGGCCGGATTTTCAAACGACGAACTGGTTTCCAAATGGCTTCAGGTTTTCTCATAATATGGCACTGCGACAAAAGGTAAAAAGTGGCCTGATCTGGACCTTCGCCGACAAAATCGTCTCGCAGGTGGTCTTTCTCGTTTTCGGGATTGTGTTGGCGCGACTCGTGAGTCCGTCGGCATTTGGCCTTGTCGGAATGGTGACCATCTTTTCCAACTTCGCCCTTTTGTTCCTTGACCTCGGCTTTGGCGCCGCACTGGTGCAGAAAAAGGATATAACGGACGTTCACTTATCCTCCGTTTTTTGGATGAACATGGGCATCGGCATCTGTTTATACGGACTGTTCTTTGCCGCGGCCCCGTTACTGGCGGCTTTTTACGGCCAACCCGAGTTGACGCTCCTGATTCGGGTGATCTGTCTCACGTTTATCCTCTCGTCGGCCTCATCGGTTCAGTCGAACATGCTGGTGAAAGACCTGAAATTCCGAAAAAAGGTCGTGATCAGTTGGGTGTCGATGTCGGTGGGCTACGCGCTGGCCTTCTATCTGGCGTTCCACGGTTTTGGCCCGTGGGCGTTGGTTATAATGACATTATCCACGGCGGCCATCAGCACGGTTATGTACTGGTTTGCCACTCCGTGGTTGCCGTCGCTTGTCTTTGAATGGGATAAAATAAAGGAACTCTCGCGCTTCGGACTGAATTTCCTGGGCGACACCAGCGTCAACTATTGGTCGCGCAACTATGATAACTTCATCGTGGCCAAAGTGCTCGGAAGCACGGATCTTGGCATTTATTCAAGAGCCTACTCGCTTATGTTGCTTCCGCTTCGTAACATCACGACGATTTTCGCGCGGGTCATGTTTCCGGCCTTTGCGCAAAAACAGGGTGATCTTGCGTTATTGCGAAAGTACTACCTCGAAATCATCCTCCATATCGCACTGATTACGTTCCCCTTGATGGTCGGACTTGCGATGGTGTCACGCGAATTTGTCCTCGTGTTTTTTGGCCCGGTTTGGATCCGTATGGTGCCGGTATTGTCTATTCTTGCCGGACTGGGCGCCATACAGTCGGTAGTGTCGCTTAATGGGTTGGTCTACAACTCGCTTGGGAAGGCCCATATCGCGTTTCGGGTTTCTATTTTTTCGAACCTTGTACTGATTGCGGCCATGACAGCCGGCGTGCAGTTTGGAATCGTAGGCGTTTCATGGAGTTACCTTATCGCAAGCCTGGTGTTGTTTTTTCCGATTTACGGAACTGCCATCCGTCAGCTCGAATTAAAGTTGTGGGACGTGGTACGCTTCCTCAAAGGGATCATCATCGCCACGCTGCTGATGGCCGCCGCTTTGTTCCTGCTCAATCTGTTTACCGACCTGCCGCCCCTTTCGGGTCTGGTGGTGAAAGGAATCAGTGCTGCTATTGTGTATGGAGGTGCGGTGCTTTTTTTGGAACGGAAACTGGTGGTCGAAACACGGGCCCGCATCCTAAACCTGATACCCAAACGAAAATGAAAAAGCAACTTCGGAAATGGTATGCCGCCAACATCCACATGCTGCGATGGAAGAACGCCTGGGTGAATACTACTACCAAAGGCACGAGGCGGAACCTGAGTCGCATCCTGCTGTTTGGTCGTTGCGGATATGCCATCCACCGAACCGCGCGGATCGACCTGGCCAACGGGCATCTGGCGATCAATCGGTTTGTCAAACGAAAAGATCCGTTTGTGGGAAACCTGGAAATGTATGAAAATGCCTGTATCAAGGCTGAAAACACTTTTTTTATACACAGTGGATGTGATGTCATGGTCTTTAGTGGTGCGACCCTCACGTTAGGCAGCGGCTACATCAACCGCTACTGCCGCATTCGGTGTTATGCGTCGATTACGATTGGCCACCATGTGGCGATCTCAGAGCATTTCACGGTATGGGACAGCGATTTTCACGTGATAAAAGGGAAAGAGGACACCGTTTCGAAACCTGTCGTCATCGGCAACCACGTGTGGATTGGTACGAATGTGACCGTCCTGAAGGGTGTTACGATCGGTGACGGGGCGATCATTGCGGCCGGTTCGGTCGTGAGTCGCGATATTCCGCCCGGTTGTTTGGCCGCGGGCGTTCCGGCCAAGGTGGTGAAGGAACAGGTTGAATGGAAGTAAGATGTTTTCAGTTGTCATCCCATACTACAAAAAACCCGACTACATCAAACGATGTGTCGATTCTGTATTGGCACAAACATTCGACGCCTTCGAAATCATCGTGGTAGACGATGGCTCGCCGGATGATGGCACCAACTTTCTCTCTTTGGGTTATTCGCCCAGGGCTCGTGTAGTGCGACAGGAAAACGGCGGTGTGTCATCGGCGCGGAACACCGGCATCCGGCACGCGCAGTTCCCGTTTGTGGCCTTCCTCGATGCGGATGATTACTGGCACCCCGACTACCTGTCGTATGTTGCCGCCCTGTTGAAAGAACAGCCGCAAGCGCGGATTGTGGGAAGCCATTACACGCGTGATAAAGCGGTGCTTACGGAGGTTCCAGCGTCGCTGTCTTATTTTAAATTCGATCATTATTTCCGCGAGGCGGCCCGCAATACGTACTTCTTTACCTCTGCCACAGTGGTGGCCCGCGCCTTTTTCGATACCAACGACGGCTTTTCCCCTGACCTGAAAGGAGGGGAGGACATCGATGTTTGGATACGCGCCATTCTTGATGGTGGGGAAGCCTTTTACATTCGCAATACGCTGGTGTATTACTCTGATGAAGACGTGCATCAGGCTACGAATGTGATGCCCGACATCGATCATACCCTCGCCGGACGTGCCCATCAAAAATATGCTGTGCTGCTGCGCGAACGACGCCATCCGGACTTCAATCGGTTTATCAGCCAGTATGTGTATTTCAGGTTGTATCCGTATTGCTATGACCGTCGCTACCGGGAACGGGCGCACGCCATCCTTCGCCAAAATGCGCCGCGTTTTTTACTGCTTGACCTTGCCTGTCGTCTGCCGTTTCCCATCGGGGCGGCGTTGCTGCGATCGTCTGGCGGGCGCAAAGGGCTGCGGAATTATATGAAATTCGTAATCAGACATATCCTTTCGAAATGAAGATTGTACGCCTCACGACACTCCTCGATTTCGGGGGACAGGAACGGAAGTATATTTCCTTTACCGACGACGGGCCACAAGCACTTCGCCATGACTATGTCTTCGCCGCAATTGGCCACGGCGGCCATGCGGAAAAGGCGATTCGCGACAAAGGCTTCGACGTCCATATCTTCCAACGTAACCCTGCCGTGCGAAACCTTTGGAACATTGTGGTGTTATGGCGCTGGTTCCGCCACATCCGGCCCGATGTGGTGCACACGGCAGCGGCCGAGGCCAATTTCCACGGTATCATTGCGGCCCGGTTGGCCGGCGTTCCGACTATCATCGCGGAGGAGATCGGTTTTCCCCGACATTCAAAATCCGCGCGTCGGGTTTTTGCGCTGTTGTATCGCCGGGTGTATAAAGTCGTATGCGTATCCGAATCGGTGAAGGCCTTTCTTCAATCGATTGGCGAAATCCGACCGGAAAAAGGCGTGGTGTTGTATAACCCCGTGGTGAGTCCCGGTGTGCGTCCGAGAGTCCCGTCTGAGGTGTTTACGCTGGTTTGCGTAGGCCGGCTCGAACCGGTGAAGAACCAGGCGTTGTTGATACGTGCCCTTGGCAAAATGCAGCACACCCAGGTGCGGTTGTGCCTGGTGGGTGACGGATCTGATCGCGCGGCACTCGAACAACTGGTGCAGACGCTCGGCCTTTCGGAACGGGTGACCTTCACCGGTTTTACGGCGGATCCGACGCAGTACCTTCGTCGGGGCGACGTTTTTGTGCTACCGTCCCTTTCAGAAGGCTTCGGTATCGCCGTAGTAGAGGCCATGCTGCAGGAATTACCGTGTGTGTGCTCGAAAGTAGGTGGCATTCCCGAATTCATCAACGACGGCGAGAACGGATGGCTGTTCGATCCGCACGACGAGGCAGCCCTTGTAGCCCGTCTGGATGATCTGGCGGCTATGTCGGGCGACGCGCTTCGACGTATCGGGCAGAACGCCCGGCTGTCGGTTGAAGATCGGTTTACCACCACACACTACCGGCTATCCCTTGAAAATCTTTATGAAAAGCGCTTATGATCCGTGTACTCAACATCGTCGATACCATTAGTTCGGGTGGCGTAGAGCGCCGGCGGCTGTCACTGGCCAAATGCCTCGATCCGGGCCGTTTTGAGTTGAAGATCATTTGCACGAATGCCGTTGGGCCATTCCCGGCGGAGTTTTCAAAATACGGGGTCGAAGTCATCGCCATCGGTGACCTTTCATCTGTGTTTGACCTAAAGCAGCACCGAAAAGTCATGGCGATCATCGACGGCTTCCGTCCCCATATCATCCACGGGGCTGTATTTGAAGGCGTCACGATGGCGGCGGTTTCCGGCTTTTGGAAGCGCGTACCGGTTGTCATCCTTGAGGAGACGTCCGATCCCCAAAACCGTAGCTGGCGGGGCGATTTGCTGTTGAAACTGCTGTGCCTTGCCGCCGACCGCGTGGTGGGTGTTTCCCCGGCATCCGTAACGTATCTGACAGGTCGCTTGGGCTTGTCCTCGGCTAAAGTCCAACTCATCAACAACGGAGTGGCGCTCCCGACCTATGCTACAAAAGCCGACTGCGCGGCGCTTCGGGAAAGGCTGGGTCTCACGCCCGATGCGATCGTGATCGGGTCGGTTGGACGTATGCTTTCCGATGCCACGAAACGATTCTCCGACCTGATCCGGGCGTTTGCACTTCTGGTAGCGGAAGGGCACAACGTACGGCTCGTGTTGGTCGGCGAAGGTCCGGAGTTGCCGCGCTACCGCGATTTGGCGGTCGAACTCGGGGTCGCGTCGCACGTTGTCTTTACGGGCTACCAAAACGATACATCGGCTTTCTATGGGATATTCGATGTGTTCAGTCTGGTGTCTTCGCATGAGTCGTTCGGACTCGTACTGGCGGAAGCCATGCTGCACCGTCTTCCGGTGGTGGCTACACGGGTGGGAGGCATGCAATATATCGTCGAGGATGGTAAAACGGGCTTTCTGGTTCCGAAATATGACGTAGCGGCCATTGCGGAGAAGCTACGCCTGCTGTGCACGGATGCCGGTTTACGGGCGGAACTCGGACACAACGGCTATGACAGGGCCGACCTTCACTATACAGAGGAACGCTATGTGGATCAGGTTCGAACGCTGTATGAATCGCTATATGAACAAAAAGTTACGAAATCATCACGGTTGTGATTGTGGGCGGTTGTGTTTTTTTTAGACAGTAATTTTGGACATTCGGCGTAGGTCGCCGCTGTGTCATGTCAAACTCGTTCTACTCCCTCCTTCGCTGATGGCAGCGCGTGTGTACCTTCCCGGGCTCAACGGTATTCGGGCGCTGGCTGCGCTTTCGGTCGTTTTCAGCCACGTGAACAACCGGCTGGGTTATTATGGTATGGCTACGCGGGACGGACTGCTTGATCTCGCGGGATTTGGCGTCACCATGTTCTTCACGCTCAGTGGTTTCCTTATCACGTATCTGTTGTTGAAGGAAAAAGAGCAAACGGGCACCATCGCTATCAAAGCCTTTTATGTCAGGCGGGTGCTTCGAATCTGGCCGTTGTATTTTGCCTACCTTCTCATCGTATTGTGCCTCGATGGTTTCGAATCGGTGCGATGGCCGATTCTCTTCACGCTGCTGATGGTACCCAATCTCCGCAATTCGTTTGTGCAAATCACCAACATTGCCCCGGGCAACAGCGTTCTCAGCAACATGATCGGGCACTATTGGTCGCTTGGCGTGGAAGAGCAGTTCTATGCTTTTTGGCCCTGGGTAGTTCGGAAGGTCACACGGTTACTGCCTTTTTTACTGGTGTTCCCCTTACTGCTGGTACTGACAAAAGTGCTGCTGCGACTCGGGCATGCGGGTCAGGGGGTGATGGCGTTGTTTAACTACACGCGTTTCGGCTGCCTCACCATCGGTGCACTCGGTGCGTATTTGTATTTCAATGGGAGTGCCCGCGTGGTTCGGCTTGCCACACGGCCATGGGCGGAAGTGCTGGCATGGCTTTTCCTCCTGCTGGCGGCACTCGACCGATTCCATATCACGTCGATCATCGACCACGAGATTTTCTCGGTGGTCACCCTCGTTATCATCTTCAACCAGGTAGCCAACCCGCGGCGGCTTGTCAATCTCGAGCGTCGGGTTTTCGACTATCTCGGTACGATTTCATATGGCCTATATGTCTTCAATCCGCTGGTGATTTACGGGCTGTCCTTTGTGGTTAACCGGCTTCCCCTGCCGGATCCAACGGTCAAGCTGGCGGTCGTATACGGCCTGTCGCTGGCCGGTGTCATAGTGCTGGCCCATCTTTCGTATTACTATTTCGAACGCCGATTCCTGTTGTTAAAACGCCGATTCACCGTCGTGGAAAGTGCGGCCAGCCATGCCGAGTTCCACGAACAACCATCCGAAACCAAATGAAGGAGCGGCTTTATTTACCCGGACTGAACGGCATCCGGTCAATAGCGGCCCTGAGCGTGGTGCTGTTGCACATCGTGCAGGATCTCGAACTGGGTATCGCCGAGCATGGGCGGTTCAATTCGTTTGGTATTTACGGGGTTACTTTGTTTTTTACGCTGAGTGGCTTCCTGATTACCTATTTGCTTTTGAAAGAAAAGGAGAAGACCGGCACCGTCAACATCCGGTCGTTTTACATCCGGCGGATCCTTCGAATCTGGCCGTTGTATTTCCTGTTTCTATTGATTGTACTGGCCGTCATGCGTTTCCAGGTCGATGCCACACTGTTGTTTTACCTTTTCATGCTGCCGAACGTTCCCTGGGCCGTGGGCAGCGCAGGCGGCTCGATCGTAGCAATTCCGTTGCTTAACCACTATTGGTCGCTTGGTGTCGAAGAGCAATTCTATGCGTTCTGGCCTTTTGTTATTCGATGGGCGCGCAGGTTGAAACGGACACTGGTTGCCTTGGTCGTCTTTTTTGTGGCCCTAAAGTTTGTCCTGAAGCTGGCGGGCGCACCGGCTACCCTCATCTCGCTTGTGTACTACACCCGTTTTTCCTGTATGGCCATCGGGGGCCTGGGCGCTTATCTCTATTTCAAAAAGAACCGCCTTGTTGATCAGGTGTGTGGTAAGACGGCTGATGGCGTCGCCTGGCTGGTGTTGATTACGATGGTGCTACTGCCCTTTGTGGGTGTCCGGCTGCCATCGGTGATCGAAAACGAACTGGTTTCGCTTGTGGCACTCGTCATCATCTTCAACCAGGTAACGCGCCGGTCGGTATTTTCGTTTGAGCGGCCTGTGTTTGACTACCTCGGTCGCATCTCCTTCGGGTTATATGTCTACAATCCGCTGGTGCTCTATGCTACGGCGTGGGTCTTTTCGGTTGTGCCGATGGGTAATGCCCTTCGATTTGTCGTTGTGGTGCTCGTTACCGTTCCGGCCATCATTTTGGTTGCCCATATTTCGTATTTTTATTTCGAGAAGCGTTTCCTTGACGTGAAACGGAGGTTTGCCACCGTCGACAGCGCGGGAAGCCAATCGGAAGTAATGGAACAGAAATGACAAACATCCTCTTTATATCCTGGGACGGTCCGCAAACGACCTATATGGAGGGCCTTTTTCTGCCCATCTTCCGCCAGATACAACAGCAATCCGACTACCGCTTCCATGTGATCCAGTTTACCTGGGGTACGGCAAGTCGCACGGCCCTTACCGCACAGGCAGCGGCTGAGGCGGATATCCCTTACACGGCGCGTCGCATCTTTCGCAAACCGAATGCCTTGGTGGGGAGTATGGCTACAGTTTTTGCGGCGCTTCCGTTCCTCCAATCATACATCCGGCGCCACAACATTTCGGTCGTCATGCCCCGAAGCACGATGCCTGCGGCGATGGTAAACCGGCTGAGACGAACCGGTTTCAGGGTCGTGTTTGATGCCGACGGATTTCCGTTGGAAGAGCGCGTCGATTTTCAAGGACTGCAAACCGATGCGCTTTCCTACCGCATCCTGAAACGAGAGGAAACCCGCCTACTGCAATCGGCCGATGCGATCCTTACCCGTTCCCACAAAGCGATTGGGAGCCACGAAACACGAACCGGGGTGCCCCATGCCCGTTTTTCCCGTGTGCTGAACGGCCGCGACGAGACGTTTTTTGTGTTACGCCCCGAGAAACGTGTGGAGATACGTACAACCATCGGTGCCGCTTCCGGGGCGACGGTGTTCGTGTATTGCGGTTCACTCGGACACCAATATGGTTGGGACGAAATGATGGCAATTTTCACCCGATTCCGTTCTACCCATCCAGATGCGATGTTCCTCATCCTGACCGGCAATCCAGAGTTTGCAGCGGCCCGCCTTCCCGAAGCGGTGGCCGCCTCCTGTGTTATCCGCACGGTGCCGTTTCGGGAGGTTCCCGATTGGCTGGCGGCGGCGGATGTTGCCTTTGCCATCCGGCAGCCGAAACCCAGTATGCAGGGTGTTTCGCCAACCAAGCTGGGCGAATACTTATTGATGGAACTCCCGACGATTGCCTCAAAGGGAATCGGTGATACGGAAGATATGCTGGCCCCGACACGCCATAGTTTCTTGTTTGACCATGACGACCCGAATGCGGTGTCAGATGCGCTTCGGTTCATAGAAAACCTCGATAGCGGCCCGAAACCCGACCTTCGCGAAGCCGTCCTCCGTTTCTTTTCCCTCGCACAAGCCGCCGAAAGCTATATCACGGCATTAGAACAACGGTCATGAAGGTATTGTATCTCACAAAATATACGCGGAAGGGCGCCAGCAGCCGCCTTCGGAGCTACCAGTTCTTCCCGCTGTTGGAAGCGGCAGGATGGCAGATAGACGTGAAACCTTTTTTTGACGACCGCTATCTCGACCGGTTATATAGTGGGCAAAAGCAGCCGATTTCCGCGCTTATGGGCTATTACCTGCGCCGACTTACCGTGTTGTTCACCGTGAAACAATACGATCGTGTGGTGATCGAGAAGGAAGTGTTCCCGTATTTTTTCAGTTGGCCGGAGCGACTGCTCTCGTTACTGGGTGTGGTGACACTGGTCGATTACGACGATGCGATTTTCCACAATTACGATCTGAGTCCGTCACGACTGGTTCGGATGGTATTGGGGAAGAAGATAGATACGGTCATGCGCTGCAGCAGCGTGGTGATGGCCGGCAACCAGTATCTTGCCGGACGGGCTGCGGCGGCCGGTGCCCGGAAGATCGTGCCGCAGCCGACGGTCATCGCTATCGAACGCTATCAGGTGGTGCCACGGTCGCCGGATGCTACGGTTGTGATCGGTTGGATTGGATCGCCTTCGACTTTTAAATACCTGAAGACACTCACCCCGGTGTTCCAAAGGCTGATGGCACGATTCGATGTGCGGATTGCGGTCGTGGGAGCCTCGGAATCGCTTGGATTAGGCGATGCTGAGGTATCCATCCCGTGGAGCGAAGCTACCGAAGTCGCCGCCATCAACCAGTTCGACATCGGCATCATGCCGCTTGACGATACGCCCTGGGAGCGGGGAAAATGTTCGTATAAACTCATACAGTATATGGGATGTGGCCTGCCGGTTGTGGGCGCTCCGGTGGGTATGAATGTGGATGTCATTGCGGAAGGTGTAAACGGGTTCTTTGCCCGGACGGAGGACGAATGGGAATCGCGGTTGGCTGCCTTGGTGGCCGACCCCAGCTTGCGGGAACGCATGGGGCGGGAAGGACGCAGCATAGCCGAAACGCGTTTTGACGTGCAGGGTAACGCGGCCACTTTACTAAAATTGTTAGCCGATGCAAAGCCGTAATTCGCAGTATCTCGACGTGCTCCAGATATTACGGGGCATCGCCGCCCTGATGGTAGTGGTGCACCATAGCGCGGGTTCTCTTCGCTTCTATCACAAAATAGACGATGCGACGCTTGATTTCGTGGGCAGTCTGGGTCGTTTCGGGGTGGATTTTTTCTTCGTGCTGTCGGGATTCATCATTTCGTATTCCGCCTATTATAAACGAAACCGGCCCCAGGCGTTCCCGCAGTATGTAAAAGGACGGCTGCTTCGGATTTACGTACCGTATCTGCCGATCGGACTGCTGATGCTGGGTTTGTATAGCGTATTTCCCTCGCTGTCAAATGGTGGACGCGACATTTCGGTGCTCACGTCGGTTACGCTGTTACCGGATGGAAGTCCGGCTTTATCGGTAGCCTGGACGCTTACCTTCGAATTGTTTTTCTACGCGCTTTTTTGCTTGTACTTCCTGTCTCCCCGCGTCTGGAACGGCACGGTAGCTGCGTGGTTCGCACTCATCATAATTGTCCAGTATTCCGGATGGATTCCGGCTGATGGGTGGGAAAGCCCGGTGTGGCGGTTGGTCACCTCGTGTTATAACCTCGAGTTTATCTTGGGCTATCTCCTGTCACTACTCATTATCCGACAGGTATCGCTTCCGTTGTGGAGCGGTGTACTGCTGTCCGCTTTTTTCTTCGGTCTTGCCGGTTATGGCAGGTGGGTGGGATCAGAGGGTTTCCCGTTTGCCCTTAACTTCGCCGTAGCGGTGGGTGCCTTTGTTGCTATCTTTGTTGCCATCGTGCATTTCAACCGGCGTTTCAGCAACCGTTCGGTATTCATGATGATTGGAAATGCGACGTATTCGCTATATTTAGTCCACAATCCACTGCAGATGGTTCTCATTCGCTTTTTTCCGAAAGTCGATTCCGTGGCCGCGGCATGGGGCGTAATGGCCCTTAGCCTTATCGTGTGCACGGTCGTGGGCTATGCCTATTATTATGTGATGGAGAAACGCGCGATGCGGATGTTGATGACCCAATTCGGCGCGTAGGATGGACGTCATTTTCATCCTCCTTATTTTCGCAGCGGGATTCCTGTTCCTGCAAAGTTTCCGGTCGCAGTTATCCGAAAACAACTTTCGGGTCCTGCGGCTCCTTTTCGTTTACCACTTTCTGTTCGGGGTTTACTTTTGTTTTTTTGTTTTTGGGGATGCTATCGGCTATTGGAACCACGCGAAGGTGATGACCGAGCAGGAGTTCCTATCGTCTATCACAGAAAGCCAGGGGACGTTTTTCATCTTTGCACTCAATTACATTCCCTCATCCGTGTTGGGACTGTCGTATTTCTCCGGGACGATGCTATACAGCCTGATCGGGTTTATCGGATTCACGTATTTCTTTATCACGGCGATTACCCTGATTCCCGGAAATCCGCGGTATCGTGGGTATGATCTGTTTCCGGCGCTTTTTTTTCTTCCCAATCTTCATTTCTGGAGTTGTGGCGTGGGAAAGGATACACTGCTGTTTTTCTGTATTGGTATTTTCGTTCACGGACTCATGAAGCCCTATCGGCGGTTGCCGTTGCTGATCGTAGCGCTCACATTGGCCTATTTGGTACGACCACATATCGTATTAATGATGTTGTTGGGTTTTGGAATCGCCTATTTCTCTGGAAAGGACATCCCGTTGTTTCGGCGCATCCTCTTTTTCTCTGCGATGTTGGGCCTCGCGGTCGTGCTGTTGCCCTTGGTGCTTAAATTCTCGAAGATAGAAGAAGCCAGTATTGAAAGCTTCAGTAAGTTCTCAAACGCCAAGGCATCGGTATTGAGCGGCGCACACGCGCGTTCGGCGGTGGATATCGCCTCGTATCCCTTTCCGCTCAAAGTGTTTACCTTCCTGTATCGCCCTACTTTCATCGATATCACCGGGATTCCCGCTGCCCTGGCCGCGCTGGAGAACCTGTTGCTACTGGCGCTGACCATTACGTTTCTGCGGAATCGACCGCTGCATTCCTTCCGGCAGGCCCCGTTTGTCATCCAGGGAATGGTTTATTTCCTTATCATCGGAACGCTTCTCTTCTCGCAATCCTTGGGCAATCTCGGCATCACGATCCGGATGCGAAATATGTTCCTGCCCGGCTTGCTTATTTTCTTCCTTTGGTATTACGCGTTGCCCGACGAAGAGCGATCAAAAGCGTGATTTTCTTTCTATGGGATAATATTCCCTCCCTCTTCACAGCGCGGATGTATCCCAAAAAAAGAGGGGCCGAAGCCCCTACCTTTTCAATAGTCGAAGAATTTTATCGTTTCACTACACGGAGGTTTCGAACAGTACCGCCCTGCGTGATGATGACATTGTACACACCGGCTGCATAGTCATTACCCAATGCGCGGTGGTTCAAGGCTTCGGATGTCGCTTCGAGGGTCTCGATGCGTTTGCCGGTCATGTCGAATACGGTGACCGTTACGTTGTCTTGGCCGACGGTCGGAAACGCGAGTTGGAAGGAAGTCGCGAACGGATTCGGATAGGCAAGGATTCTCTCAGGCTGGGCCGAGACCACTTCCGCCTGGTCAAATCGCGAGGTTGTTGCGCAACTGATCTTGGTTAGCAACAACGAGCGAACACTTGCCGACGTGCCGAACGCGTTGCCCGAACGAGCGGTCAGGCTGCGAGCGGTTGTAGGGAAGGCGGTCACAGCCGGATACACCACATGGAAGCTGGTGTCTGACGTTGTAAGTACATTACTGGTGTTACCGGGGTTCGATGCAGATGTCACCACTGATCCGGCGGGCGCTGTGATGATGTAATACGCGGCTCCAATGGCAGGGGAGATGGTGTAATCGTATCCGGCGGCCTGTTCACACACCTGCGCGGTTCCGCGAATGGCGGAGGCCACAGCAGGTAACCCCGCGCTAACCGAGAGGATTTTAACCGGACTCGATCCTACACCGTTGAAGGCACTAACACCCAGTGGAAGAGAGAGGGTTGCACCGGCCGGCGTCACGTCTGCGAAGTTGACGTAGATAAAGGTATCCGTTGAGGTAAATCCGCTCACGGGCTGGCCCAGTTCATCCACCCGGTTCACCCCGGCAGGTAGTTGCCAAACGTAGCCATTAGCTAGTGGCGATACGGCGGCGGCGAGTTTGAGTACGGTAGTAGTACCGACATAAGCACTCACCACCGTAGTGGCCGATGTTGAGGTCAGTTCACGCAGACTTAGGACAGCCGGCGCAGTCGGCGCGGTGATGTTCAATCGCAGCAACCTCGCTGTCGATGACGTAGCGGGCAATAATGCGCTGTTGTCGGTTACGGAAGCCCCTGCGGAGTTTAGGGCTTTCACACCGAATTGGAGGAAGTTGACAGACACGTTATCGGTAAAGCGCACATAGATAAACGGCGTCGTACTTGAGGTAGCGGCTGTGACCACACCGCCGGTGAGGTCGGTCACCCGTGTAACACCGGTGGGGAGTTCCCATAGGTAGCTCGTGGCCAGTGCCGAGGCAGTGGCCGAAAGTCGGAAGGTGCCTTGTTGCCCAATTAACGTGCTGATCTGTGTAATGGCGGTGGTCGTCAGGCCATTGTCGAGACGCAGCGTGGCAGGTGCTGTCGGTAGGGCGATCGTGAATCGGAGGAGGCGTGCCGTAGAGGTCGTAGCAGGCGTCAGGGCGCCGTTATTCGTTACGGATTCTCCCACGATGTTAACCGCTTTTACACCGAATTGGATGACGCCTGTGCTGGTGGGTCCGTTGAATTTGACATAGATGAAGGGCTCGGTGCTGGTCAGGCTGGTGTCGGTTGACAGGCCGTCAAGCGCCGAAACGCGTGTGACGCATGCCGGTAGCTCCCAGAGGTAGTGGTTGGCCTGTGCCACCGCTCCGGCAGAGAGGCGGTAGGTGCCCTGCTGCCCGATGAGGGCGTTGATACTGGTGATGGCGGTAGTGTTCAATCCGTTGTTCAACACCAACGATTTTGGCGCGGCCGGCCCTGTAAATCGCACCGTCGCAAGACGCGCGGTTGAGGTGGTTGTCGGGTTGCTGAGTCCCGCGTTGTTGGTGAACGACAGGCCTATACCGTTTTTAGCGGTGACACCCAAACGAAGCACATAGGTAGGCGTTGTATTGTTCAAATAGGAGAACGTATTGGCGGTGGTCACGCCGGCGAAGTTTACGTAAATAACCGGTTCCGTAGTCGAACGATCTTGTGTAATGGTCGTGCCGGTAAGGTCGGTCACCCGGTTCACGCCGTCAGGTAGCGTCCATTCATACGAAGTGGCATAGGCAGACGTGCCGGCTGTGAGGCGGAATACCTGGTCGGTTCCGGCGGCGGCGCTGATATTCGACACAGCAACGTCGGTTAGGCCGTTGTCAAGGCGAATTGTGGGCCCGGTCGGTACCTGGCGGATGATAGGTGCTGACGCCTTTTGCAGCGAATAACAGCCAAAGCTGTTGACGGCTTGTACGCGCAGGCTAAGCGGCGTGGCGCCTCCTGCCGCTGTAAACTTGACGACCAGCGTATTGTCGGTCGTAATCGTTTCGCCCGTCGCTATGTTGGTAGCGGCAGCGATTACGCCCACTGGCAACGTCCATCTATACGAAACGGCACCGCTCACCGGGGTTGCAGTTAGCAGGAACTCTGTCTCCGTTCCCACAAATACCGAAACGTTGGTAACCGAAGCCGTGGGCGTTGCCGACGTGGGGTTGGTCATAACCAGCGAAGCAGGCGTGGCCGGTATTGCCAGGTCGGTGATCGTGGCTACATCAGACGTTACGCTACCGCAGTCTGTGGTGATGACCACGCGGTATTTGGTTCCGTTGGCCGGAATGGCCGCGTCGGATTTCGTGACGGTAAGGTTCGGAGAAGTGGAGCCAATGTAGTTAGTCCCGTCGGTAACCGGCGTCCAGTCGGTGTCGAAGGCCGCGAGTTGGGAAAACCACTGATAGGTAGCAGTATCTGCATTTGTTGCGGCTACGGATAGGGTTGCGGCAGCACCGGTGGAGGCACAGACCTGCGCATTGGCGGGTTGGGTTAGGATGACGGCAGGATGGTTGATGGTCAGGTTCAGGGTTTCCGTGGTGCACCCGACCACGTGTGTGTAGGTGCCGCTATCGGTGTACGTTGTGCCGTTTACCGACCACGTATAGCTGTCGCAGGCAGTTTCGGAGGAAGTATTGTTAACGACCGGAACGATGGTAAGGTCGAGAATTTTGGTGTCGCATCCGTTGACGAAGGAGTATACACCGCTTTCCGTATAGGTAGTTCCATTTCCACCTGTCCAAACATAGGATCCGCAAGCGCTGACAGTCTGCGTGTCGGTTGTAGACGGCGTGATGGTCAACTGCAGCGTTTCGGTATGGCAACCTATGGTATTGGTATAGGTGCCGGTTTGGGTGTAGGTCTGTCCGTCACCGTTGGCGGTATTCCACGTAAACGAATCGCAGGCGCTGATGGTTGTGGTATTCGCTGTAACGGGATTGATGGTGAGGTCAAGCGTTTTGGTTACGCATCCGGCCACAAACGTGTAGGTGCCTCCCGTGGTATAGGTCGTTCCGTTTTCAGCCCAGGTGTAGCTGCCGCAGGCCGAGATGGTATCTGTGGTGGAAGAAGGTGTTGTGAACGTCACCGTAACGTCGGCCGTTGATGTTGTTGCGCAGCCGTTGTTGATCGACCAGCGGTAGACGTACGTACCGTCGACGGAAGCTGTAGCGGTTGACGAACCACTGGTGGAGGAACTGAAGTTCGTGGTACCCGGACCTGAAACCTGCGACCAACTGCCGGTTCCCACTTGCGGCGTGTTGCCGCCCAACGGGTTACTGGTAAGGCTGCAAACGCTTTGGTTCGCACCTACGGTGGCGGTGGAGGGTGCATTTGAAACGGTCGCATTGATTGTGAGGTCGTCGATACGCCAGTTGATAGCGCTACCGGAGTTGAGGGAGCCGGCTCCACCCGTCACATACCCGTAAATACGGAGCGTTAGCGCTGACGTGGTGCTGAGGGCGGTAAAGGAGGGCGCAATCGTAGCATAGGTGCTGTTGGCGGTAGTTGATGCGGTAGCCAACGGACTCGCAAAGCTGTTGGCGCTTGTGCGGATGTCTATCGTGGTAGGGCCTGAGCTGGTTGAACGACTGGCCAGGCTAATGCTGTTCAATGTCAATTGGTAGCCGGCCGCCGGTGTCAGCGTGACTTCGAAATAGCCTGAAACGGACGAATTGAAGCTGCCGTTTTGTGCCGTGAGTCCGACGTTGAACTGACCAGAGTAAGGGCTAGAGGAAGAAGAGGTAGTGGAGTTGAATGTCGCCCCATTTGAAATATCATTCGCACGTGAGATGGCTGACACGGTAAGGCCCGTTACCACACCCGAAGTGGGTGAAAGGTTACCGGCTGAGGTGCCGAAGTTCCAGAAAACAGCGGTGGTGGCCGTGTTGCACGCCGGCTGCGTTACGGTGAGTAGCTGTGTGGCCTGAGGCGCTGCGTTGAAGTTGGCATTACCGGGTTGGTTGGCCGTGATTGTGGTGGTACCGGGGCCCACAATGGTCACGGTATTGCCGCTGACGGTGGCTACCGACGGGTTTGAACTGGAATAGGTGATAGGCAGGTTCGAACTCGCGTTAAGCGGAAGCGTATACGGAGCGGTGCCTGTCGTACGGCTATCGGTAGAAGCCAGGGTAATCGTTTGATCGGCTTTTGCGATTACAAAGTTGAACGCCGGGGACGTCGCTGCTTCGAAGTTGGTATCAGCCGCTACCATCGCCGTGGCCGTATACGAACCGGCGTTGGCCGGACGTGTAGCACTTGGCGCCACAACCGGGTCGATACCGGTGTAGGTATACGTTACAGCACCCGTTGACCCGGTCACGGAAGCGGTGTTGGGCCCTTGCGGGGAAACGTTATAGGTATACGAAGTCGAACCGGTTACCACGATCGAGGAGGCCGCTTGGTTGATTTCGGCTGTTAATCCGGTAGGTTGTGCAAGCGTGTAGTTACCCTGTGCGGTTCCGGTGAGCGTAAAGCCGGATGCGGTTATGGGTTTAGTGGTTCCGGCGGTGGCAGTATTGAAGACGTACGATGCACCGGTTGCATCCAGTGCAACGTCATCCAGACCCACCACGCCGTTTAACACCGCCGTTCCGCTGACCGTTGCAGCCGTGGTGCCGTCATAGGTCTTGCTTACACCCGACAGCCCGGTAATGGTAAGTTGTTTCGGCGTGATGGTGGCCAGCACCGAAACGTTGACGTTTGCGGCATCCTGACTGCTCAGGGTGATGTTCCCCGAAGCGGTTCCGGCCGGAGTGTTCCCCGCCGTCCGCACGTACACCGTCGTTGCGGCTACTTCGCCACCTGATTGCGTCAGCACCTGGCTGGTGGCAAAACCGGACGATGATGAAGTGATGGACACTTCAAAACCGGCGGGGGCGGAGATCGTAATATTGTTGTTGAGGGCGGTGCCGGAAACGTCAAAGGAGCCGCCATAGGATGCCGTTCCGTATGCTGCCGTGAACGGGGCAAGCGACAGGGTTGTTACACTGATGGTCGGAGTAGACGGTGCGGCCGGGGTGCCTGAAATCGCATTCGACTCGGCGCCGTCACCCGCTGCGTTCACAGCACGTAACTGCACGCTGTAGGAGACGCCGTTGGTCAGGCCTGTTACGATAATAGGGCTGGACGTCGTGCCCGCGGAAACGTAGGTTCCTGAATTGAGCGCGTATTTGTAGTCGGTGATGGGAGACCCGTTGGTAGCACCGGCCGAGAAATTGAGTACCAACTGGCCATTGCCGGGGGTTACGCTGTTGAGTGTCGGTGCGGCAGGTGTCGTGTAAGGTGTGGCGGCCACCGCAGCGGAAGGTGTACCGTCACCGGCGGCGTTTATGGCAAGGATTCGAATACTATAGGAAGTGCCGTTGGTGAGACCCGTAATAACAATCGGGCTGGTCGTCTGTGCCGGACTTACCGCGGTGTAGCTGCTTCCGTTGTCAAGGGAATATTTGTAGTTGGAGATAGCGGCACCACCGTCGGCTCCGGCGGTGAAGGCAACCGAAAGTTGTCCGTTCCCCGGCGTGATAGCCGTAATCGAAGGTGCGGACGGGGTGGTGCGTGGCGTATCGCTGACCGAATTGGAGGCTGCACCTGCACCCGCGCTGTTCACGGCTTTCAGCGTAACCGGATAGGAGGTTCCGTTGGTGAGGCCCGTAATGACGATGGGGCTGGTGGTCTGCGCCGGACTTACGGCGGTGTAAGTGCTTCCGTCAACCGAATACTGGTAGTTGGTGATTGTGGCACCACCGTTAGACGAAGGCGCGGTAAAAGCGACCGATAATTGGCCATTGCCCGGCGTGATCCCCGTGATGGAAGGGGCACCCGGAGCCGTAATGACCGGTGGCACCGTCCAGCTTATGGTGACATCGTCTATTGAGATGCCATGATCCGTTCCGGAATGGTCGGGATCTTCCCATTTGATCATGATGTATTCGTTTGCAGCCAGCGAGAGGCTTGGGATGGCGACGTTGGATACGCTGGCCTTGTTCGCCGTTGCATTTCCGTCGAGGGCAGCGGCGGTTGCCGTGTTAATTGGGCTACTGGTCGTTAGTCCGGTTACCTGCGTCCAGCCTGAATTCGAGTTTGGATTAAGCGCCGTAAAACTAGTGGTGCTTTTCTTATACCAAACCGTGATGCTTTGGGCCGTGGTACTTCCGCCGTTTCTCCATTGTTCGAGCGTATACGATACGGTAAGGCTGGTAATGGTGGAAGACGACGTATTACGAAGAAGCACGCCGTGTGCAAAACTGCCGGCGGCGGCATTTCCAGAGCCGATGCTGCCGATGGCTCTTTCGGTGTTACCCGATGCGCCGTAACTGTAGAGCGTGCCAGCGGTACCCGAGCCCGCGTCGCCCACGTAGGTGGTGCCGTTTCCGGTGCGTTGCGAATACCAATTGGCTATGGTCGAGTTATCGACCCAGTTTTGGGCGGTAGTCGAATTAGACAGTGCGTTAAAGTTCTGGGTGTGGCTACCGGTAGTGGCCATACTGATTTGCCCGAAACCCTGCTCCCAACCGATCAACAGTAGCAGCAATAGGATCACCCGGTACAAATGTGAAGTAGAATTGGTTTTCATAGCCGACTTATTAGTTTGAATTACACGCGTTTTTAAGAAAAATCGGGTAAAATTAACAAGCGCTATCTTTGAAAGAGGCAAAGGGTGTGCTACGAAATCATTACGGAAACATCATCAATTCTGATTTGCCGATAAAGCACTGGAAATCATCGATGAAACACGCAATCAGGTCTTTGTGTGTGTCTGAGGGCGGCGTGTAACGTACTGGTTTCGATGTGCTGAAAGGGCGCGCCCTGAGGCGGTATGGATAGGGAAGCCGCCTTTCCCAGTTCTGGTGCGTCGGAACCCGTTATCCTGCTATGCCCGTGAACCGGTGTCTCTTCGCGGATGCTATTCCACCTTTAACCCAAACAAAAAGCCCACACATTTCTGTGAAGGCTTTTGATTTCTCCTCGTTCTCAGCAGCCGGCGGTTGGGAAGGAAGGGCCGTGTAAACGAGAGCGTATAGAACGCAACGGCTCCTTTTTTTTCCTATTACTGATTCAAGCGGGTGGGTATGAATCGTTACGACACGGCTGCCTTAATTACGATAAATTTTATCACCAGCGCTTCTGATAAACTGGATCCGCTGATGTTCCGAATTGAAATAGTGGCGCTGCCCGCTGCCGTGCGTCCTGCCAAGGCATAAGAGCCAAAATTGGCTCCTCCTGACTGATGCTGAAGGTATATGACATCGTTGGCACCGATCACGCTGTTTGTCAGTGTAAAAGAGACCACCGCGCCCGCCGCCAAAGCACTTGCAGCCGTCGTAATGTCGCCCGTTACTTTGTTTAGGGTTACTCCCGTCGACTTGTTTGTAGCTTGTGTTACCGTGCCTCCGTTGCCGGCTGTGTAGCCGATGGCCCCGTTGCTCGAGGTTATGGCCCCTGTGACCGCAAGCGAGGTTCCGGTGGCCGCTCCAATGTTGGGAGCAGCCCCAAACGAGGTAAGACTGCTCGAGACAATACCCGAAGGGAGGCTCGTGCCCGAAAGGTCAGAGGTGGGAACCGTGCCGGAAACCGCGAGCGTACCATTGCCCGCGCTGGTTTTGATATATCCGTTTGAGGTCAGGTTGGAGAGCCGGTTGATAGACTGGCTATTATTAACCGTTACGGTATTACCGCTCCTTGTGAGTCCGGTGCCGAATGTCAGAGGTGCTTCAGAAGCGGGCAACTGTATGTTTCCCGAAGTGGGATCGGGGGCGACATTGTTTACCTTGATGCTATTTCGGGCTGATCGTTTCGCCCCCAGAACCGTCACATATTTCGTGTCACTCGTACCTGCGTCGATCTCGGCATTTGTTGCCTTATCGTCTACGGCATTTACGGTATTGTCTATAAGTGACCCAAACTGGCCTTGTGTTGGTCGTTTGCCGGCCTCGAAAAAAACTTTTAAATCCTCTCTGTTTGTCATGATATGCTGCTATTTAGTTATATCTGGAAAAATGTCGTTTACTTTTTAATCTGGCCTTACGATAAAGGTTCCTTCTACAATCATTCCGTTCGGATTGTTATCCGGAGCAATACCACCATCACTTTGGTAACTGGCCGGATCATACAGGGTCAGGCGTCGTTCGGTCGTACTCAATAGCCCTGAGGTATTTTCGGCTATCACTTTGAAATGGTGGTACACAGGCGTGCCATCTGGTGATTTGACTTCAATTTGTCCGGTGGCGAGATCCGTAAGGGCCATTTGCAGGTAGAGGTTGCCCCCAACTGATTGGAACATCCCCGGATGTACCGTGTTCACCCAGTTACCGGTGCCGTCCTGATTATACACCTCGTAGGTGCCAGCGGGGAGATCCTTTCGTGCCATAACCCGTCCGATTTCTATCCAATTACCCTGGTTGGTCATCTTATAAAGATGATAATTGCCTTTATAGCAGGTTTCATTCCATGAGAACGTCACGTAGTTCAATACCGAGTCGGTCGCCGGATTAAAGTCACCGGCGGTGTATTTCAGCACAGGTGACTCAGGGCTGTAGTTCTCATTGATATTGGTCACAATTAGTTTTGAGGCCTCCGAAGGTGCGTATTCGGTGATTTCAATAAGATCTTTGTCATTATACCGTATTTTTCTTGAAACAGTAATGCGGTAGAATATAGGATCTCCGTAAGGCACCTGCGGAAGATCAGAGAAGTCATCGCTTAACGTCCATTGGTTTTGGCTGACCAAAGCGTCATCCTCCAGGTCGTATACCCGGATCAGGTCCATCGTCCGCACCGAAAGCGCGTCAGATGGGTTTATCGCACGATATACGGACGCTTTCGCAATGTTCTGCGCCTTCGGATATACGTTTATTTTCAATTGTATCTCCGCCGAGGTACCGATCCGCCTGTTTTCCAGTATCTGTAGTGTTTTGACTATTTCGGGCGCAATAGGAGGCGCGGTGTTAACGAGGCTTATCGGTCCGGCGATAGGGCTATAGTCACTTGCCTTCATCTGGATGTTAAACTCCCGTGTGACATAGAAATACTTCGCATTGGAAGCGCCGTCGAGACCAAAGTCTGTAAACTGCGATTCGTATTGAGAACCGGCCGGATCGATCCGTTTCATCATCGGGGCCATATCAAACAGCGGATCCTCTGGCTTCAGTAATTCCCCGTTTCTGTCTCGAATTACCTGCTTCTTCGGAATCGGTTTATACGTGCTTCCATTTACGTAATTGTAAATGATCGGAATTTCTGTCAATGGCACGAAGCAATTGAATATGACATCCCTGAAGAAATCCATGACCGTGAGTTCGTCGTTCTGTGGAGAGGCATGTATGACGACAGTGCTGAGGTTGAAATCAGCCGGCAGGTCGTCTTCAGCATCGGGTTGCACCAGGTTATAGAACGCATTGTGTGCATGGATAAAATCGTTGATGCCCCTGATGAAATCGGGATTGTCAGGTATCGGCATTGTTTTTCCGTCGATTTCTGAAAAGAAGCCGTCCGGGTGGTCGAAGCTCAGGAAGTCATTCCACCGGTTTATATAGTACTCTTCTTCTCCGTCAAGGAAAATATTCTGCATGATATCTTCGACGGTATTGAGTATCGGCTCACGCGTGTCGGTCGTATATCCAAGGGGCGTGTTGTTGTATACCGCTCCAAGCAACTGGATGTCGCTTGCCCTTGAGAACTGCACGGCGTAAGGCTTGTGATGATTGGTGGGGGTACCATACTTTGTCCGGAACGTGTAAGACGCCTTGCCGAAGTAATCCGGACGCGTGGCGTATTTTCCACCCAGTGGTAACTCAGGCTGCATCGGTGCAACGTTGGCCTGCGCAAACATAAGTGCCGGTACTGAGAGTTTTGAGTCGAGGTTTTTATCGTCGTCATGACTCCTAAGTCCAAATATCGTATACCGTACGTCATCGTCACCGGTTGGTAAGACGTTCGCTTCCTGTAGGCCCGTTGCCGCATTTTCATACAGGTATACTTTATAGCCGGGATAATAATTCACATACTGCACCGAAGATTCAGGCGTGTTGCCCGGTGGCATAATGTTACCTGCGTAGGCATTAAGTTGTGTTGGATCAGTTGGGAAGGTAGGGTCCTGGATGTAAATGACCAGGTTGTTGCTTGTTCCGATATTCTCGGTACTGACCACCTTGAAATTCTTGCGTTCGGTTTTGCCCACCGGACTCAACACATGCAACCTCGCGGTTCCGTTGTACCATTCCACAGAATCCAGGCCATTGTGGGTGTCTTGCAAATGGTACTGGGAATGTTGTGGCAGACTGAAGCCGTTGACGCTGCCTTCCGGTATGTTGAATGTGATTTTGTAGAGCCCAAGGTGTAACTCGGTATAGGTGCCGGGCGCCGGATTGGGCTGTATGATGATATCGCCGTTTTCGTCGACTTTCTCTAGTACTTTTTCAACAGTTGCCTGCTTGTAAACCCCACGGAATTTCTGTACGTGCGTTTCGGTAGAACAGTCGAGGTTTTTGTATAGGATGCCGTCTTCGCGATGGATATCATCCAAATCGATGTTTACGTACAGCGGCATCGGGTTCGGCACGCCCCATGCACTTTCATTCTGCATGTTCTCTACCACCGCAAACAGACTGCCTGCCGTAGGGTTGATGAGAATCGCTTCCGGATCAAAAGTGCTGTTTTCGTCGATTAGGGCACCGCTGGCATCGGCTTTGAAAATGGTGAATTTCGGGTAAGTGGAAGAGGTGTCCACTTCCTGCACCACATACTGCACGTTATCGACGAGCATGATACTGCCGATGAAGTTTGCCGCCGCGCCCGTAGGCACCACTGGCACGATACTCTCATTATTGCTTGCAAAGACGTATGGCGCCGTTTCGACAACCAGCAACAGCGGATTGTCGTTGCTGATGACGTTGCTGATCTGTCCCGAGATACTATCTGGCACCCGGTTCCGGAAGAAAATCTGGATGTTTTCAGCAAACAGTTCTTTGGAATTGTCAAGTTCCGAATAATTGGCCACCATTTCATCATTGTTCTTCTGGTGGTAATCAATCAGTTCCTGTGCCGTATTGTATTCAAAGGTCAGTCGAACCAATGTTGAATCGCCATGAGGGTTGTCCCGGAACAATGTCTGTTCGTAAGCGCTGGTGAGCAACAGCGGATTTTCCTTCTGAATAAGGGTAGCGGTTATGTTTCCGGGTGGCAGTAGCCCGACTGCCGGTTTCAGCTCGGTATGTACGGGCCAGATGACGTCGCTTGATACCGCCCTGCTGAACCAGTTTATTCCGTAAGAGGAATACTCGATGTCACCACTTTGCTTAACGGCATGGGTATACAATGGAAACCCGGGATCCGGAATGATCAGCGAAACGGTCTCGTTTGTGAAGTCCGGAGGCGTTCCGCTTGCATCAATATTGAAGTATTCGGGATCGTATGACAGTTCGGGTTTCGCCCAGGCTGAGGCACCCTGGTCGCGGTATTCGAGTCCGGCGAAGACAGCCGGTGTATGCTCTGCCGAAATGAATTCAAACGGACTAAAATAGAACGGAGCATTGAACGGTTCTTCAGGCTCCTGTTCGGGGAACAGCGAATAATAGCGTGTACGGCCATCTGGCGAGTAGCCATCTTCCGTGAGGTCCACACTTGCATATGGATCCGCCGGTATATTTTCCCCATCACCTTCCTCGTCGCCTTCGTCTATCTCCTGTCCGTTGCCATTACCAGAGAAAAAGAATCCGGGTATAGGTTCTTTGAGGTCCACAGGAATACAAAGCCTTTGGTCACGTAGAGAAGTAGGTAATGAACAATAGAGGTGTTGGACCTCGCGGGCACCCAAACCGTCTTCCAGGTCTGCGAACGTAATGTATTCGGCAAGGTACAGATACTGCACACCCTCTACTGCCTGTTTGGAAAGGTCAAGGGTTCCTAATCCTACCATACGCGCAATATGGTAGTCAAGAGCGCCCATGTTGAGTGTGTCAAGATAGGAGATCTCTATACTATTCGCAGTCGCGGTCGGAGTGTCGGTGTCTTCGGGGATATACGGATCGTAAGCCGGCTCGTAGCCAGGGGTGTTGTAATCAGGATCCTCCATGTTACAGGCGACGGCGTCACCCTGGTTGACATACGGAAAATACTCAATGGCCCTGATATTGTCGGCAGCGTCGCTTAGTTCGATATACCTTTCAACCGCCGTAAGGATGCGCTCCATAGGATCCACATCGTTCCCGTTCCACTTGCGTTTGTAGTTATCGACGTTGACATACGCCAAGTCATTGTAACGCAGCCAGGGATCAAGACAGTGCTGAAAAGGTTCAAGGCGCTGGAAGGACGTACTGGTTTCCCGCGTCAGGGCGTATTTTCCTATAAATTGCCAGGTATTGGCGTCTTTGGCAGCGAGAATGGAATTGGAATAGAATTCAAAGCCGAATTTTACGGCGTAAGCGCCCGTTGCCTTGAAACGAATACTCCTGATATTCTCCGATACGAGGGGTTTTTCATTTAGTTCCGCAGCCGTGTATTTTTTGCGAAGGGAGGTGGTTTTATCAGCCGTGATCTTGTTCTCCAGGACGGAAAGCACTTCTACCAGAATGAAATCGGCGTTGGATGTAACCTCAAACACGGGTCGGATGGTAAAGCTCAACTCGGTTTTATTTTCGATTTCAATCAGGGAGTTGCCATACTGTGCAATAAAACCTAACGGATCATCAGACGGGTTTAGGCTGTTTCGCACCTGGGTATACTTGGCATTGTCCCGGAAATGCACATGGAAAAACTTTCCGGAAACCTCATAAAGCCAGAATTTACTGCCTGACGTCTCAACAATTTGTGCCGGCTGTTGCCCGAGATTGAGCACTACCGGTTTCACCTCGTAAGGCGTCCGGTAGACGCGCACATAATCATTTGGCTTGTTGAAATTGAAATTGGTCGTTGCGTAATCGGCTTTTGGCAGGTGGTCGACAAGGGCGCCCCGGAAGGCCCATCTGAGGTGTATGCCTTTCGTACTGTCTTCGCCGACTGAGCCCGCCGCCTGCAGATAAAGATTCCCGGATTGTATCGAGGCATAATCTGTCAGGTCAAGCGTATTTTCACAACTGCAGTTGCCCAGCGTCGAGAGGTATTCAAAGATATAAGCAACAGCCTCCATGGCGGCATAGTAGTAAGCGGACTGTCCAGAATCGGGTTTTGAGCCGGAAAACGCTTTGATGGCCTCCAGTTGGTAGAACAGATTGGGGATGATCGAATATTGTGGGAAGGCATTTGCGAGCTCTTGCAGCGACTTTACAAAAGTGTTGAAACACGTTTTATATGCGCTGTACTTCGGAGGAAATGACTGATTTTCTGAAACCTTTTGAATACAATCGTAAAACGATTTGGACAACTTGATATAAGCAGCGCAGAATTCAGTGTCTTTGATACACGGGTTCAGGTTGTCGCAAACGACCTTTACGATAGAATTGATGTTTATGACTTCGACACCCGACGGATCTACAAGTTTATTATCCCAATCAATAAAATAATAGGGGTTGTCGCTGATGTACATCAGGAAACCCTTGTCGTCAATAAAGGGTACGTCAATATCACTCGTCTTGCAACTGGTCATGTTCAGGTCCAGAAGCGCTACATTCTTTGGCAGGTCAGGCGTAACGGATTCGCCCGTGTTAATGACAAGATTTTGGTCGGTAACGTCAAAAAGAATACCGGTAGCGTATTGGTACTCAAAGACGAATTTCTTGGTCCATACGGCTTCAAAATCATGTGTCATTTTTGTAATGACGGACTGATCCCGGAATGTATATTCCTCTAAGTAGATATGTGTACTATTGTATTTAAGCGAACTGATATGAGGTCCGGGAAAATACGCCCTGCTGTTTTCCATTACTACCGACGATCCGGTAGCGTTGAATTTCACAAAAAACGGGACTTCATAATGTAGGTGCGCAATGATACTCGAACCCTTATAGAACATGTCCCTGATAGGGCTTCCTAACTCGTTATAGTTGCTGTCGCTGTCAATACGCTTCAATACCGTAGTGAGGCCTAAGTCTATTTCAAGTATAGTACCTTTACGCCGCTTTTCCTTATTTACCGATGTGCCGTATAACGCAATCTTACCAGGGCCTTTCACGACTCCTGCGACTTCAAACTGATAACCTTGTGTTGAGCTGAGTGTGCGGCTGGCGGTTATTACACCCGATCCGTTAAACCTGAAAATCCGGGTGTTACCCGTGTCGTGTTCTGTGGCGGCCATCACATAACTTTCATCTCCAATGTCAATGAAATAATGGAAGTTAGTAGTATTTGACAGGCTTGCCGGAAAGGAGTTTGCCAGCTTCCTCTTCCAAATTATGGCGCCGTCGGAGCTAAAGCGGAAGATATAATACGTCTCGTTTAGCTTGGATGAACCAAGCACAAGGAAGTCTGAATTCCCAGTACAGGCCAATAGGCGCGTAAAATCCAGTCCGCCTTCCATCATGAAGGATTTTTCCCAGACCACATTTCCGGAAAGATCGAGCTTCTGAAGCGTTCCCCGGGATTCTGTCTCACCTATCACTTCTCGTCCCGCGCTGTATACAGCGTTTCCTATTTTGAGGGAATGAAAATATTTATAGGCCCCGTTCTCTCTGATATATTGATTAAAAAAAGGCATGTCTGGTTTTGTTAATAGTTGGACAAATCAATCGTCAGGTCTTCGCTTGCGACGATTGGATAGTTGATTTTAGGGTCATTACCCGGCGCCAGATTCTCATATTTCTTATAGTGGAACCTGAGTTTCAGGTTTCCGGACAGCTCGTGTGCGGGGTTCATGATAATGGCCTGGGAGTTGTCTTTGGAGAATAACACCACGTAGGAGAGATCAGGAGCCGTTCCATCCAAAACCTGAAGGATACCGTGCACATCGGTGGCCGGATTCAACGGCAACACGAGGTTTCCTTTAATGACTGCCTGCGGGAATTTCGGATTGTTAAACGGTTCAGGATTTCGTACGATGACAGCAATTATCTTGTTGTTCAATTCATTTCGCACCAGATTCACCTCTGTAGAAATCGGTGCATCCCAAGGCTTGAATCCAAGAATTCCTTCAAAAACACGGTCATACGGATGCTGGTAATCGTTCGTCAGCGTCTCTATTACGGATGACGGAAGCCCGGTGAGCGCCTGCCCGTTTATTGTAGCATAAGCGGCATCGAGTTCTTCTGGACTAAATCCTTTTTTATAAATGAAAACGGACTCGCGGGTGGTTGAGACGCCTTGTATCTTTTCTTCGAGGTAGAAACTCCGTACCTGCGCGCTGAAGTCTTTGTAGCGCGAGGTCTTGAAGATAAATTTGTGTACTTCGCGGGTCTCTTCCACCGTATTTTCCAACTGGCCATCATGATTCACATCATACATGTTGTTGACGATGACGGTATACAGTTTATCCGGTTTCAGGTTCTTTGGCGTGATGGTGGTAAACTTCGACGCCGGCTTGGTAATCTCAATTTCGCCCAAACAGTTGTCAGCACTAATCATATTGAAGTAATGGCTGATGGCAAAAGGCAGTTGCGGATTTTCGTCTACGTTCCACGTCTCAATGGTTTGAGGTATCGTCGTAATGGAAGACGTGTAGTCTAGTGACGGCGGGTTTGTGATCAGAATGTTCTCTACAGGATCCTTAATGACGATTTTTATGCGTCCGGCCAAAGCAGGCTTTCCTTTATACGGCTGCCAGCCATTGAAGAAATGGGTCGCATAGGCCTTATTGTAGTACAGACAGATCTGTGTGGTGTCACCCACCTCGTCATTATAGAAGAGTGGTTTGGCACTCAGCAGGTTGCCATCGGCATTCGGATACGAACGGTCATAGTCGATATAACGGCGCAGTGAGGTAAGCGCGAATTTATCGGCATGGGCCACTACCTTCAACGGTTTAGGCGGGTTCGATCCCGGAATCATGATAAGGGCCAGGCTGTCGGCATTCCTTAGTGTGCCGGTGGTTTCTTCATAGATAAAGCCCTGGCTGTTGCTGATGTAAAGCGTGTCAGGATTGCCGTTTTCGTGCACTTCGTATAGTCCATCTGCGTGCACCGCATAGAAACCGTTGTCGAGCCGCAGCAGCTTATCGCCCGGTTTCAGGGCGGTATCCCCGTAGTCGGACTTTTCATGGGTATGGAAGTAGCCCAACGGACCTCCCGTTGTAAACCCATAAGTGAACGGATACAATTGGTTATTTGCCGTGACGTTGTCTACGATATCCCGCAGCTTAAAGTGCACATAATAACTGGTGTCAGGGCGCCATATCGGCTGGATGAATTTGGTGATACCGTTTACTGCCGCCTGTGCATCCTCCGAAATCGCCGTCTGGCCTGGGATGTTGATATTGTATTCGTAATCCTCAAGGGCCAGCCAGCATATCTGGTGGATCATCGTCACGGTTTTGTCGTCACATTCGCACACACAGTTCCCCAGTTCCGCAAGGTAATTGAGGATGGAGGCAACGGCATTCCAGGCATTAAGGTAGCTAGCTGCGTCCAGGTATTTCAGGAATTCCTCAATCGCCTTCAGTTCTGCTTCCAGGTGTTTGGGCAGCTCGTAAGAGGTAGGAAAGGCATAGATAAGTTCCTTGATGATGCCGAAATAGGCTGCCTGTTGGTTGTAATCGACATCTCCTGAACTGTTGGGATTCGCGAGACTGTCTTCGAAAATACTGAGGATGCTGTTATACAATCCACAGACTTCCGTATTCTCTTCTCCACATCCCGATGGGCAGTATTCCTTGATCGTCGATGTGATATCCGATTTTCTACATTCAACCGCATCCAGGTTGATATTGGTTTTTTTCTGGTTTACCGCCCGTTTTTTAACGTTCACCGAGAAGCGTTCCGCTACGCCTTCGAGATCATGCGTCAGGCAGCTACGGAAGGCACCATCGGTGTGTGCCACCAGCGATCCTTCTTTTTGGTTGAAGCAGGTAAGCGTGATTTTTCCCGATATGGGGTCATAGGTGAAGTTTCGGATACCGTTGGCACCACTGTTCAGTGCGATTTCTTTCACCCAGTTTATCGAGTAGTCGTACGAAAACTGGTAGAGTTCGCCGTTATAGTCGTCGTGCACCAACACGTAGAATACATCGGTACCCAATTGCAATAGGGCATGACGGTTACGCGTATTCAATATTCGCCATCCAGTGGTGGTTCCTTCGTCCTGGATTCGGGTAACAAATACAGCGTCGTATTTGCTGTCGTATCCGGTCACCAGATAACCATTAGCGCGGATTTTGACATCATGGAGCGTGGTATATCCCTGGGTAAGGTATAATGCTGCCGTCACATCAAGATTATTGTCAAGTGCTATGACCGTGCCACGCGACTCCTGGTTTTCGCCCTCGAGGAAACGTCCTGCGGTCACAAGCCCTATCTCGCCTGAATCAATGGCGTTGATGATGTATTCTTCTTCGGTGATGAAAAGAAGTTGGCCGGAGATGAAATTCAACATGCTGTCGATTTTGACGACGGTCGGCTCTTTGTTTGTGTCGATTTGATTTCGGTCGGAGATGGTCATATAGAAGGCAAATTCACCAACTACCGGGTCGATATTGATGACCACGTCCTTATCTGACCATTCAAGATGTTTCATCACAATTACCTTCCCGTCTTCGTGGTAGAATGTCAGGAGGTAGTTTTCATCGCCACAGGTTGCGTACACGATATAACGGAATTCGCTTTCTTCGGGTACCGGCGAATAATATTGAATTTGTATGATATGTCGGAACACAACCGGCACACCTTTGCCAAGGTCATAAGTCGCTTCCCACGCGACACTTCCATCGGGTTTAAGCTTAGTGATAAGACCGTTACCCGATGTACTTCCGATTGCATAGATGAACCTGTTGCCCTGCTCGGTGAATTCCTTCGCGTAATGGTAATTCAGCTTGTCTTTCTTGCTATAGCGGTTGATGAACGTGCCAGGTATGCCGGAAGCCGTTCCGCAGGTCAGGGCGTGAAGCTGCGCCAGCAGATCATCCACCGGCAGTATCTCACCCTGCAGGAATCCGAGGGAAATAAGGTTGTTGTCATTTTCGATGTCCGAAATCTGCTCGTTCAGTAAGGCAATCTGCAGGCTTACCGAAGGGTCGTAGAGCGGCTCTACGATAATGCGCGTCACGGCCCGCCAGTCACTGTGGATGATGGTCCAGTTATGGTGGTTGTATTCAATCGGATTGGCGAGGTTATCAGCGGAAACCTCCATTACGTAAGGTTCATACACATTCGCGGCTGATGGATCGGGGTTTCCGTATACGACGTTGAAAAGCTGGTCGTTGTCCGGCGTTTGGATGATGGCATAGAACTTCAGTCGCACGCCATCCTTATAGTTGCTAAGCCGCAGCGTCACTTCCACAGAAGGCTGCGGGAGCGTGATCTGCATGCTGTTCCAGTTGTCAAATGCCAGTGACTTCGCCAGGCCGAACGGATTGGCAGCATCTGTTATGGAAGCAAAATCATTGTCATTCAAACTGATTAGTTGGAAGGCCGCATTGTTCGCATACAAAAGCATATTCGGATCACCACAGTAGTAGTGCGCGTTCAGCGGTTTAAACAGGAAGTTAGCACAACTTGCTTCTATTGCCTGTCCTTCGCAGAAAAGCGTAGTGGCTGTGACGCCGTATTGTTCGGGCACATACCAGCCCGCCTGGCCCTGTTCCGTATACGAGAAAGGCGTGGTAGCCAAAAGACGTACCGTGTTGTATTTACCGTCCGTTTTTTGGAACTGTCCGATTTTGAGATTGGCAAAATCCGTCGGGTTGGCATTTGGATAAAGCGCTTCATACGGATGGTAGTTCTCCCATGTAGAGCCATTCCAGAACTTGATGGAAATCTCCTCGATGCGGTAAACGTGCTTCACCTGTCGGATGTCGCGACCCTTAATCTGACTTACCGGTGGTATCAGGTCGACATAGTCTTGTGCCGGATTGTTGACACCGCCAATCAGTTTCCGTACGGTATCATTCGGGTCACTTACGTTTCCAGGCAGGAGGCCCTTTTCCGTACGGATGTCAATGTAGGTGTCAAGCGGGATGATGTGTTTGAGGATGTCTGCATCCGGCGCCTCGTCGATCGTCGGCACACTGGTCAGGTAGCCGAGGGCAAAGGCCTCATTCGACAACATGTTCACCCCTTTTACCAAGTCTGGAATCGCATTGACGTTTGACTCGCTGATCATCGGGTTAATAGGCTTGCGGTCGACGTTTTTGTTGATATTCCAAACCACTTCAAGGTGGCCCCTGAACCTGAACAGCGTGATACGCCATACACGGATTCGTATCTTGAAATAGAATTTTCCGTACAGAAGGAACGGTTTTGGCGCTTCTACACCAAACATGATGCCTACTGATAGTTCCAGCCTGACGAACAAGACCTTGATGTCGGCGTCTACACCGGCCATCAGATACGCCCCTATCTGCGGTCGTTCGAAACTGATCCGTCCGCCAATCTCAATAAACGCATGGGCCTTGACTTTGATGACACCGTAGTTGCGGTTGAAGTTGAATTCGCCCCTTGCGCCCGCCTTTATTCCCTGGGCAGAAAGCATCACGTAACTCTTGATCGTCAGCAGTGTGATGATTTTGGCAGTCACCGGATTGGTATCCGTTCCGATATTGACATACCACGGTCGCTGGTTCTTGAAGAAGAAGCCCATTTGCACGTCGGCATACACGGTAAGAATCGATCCGCTCTTGGTCGGCATCTTGAAGTCGGCACCAAATCCGAATTCGAGTGAATCGTCGCCCACCGCCACAAAAGCAAAGAACGGAGGATCTTTGGTTTCCTGCAGTCCCAATCGTGCGGAGAGAATCCCCGCGCGGCCATCGATCATGAAAAGAGACGGAATCGAAAGCAGGACGAAGGCCTTTATGTTGAGAACGGTCCCGTTATCCCCAGAGGTTCCCAAAGAAGCGCCCGCCCCAATAGAGATGGGTTTATCGTGGCCTTTTGTCTTGTCGGGACCATTGAATTTACGCACGTTGATGCCGCGTTGGGGAGCCTTGTAGTAGTCATACCAGGTATTGACACCCGAGACCATGCCAATAGCTTCTTTTTCGGCTACATAGCGATAGCCCAACAGGCCGCGGAAACCATAAATGGCAAATGTACCTAATGGAATGGGTACGGGTGGTTCGATTTCGGCGTCAATGATGAAGGCCGGATATTTCGGCATAAGCTTCATATCGGCACTGCCGGAAATCCTTGCTTTCGGGATCTGCACCTTGATGCCGCCCGCGTATTCTTTCGATACGCCCGGTTCCGGAATTGACAGCCATCCGTTGATAATGGCCACGGGCGATTTAGACGGTATGGTAAGATCCAGGTAAAGGGTTTGGATATGTAGGTAGGAATGCGGTTTGTTGGGAAGGTCATCCACGCAATAATAGAACTTGACACCGTCTCCGCGGATTTCCACTCCGAGCGGGTCGACACTGATGCCACCGTCGAAGCCGAAGTAGTTGAATTTCCGCATTTCGCCATTGTATTCCTGCTGGTGGGAACCATAGTGGATGGCGCTTACCGTAATTTCGACCGGTCCGAGTTTCAGGATGATCGGTTTGACCAGTTGGAGCGATCCGCCCTTGAACTCGATAGTGCCATCACTGTAAATACGAAGGCGCTCGATTTCGATCGGGCCCAGGCCCATGGTTTCTTTGAGGAAGCCTTCGAATTGTAGGGTTCCGGAGGTGCCGATGTAGAAGTTGTCGTCCTCCTTGCCTAGTTCGACGGTTTTTAGATCGTAGGTAAAAACATCTTCCAACTCAATTGGGTAAGGAGGTTGCGCTGACGCGGTCAGGTTGAAGTCACCATCGTCGGAGAGGTGTCCTTCAATATTGATACGAACTGGGTTAGACGTACCGGGGTAGACGAATTTTTTGATTTCAAGTGCACCTTTGATATTCGAGGAGGTGACTTTGTTCTGTTTGAAGGTGATGTCGAATTTGGTGAACCCAATTCGGAAACCGTTGTCGCCCCCAACTTTTTTCCATAGTGTGGGTACTGGATCTGGGTTACCTGTTGGTGTGAAGCTATTTACGAATAGTTGATATTCGACGATGTTTTGAAACGTCGTAACCGTACCGGTTACGGGTGGCGATTTGACGCTTAGCGGGAACTTAAACGGATAGGACGGTACAGTCGTACTGTTCGGGAAAAGTTTTTGTTTGAGTTGGCTGATATCGTACACCTGTATTTCTTCTATAGCGTCGGTAGTGCTATTCTTTTGAAAGAGCGTAACGGGATAGAGAAATTCGAATTTATCTTCAAAATAGTAGGGGTTGGGACTTGAAATGGCGATGGGTATGGCCTCTAGCATAAAGGTTCCTGATATGCCCCCTGTGCCAATAAGGAGATCGTAGCCCCCAATACGAAGTCCTGTTGAAGGCGTTCCCTGAACGGCGTCATCCTGAAACCATCGGGCAGGCAGGGTGACGCTCAGCGCCCGTGCGTATACGCCTGTGAAATCGTCGGTCCTGCCGTCGGCAGTAGCTTCGGGAATATTGGTTTTTGTGCTTAGATCAAGCTTGAGGCTGTCGATTTCAAGCAAGATGCCGGTTCGACCGATTTCTGCTGGTCCGGGATTTAGTGTTCCCGCCAGCTCAAGATTGTAACCAATGCCTGCTTTGGTATCGGCATAGAGCGTGGCTTTTGCGAAATCGAAGTATGATTTTACGTTTTCGTCTTCCACTCGGGTAAGCACGCCGTTGACTTCCTCCCAGGGTACAAGTATGTTTCGTGGAAATTCAATCGAAGCTGCCAGTTCAAGTGTAACTCGTGCAACGGGTTTCATCAGTTGCAACAAATAATCTTCGATATCAGCCGGAATCAACTCCCGAAAGAACGCATTCATTCGGTTTTTGGTTTCCTGGAGATCGGTAGTCGCCAAGATGTAGGTTAGGAACACGATCTCTGACGCCGTTTCTCCAATCTTACTCTTGAGGGCTACAAGAAGTTCCGTGATTTTGTCTCCTGAAATAGGGTAGGGAATAGGCGCATCAAGCACTTCCCCGAATTTAGAGTTGATGTCATCGACAAACTTGTTTAAGGGTTTCACCGAGATGTCGGGAACCGTCACCAGCGTATTGATGGCTTTTGCCAAAAGATCCTCCTCCGTCACATTGAGCACAACGAGACCTATGTCGAAAAACTCTCGTGGCGTGAAGGCAAATCCATTGAGGTCAAATGATTTCAGATAGGCCAGTATGGGCCAATGGTAGCGAACCGTTACTGGAAAGGAAGAAATGTTCTGGTCGTCGAAATCCCGGTTGAGGATGAATTTCAGGCCATAGATAAGATCCGCACTGATCCGGTCACGTGTTACGATTCGAAGGCTATGAAACGCGGAAGCCCCGTCCGCACTTACAGCCGACTGGTAGTCTTTGTAATGGATTTTGCTAAAAACGTCGCTTATGACGGTTTTTATAAAATCGAGTGCATCGGGAAGGTCATCCAGCGTTATCAGGTTCTGTAACGAAGGATAATATTTTGGTTCGGGCACGTTGTTCGTCGGCATAGCTGTATGTTTTATTTCAGTCCCTGATGATTAGTATTTTTTTGCCAGTATTTTTTTCGATGTCGAGGATGTCTGTCTGTCCATAGGCATCGGTGAAACTTTTGTCATCGAACACTAGGAGTTTCCCGCTGTCAAGCGCCTTTCCTGTCTTATCCTCGACGTAGTACTCCTTTCCGTCTTCCAGCGCGACCTTCCAGACCACGCCGTAATTGGTGTCGACATATCGGTAGACGGACGAATTGAGAGCGATTTGGTTTTGTTTAGTTGCGATTGTAAACGCTTTTTCGGCATCAAGGAATGTATCGGTTTCCTGTTGCGCGATCAAACGTCCGTCGTTTGCATATTTGTAGAGAAGGATCTTTTCAGGAAGACCGGTAGGGCGATAGTTATATTGGATGAGCTTCACACTGCCGTCCGGATAGTAATTGACGATAATGTTCAGATATACTTTTTGACGGTCGTATGCTGGATAGGCTACTACCAGGAACGCACTTATTTCCGTCTGATTTTTAATGGGTCGCATTTCCACTGACACCTCCACATTATCCGAATACTGTAGGACCAGGTACCTATTTCGCAGATAGGTTTCTACCACACGAAAATTGCGTTCATGGAAACGCAGAAAGGGAAACAGTCGGGCAACTGACTCGTCCAATTTTTGCCATTGCGCTGCATCTTTCAGGGTCAGTGTGCAATCATCGTGGTTGAACGACTGAAATTGGCTATCTACAGACCGTATCGCCTCGGATAATTGCTCGCGCCTGATCGCAGTGGGATCAAACACCGGAGCCATCGCGCGAAATGCGTTTCCGAGATCAAGTTCGAACGGAACGGTTTGGCCCTGGCCGATCGCGCTTCCACGTAGCAAAAGCAGGATCAGAACGAAGATAAAAGGATGTAATTGGCAGCGTTTCATTCTTTTACGGATTGGACATTTCATAATAGCGATTCATGAAATCATCGACCATTTTCTTTTGGTTCGCTTCAAACAAATAGGCGTTTACGGCGGATTTATCATTTTCATAGATGACTTGCCCCGTCCTGTCGTCGACGATTACTCCTTTTACCTTTCCTTCCCCTGAATCACACCCCGGGAATAGCACTACCCAGTAGGCGTGCTTGGGGTCGAATCCGCGGTAAATCGCTACGGATTCGGCCTTGAGGAAGTAAAACAGCTCCCGTATCTGATGCACAACTTCTATTTCGTTCATCCGGAAATAGCCGTCGAAGTCAAGTTTGAATACCGTTTTACCTTTTGCATCAAAAAGGCGCCAGACACCTGCATTAAACCCTTCTCTGTCAAAAAAACCCCCATAGCTTTGTTCTGACAGAATGCCTCCGTTTTGGTAGTAATGAAACTCGGTTCGTGTGTAAACCTGATAGGAAATATCATGCGACCAGAAACGGTAAACGTTGGTAGCCTCAAAGATGCGTCCACCGTTAATCCAATAATCCATTGTATGGTCAGGAAGTTCACAGGTTAACTCATACTCTCCTTTATCAGGGTAGCTGCTTTTGTCAACTAGTTTTACGGTCGCATCAGGCACATTAAAGGTCTTCCGTATATATTCTTCCAGTCGACGGCGATGGGTCTCCACGTTATCTTTTGCTTTTAGGAAATCCGGAATCGTCGGCACCTCGCTTTTCAACAGGTCCTTAGGCAACGGGCTACTCTGCCCCTGCAATGTAAAAGGCATCGCCATGCCAAATACTAACGCCGCAATATGGTGTGCGAGGGCTCTCATCGTTGAGCTGCCGTATTTCGTGCCAGTTCCCACTGCCAGTGATAGGTCGCGTGTCTCGGACTTAGGTTAGGCGTTGGGGATGGTGGCGTCGTAGGTACAGGGTTTGGGTCTACGTAATCCATTATGTTTTCCGTGCCGAAAGGCTGGTAATTGTACAGCGCGTTTTGGTCGGTCTTGTCGAACGTATGTGGAATACCGAGGCTGTGCATCATCTCGTGTGCAAGCGTGACGCCATTGCCAGGTGCAATCTGAAACATGACGATATTGTTAGTTGTCGAGAACGAGAATCCGCCATTTGGTACCAATGTTGCTCCGTCCGGACTGACCATGGCACCGATGTTGTTTATAAAGAAAATTTTTATCTGGCCGTTTGTCCTTTCGCTCGCAGTCAACAAACCTTCCAAATAGGTGATAAGATTGGTCTGCCCGATGGGATTTGGGACTATCTGGCTCGTCGCAGCGTTCGTGTAGATAGTGGGCAGTACACCCGCTTCCAGCGGATTGTCTCTCCAGTTCACCGTCAAATCAATCTGGGCATGTCCGAGAAAACGCCTTAGGTTCATTTCAAGTTGAAGGTCAACGCTTCCTGGCGCCGTGCCAGTAAGTATTGCTTCCGTATAATTGGCCTGTCCCCATGGTAATTGCATTCTTACCGGCACAAACAACGCCGTAACTTTAGGATTGCCAGATCGTGGGTAGTTGCCCTGAAACAGATTCAGTAGTCCGGATAGCTTAGGTTTTTTGTCCGTGCCATAGGTTGAATATACCCGAATTTGATTCACGACTCCTGTACCGCTGCTGTTGGGACTTTTCAATGTAATGGACAACGTGTTTGGGGCCGTAAGCTGGTTGACATTGAAAACGAGGCTGTCTATGCCTTTATCGGTCGTTACATTAGTGTGTGTCGGGCGATTACTGGCAGGGGAACTGAGCACCAATAAACGGTTATCATACTCGATATACAAGGAACTTGGCGGAGTGCCAACTTTAAAGTCTAATCGAAGGGTGCGCATATAGCGGGCATCAGTTACGGGTATATCTGCCGGGAGCCGATTAATACTAAGCCATGCACTGAAATATTCAATATCGCTGTCGCCCGGGTTGAGCCGCCAGTTCATCGGGAAAGCACCGTATTCATTTACTTTTAAACTATTGTACATGTCGGGGTCAGGGCTAAATGACCCTGTTGTACTGTTTCCATTCGTTTGTTGGGGCAATATCCCCATGACATTTCTGAAAGGCGGATATCGCAGCGGCCCAAATGATCGCTGTGTGTTGCGCATCCAGTCAAAACCATATTCCCCATCCCATACAGCATTTATGGGTCCACCCGGTGGAAGTGGTTTGAAGTTCACCGCCACATTACCGAATGTGTCATAGTGTTTGAACAGGTTTGCGTAGTTCACTGTTGTAAAAAACCGGCCGTCAGTGGCATAAACGTAAACCGGGGATGCTGTATTGAAATAGGTCACCTGTACCCCATTTGCATTGTCATACGTAATACCCAGCTTGTATTTTCGGCAGTCATCCGGCGTATTGATGGTCACTTCCTCAAGTGCAAAATACGTGTTGAACCACACCGGGTCGGCTATACCGGTAAACAGCGACTTAAACTCGATTTCTGTGAGGCCGATCTGTAGAAAATTATTGACATAGTCATTGTCATATAATAGATTCCGAAGTCCTAACACAGGGATGTTGACACCATTTTCAAGAATACTTCCTTTCCATACTTTTATATCATCCTCAATGAGGCGTGACTTTGCGGGCTCGTCCGAATCTTCGTTTGGCATGACATCATAGGTAAGCACGTCAAGGCTGTTGTCGTAAATCAATGAGGCAAACGTATTTTTCTTATCTACATTGGAACAGCCTGACACGAAAGATCGCCGTGAAACCAGGTTAGGGTCATCGGAATCAACCGGATATATCACATAGAGACGTGTGCGGGTATCGGTCGTGGGGGTTGCGTCACTTCCGGACCCTTCAAAAACGACCTTCATTTCACCTACATAGCTCCGATTCCCTATTTCGTACAACTTTGGCTTGGTGTGTACTATCCACTGCACCGGACTGTCGGCTGCCGTGTCAAAATCCTCGGGTTCATAGATTCCCTTAACTTCGATAGGCCCAAAAAGGTCGTTGTAATAAAGGTCCAGGTCTACGTGACGCCGATACGACCCGTAAAATTGGTTGGCGAGCAACATATAGTTACTCGTCTGACTATTGTCGGGCTTATAGAGAGGCTTGAATAAAGTGATAAACTCCATCGTCTGTGGGCGCAGGAAGGAGTGGGGATTGGCGACATCATTTATATAAAATAAATTAAGGTCAGCACCTAGTGTGACTCCGATGTAGTCAAGAAGGAACCGCATAGAAACCCTGGCCCTGTTTTGGCTGCCGTTCTGGGGCCCCTGATTATTGTTGGTAGGAGTGGGGTTGGGTAATCTGAAATAAGCGGAAGGAAGGGTTTGAAATATTTTTATGGGCCATACGGGGGCACTGAAATCCTCAAAAGGCTGCAGTGGTGTGTCTGCCACGCCATCGTTGTTGGCGTCTAATGCAGGTAGTATGGGGCCGCTGGTACCCTGCACGAAAGGCGTATCGTTGTAAAAGTTATAAGATCTTCCCCTTTTACTTAAGAGATAAAAATACATCTTACCCCTGTTGGCAAACTTTAAAAGGACTTTCTCGTAAATCTCGGTCTGGTACGAGTTTGTGATGGGCGTTTCATAAGCCTTAATCTCCCCCATATAGTACTTTCGTACATCATCGTGTGCAATATGGGCTCCATAGAATGCGGCGGGGTCAAGGAAATGGTAGACATTTTCCATGAATATTTTGGCTGTAACTACGCCCGGACCGGCTGCGGGCAGATTGCCTACCGTAAACTGCGGATTGGATCCGTTAAGGTTTAGGATACATTCCTGGGCATTTACATAAGCATAATCAAGATTGAAACCTGTTTCCGATGCTTCTTGTTCAAAGTCCCCAAAGTCAACAACAATCTCGAAACCCATCATTGTGGGATCAAAGTCACCGAATGTTTCCCCTTTCTTAATAAGCGGAAGGTTAAACCCCCCTTTCTTATAGAACCGCTCAACGAGGTTGCCGAAATCGGTGCCATTTGCAACATAACCCAATTGACTGGCCAGAAATATGGGATTAGGGATGTTACTATTGAACCTATTGAATTCCCCCCAGATACGCTTCAGGAAAGGCGTGGCTTGGGGGTCGTTTTCAGGGATGACGACGAGGTTTCCGTTATCGGTTGTAAAAAGGCTGTCGATCAATATGCCCCGGTAAACAAAAAACTTGATTTTCACCCCTACGTCAACGGGTTTGGATGGTTTCAGGAAAACATTGACCCTATTTGTGGAATTGCCATACGGAGCAAAAAACAGATGTCCATCCGTTGTTGCGAACGCCTTGGCGTTACTGCTTGGAGTAAAGCGGGTCGTAATCCGGAACATCGTGCCCGGATTTGTCGGATCTGGTCCGTAAGCTTGCGCCGGTAGCTGGCCATTTGGAAGCTTCGATAGTTCCGAAAAGAAATAGGTTCGCGGAATGGGCGGCACTTTTACCGTTTTACGGATAACTCGTAGCGTATCGTCGGCGGGAAGCGTTGGATCAATCTTGATGGTGAAATTAAACAGGCTATCCGGCATAATAAAAGGGATTAAAGGGAAACATCATAAGTAACTTCAAGTACGGTTTCATCTACTGTAAGCGTGACTTCCAGTTTGGCATTTTTATAGTTGGGCGTACTAAGGGTCGAGTCAGTGATGGTAAGGGCCGCAGCTACCCATCCGTCAGTGGGCGCGGTGTCAAATGACCAAGTGGTTCCAGACTTCCGGTATACGACGGTCTGCTCAACGGCCCCCGTCGCTTTATTTTTCTTTTCGAACGTAAATTTCAGTCCGTTCAGTCTCGTTTCGAGGATGTTCGAAATGGCGAATCGAAAGACCTTTGGGGCGCCGGTAGGATTGACCGCCAGATTGTATACGTCTTGGGGCATAGGTCTTTCAGTACCTGTGCCGTCTACCGAAAAGGCTTGGAAGTGCGTTACATTAACGGGCTTGCACGTCAGGTTTTTATTGTTTCGGAGATTGATGCGGCTCAATTCGGTATCACGACCATCAAACGGGGCAATATGGGCCAGCAAGTAGGCCTTCTTATTCAGCGGATTCCACTGGTCCCAGTTTTCACGAATTCCTTTCCATTCCAATTCGAAGATGTGTTCAGAACCACCGGCTATATAGGGGATGTCGGCTATTGCAACCGTTACTACGTTGTTGTGAAGCGTGGCGTTAATTGCGGGATCCTCATTGATTTTGTCAATCCAATGCGTCCACTTGGCGGGAAATGGGAAAGCGGGATAGGCTTCGTCGGTAAAGGCGACGAAGACCCGGAGATTACCTTCCTTGAAACTTTGTCGGTTCCCGGTGTTCCGTACCCGAACGAAAATCTTTTGGTCTGTGGTCGTGTCAAACGTATTATAGGGTTGTGTTCCCCCAGGCAAGGTGGTGCTAGTGTCAGAAAGGGGCTTGATCCAAATATCAGGACTGTCGACGACAGCGGTATTCGGCACGATGCTACCATCCGCTTTGTCGAAGAATGACATAACGGGTTTTTGGACGTTGGGATCGGTATGCCAATTAAGCGCCAATTGCACGGCAGCTTGTGCATCCACCAAACCTGTTCCGTAGTGTGTACTGTGAGGATAACCATCCGCATTTGGGGAATAGGCGGGTATTCCCGATCCGGAGGTTGTTGCAGCACTGGAAGCGGTTTTCTTGAGGATATGCTTCACTTCTGCGGCACTCAGCTCGTTGTTAGCGGTCAATACCAGCGCTGCCACACCTGAGATGAAGGGCGTGGCGGCAGACGTTCCGTTAAAGTTGGGAGTGATATTACCGGTGGCGTCATTTTTTACCAATATGTCAACTGAAGCGGGCGGGACGGCATGGGAAAACGAAAGGGGCAGTGAGAAGGTCAATTTCCTGGCTGCGACATCTATCGCAGCAATGGATCCCCCTGCGAAAAAAGGATGCAGGGACGGGCTACTGCTTTCTATGTAAACACGACCTCCTACAAAAAAGCCCTCAACATTTTGGACCGTAATCTCTTTCGTTCCGCTCGAATTCATGGTCACGGCTTTGGTGGATTTCGACTCAAATGCTATAAAATCACCGACTGACGCATTGACATCTGAAGTAAGTTTGATAGTGCTTGTCCCAGTGGTTATGCCATTTGTCGCAATGGTGCGTGAGTATCCGGCAGAGGCGTCTCCCAGTGAGCCAATGAATACCTTTGAGCCAGAAAAGGCGCCGTTTATATTGTCGACTTCCAATAACTTCTTGTCGGGAAATACCTGTGTGACCCTAGCGTAAAGAGGGGTGAATTCCACAATGGTCTGTGGAGTGGAAGGAGAAGCAGCAAAGTCAGCGGCATCAACGAGCATATTGTAGTCGGCTTTTTTCATACCCGGCACCACCACCACTTTGTGGGAAGATGCCACAACCGCCGGGTCTTGGTATAACTGGTATTTTCTGTACCCATTAGGAGTCGTGAAATCACCGAAACTCAGATACTGGCCTGCGAAGATCCCATTTGTGTTGTCGAATTCTAATGCGACCCATTCGTATTTAAGGGGGTCGACGGGTGTTTTTTCTTGCTTATTGTATTTGGACTTAAGCTTGATTTTCAGCGGACTGTCATCGTGAAACTCTCCGCCTCCCCTAACGGTAGTAGTGAATATCTCATTATTTTCCTGCCCTGCTGTGCCACCGCCACCACCAGGTGCGCAAATGTCAATCCGATTTCCATAATTACTGTAAGACGCCTTTTTGGTATTGGGCGAAGGCGTGCCGGTAATCCAATTATAGCCATCATCAACTGAAACCGCACCGACCACGATGGCTTTATTACTTGCCGCCATTTCATTGGCGAAACCACCAGGAGTAGGCTCGATATCGGCCCCATTGTTCCCCGCTCCTACTACAATTACTGAACCTCTGCCGTTGCGCCCCAGAAATGTAATCTCATTAAAAAACACCTTTGAATAATTCTCGCCCGAGGCTGAAGCACCATTGGGAATCTGGAGACTGATATTGAAAATGTCAACGTAGTGGTTGTTGAGAAATTCATATAGCTTCTTGAGTTGGTCCGTGGTGCCACGTTTTTTGAAAAGCCGAGACATACCGGGTAGATCGGAGGTGATGTTATACGCACTATTCAAAGAGTCGATAAAAGAGGGGGAGAAAGCCGGGCTTTCCGAGGTTGTTTCAAGACCTGCCAGTCCATGCATGAATATGAATCTGAAAATGGGGTTGTCGTTGACAAGTGTATATAAAGCGCAATTCGGCGCCACGCCCACAACGGCGATTCCGTCATAGGATGACCCTGAGGCCATCTGCGCTTTAGCCCCGGCAATGCCCCCAACTGCGGTGCCATGCGAGCCCGTAATGAGATCGATAAAGTCAAAAGAAGCGCTACTTTCATTGATGACATTTTTCAAAAACTTATCGTTCCCGTTTACAAGGTCCCCGTTGAGCGCTTTTGATACCGGAACGTTGTTTTTCGTTTCAATACCCGTGTCTACAATGGCGATGTTTATGTCGGGACTGCCAAAGGCAATTTCATTGGCGTTACCATTGACTACGGAGCCGCCATTGAGAAGTTCCCACGCCTGTTGTGCCTTGATGAGACGGAGGCCCCACTGCTGGTTGAAGAATTTATTGTTCGGTGTAATCATAACCTTTGGATTTCCCTGATATTTTGAACTATTTCGGTCGATGCGTTGTCGTGGTAATATTCGATCATGTCTTTTACACCAAATGGCGAAGCATCGATATTGAGTCGGTAAAGGGGCGTGTTCTTCTTTCTGAATGGTTGTATGATGCTGGCTTTCGATCTGTAGTGGTCTTTCGGACTCCTACCACCGTAGACTTTTACGAGTGCCGGATTGTAACCGTAGTCGAGGTTGAAGTAATAAGTGCCATTTTGAATGTCGATAGTAAGATAAGACAGAGCCATTACGTCGGAAATCAGTCGATAGGGTATCCTTGCGCCCTCAGGCGACTCCTGTTCGACATACGGGAACAGATTTTTTGTCTGATATACATACCGACCGCATTGATGATGCAGGGTGTCGGAGCGGTCATATCCGTCAAAGAAATCGTATAGTGCTCCGGTCGCCTCTTGCCTTTTATAGCGTACATACAAAGCATCAAGATCCTTCTTTTTAAGGGTATAGATGTCGTTTCGGATTAACCCTCTTCGTTTTTTTTCTGCATACGACAAGTAGAGTTCGCTCTCATTTGGGTCGGCCTTGGGCGGAGCGGGTTCTGATGAATCGCAATGGTAGTGAATGTGCTCAGGAAGAAACAAAGGCGCGCCGTCTTCAGCAAAAAATGTTCTGGTTGCCCCTGTTGCATTCGTCGAAACCGTTTCGAGCATCATGCCAAAAAGCATCAGGATGTTCTCATCCTCTTGCATCTTCTTTACAAGTTTGTCGTTGAATCGGGCAAACGGCTTCCGGTCTTTGCGTACGACATAAAAAGCAAAATCATTGAGGGTGAAAATGTTCCCGAAGCCCTCAAAGATCTCCAAATCCGGATAATGCTTTCCGAAGTAGGAGGTCACGAAGGCTCGTTTCGCTTCTTTGCTATCAGGATCTTTTGCGTCTATGTGATATAAGGTGTCATTCATCAGGATCATTACCCTCTGAGTATCCTCTTTATAATATTGGGGTAGGTTTGGTGACGTGATCCGGTAAGGCGTATACAACGTGAACCGAATGCTGTCTGGGAAACTCGCTAGCGCCTGAAACCCTTTTTCATTGTATCTGTCATGCCTGACCATAACTGTAGTATAGTTTTGGGGCCTTTTGTCAAAATAGTATGTACTTCGCCGTTTATCATACTTTGCTGTGATAGGAGGGATATCGACACCTTCCAGTGTAACCTTTGCGCCGGTAATGTTGCCCTGTGTATGTGCGTCCTGAAGACGAACCGACAGCACGTGGGGTTTCTGCCCCAGTAGCAAGGTGGATAAGGACAAAAGAAAGATGGAAAAAAGGGTCTTCATTCCGGAAATATAGGTCTTGATAAAGCTAAAGAATCTGCTTGTTCGCCGCATTACGTGAAAACACGCAATTTGTGTCGCTCTCGAAAGGAACCGTCGTTTTGATCCACTACCATAATACCTGCCTCGGAACTCATAGGTCTTCTATACACAATAACTGGTGTTTCAAAACGAACATGATCGTACCAATGAAGTTCTTGGCTCCGATACGCTCCATCATCCGCTTGCGATGCTGTTCGACCGTTCTCGTGCTGATGTTGAGGCGGTCTGCAATCTGCTTGTTGCTGAACTCTTGGCAAGACAGCCGGATGATTTCCATTTCGCGCTTTGAAAAACGGACCATACGCGTTATATGGTCTTGGGCGGAACGGCGTTTCGGGTCTTTGTCAATAGACATCGTATCGGCTGAATCGTATAGTTGTGTGCTCCAACCGTAGCCGGTGCTCAATAACGGATCGGTGCCGTTTGGTTCTTCCGCCATTGGCATATCCCTGCCCAACAGTCCGCCATTGCCAAACCGGATGCATTCAAGAACGGCATTGCGGATGTCATACTGCGAAAAGAGAACGGCCTTTACTGCCGGATTTTTTTCCTGGAAAAGACGATGAAGTGCATAACCACCTGTCAGTAGTCTCTTGGCTTCCTTCAAGCTAGGGTCGACGGTAAGCACAGACTTGGGGGCTAACGCAGCGGTTGTGGGTTGTGTGACATGGCCCGTTTTCAGATCAAGATGGGCGGAGAACGCGCTTTCTTTGGTTTCAAATGGCTTTTCCTGCCCAATGGCCGTATAATACGTACGTATGTAGGCGTCCAGATAGTTCCGAACGTCCGTTGGTGTGATGCCTCCGGTAACGTTGTAAACGATAACGTCGATTTCGCCAGGTGTATGGAAGCTCAGTAAAAAGTAGCTGTTAGGCGCTTCGCTTCCTTCCGCGTGCTTTTGCTTCCCTCCCTTCAAATCTTCTACGTCTTTTACGGTTTTCCCTTTGCGAATAGTGCCGGTGCTCATCATCCCAAAGTAAATGGTGGTGCGGCTTTCTACGATGCTGAGTTTGACTTTTTTCAGCAAATCCAGAGAAGTGAACCTATTGGCCTTCTGGCTGAAAACCCTATTTTCTTTCGGATAGGCGTTAAGCCAGTCCGCGAAACCATCGAAATCAAAGTCTTGGTAGATAGCATTTTTTTTGCCTTTTGTCTTGAGTTCCAAAACAGAAAAGGCAGTCTTTTGATTTGACATAAGAATGGAGTTCGTTAGAAAGCAAAACCCCTTTCGCTCAGGCGTAATTATGCCTAAGCGAAAGGGGTTTGCATCAAATGTAGGAAATATTCTTATTGCTACGACGGGCGACGTCTCGCTAGTATGCGAAATAACAATTATTTATGATTTAGGGCATGAAGTCGCACGTGGATCACGGTTTGGTGTCGCCTGCCAACGGAGTAAATTTACCCGGTGAGGAGAATTACTGAGGTAAAGGCTCTTGCAAATGGCACTTTGTTACTCATTCTGGTTCATTATTTTCATTTGCACTTGCATCGCCTGTATAGTTAAATTACTCGCCCCTACTTGTGTTGCATCTGCGTCTTTACTGGCGTCTGCCTTTATTTGATCTGCTTCAGCCCGCGCTTTTGATTTGGTGACTTCAGCCTCTGCATTCGCCTGTTTAATTCCATCATCATGCACTTGTTGCTGGACTGCCTTATAGGCTTGCGCGTCGGATTTTCGCTTGTCAGCTTCTGCTTGTTTTTCGGCTATTTGTGCGTTCGCTTTCGTTGTTTCGGCATCAAGTTGCGTCTTATATGGGGCATATTTGAGCGCCGCATTCGCATGTGCCTCAATTAAACGCTGTTGCGCCAGAATTTGCGCATTGTGTTTTTCAATTAGCTTTGCTTGTAGTGCTTCCTCAAGCAGTAATTCACTATCAACTAGTTGAATTTGCTGTATTTCTGCAAGCCGTAAGGTGCTTTCGGGAATTTTCCCATTATTCATCCACGTTTTCGAATCGACATCATACATTTTATAGTTGCCTGATTGTGTAATGACGTATAAGTCGTTTCGTGCTTCTTTATTCAAATCCGCAAGACTTTTGTTTGCTTTGTTATAGTCATCAGTAGCTAATTTAATGGCATTCTGGTCGTTGGTTGCCTGTGCATCTTTCAGCTTGTCTTGCGCATCAGTGAGGTTTTTGGTTCTGGCGGCTAATGCATCATCGTCGTCATAAGTGCTCAATACAAAGATGTTTTCATCCAGCACAATTTTGTCTACTATTCTATTTGATCCAATGTCATAGACGTAAATCGTGTTGCCCTGAGAAAAGAAAAACGCATTCTTTCTTGACAAAAAGACGCATTGAAAGGGAAGCTGGTTATTCAAATCAAGATTGGCCACCAAATCATAAGAATTCATGCCCGCCACATTATTTATATTGTTTACCGACACATATACGGTTTTATTTATTGTGCTTACCGGACTTTTTCTTATGATAAAAGGTTGTTTACCGGTTATGACAATTTGGTAGGCGTTTTCAGAGATTTCCTGGGTGATGGAATTTATTTTAAGGTTCTGAAGACCGTATAACTCTGCATACGTTTTGGTTTCTAAATCCATCACCATTAAACTTCCGCCCACAAAACTGAAGAATATCTTAAAGTCAGATAAATGTTTGCATATAGATTCTCCTGCAATGTATTGATAACTTTGGAGGTCTGAAGGGCCGTATTTTGCAATAAATGTCTGATTGAGATTATTTCCATCAAAATCACATTCATTTAAAATGACTCCCCCTAAAATATTCTCATTGTGGTTCCACTTAACATTGGCCATTTGATGTTGATTTCCGAACGAATCATAGATAAGATTCCCGGAATCGAAATTATGAACCAATTTTAGTTGTGTAGTAGTTGGGGTATCAATGTCATAACTGGCCCAGGTAGTTGTATTTCCATCCAGTAACGCATTTGCAACGGCTTTTCTGCTTATTTTAAATTGCGTTAATTGTCCGATCAAACCCTGTTGGGATTGTGTGTTTTTATTGCCAATAATTGCAGAAGCTAAATAGGGACTCCTATGTACATAAGACTTCCGTCTTAGCTCTTTTCCATCCAGAAATACGGCAATGCTCGCTTTATCCTGGCTTACCACACAGGCCCAATGGTGCCACTTGTCCAAATGGTCGTCATGATTCAGGGGGATTGTGATTTGACCTCCCGAATAATTGGCATCATATCGAAACAAAAATTCATTTTGTGCCGTGAAACCAATGTAACTAAAATCCCATTGACCCATGGCGCCATGAAACCAGATGCATTTTTCACTGCCCATCGCAGTTAGATTCACCCAAAATTCAATAACGGCACCGCCATCCTCAGCAATTGAGAGTGGCGCTAAGGTAATAGCGCTATCTGTTCCATTAAATTTTAGGGGAAAGTTGTTTTCGGGACTCAGTTTTACAATGGGCCTTTCTTTTTCAATCAGCGCTTTATTGAGCACCGGATTATCATTTGAGATCCATACCACATTCAATAACTCACCGTGTGAACCAAAAACATCGATGGCTTTATTTCCGGATTGGGTGTCTTGTATTAGTTTAAATTGTGTGGTATCGGGCCTATCAATATGATACATGGTAGAGGCTAGCCTTTCTCCATTTAGAAGGGCATTTGCCACCGATTTTTTACTGATTTTGAAATTGCTTAAAAGGCCGTTCAAGCCACCGTCGGAGTTGAAGTCCTTATTGCCAATTAATACAGAGCAATCATAAGAGTCTCTGTGGATATATGATTTTCTTGCCAGTTCTTTTCCGTCTAAATAAACTGCAATCACGCCTAAATCCTTACTTACGACACATGCCCAATGGTGCCAAATGCCGACGTGATTATCCGGATTTAAAGGGATTTTAATTATGCCTCCCGAATAGTTGGCATCATATCGAAATAGAAATTCATTTTGTGGTGTGAAACCAATGTAACTAAAATCCCATTGACCCATGGCGCCATGAAACCAGATGCAATTTTCCTTGTTGTTCATGTCATAAAGGTTAACCATAAATTCAATCACCGAGCCGCCATCAACTGACAATTGCTTTGAGCCCAGATTTATGGCACTCGTTGATCCGTTAAACCTTAATGGGAAATTTGCTTCACTGGTTAACGAAGTATCAGTGAAAAAACTAGTTTGAAAGCCTTTTATCGGGAAAGAGAGGCAGTCCCAAACATTCTGGCCATTATCCGATTTCTTAGTATATTTTACAAAGCCCTGTTTATCTTTATCCACTGCAAACTGCCAATGCGCAAGCAACGACTTTTCTGATTCGGGATTCGGACTAAAATACCAGGTCGTAATGCTTTTATCAATATAAATGTCAAAGAACTTGTTGTATATTTTTACCTGTGCTATCGCGCCTTTAAATGCATTAGCATCTACATCACTATATTCTCTGAATCCACCATTTTCTGACCAGCCAGAGGCAAAAGATTGAAAACTATATAAAGAGGCTCCAATACATACATTCGTAGTGATTGGGGAATTTAATAATGGCGCTTTAAGTCGAAAAATCGACAGTAAATATCCATTAAGCCATACATAAAAATTGGTTCCATCGTAACTAAAAACCAGTTGATTCCAATTGGGATTTTTAAACCAATTTTCAGTATTTCGAATGTCTAAATTGGGTTGATAGGTGTCGTTGTATTCGTTTTCAAAATCACTCAGGCATATTTTTCCTTCACTATTGATATAAACATAAAAACCTTCTCCTTTTTTTGAATTCCCAATACTGATCAATCCCATTTTTTGCTTTGATACTACTTTTTGAAAGTGCACCAGCATTGTAATGGTGAATTGCCCTCTATTTATTTCTAAATAAGGCGAAATTGCAGGAGGAATGAAGGGGAACTTTGGCACATCAATTTCATGGGCAGGTTTTACCCAATACAATTTTTCATACCCGATTTCAGGATTGGCATCTACGATTTCAGCAGGCAAATCGGTTTTGGATTCTACCGCACCATTGGACGTTAGTTTCATTAGGTACGGACGGGTTATCCGTGGTTTGCTATTATAAAAATCAAAGCCAAGGGTAGCCCAGCCATTTGGGTAGTTTGTTCTCGAATCAGGATTACCTATCAGATACATACTTTTCCCACTTTTTTTAGCTCGTTTTTGCGCACTTGCATGGGCTTTTTGCAAAACCTGTTTCGCCTGTTTGTGTGCATCACTTTTTAAGTTGTGTGCATTTACATGGGCATCATGAACAAGTGCTGTCGCTTTGGCACGGAGTGCGTTTAGAACCTTTTTCTTTTCTCCGGAGTATCTATGCCCTTCATGAACGGCAGGTATTGTAGTCGCTCCTTCATGTAACTGCAAAGAAATCAGGCCGTTAATTGACTTGTATTTTCCATCTTTATCATAATCTAAACACCAATAGTCTACTAAGCATGATTCTAAGCCCGTTAATCTTTTATACGTTAACGCCATTGTTTCATGTATGTCTAAGGCTTTGTTCCAGATCGATAGTTCCGTAATACATCCGTTAAAAAACTGGTCGTTATTAATCGATTTGCCAACTGTTATTGACAATGACGATGTATCGAAGAATTGTCCGGTGTTAAACGCTCCAAGGAGGCGCGCATCGCAATAAATCTGGGTGTTGTTATTCTGTTTATCAACAACGATGGCCCAAAACTGCCACCCCATGTTCTTAGAGGCACGGTCTACAATATTCGTTTGACCTACTTTGAAGTACGGTTTGTTATCGTGCGTAAATCCGAATTCATTTTGATTAAAACTAATTACGGAAGCTTGCTTATCAATCTGATTGCGCTTTAGCCAAAAACAGAAACTAAACTCATTACCCTGGATATAAGTCGTTTTGTCGCCTGTCAAGAAAGATGATGTGCCGTCAAATTTGCAGCAAGATTGGAAATGTTCAAATGAGGTCGGACCTTCTGCCGGAATAATAAAGGTGGTTTTTTCTGCATTTTCAACAAACCTACCTTTTCCGTGACGGTTATTGATTCCGGGTTTGGTAAAGGGGAAGTAATAGGCTAACTCATGATGGGATGCTTTCGCTCTTTCAAATATGCTTTTTTTAACTTCATCATTGTCAAGTGCTTTTGTCCAAATCCTCAATTCTGAAATTTCGGACTGAAACGTTCGATTGGCGTTATTTACATTTAAATAGAACGAGGGATCGACGTTTAATTTTGCTTCAAGACACGGTTTCCTGCCGACTAATTCTCCGTCTTTGTATAAATGGAGCACACGTTTCTTTGCATTAAAGACGAATGCCCAATGATGCCATCTGAAATCGAGTGGACTTCTTAGACTTTTCAGTTCAACGTCACCAAAATTGGCAACCAGTTGTAACTCACTTACGCCAACGAACTTCAAACTCATCGTTGCGTTTGATTCTGTTCGCCCTAACTGAATGACATTGCAATCCGAAATTTTCTCAAATTTCCACCAAAACTCAATGGAAAAGCTTTGATCGATGTCAATTTTTGCGTCGCCAAGTTTGTAGTACGGCTCTTTTGAAGTTATTTGGAGCACGCTGGCAGGCAACGTGTTTTGGAAAGGTAATGACGTGAATTTTGTCCAGTTTTCAGTACCAAACGCGTTAATGGGCAACGCTCTGGAGGTAGTTGGATCGCCACCATTGCCAGAATTAGGCAGTGTATTATTTGAATTTTCTGAGTGGAATTTATACTCCGCAAACAATCCTTGTGAACTTGAATTGAATCGTTCATGCATGAGTGCTTCATAATTTCCGGCAACCGGCAGTACCGTCCAAATTCTCATTAATCCGATTACGCCTGCGAAAAGCGACTGTCCGTTTGAATCTGCGCCAATGTTGTGAATAGAAAGGTTGTAGTTCTGCCTTTTGGTATCAACTTCTATTGCGTTACTCGATTCCCCATTTAGATAAATACCCAGTTTGTTTTTCGCATTGTCATAGTAACATGCAAAATGAAACCATTGGTCTTGAGATCCATCAAGATTTGTTTCTACTTTGTATTTGTCAATTGAAAATGAGAGTTGGTTGTTTTCGGTTAATGCTATTGTAACAGCATCACCTTGAGCGGGAACGGATTGAAATACAATTGATTTGTTCGGGTTGTTTTGTCGATGTATCCATCCTTCCACAACAAATCCGTTTGTAGTGTTGAAATTAAGAGCCTGTTTTTGAGAGAAATAGGCGTCCGTACCGTTGAATTGGAATATATGTGTTTCTGAGTTAAATTTCATGATGTCTTAAATTATATGTGTATTCCGATGAAACCGAATACCGTTTTTAGGCCACTATAAATTGCCCTTCCGGCCGCTTCAAGCGCTTCTTTCGCTTTTTCTGCGAGTTCACGGGCTTTTGCAATTGTTTGTTTAATTTCGCCGCCCACTTTTTGGAACTCCTGGCTAATTTCGTGCATGCCTGTTAAAAACCCCTCCGCAGCATCACCGAAAACCTGCACGGCAAAAGTCAGGGCCTGTTTGGCGAATTCTTTTGCTTGGTTGTAGGCAAACTCCGCAGCGTTTTTGATATCATTACCAATTTGAATGGCTTCGTCTTTTATGGCTTTTGCAGCCGCAATTGCTTTATTGGCAATATCTTCTCCTAAATTTTTTAAGTCTTCGCCTAGTTCTACAATATCGTTCCCGATTTGTTCCACAACTTGCTTGGCATCCCCTAGAATTTTCTCTGCTTCGTGCGCGACTTCACCGGGTAGATTTTTGATGGTCTGAACGGCGACCAGGATATCTTGTTCAGCCTGTTCAGCAACCGCTTCTACTGCTTGCGCCGCTTGTTCTGCAATATGAACTGTTTCTTCTCCGAGTCTGGCCACCTCTTTTTCCGCATCTTGTATGCCTTCAAGCATATCGTTGCCAAGTTTGATCGCTTCATCTTTTACCGCATTGGCCACTTTTTCGCCTTCATCCTTAATAGCTTGTGCGGCAATTTCAGCGTCTTTTCCAATTTTCTCCGCCAACTCTTTTGCTTCTCCAAAAACGTGTTCAAATTCTTCAATTATATCATTGAGAATCTCTCTTCCACTCGATTTTATTTCATCTACAATTTTACCAGGAAGCTCTTCTAATGAGTCAATAGGTATGGTAATTTCAATTTGATTGATTTCGAGCTTGAAGCCATCAAACCAAAATTCGGCATTGAGCTCCATTAAGAAGGAGTCTTTGGTTACATCGAGTGTAAAACTTGCTGTAAGGCCTGTGTTGATGTGATAGGGTCCTGCCTGGATACCTATGATGTCAAAGGGCCCAAGATTGATATCCAGTTTAAGCTCAAAATCGGCACTTGCATAAAATCCGGATTGATTTACCGTACACGATATTTCTGTATGGTAGACATCCCCAATGGATGATTTTAAATCGAAAGAGAGTCCTTTATCCGATATCTCCGCCTGTATTTGTTCTTTGATTGTATTGAACAATGTGGCTTGAAATGAAAATTCGAAGAACGGCGAACTACTTGAACTCACATGCATGTAAGCACCTCCGGGAGGCACTACCTGCTGCTGCCGGGTAACAATCGTGCTATTGGGTTGTAATGGTTTTCGCAGTGGAATCCAATTGCCATCAACTTGTTCCTGGGTAATGGTTTTGCCCGGACTTGTACCGGTAAGTGAAAGCGGTCCCCAGTGAATCGGTGCTATTTCTGCCGAGCCAGAGATGCCTCCGGTTGTGCTGATACTCAAACCGGCATGGGCTGAAAACCCAAAAATATCGATAATGCCATTGAAGCCAAAGCCCGCTTGCCCCATGGTGCCATCGGGGAGTAGCAAGGGTGCTTCACACCAAAATAATGAAAGGTCACTTGCTCTTATTTGGTTAAAGAGGTCTGGTAAGGATGGGTTTTCATCACCGGTAGCTGCGACGACCAATTCTTTTACACCAACCTCTGCTATATAGGCCGAGAAATAGTTGACATTCGGAACTTCGCCGTCAAGTGAAACCACCAGCGTAAAGTCGTCAGAGTCGGCATCCTGGTTGATTATTTGAAATTTTCCTTCCAGGCCCATTTCTACTCCCGGAGGTTCAAACTCAATTCCCAATTGGAAATCAATTTCATCCATTTTCAAACCTTTCAGGCCAAGAGGAATGGGAAGTGGTGCCGGCGCACCCGTAGCTGTTTCTCCTTTCAATATCGTATTGAACTTGATGCCATCTTCTCCTATATTTAAAGACGCATCAACCTCCATTTGTTCTTTTCCGATCGGAACCTGGATCCCTCCGATAATGCTAAATTCAGGAGGCGATGCCAATGAAATCCTGAAGGCCGCTTTATTCAAGGTAATTTTTTCATTACCCATCTCTATAATAAACGGACTTCCTAAAACAGCTTCTACATAACTATTGGAGAAGGGCTTTGTCAGTTGGGCCATTAAAGTAATCGAGTCTTTTCCGCTTACTTTCTGTAAAAACCCGAGTTTTTTGTTGCCATCGGCATGTAAATCCAATTCAAAACTGATAAAGATTCCGGGTTGTAGGTTGATGGTGCCATTGCCCGCGGCCGGGAAATTGGAACCCGGGATACTTTTAACGGTATTTGTATTGCCTGGCTGGGCAACTGTATTTTGTCCTAACAAACCATTATTGCCGGGTATCGCCGGTAAACTAATACTGGCTAATGAAAAAGCAGGATCATTCAGTGTTGATATAATAAATATAGAATTCCTGAAGGTTAAGGAATCCAGAACACCCAGCTCCTGACCAATCAACGGAAATTGACTGGGTTTATAGTCACTTTGGATATTTAACCCGAAAACAAATCCCCATTTTCCGGCAAAGAAATGCGCGACAAAAAAGGCTTCGACATTTGAGGCTGTTGTTGCGGTGAACTTAATCAGTCCGTTGGTAACATCAAGTTCAAGTGATATCTCTTTTAAAATAAGATCGAATTCTTCTGGAATGGTGTCAGAAGGGATGTCTAAACGTAATGAATTTAGAAATTCATTTAAATGAAGGTATTCACTTGGTGATTCGGCGTTCCAGTAAGCCGTTATTGATTTTCCTTGTGCAATTTCAAAACTCAGATTGAAAATTGTTCTGCCCAGGATCAACTGCCCAATCATGTTGCACGTAAAGGCGCGGGTATTGGTTTGTGGATCGAGAATAGATCTAATTTCCAAATCAAAATCAACATCAAAAGAAGCGTTGGCCAGGTTGATGGTGTTGGTTTTGCCGGTTTTGGCCGAAAATGAATAGGATTTTGTTGCGGTGTCATAGACCAAATCAAGCACCGAAACGGCAATAGGAGGGATTTCATTCGGGTAGTCATCCGCACCCATCAGACACGATAAATGCTGTATAAGAACAGTTAAATTCGCGGTTTCAGACTGGCTACTGGTATAAGTGGCGTGGATTTGGCTTCCCGCTTTGCTCTTTTCAATGTCCAAAACAAACCGGCTTTGACCCAATGTGATATACGCATTCACTTTGTCCTGATTGCCTGAAGTGGGGTTGGCGTCTCGTTCAACCGTAATATTGAAGGTAGGTTGGATGTAGCTATCATTGCCGGTTTCCAATATGCCACTGCACGTCAGGATAACGGTATCGGTTGCTTCCGTTTTTGAAAAGGTGATAGAGACAGCATCCAGATGCACCAGATCACTTAGTGCACCCAATCCTTGTTTGGAAACGTCAAAACTGGCAGCGGATGTTTTTTGCCAGAATGCCGTAAACGACTTTGTTTGTTTGCTGTAATAGAATTGAATGGCAAATGCGTTTCCGTCCCAATCAAACAAATCCGCAATAGTTCCACTGAATACAAAGCCTCCACTGCTGCTGTAGTTCAAACTCAATTGGTCAATAGCCAACTTTTGCAACGGCCCTGGAATGTCTTCGGCATCAATAAAATCAGAGAGTTGTATTGATTTACCGGCAGACAAATCACCAGAAATTAGAAACTCCTTGTTTGCGCCGCTATTTTTTTGAAAACGCACGTCGAAACTTACGTTTTCGTTATAATCGAAAACAAAGGTTCCGGATAGTGATTTTTGAGATACTTTGCCGTTTTTACTAGCACTAAAAGCGAGTCCTTTTACACCGGCTTCAATTTTTTTGACGCCGATATCAAATTCCGTTTTCCAGTCAGAATCCACGGATACTGAAAAGGAATAGTCCTTTGTGATAAAATTGCAATTGAAGTTGAAATAAGAGGCGATCAGATTCGTATTCTTCAGATCGTCAAAACCGAATTTGTCGGCGATGGCATTGATGGATGCCGGGTCAGTGAGGTTAAAAGTAAGTTGTCTGGTTGATAAATTATACTCAACAAAACAATTAATTGGATCGGCTCCTTCAAAAACCAAATTCCCACTTAATGTGGACGTTAAGTGTGTTTTTCCGGCTATTTGAATAATCGAAATTAAAGCTTGCGAGTTTACCAGATCGGGCAGGAAGTCAAATGCATCACTTAATTTTATGGGGTGATTACTGCCTAAACTGATTAGTATTTCATCACTCGCTTCCTCCGCCGGCGCCGTGACGGAAAAGATCTCAAGATCAATTAGATTGACATCATTGGATAGTTCTTTGGGTAGTATTTCAATGACATTATTAAAAATACTGCCTAGTTTGGCCTGGTTAAAAAAATCAGATAAATTATGGATTCCTTGATTTTGCGGTAAACTATATTGCTTGTAGTTGGGAATATCGTCGTTGATTTGCTCTAAATTGAATTCATCAACCAAATTATTAATTATGTATTTCATAATTTTTTGATCTTTTTTATTGAAGGAATAGTGCAACAGGTGCTATAAAAGGAGCTCCGGAAACATTGGCTGTTTCATCATATTGGGCCCCCGTGAGTAAATCATAGGTGAAAATATCGGTTACACCCTCCATGCCCACTTTACTCACTTTGGCTATTTCAAGTTCGCCGCCTGCTGCTCCCAACTCCGCTGATAGTTTGAATGTCACCCCCTGGGCTTCGTTCGTGTCGGCTATTCGAAGCCGTGCTCTTAAAAATCGCTTTACGAATGAAACTGCTTCAGCAAAGTGGGTTTCTTCGTTGTTCCAAATAAAGGGAGGCATGCCGTCATAATTGTTCGCATCGTTTAGTTTATACCCCTTAAATTCGGTTAGCCAATCCTCTACGTGTTCTTCTTTTAAAGTTAAACCGAGTGGAGAATTGCTCGCCTCAGCAACATTGACTTTCGGATTTTTTTCAAAGTATACAGGCATGTTTTGCGCACAAAACGACGATTCTATGATGATGTATTGTCCGCCAAAATTGTATCTGATTTCGGTGCCCGTCGGTGTTGTCACGTTAACCTGAACGGATTCTTTTAAGGTTCTGAAAAAGGAGTTTAGTTCAGAAACGGTAATGCCCCCAAGCGCTTCGGCAATTTTGGTTTTTAATTTGTCGGTATCTGTCAAAGTATCCCACTTCATGATCGTTTTGACAGAGATTGAAATTCCAAAAGCAATGCCACTGCCTGATGAATTCAACACACTGGTTAAATTTGTCGAGGGTACCCAGGTGGTTATAACGGATTTGTACTCAATGGCGTTGATTGCCGCCTCGCCTGGCTTTAACGGTATTTTGAGTTCTAAACCAATTCGTTTATAGGTGACTTTTGTGTCTTGTGTGTAGAAGATATAGTATTGCTGCCCCGTATCATAGGATGTTTGAAATCGATATTTGGAGAACTTAATTTTGGCATTGGCATTTAACATTGGCCCCTGCGTTAGAATTTTAGCGGCGAGTGCTGCCGAACTTTCGGGAGCATGTCCCCAGTAAGAAATGAATGCGGGATTTCCGAGTTTAGTCTTGTCACTACTATATCTCCCTAAGAATATCGGAGAGGGCAATAACGTAACTTGTGCGATGTCTGTCCAATTATCTGGTTGTGAAAAAGCACTGATAATTAGCGCTTTGTTTTCCGAAGTGCCGTTGAATGAAAATCTAAAAAATAGTTTTTCATTAATCTTGGATCCTGCTGCCGCAATTAGAATTTCTTGCGTGCTTGCATTCGCAGTATACGTACCTATCGTCCAGTTGTTATCCCAGTTCTCATCGACTTGATATTCTAAGTTATTCAACTTTGTAATACAGTCTTCGTAGGATAATTTTTGACCTGCTTTAAAATGGGTAGACACAATCAGTCCCATTCTAAAAATGAAGAGGTTAAGCGTTTTTATCCTTTCTTCATTCGGAGTTGTGCTTTGTAATTCGTAGGATTTAATCAAGTTCAAGCCAATGATAACATTATTCGTAGAATAATTGATGTTAATCAACGGGGCGCTTGAAGTGTTAAACAGGGAAATTACATTGGTTAATTTTTTGTCGGCCTCAATGGTTTGGGTTTTCTCGGCTTCCAGTTCTGTTGAATACGTGCTTTTAAACCATGCAATAACAGTGCGGATAAATTCCCTTCGGCTGGCAATACCCAGGTTGGCATCAAATTCATACTGGAGTCCAACGTCTTGGGTGGTTTGATAATAGGAAGGTTGCTTGTCGAATAAATAGATATACGAACCTGACCAGGCAATTTTTGCTTCCGCCGATAATTCCAACGAGAGTGAAAAGTCGTCAGCAACGGTTTCGCCATCTACGCCATCGCCGGTCGTGTCATTAATAGACTCTATTACAGGTGCGGCCGGCGCCTTCGATGCACCACCGTCTTCAATGGTGTCTTGGTTTTCCGTTAGTTGAACTGAGTTTAGATCAACAACGTTTTCTTTGTACTTACTGCCAAAGTTGTTTTTAACTTTGTTAATGAGATTTTGCTGTCTTTCTGTCTTCCCAAATGATGTAATCCCTATTTCAAATCCGGCTTTGCCCCCAAGCTCCGCACCGAATTGTTTTTCAACCCCCGAAAACTTACCTAATACTATCGGTGAAGGAATTTCATAATCTGCTTTCCCTGTTAAAGACGCAGGGTCTTCATAATTATAACCCCAACTCAAGTGATTTTTCTTTGCTAAATTTTGAATGACATGGAAGTTGTAGTTCAGATAAGAAGCATTGACTCCTGCTGAGGCTTCCAAAGCAACTTCCTGGCCAATGAATTCTACGCTTGAACCCGCCGTAACAGTAATTGAACCTTTGACCCCTACGGCGTCATAACCCGTATATACTTGCCCCTCTGAAATTAACCCGGCATTTGTAATGACATTAAGCAACTCTGCTGGACCTGTTGTCACTTCATTAAACCTGTTGGGGTCCGGTGCGAGTGGGTTGAGCGCTTTTATTTTCTCGACAATTTTTTTTCCGAGCACCTGAAATTTGTTTAGCTGTCTTTCAGCTTCTGTCGAGGTTGTGTTAGGTCCTTGGTTGCCTTCTGTATATATTTTGGAAAGCTGTTTTCTTAATGTCAAAAGCTTTTGACCAGGTTTAATCAAAATAGGAGGGCTTGGCATAATGATAGATTAAAGTGTTTTACGAGAGGAAGTCCAGTTTAGAAAATATAGGAAAGCACTTGTTATAAAATCATAATTCGGTTTTGATTGTTGCGATATGAATAGTTGACTTTCAAAAAAATACCGGAGATCAAGTCTTTTTAACATCGACCCGGCCCTTGTCGGCGTGGCCTGTATTTTCACTTAGCTAATGATGAATCTTTGATGTAAAAATTACGCGACCTACAGCTAACGTTCCTACAAAAAAATCCCGGGCCGGCGATGGCGCTTTTTTAATTGTTAGACGAGTTTTAAGCTGATACTTATATCATTGTTGGCAAATATAGATGGCAAAACAAGATCAGGAAATCGTGTGTTTACACCATTTTTTGATCTTGTTTTGTCTTTTATTTGCACATAGATTTTTAGAAAATGCTGGAATTACACTCTTAATTTTGAAATCTCTTATGAAGCTTCTTACTAAACTGCTATTCATATGTTTTGGGTGTTCCCTTTCGGTTTATAGCCAAAAAGACCGGAACACGTTGCTACAGGAACTTTCCCGGGCAAAACAGGATACAAACAAAGTGTATCTGCTTCTGGACATCGGAGAAACGTTTATTGATGATCCGGAAAATTTCAAACACTACGTTCAAGAATCACTTTCTTTAAGTAGAAAGTTAAACTATCTCAATGGAGAAGGCAGGTATTATTTGGTAATGATGAAATTTTATGGCTTTCAAAATGAACCTGATAGCTGTATTTATTTTGCAAAAAAGGGAGTTGCAATTTCTAAAAAATTAAAGTTAGACAAACAGGCACAATCCTATTCCAATTTAGGGTCAGCCTATGTAGCAAAAGGCTATACTGATTCTACAAGATATGCACTTTTAAAAGCACTGCATATTGAAGAAAAGCTCAAGCCAGACCCGTATAGGCTCGCAATTTTGTATGTGAATTTAAGCGCTAACAGCTATGCACTTCATGATTACAAAAGGATGATAGCATACAGCCGAAAATCATTGTATTATGCCAATAAGCATCCCAAAAAAAGGTTTCTGGCGGAAGCCCATATCAATTTGGGTTTGGGTTTTACAAATACTAAAGCATTGGATAGTGCCAATTATCATTATGGCCGGGCGCTGGAATTAGCCTTCAAAAACCAAAACGTAATTCAGCAATTATACGTTTTAGAAAACATAACCGACTTATGGAACATTAAACGGAACTATCCGAAAATGCTGGAAACGGCAATGATTTTTCACAAAATCAGCAAGGCAAACCCAGAATTTGTTTCCGAATGGACAAAAAGTGACCGGCTATTGGGCAGGGCGTACTTATTTAACAATCAAATTGATAAAGCGAAATCGTATGCTGAGATTGCTTTAAAAAATTCCACAAAAGAAAAAGACAACCCCGAGAATCTAATGCAAATACATTATTTGATGTATGAAATTGAAACACGATTGGGGAATTATAGCAAAGCCGAAGATTATTATATCGTTTACGACTCTATTGATAACGTTTTCAGGGGAGAAGAAACCCAGCAAAACATCAATATGTTGAATACCAAGTTTAAGGTTGAGAAAAAAAATGCCGAACTCAAATTGCAAAAAGCCACTTTAGAGCGCAATGAGATTGTCATTTTTCTGCTATCAGGAGGGTTAATTTCTTTAGTCGTTTTAGGTTGGTTTGTATATAAAAACAGTGAAAAAAAGCAAAAAATAGCGGCTCAAACCCAACAAATTGTCGCTTCGAAATCCATAATAAAAACCCAGGAAGATGAACGAACCCGAATTGCGAAAGACCTTCACGATGGTTTGGGTAGTTTATTGTCGGGTGTTAAACAGTCGTTACACGGTATGAAAAACAGTTTTATCATGCAGGCCCATGATGCGCAGTCGTTCGAAAAAACAATTGACATTTTAGATCAGGGGATTAAAGATTTGAGGAACATAGCGCACAACATGATTCCGGAAAACCTTATTAAGTTTGGGCTGGAAACGGCAACACACGATTATTGTGCGCAAATCAACAATGCGAACACCTTAAAAGTGATTTTTAGCCCGATCAATATGGTGAATTACCATAAAGACTTTACGCATTCCATAACGGTTTACCGGATTATTCAAGAACTGGTGCACAACGTAGTCAAGCACGCCGAAGCAAAGAATTTGATTGTGCAATTGGCCGCACAAACCAACAAATTGCATATTACTATCGAAGATGATGGTAAGGGTTTTGATACCAACACTTCGACAAATGGGATCGGAATTTCAAATGTAAAGAACAGGGTTTCCGTATTGGAAGGAACCATGCAGATTACGTCAAACCATCTTGGAACCACCGTAACTATTGAACTTCCGATATGACAAAAATTATCATTGTCGATGATCACCCATTGGTCAGTGAAGGCGTTAAAGCGCTTATAGAAACCGATAGTTCGTTAGAAATTATCGGCATAGCTACCAGCGGACATCAAACGAAAGAACTCCTTACAACAGAAAAACCGGATGTTATCTTTTTAGACATTAACCTACCCGATTGCAGCGGAATTGATTTGTGCCGGGAGATTTTACTCAAATTCCCCTCCATTAGCATCATTGGTTTAAGCACATTTAGCACGCCTAGTTATATCCAGGCAATGCTTGACAGCGGGGCAAAAGGCTATTTGCTAAAGAACACCACAAAAGACGAGCTACTAAAAGCGCTGAAAACCGTTATATCAAATAAAACGTATATTTCGGAGGAAGCAAGAACTATTCTAAACACCTTCAAAACAGAAACCGAGATCGTGCTGACCAGAAGGGAGCGGGAAGTGTTACAACTTATAGCAAGCGGTAAAGCCAATAGCGAAATTGCCAAAGATCTTTTCATCAGTCCCGCAACGGTCGACACCCATAGAACCAATTTATTAGCTAAGTTCAAGACCAACAATACAGCGCTATTGGTAAAACAGGCGGTGAAATTAGGGTTTGTAGCATTTTAATACGGTTGTGCCGCTTTTCCTGCGCGGGGAGGGGCGAAACGGCTGCAGATTACTGCGACTGTCACTGCGACTGCGACTGTGACTGATCAAGGCGTTCCGGCGCCCACTGCCCACTGCGCCATCGGGTTAGTTTAACTAATTGTTTCCATTTATCTTTTCATATATTTCGTCTGCATTAGTTTCTCTGTAAATAATTTTATAGCCGAATACACTATCTTTTTTAACTTTTGGTGTTCTATTAAACTTAAAATGGACAATAGTGATTGTGTCATTGTGAAGTTCAATATCTTGTAGGCCCCAGCCATATTCAAAAATGAGTTCTTCTTTATCTCCCATTTTAACCTCGATGTAGTTTGGGCTTCCACTTGTTACATAGCTGTATCTATACCAGGCAACATTAATTTCACCGTTGTTTAATTTTCTTTTGTAAATCTTGTTATCGGAACATGAAATAAGCAACAAAAGTAAGATTGGATACAGAACTTTCATTTTTTAGGGATTAAGGTGTTTTTGCAAAGTAACCGAAATATATATTCGTTCCAGAATAGGTATGCTCACCATAAAAGGGATGCCCGATGGCGCATTCTATGGTAAAAACCACACAAGTTTCCAAATAAACAACTTTTACAGGCTGTTATGCCGAGTTGAATTGCCCGCATGTAAGCTCCCCCAAAAACAGTACAGTTTTAAAGTTATTTTTAAACTGTACTGTTTTTGGGGGAGCCTACACAGTCTGACAAAATGCTTATATCGAACTCACGTTATATACTAATCCCCAGCGTAAGCCGGGGATGTAGTAACTACTCTATCTTAGAGTGTATGTTTTGGATTAAAACCATCACTTAGTTCTTTATGGTCATAATCAGCAATCATTTCTGCCTCATAATCTAATTTTTCTCCTTTCGAAAATTTATGAATGATTTTCTCCATGATTTGATAAATTACAGGAACAACTACAAGTGTTAAGAATAAAGAAGAAATTAGTCCACCAATAATAACCCATGCCAAACCGTTTTTCCATTCTGCACCAGCACCAGAGGCTAATGCAATAGGGAACATACCAAAAACCATTGCGATAGTGGTCATCAAGATTGGACGTAATCTAGCATGATTTGCCTGAATTAATGCCGTTCTTATTGTTTCACCAGCTTTGCGCCTTTGGTTGGTATAATCGACTAGCATGATTGCATTTTTACAGACCAGACCGATTAACATGATGATTCCTAAAATGGTAAAAATGTTAAGGGTATTATTGGTTAATGCTAAAGCCAACATGGCACCAATGAATGAAAGAGGAATTGCAAACAATACTACAAAAGGGTGTACAAAGCTATCGTATAGGGAAACCATAACAAGATAGACTAATATAATGGCAGCCAATAATGAAATACCTAAAGTTCCAAAACCTTCACTTTGGTTTTCCTCATCACCTCCCCATATATAGTTAACCCCAACCGGTTTCTGCAGTTTTTCCAGTTTTTCTTTCCACTGGGTGACAATTGTACCTGAAGGAACTCCTACATTTTGGCCTTGTACAGTAACTGAAGCTGTTTTATCTCTTCTTTCTAACTGGCTAGGACCAGCCCCTTCCTTAATAGTGGCAAATTGGGAAAGTTTAATTTGTTGTCCCAGGTTATTGATGAAAATCAAGTTGCTTACGTCGGTTATATTTTTTCGATCAAAAGCATTGTATTTAATATTGATGTCGTATTCATATTCACCTGCTCTAAACTTACCATCTGTATTACCAGAATAAGCTGTTTGCATTGTAGTGCCGACTGTTTGTAGGTTTAGATTCAATGCAGCCATTTTATCCCTGTCTACCTGCACATTAACTTCAGGATTTCCGTCTTCTACGGTTAGTTTTATTTCGGTAGTACCTGGAATTGTTCTTAGTTCAGCTTCGGCCATTTTGGCGAATTTCATTGCGCTTTCTACATTTGGTCCCGTTACAATTAAACCCAATGTTGCGTTGTCTGCCGTTCCTAAAATACCTACCGGTACAGTTTTCACTTTGGCACCAATCAGGATTTTCTCTAATTTTCTCTTGATTTTTGCTGCATAGACGTTTGCTCCGTCCGTTCTGTCTTTTTGATCAATCATTTTAACGTCAATCTCCGCTTTGTAAGCAGTTGCCTGAGATGCTCCCAGACCTTCACTGGTTTGTCCCACAGTTGTAAACTGACTATGAATGTAATTCTGTTGTTTCAGAAATGCTTCGGCTTTTTGTGTCATAAAATTGGTTTGCTCTAATGACGCGTCTTTAGGCATTTCAATTTGAACTAAAAACTCACCGCTATCGGATGCAGCAAAGAATTCTGTGCCAATATATCCGCCTCCAAAAAGACTGATCATCGTGCCAAAAAACAATACTAGAATAATGGACAGCGTTTTAATGTAATGGTCTAGACACCATACCAAGATGTTAGATATCCAGTTTGTAAAACGTGTTAAATAGCTTTCGAATCCAAGTATTATTTTTCCAAATAAATTCTTACCCTCAATATGCTCTAGTTTTCCGTATCTTGAAGATAGCCAAGGAATGATGGTGAAAGAGGCTAATAGCGATAACAAGGTAGAGATTATAACGGTCACACAGAATTGGGTAATAATGTTAGAAACCAATCCGGTACTCATTGCAATCGGTAAAAACACCACTACAATAACTAACGTAATAGACACTACCGTTCCACCAATTTCAGCAGTTCCATCGTATGCTGCACGGACTTTGTTTTTACCCATTTCCATGTGGCGGTAAATATTTTCCAAGACGACAATTGCATCATCTACAAGGATACCGACAACAAGTGATAATCCTAATAAACTCATTAAGTTCAAGGTGTACCCCATTACGTATATTCCTATGAATGTCGCAATTAAGGATGCCGGAATGGATACCATTACAATTAATGAATTTCGAATACTGTGCAAGAAAAAAAGCATTACGAAGGCCACCAACAGTACGGCAATAAATAAATCATGAACCACCGAATCAGCAGCTTCAAGGGTAAAAACGGTACTGTCTTTGGCAATTTTAAGCTCTAAACTATTTACTTTATAATCGGTTTCAAGTTTTTTTATCGCTTTAATCAACCCTTCACTTACGGCAACAGCATTGGCATCTGACTGTTTAACTACTTGTAAAATAATGGCACTTTTTTGATCTACCCTAGCGACTTTTTCGGCTGTTTTTTGCGCGTCCTGAACATCAGCAATGTCTTTTAAACGGATTTGGATACCATTATTAGAGGAAACAACTAAGTTTCTTAGTTCTTCAACATTTTTATATTTACCCGCTAAACGTATTAGTATTTTTTGCTCTCGTGTTTGAATGTTCCCAGTAGGGAAATCTAAATTAGACGCTAAAATTATTTGCTGCACCTGTGGAATGGAAAGACCGTATCCCTGCATTTTCACAGCATCAAGATTTACTTGAATTTCTCTTTCCTGACCCCCAATAATATTAACCTGGGCAACACCGGGAACACGTGAAAGCACCGGTCCAATTTTTTTATCTATAAGGTCATAAAATGCGGATTCGTCCATTTTTCCATTTGCACCAATGGTCATGATAGGTAAATCACTTAATGAGAATTTGGATAAGGAAGGCGTTTTTGCATCATCCGGTAAATCGCTAATGACCGCATTTATCTTACGTTGGGCATCATTCATGGCAATGTCAACGTTAGCTGTTGAGGTTAATGAAATAGATACCACAGACAGACTTTCATACGATTTAGAGTCTATTTTTTTAATGTTTTCCAAAGAGGCAACGGCATCTTCAATTTTTTTGGTCACCGTATTTTCAATTTCACTTGGTGATGCACCAGGATAAGCCGTAGAAATTGTGATGACATTTTGTTCAAATTTGGGGATGAGTTCGTACCCTAAATTACTATAACTAAACAGCCCACCTAGAATTAGAATTGTAAATAATACAATTACTAATGAGGGGCGTTTTATGGAGATTTCTGCTATTTTCATAATTCTAATTCTATTAAGGCTTTCCGATTAAAACCTATTTGATGATTTCCACTTTGTTTCCGTCTTGTAAGTTAATTTGACCTGTAACCACAACCGTATCCCCCTCAGATAATCCGTTGAGGATTTCCACTTTATCCCCCAAAATTCTTCCGGCAGTTACATTTTTAAGTTTTGCTATGTCGTTTTCGACAACAAAAATCTGATTGCTACTTACGCTTCCGACGAATGCATTTCTAGGCACAACCATTAGTGATTGTTTTTGTTTGTTTGATGCAAATTTTGCAGTGCCGTACATTCCGGCTTTTAAATCATTTGAAGCATTGTTTGCGATTTCAATTTCAACCGGAAAATTTAAACTTGTATCTGCTTTTGGAGCAATGAAAGAGATCTTTCCAGAAAATTCTTTGTCTGGATATACATTTGAGATTACCTTAATCGAGGTCCCCACTTTTAAACTGGCCACTTGATTTTCGTTTACAGTGACTTTCAGTTTTAGCTTCGAAACATTAACAATATCAAATAAAGAAGTGGCCGGCATGCCGGTTAAAATTGATCCGGGTTCAATGTATTTTTTGTTGATGAAACCACTTATAGGTGCTTTGATTCTGGTATCACCAACATTGATGTTTGCTTGGGTTAGATTTGTTTTAGCATTATCTAAGGCTAATTTAGCCTGGTCTAATTGCTGTTTTGTTACACCGCCTGTTTTAAAAGCATTTTCAAAACGTTTATAGTCTGTTGCCGCGTTTTGGTATACCGCATTTGCATTTTGTGCGTTAACATTTATTACATCTCCACGCATGATAGCAAGCGTTTGCCCAACAGTAACATAATCGCCCTCTTTTACTAATACTTTCGTTACTTTTCCTGATTTTTCAGCGGCAAAAGTTAATTCTTGGATTGGTTCGAAATTTCCGTTGGATACAAAATCCAATGAAATCTCTTCTGTTTTTGCAGTTGCGGTCTTTACAGAAACCGCCGCATTTTTTGCGGCTACGATAGCTGTTTTTTCGGAGTTTTCTTTTTTATTGTTGTTTAAAACAACTGCGATTGATCCTATTGCTACTACTATCACTACTATAGTTATAATACTTTTTTTCATCTTACTATTTATTGGGTTAATGTTTTAAGTTCTCCTTTTGATTTGAATAATTGAATCTCTGCCAGTTTGTATTCCAAAATTGCATTGGTATAATTGTTCTGTGCTTCTACCAAAGCATTTTCTGCATCTAGTAAATCGGTTAATGATGTCAAGCCTTGGATGTAGTTATTGTTCGTGTTATTTCTAACTTCCTCAGCTAATTGCACATTTTCTTTTTGATCGTTTATTGTGATGATGCTGTTTTCCATTTGTTTTTTAGCATTATCATAGGCTAAGTCTAAGGATAACTTGGTGTTGTCTAAATCTGCTTTCAAGCTTTGCAAACTATTCTCTGCTTGTTTCACTTTTGCTTTTGTTCCAAACCCTGAAAATATTGGTACTTTTAAACTTAATCCGATTGACGCATAGTCTGACCAATAGACCCCATTTTCAGGTTTTTGAAAAAGAGGCACTTCAGGACCTTGCCCTATATAATTGTAACTACCGCTCAGCGATAGTGTTGGATAATATCCCGCTAGTACAGACTTTTTTTGATACTCTAATAATTGTTCCTGTTTTTTCAATACGAGATATTCATTTCTTTCGGTTACATCTGTAGCTGCTAAAAGGTCTACCGGAGTTACCTCGAATGCTGTATTTTGGATTGTAATTTTACTTTCCATGGGCATTCCTATGTAGAATTTTAAAGCATTTTCTTGAAGTGCAATTGCATTTAGCATTTGTTGACGTTGCGCATTTATATTATTTGCTCTGACCAGTACTCTGTCTAAATCAATTTTCTTTGCTAATCCGGCTTCAAATTGCCCTTTGATGATTTCCTTTACTTTGTTGGTGTTTTTTAGATTGTTGTCAATGACAGTTAACTTTTCCTGTTGAACAAGTAATTGGTAATAAGCGTTGGCAACACGCTCAATTACTTGTTCTTCTGTCAATTGTGCATTTATTAGATAAAAATCGCGAGTGGTTTTAGCGGCTTTTAAGCCTATAAAAACGGATTGGTCAAAAAGGGTTTGATTTAATGAAACGCCCGCTCCTGAATTCCATTTTTGTCCAAAGGCGGCCTGGATGGTGGTACCCGGGGCTCCAAAATTATCACCATCAATCACAGTAGTTTGTAAAATGGGATTATAATTTAGACTTCCGTTAGCTGAAATTTGTGGTAAAGCTCTCGAGCGCACTTCGTCAATTTTATATTCACTGTTTTCTACTTCCAGTTTTGCTTTTTTTGCCTCCGCTTTATTTTCGAGGGCATAACTAATAGCGTCTTTTAGCGTTAATGGTTTTGTTTCCTGGGCATTTCCTGCAATTCCGATTATCAAAAATGCGGTTAAGATTATTTTTTTCATTTCTATACATTTGGGTTATTAAGGTGTTTTTCCAGTTCTATATTTCCTGCAACAGTTGCCATTGCTCTTATATGATACTCTAAAGCTTTCGTTACTAAATCCTGAGCCTCTTTTTCTAAGATTGTATTTTCATTAATGTTGAATATTAGGATGTAATAAAATTTTACGTAATTATTGATATCAAGACTTTCTCTGTATAATCCTTGCTTTATGCCTTTGGCGATGTTTTTTCTAAAGAAATTTTCGCAAACCTCAATTTGTCTATTCAATACTTTATCGTAAATACCCAGATAGTGTTTTTTGAGTTGGTAGGAAGGAGAGGATTCTGCTATTCTAAAGATTTCTTTAAACTTCTTTTTAATTTCAAAGTTCTCTTCAATAGCATTGTAATCTTGGGTGACGATCTGTTCTATTGTATTGATTATTGTATTGTGTGCTGACGTAACACATTCTTCGATCAATACGTCTTTGTTTATAAAATACTTGTATATAGTTTTTTTAGAAATGCACATTTCACTGGCGATATCATCCATGGTTATGCTTCTGAAACCAAATTTCAAGAACATTTGCTGTGCTTTATAGATGATTTTTTCTTTCATTATTCACTTAATTTTGGGCATTATGAATCAGTGCATGGTAGTGCCACACAAAAAAAAGTAGAGATTACAATAAGGTTTTAAGAAGCGTTAGTTCTTTTGAGGCCTAATTATCATTCGTAGTGTTGGTTCCTGGTGAAATAGGCTATTGCCCAGTGATATGGGGTATTTATTTTATCAACCAATACAATCTCAAAATCAGCTACATTAGATAGATTTTTAGCAAAATTTAACCATGGAAATCCACCGCCAATTGCGACTGTTTTTTTCACAGTGTTACCAGTTCTAAATTGTATGCCTTAATTTGCTCCTCTAGTTCTGTTTTGCCAAGTTCTGTGCTCATGGCTCTCATATGATGCTCAAGAGCCCATAAATTAAGATTCTGGACATCCTTTTCGGACCTATAATTTTCAGTGATAGCAGTAGTAACAATATTGAAAAGCATATTGTACATTTTGATATTTACGTCTTTACGGTAATATCCTTGTGAAATACCTTTTTCTATATTCAGTGATAAGAAGCGTGACAGTTCTTCCGATTCTAGAATATTTAGGTTTTCATAGACTTGTGGATAGTATTTTTTTAACTGATAAATCAAAGAGGTATCAGAGTTTTTGAAGAAACTTGTAAATCGATTGTGAATTTCAAGATTCTCTTGAATGGCATTCAGACCTTGATTCAAGACCTGATCAAATATTTCATACCAATTTCGCTGTATTTTTAGAATGCTCTCGTTTACAAGAATTTCTTTGTTTTCAAAAAACTTATAAAGGGTCTTTTTTGAAATGCCCATTTCTTTGGCAATTTCATCCATTGTAATGTTTTTAAATCCAAAGCTGATAAACATTTCTGTTGCTTTTGCTACAATTTGATCTTCCATACAGTTGTTTAACTATGATGCAAATGTATATGGAAACTTTAAAACGCTAAAAGTTTCCAAGTTTATTTAATAAATATTTAACATTTATAAATCGTCGGCAAAAAGTGTTCTGATGCAGTTTAAAACGACTCACCCCACTGACTGATTTTCGAGCCGCAAGTGTTTGATTTTTTGAAAAGTAACGGAAAAATCCCGCTAGCGCCGACGTCCCGTCCGTGCCCTAAAAACCACACAAGTTTACAAATAACCGACTTTTACCGGCCGGTATGCGGGGATGTTAAGTTGAGACGTTACAAGTTGCATTGCCCCGCAAACACAGCGTCCGCGTGATCGGCGTATAGCTAAAAATAGCCATTTAGAAACGGCGCAAAGTCAGAGGCCTTTGCCGCATCGTGTTTCATAGCAGATGTTGCGTAGGGGAGGGGCGAGACGACTGCTGCTTACTGCACTGCGACTGCGACTGTCACCGCGACTGCGACTGTGACTGCGACTGTACTGCGACTGCCACCGCGACTGCGACTGCGACTGATTACAGCGTTCCGGCGCCACTGCCAACTGCCACTGCCCACTGCCTACTAACAAGGCGCCGTCGCGTCTTCCGCTATAGCTTTGCTCGTACCTCGCAAAGGCTGCCGCTTCAACCGCTAACGCAGCGGTTCTGATACCCACTTTGGTTGCTTAAAAGAACTTTTATAACGGCAGGCGGGTTTTCAAATGGCCATTATCAATAAATACAAGAAGGTCGGGTAATGAAACCGGTTACTGCAGCGATTTCGAATTAACTTGACGTTTCATCTTTGTTGTTAGTTAAAAAAGGGAGTCCTGCATGCAATACCAACGAACCCTGCCAATCTCCCATTTCCTCCCCTCCACCCACTATTAAATCACTTTTCGGCAGCCGCCCACTATTTTCGAATATGACATCGGCAACGAAAAAGACAACTTTGCAGAGAGTTCCCGTCGTATGACCGTTCCCGGCTGGCGCGTTCCCTCTGAAATACTCGCACATGACCTTACGTATCATTTCTTTCCTGGTCTTCGCATTTCTTCGCTGTGCCGCGACCCGGCCTTCTATCACCGGCTTCCGGTTGGGGTCGGCACTCGCCGGCTGGATACTGCCTGCCGTACCAAGACCGGGTATCCCCGAACTTTTGGACAGTAGCCCTCGTCGTGAAGAGTGGCAACGGTCAGAACGAAGCGAGACACACCGGTTCCACCAAAAGCCCGCGGGCATCCGTTTCGGCACCCACCCTGTACCATGAAACGGAAAATCGCATTCCTGCTGATTTTTTCGGGAATATCGGTCTTCATGCTCGGTGCGATCCTCCATTGGTTGTCCCTGGCCGGCGACGGTGCCTGCCTGTGCATCGGTATGGCCCTCGGCATCATTGGCAGTATCGTGCTGGTGTCCTACCTCCGTCACCACCCCAAATTCCGGGATTACCTCAAATAGCCACGAGGAATAGTCGCAGGTCGTTTCTTGTTTCCCTACCGATTTGGCAGGCAAATCGAGAGGATACCCCGGCAAACGACACAAAAAAATCACTTATCGGTAGTCCGGGGTAAGAATCAGCCGTGCCCGCCGAAACCCGGCCTCTACTTTTGCTTCATCATACGAACCGCGCGCCCGTGATGAGCGGAACAGCCCCTTCGTACCGCCACACAGCCCCCATCCGCGGCCTCCGCCGCGAGCGCTTTCCATTTGCCTTTTCCAGGCGGACCGGAAACCCCGAAACGAGTTTAACACTTAAAAATAGAAATATGATTTGGAACGAACACTTTTTAAAGAGGACGGCGGCACTCTGTTGCCTGCTGCTCTCTGCTTTGGTGTCGGCCCAGGACGGCCCTGACCCGCCTCCCGACGACAACGAAGGACCAGACCCGCCGCCATCCGCGCCGATAGAACATGCGCTCCCGGCCCTGTTCGTGGCCGGAACGGTCCTCGCAGCCCTCGTCCTGGAACGCAGGAAGCCCTGCCCGACGGATCATCATCCTAATCCTTAAAGAAGAAATCATGTATAAAAACAATACATCCAAGCTACCCAGGGTCGCAGTCCGCAGCTGCGCCCTTTGGCTCCTGGTTATGGGGTTCGCCCATGGCCAGGTTTCCAACCAGGGCTCGCTTTATATCGCGGACGGCGCAACCATGGCCGTGCATTCCGCTTCGTTCAACTTCAGCGCGCCTGCGACGACGCAGACCTCACGGACGGCCTCGGTATACGGCACCCTCACCTTTCTGGCCGGCGCTTCGCCTTCCGGTGCGTCGGATTCGCATTTTGTAGACGGCTATGTGCGGGCCACCGGGGCTGCGGCCTTTGTTTTCCCGATCGGCCAGTCGGGTGTGTATGCCCCCGCCCGTGCCGTTCCCGGTGCGACCGAAAACATCGATGCTGCCTATTTCGGCAGTAGCCCGGCGGCCATCGGTACTACCCTCGATACCAGCCTCTCGGGCATTTCGTCCGCGGAATACTGGGACATCCACGGCGCCACCGGAAACGTCACCATTTCCTTAACCTGGCGGTCTTCGAGTAATGTCAACGCGCTGGTGGCCGGCAACCTGAACGACCTGACCATCGCCGGATGGGACGGCACCCAGTGGGTAGAGATCCTTTCCGCCGTCGATGCGACCTCCATCCTCGGGGGCAGCAGTACGCTTACGGACGGTTCCATCTCGACCACCAACCCCATTGCGATGAGCTATACGGCTTACACCCTCGCTGCCCGCGGCGGATCGTGCGCGGCACTCGTCGCTTCTTCAGGGAATATGAAGACCTGGAACGGAAGCTGGTCGCCTTCGGCGCCAAGCCTGGCCGACCCGGTGACCATCAATGCACCTTTCAGTGGTTCGTTGTCCTGCAACTCGCTCGTCCTGAATGACGACATCACGCTCGCAAACGGCGAGGCCGTGGAAATCGTGAATGGGGTGAGCGGCGGCGGCAAGATTGTGATGGCGAGCGAAGCCAGCGTCGTCCAGCGCAACAATGCGGCCACGCCTCCTTCGATCCAACTGGCCAAGTCCACCCGCCTGATGCGGCGCCACGATTATATCTATTGGGGTACGCCGATAGCCGGCGACTTCTTCAGCCAGCTCGCCGGGGCGCACGCCCTGACCGCCGCACAGACTGCCGCGTTCGATTATATATACGGCTATACCTCAGGAACAGGCGGCGGCTGGGCTACCCTCACGGCGACTACCACAGGCCGTGGTTTCATCACCCGTGTAAAGCAACAGGCGCCTTTCACCACCACCACCGCGACCGATAAGATTGTGTTGCCACTCACCGGAACCGCCAACAACGGGGAGGTGAACCTCAGCGTGGTGAACAACCCGGCCTCACCTAACGGCGGCACCAGCTTCAACCTTTTGGCGAACCCCTATCCATCCGCCATTGACGCTGTGAAGTTCGTCACCGACAATGCCGACATTGAAGGCTCGGTGTACCTGTGGACGGCGGCAACCCCGACGACCATGACAGGAAACCAGACCTACAGCCAGGCGGATTATGCTGTCTGGAACCTTTCGGGAACCGTGCTCCCTACAGGGGTCACCTCGAATTTCGACGGTAAGATCGCCTCCGGACAGGGTTTCAAGGTGAAAGCGCTGGGTAACGGCACGGTGACCTTCACCAACTGCATGCGACTCACCGGCAACAACGATGCTTTCCTCCGCCAGGCCGGCGCCACACGCGACCGCTATAAATTGACCATGACCGACGGCAACAGTGTATTCAGCCAGGTCCTGGTGGCTTACCTGCCCGATGCGACCTACGGGTTCGACCGGCTCTACGATGCGTCCCGTAACTCGGTCAGTACCGCGCAGCTCTATACGCTTCTGGACAACCGCAAACTGGCCATCAACGGGCGGCCGGCATTCGATGCTGCCGATGTCATCCCGGTGGGGGTCAGCAAGACCGCTACCGACGGAAGCAGCTTTACGATTTCGATAGGGGGTAAAGAAGGGACGTTTGCCGAGGGCACTAAAGTATACCTACATGACAAGGCCCTGGGCCTCTATCACGACTTCGATAACGGTGACTATACCTTCACGCTCGACGCCACGAACAATGCCCGTTTCGAGATCGTCTACCAAGCCGAAACCCTCGGCATAGACGACCCTACGTACGGTGCTGCGGGTACGATCCGCAACGGCGTGTTCGCTGTTTGGGCCCAGGTCGGGATGCAGCAGATCGAGCTCTTCGACATCGCCGGACGGCACATCGAGTCTTGGAAGGCTTCCGGACAGACGTCTTTCAGCCATGCCTTCCCGCATGAAGCCGGCGTATATATCGCCAAAGTGCAGGTCGACGGTGGCGCATGGGCCACACTCAAACTCATCCATAACTAGCCATGCGCACAGACTTTTCCCTAAAACACCTTATCATGAAACATAGCAGATTGCTACCGGTCGCCCTGTTGTTCGCCACGCTGGCGGCGACGGCCCAGTCCGGATCACCCTCCGACAGCCTCGCGGGCAAACCTTATGACAGATGGTCGGTCGAGTTCAGCGGCGGCACCAACAAACCGGTAAAACCTTTTGGTCCCGGTTACGGATCATCCAATTTCTCAGACCGCTTCGGTTCGTTTGCATTCGATCATTTCGATATAGGCGTACGATATATGTTCAACACCAAAGTCGGCCTCAAGTTTGACGTGGGCTTCGACAAGGTCACCGATGCCAAAAACAGCAGTTCGCTTCCCTTCGACACCCGGCAGTACCGTTTCGGCCTGCAGGGCGTACTCAACCTGGGCCGCGTGCTGGGCTTCGAGGACTTCACCCACAGCCTGGGCCTGCTGGCGCACGGCGGTGCCCACATCACCCTGCGTACGCCCCAGATGGGTAGCAACGATGGGGTGACCGAACGCGACGGCGGGGTCATGGCCGGACTCACCCCGCAGGTACGCCTCGGGCGGCACTTTGCCTTGAGCGGCGACTTTACCGTCATTTCAAACATGCGTCAGCACCTCAACTGGGACGGCACGGACTCGGCCAAGGAAAACAACCTGACCGGATTGCTGTACAATGCCTCGCTGGGACTTACCTGGTACATCGGGCGGCACGAGCGCCATGCCGATTGGTATGTCGCTGAGGACAACGACGTAGCGGCCCTGAAAGCGGCCACCGACGACAATGCCTCCCGGCTTGCCGCCATCGAAACCATGCTGGCCGATACCGACCGCGACGGAGTACCGGATTACCTGGATGCCCAGAACAACACGCCTGCCGGGCTTAAGGTCGACAGCAAAGGCCGTTATCTCGACGAGAACCACAACGGTGTCGCGGACGACCTGGAGAAAGACCGGAACGCGACCGCAGGTAACCAGCGTACGCAAACTGACCGCAGCGAAACCGACCGCAGCGCGAATGCCCTGAAATACCTGGTTGAGAACGGATCGGTGAACGTGTTCTATGACGTCAACGAGGCCGTGCCCAATGCCGGCTCGACCAACAGCGTCTACCAGATCATACAGTACCTGCAGGCCTATCCGCAGTCCCGCATCCGGCTGCATGGCTACGCTGACGTGCGCGGCACCGAAGCGCGGAACAAGAAGCTAGCGGAACAGCGTGCCAGCATATTGCGCGACTTCCTGGTGAAAAAAGGCATCGCTGCCAGCCGCATCGAGATCAGCCCGAAGGGTGCTGACACCACCTATCCCGAAAGCACGGTGGGCTATAACCTGGCCCGGCGCGTGTCGGTCGAACTTATCCGATAACCTATAACACTTAAAACAGAGAAATGAAAAAGTATTTTGTAATGATGTCGTTGCTGGCCGGAATGGCCGCATCGGCACAAGTAAAGATCGGGGATAACCCGACGACGATCAGCCCGGGTGCAGCCCTCGAGATCGAGAGCACCAACAAGGGGCTCGTAATTACAAGGGTCGCCAATACGGCGGCCATTACCAGCCCGGTCAACGGGATGATGGTGTATGACCTCTCCTCCCAATGTATCAAGTTTTATGAAAATGGTGTCTGGAGTAACTGTATCAATACAGGGACCACATCGGTTGTAACGGGGATCCTTTCGCAGATTGGCCTGGAAGCGGACAACCCTGATACCCTGCCATCAACCGTAACCGCCGTGCAGTTGTCGCAGGTCGGCGTTACAGGCGTGACCCCAGCCAACATCGGGGCATACCAGGAATACATCGACACCCATCCGGACAGCTTCAGCAACCCGGCTACGGTAGGCGAGATACAGGCTGCGGTGACTTCGGTAAACAGCACCGTTACTTCGGTACTCGCGCAAATCGGTAATGAAGGGGACAATCCAAACTCGGTAACTTCGGTGGTTACCGTGGCCCAGTTGGAAAGCATTGGGGTTACAGGAGTGACGGAGGACAATATCGGGGCCTACCAGGATTATATCGATGCGAATCCGGACGCCTTCAGCAATCCCGCTACGGTAAGCGAAATCCAAACGGCTGTGTCCAATGTAAATACTGC
>JAIXYI010000004.1 GCA_027490305.1 Flavobacteriaceae bacterium
AGGAACCGCCAATCCCAACAAGCGTAAAAATAATAGCTGGCAGCCAGTAACAGGATGTTTTGCAGGCGTAAGTGGCGGTTCGCCATCCAGTAAAGGGCGAAGACAAGGGGAAGGAATACCGCGAATTCGAGGGAGTTGAATAGCATATCAATACGGAATTCCGTCCAAGCTTTTGATCTTATTCTCTGTAGCCGCACTTAATGGCTTCCGAAACCGAAGGATAGCAGGCGTTCTCCACACTATCGCCGCCATGGCACGACAATAGGCGCTGAAATAGGCGCGGTCACGCACGGCATATTTACGGAAATTATGCAAGAGAAGGCGAAGCATTCTGCGAAACGGATAGCGGTAATAGACGAGAAAAATAAAAAAACTATTGCGTAACTGGCGCTCGAACCGAAAGTAGTTCCGGCCCGCCCTCCGGCGTTTCTCCATGTCAACGCGATGGTTAATGACAATCGACGGCACATACAGAAGATCATATCCATTTTCAAGCACTTCGAAAGCCACACAGGTTTCTTCGCCATAGATGTCGATCCACTCCGGAAAGCCCCGGGTTCCCATGTATACATCCCGCCGGATCGCAAAACCACTACCAATAAAATCCGCCGCATGGTATTCATCTCCGGGCGATCCTGCGGCCAACAGACACGCCTCATCATTCGCAAAAAGACCTTTTATCTCACGGAAAGCTAAAACTCCGGTACGGGGATTACGGAATTTTTCCCTAACAATAGCCAGAAAACCATCCGTAATCGGATGGGCATCGTCGTCGAGACCGATAAAAATCGTACCCTTTCCATGCGGATAAAGCCTGTCCCTGGCGGCAGAGGCCCCAAGAGGTGTTGCACTGCCCGACCACCTGACCCATGGGAAACGTGGAATGAGAGCCTCGGTTTCCGGACAAGCATCGATGAAAACCAACACCTCTGACAGCTCCTCTTGGAAAAGGGGTTCTAGTTTTGACAGGGTGTGGAGGAGCTCCGCGACCCTATGACGTGTGACGATGAGGAAAGAGAACTCCATTTTTTTCTATTGCATTGTAAAGCGACTGCATTTCACCCGCCAGTTTATTTCGTCCGTGTGTAGCTGCCAATCGGGTAGTATTCGATTCTCGTGCCTTTTCAAGCCGATATCGGTTGCAAAGAGCGTCATCTATGGTTTGGGCAATAGCCGAAATGTCATCGGGATCTGGGATCAGCAAACCATTCACACCATCCTGCACCATTTCTGCAGTTGCGCCTCCGGGGTTTGACTGTACCGGAAAAGCACCCATTCCCATAGCCTCAAGTAATGCGTTCGGCATTCCGTCGGACGCACTGTTTCCTATATGAACAAGGCTTCGTCCCATTAGCGAGAGGATTTCCTGATTGGAAATAGTGCGATACCTGCTGTATAGTATCGTATCACTAAAAGGCAAGGGATGTTCTTGACAATAGGAAAAAACGGTATCATCTGCCGCATATACGCATACTGACATCCTACGGTGTGTTGGTGACACTTCTTGAAGTGCTTTCAAGACATTCACCGCTTTCCCAATACCATCATCATAACCTTTAACCATGATAACAGACCGATCCGAAATCGGTAAATTAGCCTCCAACGGGAAGTCAATACCTCCGTTCGCGGGAAAAACACCCAGAAAACGACCGGCGAATCCGGCACGTTCCGCAATGAAATGATCGCGCGCGCAATCGGTAATAAGATAGTCCGCACGACCCAGAAAGCGTTGTTGGTTGGTTGACGGTCTGCGGTTTTCCAATTGATAAAGGTCGCTGCCCCAAGACGAATACACCACGGGTACCGACACCTCTTCTAACACGTCGATCAGGGGAACCCCGCTTAAATCCATTTCGAAACAATGGATCAGGTCGGGCTGAACCTCTTCCATTGTCTTACGGATCGCTTTATCAGGGGTGACATGGTTGTGTTTTTCGATCCATTGTGAAAGCAAGGGAAGGTGTCTACGGAAACGATGCCGAAAAGGAAGCGGCAGAAGGCGGCGCCATTTCTTCACCTGACGAACCCAGGGAATACGCGCTGACTGTACTTCATCATCATTGATGTCGAACCACGTCACCTCGTGTCCGGAGTCCCTGAGTTGGGACGTCCATTGGAAAAAATGGTGGTTCGGTATGGCGATCATGAGTATCTTCATCAGTCTGTAAAGATAATAGCTCTGTAGTCCCTCTGGAAACGTTCGATCCCGAAGTGCCCAACGGCGTATTCACGGGCCGCGATAGATAGACCTTGCCTAAGCGAAAAGTCATTGTGGAGCCGGAGCAACGCGTCGGTCATGTCAGTCACAATCGAAGATTCCGTCCTGTCACTGCTGACTACGATCCCATTAGTAGAAGAAAGATGCTCTGTGATACCGCCTACGTCGACGCACAGAGGAATGACACCACAGGCCATACCTTCCATCAATACCATCGGAAATCCTTCGTATAGGGACGTAATGACTATCACATCGGTTTCGAGGTACAATCGATCCCTTTCGCTATCGTCTACAATTTCTCCCAGATACCGGACGCCGGCGTTTTCTATCGCTTCAAGGTTCGACCGCATACCCGTTCCGAACATCACGAACCGAAAGTCATCGGATGTGCCCTTTAGCCGCGAGGCCAGTTGAAGGAAGAGTTCCGGTCTTTTTTCGGGCGACCATCGGCCCGCAAACGCAACCGTCAGGGGTCTTTCGTTGCGGGTGCGGTCGGAGGTGTTTAATCTCACTCCATTACCGATAATTCGCACACGATCCATAAGATCATCATTCACGCCGTTTGTACGGTAAAAATACCGAATCTGGTCATATCCTTTTTGATTGATAACAACTCGTCGATGAACACGCGCCGCTGTCGCTGCCACAACAGAGACCCGCGCATCGTCGGCGGCAAAAGCATGGAAGAGATCAATGGTACGTATCCGTTTATTGAGCAAAGGCAGGAGGTTATAAAAGAAATCCGAATTGCCTCCGAAAAGCGTAACGCCATCGACCCTGTTGTTGAAAATAGACGCCATTTGCTTTGCAAACCAACGCGCGAGTATGGGCTGTTTTCGGGTCAGAACGTTCTGGGCGTATACAATATCGGCTTTTTCCTGAAAACGCGCCAGGAAATTTGAGGTCGCCGACCGCATAGTGAACACCACCGCTTTTTCTACCCCGTCAAACGAGGAAACAATATCAAGATGCACGCGTTCAGCACCGCCCGTATGGTAATAGGGGAAAAAAAATACGACCGTCGCTTTTCGTAATTTCGGGCGATCCACGAGCATAAAACGGATAAGAAACCGTATCGCAACCGCAAAGTTAAGTGCCTTCCGAATACCTCCTCGAAACCTGCTCATATCAGGGAGTGAAATGATCTTCTATTTGTTGTGGCGTCATGCCCTTATGGCGAAGAAGCCAAAGATGGAAATGCCGGTAAGACAAGAGTCGTTTGAACACCTTCTGCCACACGATATGACTTATTAAGGGCGTTGGAAGTGTACCAAACTGGTCATTGAATGTCGACTTCTCCCGATCGACAAGTGATTCAAATTTCTCATACATCCACGGTTCGGGCTCATTCCCCATGTGAAACGCGTGGTTTCGGGTGGTCGTCAGTCGATAACCGCCCCGCTTGATTACCGGTAAATCGGTATACAACAACTCACTATTGCCGCGGATGCGGAACTCGCTGTTGGTTCGCGGTAATTTCTCAAAAACCTCACGCCGATAGGTAGCCACAAAATGTGAACATCCTAGAAGGGCTTTTTTACCATCCGGAGCGGTCAGGGTTGCTACGATATCCTTGTATCGATCTAATAGGTAGAGCCAGCCAAGACTTTTGGCGAACGCCGTCATCCCTTCGGGCTCGAGCACTTTTTCGTATTTAAGTTTATTTGAAAAAAGATATCGGAGCCAAATGTTTCCGGTTAAATCGAAATTTTTGCGGAATACCGGTACCGGACACACCGCGCCGGCGAGTGGAAAGGAACGAAATACACCCATTACGGCCTGCTCCCAGCCCACATCGAAAAGTACGTCAGCATCCGTAATGGTAATAAACGGCTCCTCTGCCGTGCGAAGGGCGCGAAGCACGCTGTTGATTTTACCTATTCCTTCCTTCACGATAGTAAGTTCATCAATCCAGCCCTCCTTTTGCAGGCTTCTGAGTTCATCTGCGACATCGTCCGAACAGCCGTTCGCGACAACCGCTACGAGAAGGCGGGTGTAGCTGGTTCGGTGGAGCGAAAAAAGACAGAGTCTGAAAACCTCCATTGCATTTTGGAAGTAGCCCTCGGCATTCGGTATGTAAACCGGTATGATCACACGATGGAACGCCTTTTCGCCATCGAGCCTTACACGATTGCTAGGATTCGCCCCGACCCTCATAATAGGACACTAGTTTTCGAATTCCTTCTTCGACGGTCACAAAAGGCCGTCCTAAAATCATCTTCATATTGGTTGCATCGGGGCAACGCCGCGTCATATCTCCTTCCGGTAAGGCCGGCAGAAATTGGATTTCTGACGTTGACCCGGTAACCTGTATGACTTGTTGGACGAGGGAAAGAATCGTTTGTTCGACGTCACTTCCGATGTTGATTACCTCATTGACAAAGAGGTTCTCCTCCATTACCTTCATGCATGCTTCGACATTGTCATCGACATAACAGAACGTACGGGTTTGCAAGCCGTCACCATAGATAAAAATGGGCTCCCCGTTGAGGGCCGCTTTCACAAAACGCGGAATGACAAAATCCTCACTCTGGCGCGGGCCATAGGTATTGAAAAAACGAAATATGGTATAGTCGAGTCCATATTCTTTTTGATACGACCGGAAAAAAGCCTCTCCGACATTTTTCACGATGGCATAGGGCAACCGCGAATTCAACGGCGTCGTCTGTTCGTTCTGTGGTATTTCAAACGGTTCGCCGTATACCTCCGAAGAGCTCGAATAAAACACGCGTTTTACGCCTGAGTTTTTGGAAAGAAGCAGGATATTCTTGATACCTTCGATATCGTTGAGTACCATGATCGGGTTTTCAAGGGTGCGTTTTACCCCTACAACCGCTGCAAAATGGAAGACGAAATCAAAGGAACGACTTCCGAAAATGCCGACCATGTCACGGAAGTCGTTCACATCGGCTTTGATGAAGGTGACATTATCCGATTTCGGAATCTTCTCGACACTCCCGGTCAGGAGGTTGTCGACGATGACCACTTCATATCCGCCGTGAGCGGCCAATCGCGCTGCGAGCGCACTGGCTACATTACCGGCCCCGCCGGTGATTAATATCGTTCGCCTCATCGTTATGTTACTTCTCGTGCCGCAAGTTACGGTATGCGTTAACATAACCGCAAACCTACGCGCCTATTTTTGTATATAAAAGAGATTCCCCAGATCGCCCTTGATAGTCGTCTTGCCCACCAGTCGATACCCTTTGTCATCCAGAAACTGTGAAACCTCCGAATCGAGGTCGACCTTAAGCGATGCTTCCGTTTCGGTCACCACAATCGACGGACGAAACCGATCCCAGTCATTGGATTGAAGTATCTCAAGATCATATCCTTCTGCATCCACATCAAAAAAATCGAGTCGGTCGGATGGTGTAAGTCGCTCGTCCAATATCTCCCATAAAGGGCGCGTGGGTACGTCTACTACCCGTTTCACCTTATCGGCGAGACCATATCGACGTATGAAGTCGCCGTCAAGAGTGTTCATAGAGTCGTAACCCGACAACAGCATATAATACTGAAGAGTGGAAGATTCGAGTCCGACCGCCATGTTAATGAACTCATCTGTCGGACGGGTCGCGCGATAGAGATCGGCGAGCTCCGGATTGGGATCGATACAGATGCCCCTCCAGCCCCTGAGGTAAAAATAGTAGCTATTCGATGCCTTGACGGGATGCCACGCTCCGATATCGACATAGCATCCGGGCGAGGCATTCTGCAGGAGCCTCATTAACTGAATGTCGTCTCCCGATCGTGAAAAACTCACGTTCAACCGTTTTTCTATCAACTTTTTTATCCAACTCTTCATTCCGCCGTCCAGTTTTGTTTCATCAATAAAGCTCCGTGTTTTCTGGCTACCGGCATCTGGCCTGTCCCAAAATAATTGGTAGCCAACACTTCAATATGGAATGCTTCCTCTACTTCATCGCAAAATCCGTTGCGCAATGACATCCAGGTGGTTCCTTTGTAAACGCCTCCCGTGAGGTTAAGATCCGGCAGCAAACAGCGGAAGGAAGTATACTTCTCGGCCGATACAATCTGCATGTCGTCATATCTATTGGAGATCGTGAATAGGATGACATTTCGTTCATTGCGAAAAACCACATAGAAGCCAACTGCTTTGACCTCGTCAAGCGATAAGCGTCTATTGAGGGTAAACACCATTTCCAGTGCATCTCCTGAACGGACGGTCTGGTACAGTGCATCAGAACCATTGAGTTGAATGGCATCAAGCCACAAATCGCCTTCGGTCGTGCGCCTGGCCTTTGAAAGATCGGTATTCTTGCTCGACGAAAGGTAGTGCGCAATCGCCTCTTGCGGCGACGCTTTCTTTATGACAGAGCCATGCTCCATTACAACAACAGAATGGCACAGCGACTCGATCGCGTTCATGTCGTGGCTTACGAAAAGAACCGTCCTGCCCTGTCCTTTTGAAATATCCTGCATTTTCCCGAGCGCCTTTTTCTGGAACTCGGCATCGCCTACCGCTAGCACCTCGTCTACGATCAAAATCTCAGGTTCGAGGAAAGCGGCCACTGCGAAAGCAAGGCGTACCGTCATACCGCTGCTGTAGCGTTTGACGGGTGTATCGATATAGCGTTCACAACCCGAAAAAGCAATGATGTCTTCCAATTTCGACGCAATTTCCTTCTTTGACATACCTAATATGGCGCCATTAAGAAAGATATTCTCGCGTCCGGTAAGTTCTGGGTGGAAACCCGTACCGACTTCCAGTAAAGAGGCAATCCGGCCTTTTGACCGAATCCGGCCCGTAGTCGGGGCTGTAACTTTCGACAGTATCTTAAGTAAAGTCGACTTACCCGCGCCATTCTTGCCGATAATCCCGAGCACTTCACCTTGGTGAACGTCAAAAGAGACATCGCGAAGGGCCCATACATAGTCGCTTTCCCCTTTTCGGGATCTGTCATTTGCTTCTCCAACCTTCAGAAACGGATCTTCCAGGCCCCGTATGCGATACCACCATCTTTTAAGGTCGTGACTAAGCGTTCCAGTGCCGATTTGGCCCAGTCGATATTGTTTCGACACGCTCTCAACAGAAAGAATAATGTCATCACTCATATCGTATCAATAAAGGTTCTTTCCGTTTTATTGAAAATCAGCAATCCGACAACTAAGACAATAAGGGTTGGAATAATCGTCATTCCAATATTCCCGACGGAAGCATCGCTACCTCCGAGCAACATCATCCGCGAAATTTCCACCATGTGCGCCAGCGGATTGTATTGAATCGCCCATGCCCACTGAGGCAATTTCTGTTGCACGAGTTCTATGGGGTACGTAACCGCTGAAAGATACATGAGAAGCTGGACACCGAATACCACGAGAAAACTCAGGTCACGGTACTTTGAAACCAGTGATGAAACAATCATTCCAAGACCCAATCCGAGCAGGGCCATAGAAACAATTAAAAGCGGAAACAACAAAATACTCGCCTGCGGTCGGACCTCAACTCCGGAAAAGTAGAAATAAAGATAAAACGCAAAAAAAATAGCGAGTTGGATAAGGAACTTCACCAAATTGGACAGCACCACGGAAAGAGGCATGATGACGCGGGGAAAATAAACCTTCCCAAAAAGGGCTGCATTTGTCTTGAATGTATCCGCTGTGGTCGTCAGGCACGTTGAGAAAAAAGTCCAAACGGTAACACCTGCTAAATTGAATAGAAAAGGAGGTACACCATTTGTCTGGATGTCTGCGATTCCATTGAAGATGATTGTAAAAATGACCGTAGTAAGAATGGGTTGGATGACATACCACAACGGCCCTAAAATGGTCTGTTTATAAAACGCAACCAAATCCCTTCGAACTAACAAAACAAGGAGATCGCGGTATCGCCAGACTTCTTTAAGGTCAAGGCGCAGCAATGTATCACGGGGGGTAATTTCAAAAAGCCATGTGCGGCTCGACACGTTTTCCAAAACGTACTTTTTAGTTCGCTTCAAATATACAACTTATAACAAAAGCGCTTGAAATACCGGGTATCATTTATACCAACTAAAAAAGGGCAGCCCATTCGGACTGCCCTTTGTATTTAGGGTGTTAAGCGATTAGTACGCCACCTTCTTGGTTACGATTCTTCCGTCGGCGGAAGTAATCTGTACCAACAAGACTTGGTGCTCTGCCTTCAGGTCGCCCAACTTGGCCACATTCGAGCTGATCGC
>JAIXYI010000069.1 GCA_027490305.1 Flavobacteriaceae bacterium
CGGCGCTGCCAGATTTGCCAGGCCACGAGCGGCGGGATCACCAACAGCAGCCAGAACAATTGCGGATACATAAAGGTTACCTGTGTCATGACTTTGGAAGGACTTTGAGTTCGATCGATTTCATGATGCGTTCGAAGATTTTCTTCCCGTATTCATCGCCTTCGGCATACTGTACAAAAACCTGTTGCAAGCCGCCTTCCTGCGTAAACAGGAATACTTCATAATACAACTTCGACTTCTTACCCGTTAGGGGATTGACGTGGTCGAACGTGCCAAAGCCGTGGGTTCCGTCTATGCCGGCTTTGGTGCTGAAGGCTTCTTTTTTGACGACAATGTTCTGCGCTTTGCCGGCGCTTTGTAGGTACGCAACCGTGTTCTCGAGTACTTTGTCAGCATCAAACGTTACGGCTTGTTTTTCCTTCCGGGTGGATACCACGATGGAGAACTCGTCGAGTACACTTCCATAGGCAAAGGTCTGCATTTCGCGCAGCGTCGCCATTCCGTCTTTCGGCATCGTCTTTGTCAGGTCGATCCGTTTCAGGATGCGGGGTGTTTGGAGATATACCGGCGGATTGCCGTATTCGCTCGACACCCATTCGCCTTCCCACAATTCGCGTGTCGGATGCCCCAGCACTTTGTCTTTTATGAACTCAGGTCCTTTTATAAACAACAGTACAATAAGCGACAGCATGAGGACGCCCACCGATGCGCCCACACCAATCAGGATGCGGCGCTGTTTTTTCTTTTTCAGGGCTTTTTCGCGCATCATCTTTGAGAGCTCACTTTCTCCTTCTTCGATCACGGCAATCGGTACCGCTTTATGGATCTGTAGGATGGTCTTCTCAATGCGTTTCTTGTCGTCTTCAATTTCGAAGTCAATCGGTTTCGATTTTGCAAACTTCACGAGGTCGGCCTGGCGAAGCACTTTTTCAAGGGTTTCCAGCGTTTCCGGCGTCAGCTTCATATTCTTCCGGCGTGCTTCACGGCGCAGGCTCTCAATGACTTCACTGGTCGTGCTTTCCATCGCCGGAACATTGATTTCCTCTTCGATATAGGTACGGGCGATGTCGGTCAGTTCCGAATAGTAATCCTTCACCTCTCCTTTCTGCCACAACGCCTTTTTGTCGAGTTGTTGCAGCAGGGCAGTGGCCTTTTCGATTGGGGACTTATAAACCGCCTGTCCGAGTTTCGTTTTCTGTCGTTTTTTAATCAGGTAATATACGCCCACTCCGACGCCACCCAATACCACCAACAGTGCAAGCGCCACGAGGATCCAGAGCCAGCGGCTCCAGTCAGAGGGCGCCTCGATAATTGGCTTGATGTCATACATTTTTTGCTGGAGGGTGTCGACTTTTACGCCGCCCACTTCCAGCCGGACACTGTCGGAAAAATAGGCTTTGCCATTGATGGTGACCTTCAGCGGTGGAATGGTAAATTTTCCACTGTCGAATTGGGTGAGGCCGTATTTCCGAACGAGGTCATAATTGCCGCCTTTCCGGATGGTATCGGTTTTATAGTTGCGGATGACTTCCAGTGGTCCGAAGGCCCGACCGTGGGGGAACACCACTTTGGCCATCGTATCGGCCGTAGCAGTAAGCGTCAGGTTGAACTGCGCCCCAATTTTATGGCGGGTGGTGTCGATATGCGTCGTGACCTTTTGGGCCGACAGGGTGCCAACCATCAAAAGGGCCCATCCGGCCAGGATCGATTTCAATTTCGATGTCATATCGTTATCCCCTTGATTTGAAGTATCCTAACAACTTGGTTACGTAGCTTTCATCCGTCCGGGCGCTGATGGTGCCGGCACCACATTTTTTGAAGATATCGGAAAAGTAGGCCACTTTCGAGGCATAATATGCTTCGTATTTCATCCGCACCGACCTCGATCCGGTCTGTACCAACTGGACGGCACCGGTTTCGGCGTCGACCATCGGCACCAGTCCAAGATTCGGGATTTTGGTTTCCCTGACGTCATAAATCCGGATGCCGGTGATGTCATGGCGTTTGGCTGCGATTTTCAATGGCTGATCATACGGTTCCGAAAGAAAGTCAGAGATGATGAACGTGATTGCCTTTTTCTTCATGACGCCCGAAAGGAAGCGAATGGCCTGTCCGATATCGGTGCGGCGGCTTTTGGGCTCGAACTCAATCAGTTCCCGGATGATGCGCAACACGTGCGATTTTCCTTTTTTCGGAGGGATGTAAAGTTCGATTTGGTCGGAAAACAGGATGAGTCCGATTTTGTCATTGTTATTCATCGCCGAAAAAGCCAGCGTAGCCGCTATTTCCGTGATGGTGTCGCGTTTGAACTGGTTTTGCGTGCCGAAACTTTCCGATCCGCTGATGTCGACCACCAGCATCATCGTGAGTTCCCGTTCTTCCTCAAAAACCTTTACGAACGGTTCGTTATATCGCGCGGTTACGTTCCAGTCGATGGCGCGCACGTCGTCGCCGAACTGGTATTGGCGTACTTCTGAGAACGTCATACCCCGTCCTTTGAACGACGTGTGGTATTCACCTGAGAAGATGTGATCACTCAGGCGACGGGTTTTGATCTCTATTTTGCGGACCTTCTTTAAAAGCTCTTTCGTATCCATATATGAGGTCGTTGCTGCGACTGCTTACTGCGACTGCGTGACTGCCTACTGCGACTGCCCACTGCCTACTAATTACTGCGACTGCCTACTGCTTTATGGTACTTCGACTTCGTTTACGATCTTGTTGATGATGTCTACCGACGTCACGTTTTCGGCTTCCGCTTCGTAGGTCACGCCGATACGGTGGCGCAACACATCGTGCACGACCGCACGTACGTCTTCCGGTATCACGTAACCACGACGCTTGATAAAGGCATAGCACTTCGCCGCCGTTGCGAGGTTGATGCTACCCCGTGGTGAAGCGCCAAAACCGATAAGTGGTTTGATTTTTTCGAGTTTGTATTTTTCAGGGAAGCGGGTGGCGAAGATGATATCGAGGATGTATTTCTCGATTTTTTCGTCCATATATACTTCCCGAACGGCTTCCTGTGCGCGCAGGATTTGCTCAAGTGAAATCACCTGCTGTACTTTTTCGAACGCGCCTTTCAGGTTTTGGCGGATGACGAGTCGCTCTTCGTCCATCTTCGGATAATCGATGACGACTTTCAGCATGAAGCGGTCGACCTGGGCTTCTGGTAGCGGATACGTACCTTCCTGCTCAATCGGGTTTTGCGTCGCGAGCACCAGGAAGGGCCTGTCGAGTTTAAACGACGTATCGCCGATGGTCACCTGCTTTTCCTGCATCGCCTCCAGCAGGGCCGACTGCACCTTTGCCGGTGCCCGGTTGATCTCATCCGCCAGCACGAAGTTGGCGAAGATCGGTCCTTTCTTGATTGAGAACTCGTTTTGTTTGATGTTGTAGATCATGGTTCCGACCACGTCAGCCGGAAGGAGGTCAGGCGTAAACTGTATACGGCTGAACGAGCCGTGTACGGCCTGTGACAGGGTGTTGATCGCCAAGGTTTTAGCGAGTCCAGGCACGCCCTCCAGCAGGATGTGGCCTTGTCCGAGCAATCCGATCAAAAGGCGCTCGACCATTTGTTTCTGGCCGACGATCACCTTATTCATTTCCATGGTCAGCAAATCGATAAAGGCACTCTCCCTTTCGATTTTCTCATTGATTGCCCTAATGTCAGTAGAGGCAGTGACTTCTTCCATAACTTTCTTTCTTTATATATCCCGTTGCAATAGCGGTGCAAATTGTTTCTTTTTTCAGCAGGGCGAAGTTAAAGTAACGTTAAAAAAATCGGCGGCTCCCACCCCTTAAGGAGGAATTGTGAATTTGTTTTTATAATTTTAAGAACTTTAAAAAAAATACCTTGAAAACTGCGTTATCGCCCGTGATTGCTGGTACGATGAACTGGGGAGCATGGGACAAAAAACTGGGTGCGCGGGAGATGGCGCACGTCATCAATGTCTGTCTCGAAAATGGCATTTCAACGTTTGATCATGCCGATATCTATGGAGGATATACTACAGAGAAGGATTTTGGCGTTGCATTTGCCCAAAGTGGTCTCCAGCGCGAACGGATCCAGATCGTGACCAAGTGTGGCATCCAGCATCTGTCGCCCAACCGAACCAACCGCATCAAACATTACAATTACGACCGCGACTACATCATCTGGTCGGTTGAGAACTCCCTCAAAAACCTGCAGACCGACCATATAGATGTATTGTTGTTGCATCGCCCGAGTCCGTTGATGGTCGCCGATGAAATTGCCGAGGCCGTTGAGCAATTGAAGAAAGATGGTAAGATCCTTGACTTCGGGCTTTCGAATTTCACGTCGTCCCAAACCGAACTCATTCGCCAGAAGACCGAAGTGTCGTATAACCAAATACAGTTTTCAGCTACGCACCATGAGGCGATGCTCGACGGCAGTCTCGATTATATGCAGGTCAATGGCATACGCCCGATGTCTTGGAATCCGCTCGGTACCGTGTTTCGGGAGGACAACGCACAGACGCGGCGCCTCAAAAAACTATTAGCCAGCCTTGTCGAGAAGTACCATTTTGGCTCCGATACGTTGTTACTCGCCTGGATACTCCAGCATCCTGCCGGAATCATCCCGATTGCCGGAACGGTGAACACGGCCCGGATCCAGTTGCTCATGAAAGCGACAGAATTGCGGTTAGACCGCGAAGACTGGTTTGCCATCTGGGCGGAAAGTATGGGACAAGATGTTCCGTAACGATATGAAAACAGCACTTATAACAGGCGCTACCAGCGGCATCGGTCGGGCAACGGCCCGGCGTTTTGCAGAACATGGCATCCGATTGATTATATGCGGGCGAAGGGAAGACCGCCTGTCGGAACTTCAAGCAGAATTGGGCGTTTTGACCGATGTCACGACCCTGTCGTTCGATATCCGTGACAAAGCCGCCGTGTTTGGTGCGGTGGCCTCGCTGCCGGAGGCTTTTTCCCAAATCGATATTTTGGTGAACAACGCTGGGAATGCCCACGGACTGGAACCGATCCAGGACGGCGATACCGACGATTGGGATGCCATGATCGACGGCAACGTAAAAGGGCTCCTATACATCTCCCGTGCCGTATTGCCAGGAATGGTAGCCCGCCGCTCGGGGCATGTCATCAACATCGGATCGATTTCCGGAAAAGAAGTATATGCGAACGGCACCGTATATTGTGCTACCAAGTTTGCCGTCGATGCGTTGAACCGCGGCATGCGGCTCGATCTCAATGCAGTAGGGATTCGTGTGGGGGCGATCCATCCCGGAATGGTAGAAACCGAGTTTTCGGAGGTACGCTTTAAAGGCGATACCACCCGTGCCCAATCCGTCTACCAGGGGTTGCAACCCTTGCGGCCTGAAGATATTGCCGACGTCATCCATTTTGTCGTCACCCGTCCGTACCATGTGAATATCGCGGATTTGCTCATATTGCCTACCGCGCAGGCGTCGACCACGATGGTAAACCGACAGCCATGATCAACAAGCGCCTTCTTATCAAAAACCTACTGGCGCACAACGACGAGTCGAGTTTTTACGATAAGAAACGGCAATTGAACCTGCACACCAAGGAAGGAAAGGCGAAGTTTCTCAAGCACATCTGTGCGCTTTCCAATGCGAATCCGGCCAACAACTCCTATATTGTCGTAGGGGTAGAAGACCACGATAACGACATTGTGGGCGACGACTTCTTCGATGACAGCCGTATCCAAAACCTGGTGAATGCGTTTTTGGAGCATCCGCCTAAGATACAATATGAGAATGTCCCCTTTCCCAACCTGCCAAAAGACAAAGTCGTCGGGCTGGTGACGATCCGGCCGAAGAAAAACACCTCATTTTTCCGCAAGGGCATCCACACCATCCCGATGGGGACCATCTTCACCCGGATTGGGAGCAATTCGATTCCGGTGGAAGTAGCGCCGCCGAAGAATTTCCAGAATACAGAGACCGTCATTAGTATCGAGAACAATTCCCGAAACAGCATCGGCCACACGCTGGATGGCGTGATCGACTTTATGAACAACCGCCATCGTGATATGGCGCCCCGGTATCGGGTTTTCAAAGAACTGTTCGTCATCTGTTGGGCGGGCGTGGCCAAACGGGTCAAAGACAAAACGTATTTATCGCGCGTCGATATTGAACTGATCAACGAGCAGGTAAAGCTCTTTTATTCGGCCCTTGATGAGGTGTCAATCGAGTATGACGACGACCGCTTCGTGATTACGGAGTACGTACCCCTGGGGCTTCACGACAAGACAAGTTACTATCCGTTGGAACAGCAGGAGATCCGGTTTTTCGACAACGGTTACTACAAGATTGAAAGCCGTATGCTGTTTGAGCCGCCCCAATACAACCGTAAGATGCTGCACCATATCTACAACGCCAACCTGTCGCTGTTGGCGAAACTACAGAAAGGAACTACGCTTTCAGAGGCTGAGAAACGCGACATGGAGTTCGTGCCGTCTACCCTGATGATCTGTTACCTCAATGGGTTTGAAGACGCCAAGCAGAAACTGGTAGACGCCAAACCCCTGTTGAAAGCCTTTGACGACCCAACCGTTTACCTCGGCTTCAAAGAGTCGATGCGGATTTTACGGAAGATGAAGTACGATCGGTAGCGAGGCGTTGTTGCCACCGGTTCTACAACTTAATCCGCCGAATGCGACACCTTCAGGTGGCCGCTTTTGGCTTTGTAAGGGTCGATCGTTAGTTCCAGTTGCTCCACCTGACCATAAAAATCAGAAACAAAGAGGGTATCAATCTCACCGCTGACTTTTATGGGGGATAAAAAAGCATAGCCGCTCACCATAATGGAGTCATCAACGAAACCCTCTAACCGCAAACGGTAAGAAGCGTAATGATGGCCTTTCTCCGTTTTCAACGTGAACGTATGGGATTTAGAGAAATCCCGGATTTCGTGGCTATTCGGGTCGTGGCAACTGAGGAGAAAAAGGGTCGCTAAAAAAGGGAGAATGGTCTTCATTTTATGGGTTGCCGATGCGAGGCATTGTAACAATCGCAAGATAAAACTAATAAGTAGAGGTAGGTGTAGTAATGTACACCAGATAATGACAACAGGGCTTTTAAGGTCTTATGAAACATTTGTCGGGGTAATCATTCTTCTTTTTTGATAGTTATGACAACGTCGTCCTCGAATTTATACTCCCCCTTTTTATAGATTTCCTTATTAGGAAGCAGCACGGTGTAGGTGTAAATGCCTTTCGGAATGTTGAAGACGCATTCTTTCCCATCGTTCTGCACGACGAGTTCTCGGGATACCTCATCCCCTTTGGCGTCTTCGCCGTGGAGGGTAAAGGTAATTTTGTCTGTGAGTTTGTTTTTGACGCAGATGCTGGTGATGAACGATGCATCGTTATCTTTTTTGACTTTGTTACTTTTCAATATGGAAAAGCCGCCCAGGATGAGTTCGCCGGCCTTGATAGCGGTTTCGGCAGTGGATTGCGGGTGGGCATATAAAAAAGTAATTGTGGCGAGTAGGGAATAAAGTGTTTTCATGGTGTGTAATTGCATTAGTAATACCCCCGTCGTTGTTGATAGGCCCAGGAGGAGTCTTTTTCACGTAGAAGTCGGATAAAACCATAATGGTGTCGGGCACCATATAGGATGGCAACTTTATCTTTTTGGATGGAGTCGACCACGTGGAGGAGCCGTTTATTTCTCATTTCTACCAAAAGATAGTTAGACTCGCTTCTGTTGATTTTTGTACATCGGTATCGGTCGTTCGGGGGCGTTTGGAGATCGCATTCCGAGAGCTTAATTTCACCTTTTTCTGCCTCGTATGCTGTGACGAGTTGAAATAGGTTATAGTCTGCCCAAACGTCACGGCGTCGATCAATACCTGTGTTGTCCACCGTCTGATTTGTAAGCCCTTTCATATTGGGGAGATCGAGATTTTCGTCGTCTTTTGCATCTGAATAGTCACCAAAATAAACGCCTGTCATTTTTCGGATTTTCTTTTTGCAAAGGTCTATCCTTGGTAAATCGTTTAAGGAAGAAACAACAGCCCTTATCTCTTCGAATACAATAGTGTATCCTTTTCCTCTAAGGCTATCTACTGTAAATTTTATGTCTGCGAAATACTCGGGCTTGCCGACGTGCGAGGCATCGATGAATACCAAATCCCGGTCACCACTTTTATAGTGATCAAAATGTACCTGGGTTTTACTGAGAAATATTCGGAGGGCAATTGATCTACAGGAGACTAATGCGAGAGATAATGCGATAAGGACTGTTGCTTTTTTCATAATTACTTCAGCGATTTTATGACGGTATCGAGTAATGCGGGTACAATGGCCTCGATGAGGCGGCCAGTAATCGCGTCTACCCAACATTGGAACTTACAAGCGCCTCGACCGGGTAACTTAGTCCCATCCGCAGCGGTGTATTTGGCGTTACATCCCTGTAGGCACTTGGCCAAAGGAGATTCGTCTCCGGAATCAAAAGCGCGCAGGTTGTCTACAAAAAAGGTGGGTGAAATTGTCTTCCCGTCAACGATCGATTTTGAGAACTCCGCAGACACGAGTCCTCTTCCATCCTCCGGGATCACAAGCCTGATTTCGCCTTTGGCGATGCGGCCGTCTTTGTATTTAAGGGTTACATCGGCAGTAACGGTCTCGAATTTTGTTGAGGTACTCTGCAACGTTTTCGGCAATGCCATTTTCACAAAAGTAGTTTGCGCGGTGGCGAAGGCACTGATGGCGACGGTGGCCACCAGGCTCAAAAAAAGATTTTTCATGGTGTACATAATTAAAGGTTACATTTTGTTTTTTGTCGGCGCTTCCCGGGTTGTCCGACGATGTAAAACTAGCTGGTGTCGGACGATTGATTTTACGGGAAAACCGCACAAAATGTTAAATGTAACCCCGCTCGCGCGCTTCCCTGACGATGTCCTCGTCGGTGCCTTTGGCAATGCCGAAATAGTCCTTGATGCTGGCTTTTCGTTTTTCAACGGCGCTCTGCGACAGCTTGACCATGTCAGGAATGTTCTTCGTGCGTATGCCTTGCGCCAATAGCTGGATAATCTGGCGGTTGTAGCTGTCGAGGTAGTCGCTTTTCGCAACTACGTTCCGAAGATTGGCGGCTGCCGTAGCGGTCATGTAGGTTTTTCCCGCGAGGACGGTATCAAACGCCGTCAGCAGGTCATTGGCCGAAAAATCACTCTTTATCATGAGCCCTTCTGGCGCGCATGCCTTCATAATGTTGTAGAGGATGAACGCTTCCGAATGCGAGGTCATGAGAATGATTTTGACCTTCGGGTGACGCATCCGCGCCAATGCGCCGAGGTCTTCGCCGTTCATGATTTTCTGCTGCGGGTAGGGGGGTAGGCTCCAATCGAGGCAAATGACATCGAACGGAGGGCGACCTTCGGGTTGTGTCAGCAGGTGGAACGCCTCCTCGCAACTGTAGGCTTCCGTAAAGTGCAGGTCGTCACCGGTGTCAAGAAAACTCAGGATACTCTTGTAGCCTTCGATCTGGGTGGGGTGGTCGTCGATTAGCAAAACATTTAATTTCATGGCAGTTATGATTTAAGTGGAAGAATAAAGACCAAGGTAGTACCCCCTCCTTGCGTTGCTTTTATTTTGAAGGATCCGCCTTGCCGCCGGATCCGTGTTTCCATATTGGTAAGTCCAAGCCCTTTTTTGATGGCCGATGGCGTAAAACCGATTCCGTCGTCGGTTACCACCACGCACAAATGCTGTTTGCGCTGTCTCAGGGTGATGTGTACCGTTTTCGCTTTCGCGTATTTTCGGATGTTGGTAAGGGCCTCCTGCAACACCCGATACAGTTGTATTTTCACCATGTTGGGAATGGCCTCCCATTGAATAGAAGTATCCAAATCAAGATGGAACTGTGTGGTCGACACTTCCTTCGCCGATTGCACGAGCGTACGCAACAGCGCACTGAACGACCGGTCTTCACCAAACAGATCGTTTTCGAGGTCATAGGCGATAGACCGAATTTCTTTTTCAACCTCCTGGATTTTGTCGATGTGACCCAGGCATTTCGAAACCGTCTCTGGATCACTACGTTTATTGAGCACGAACAGATTGAGGCGAATTCCGGAGAGTTTACCCATCACTCCGTCATGCAGTTCCTGTGAGATACGGCGCTTTTCGAGTTTACGTCCTTCCTCGACTTTCTCCTGTTGCTGTTGCAGGAGTTGGAAAACCTCATCATCAGCCGCCTGCCGTTCGAGCAGCAATTGTACCTCCTTTTTTCGGGCCCGGTGATGGCGGGCGAACAGTCCGCCCAATAGCAACACTCCAACGGACGACGCGCCGATGGTGATTTTTTGGTTTTGGGTGAGGAGTTGTTGGTTTTGTTCTTTGAGGAGGCTGGTTTCGTATTCGATGGCGCTGAATTCGGCCCTCAGTTTTAATGCTTCCGAATCTATTGAATCGCGTAGCGTAATATAATCGGTGGAGTGCTTTTGAAGATTCGGGGCGTTACATCTGATCAACTCCGAAAGACACTTCAGGCGTTCGTAGGGTAATTTTTTTTCCTGAGCAATTTGTAACGCGCTCTTTAATGCTTCTAACCGCTTTTCTTCCCTATGGACAGAGGCAAAATATTCAGCCTGGTTTATCTTACAGCCGATGAGTAACCTGTAGTCATTGAATCGATATCCTGACTCAATAGCATTTTTATTTACTTGGATAGAATATCCCCTACCCGACCTGAGAAAAGCAATATTTTTATTTTCCGTAAGAAGTGCCTCCACGTCCGAATAATTTGGGAAAAGATAAGGGCACTTTAGGCCATTATCGAAACAAGCTATTGCTTTGTCAAATTGGTCTTGCGATAAATATAATCCCCCAAGATTGTTGAAGTAGAGACCTTTAATTCCCCGTGTTTTCTTACTCGCATACCTAACGTTGAAGATAGCGTTTCGAAAGGACTGAATTGCTTTTTCATGTTGCCCATTATTTTTTTGAACGAGTGCGCAGTAATTCCAAAATGCGTGTCGATAGGATTTATTCGCTTTAGAAAGTTGTAAGTTTCGATAAGCCAAAGACTCACATTTTTGAAATTGGCCATACTCAAAGTACAAATCAAGCCTGCGGATAACCGTGCTAAAATACCCGTCTTGGTCTTGACTCAAAGTATAGAGTCGCTCCGCTTTAAAATACTCCTCACAGGCCTTTACAGGACGAGATGTTTTTGTGAAATAATCCCCCAGATAAACAAGTGCTTTCGCTTTATCGGTTTTGTTTTGTAGACGGGCGGAAGACAACAGAATATTGAGAATGGATTCATATCGCTCCAATTCTCCCATATTCCAATACCGATTGGCGACCCGAAACATGTTCTTTACATAAATAGAATCGTTAGTAAGAGTTTCAACAAGCGCCTTCGCCCGATCGGCACTGCGTTTGCGGACAGGTATGTCGGCACTATCATTATTCGCGACGGAGAAATAACATTCGAGGCTGTCCGTTTTTTGTAATGAGGCAACAGGCTTCATGTCAGGCGTGCAAGTTCCTGACAGAAAGCCTAATAGGAGTAGTGCGACAAACGAAAAAAGGCGCATGGGCTTCAAATAACGCACGCATAGCGCACGAGTAGGAGTAAAGCTACAAAAAACAACAATAGCAGCGCTACGGTTTTCCCGTAAAAAACGAGCGCCTTAGTTCGTAATCGGCAGTGTAAAAATCAACGTAGTGCCTTGGCTTTCCACCGATTTCAGTTTGAATGCGCCACCTTGTCGTCGGATGCGTGTTTCCATATTGGTAAGTCCAAGCCCTTTTTTGATGGCCGATGATGTAAAACCGATTCCGTCGTCCCTCACCACCACCCACAAATGCTGTTTGCGCTGTCTCAGGGTGATGTGTACCGCTTTCGCCTGTGCGTATTTCCGGATGTTGGTAAGGGCCTCCTGCAACACCCGATACAGTTGTATTTTCACCGTATTGGGAATGGCATCCCATTGAATCGCGACGTCTATATCGAGATGAAACTGCGTGGTGGACACTTCCTTCGCTGATTGCACCAGCGTACGCACCAGGGCACTGAACGAGCGGTCTTCACCAAACAAATCGTTTTCGAGGTCATAGGCAATCGACCGTATTTCCTTTTCGACTTCCTGGATCTTGTCGATATGACCCAGGCATTTCGAAACCGTCTCCGGATCACTGCGCTTATTGAGAACAAAAAGGTTGAGACGGATGCCCGAGAGTTTCCCCATCACACCGTCATGCAGTTCCTGTGAGATACGGCGCTTTTCGAGTTTACGCCCTTCCTCGACTTTCTCCTGTTGTTGTTGCAGGAGTTGGAAAATCTCATCATCAGCGGCCTGCCGTTCGCGCAGCAATTGTACCTCCTTTTTCCGGGCCCGGTAATGGCGGGCGAACAATCCGACTAATAACAGCACCCCCACGGAAGACGCGCCGATGGTAATCTTTTGGTTTTGGGTAAGGAGCTGCTGGTTCTGTTCTTTGAGTTCGGAGGTTTGGTATTCGATCTGCGCAAATTTGTTACGGTTACGACGTTCGGCGAGTTGGAGGGAGTCGGTGAGCGTCAGGTAATCCGTAAGCATGTTTTCGTTCAGGCAGTCATACTCCAACGCCGTTCGCAAAATCTCAGGTAACCGAGAGGTCAGTTTTTTCTGCCGACAAAGAACTAAAAGCGAATCGATAATTTGCAGGCCTTGCTCCCCCTGTCGGTTTTGGAAATAAAAGATTGCCTGATGTAGTTTGCAATCTGTCATGCCTGAGTATTCGTTGAGTATTTTATATAGTTGGAAGGCACGCTCGCTATCTCTCATTGAGTAAAGCCTCGTCATATAAAAGCGGCTAACGTTCCTTTGCTCGAGTAATGCGGCATATCCGTCAGGATTATTTTCGATTTTCGCTTTATTTGATAAAGCGGTATGGCAGATTTCGTAGGCTCGGCGGTAATTTTTACGCGCTATTTCTACTGAGGCAATATTATTAAGGTAGGCAAATTCTAGTCCTTGATGTTTCGCCTCACCATAAAGCTTTAAAGTTGTTAGTGCCTTTGAGAAGAAAAGAGCGGATTTATCGGGCTCACCATATGAGGTCGAGATAATGCCTAAGTAGGTGTAGAATCGATGATGGTATATTTTATTTTGTTGTTCACCTATTTTCAAGCCTTCATAACACAGTTTTTCACACGTTAGATAATCCCCTACCGTAACGAGCATTTCACACTTTTTACTCAAAGCTAACAGCAGGTATTCAAAATCGCGTATTTTGCGCGCGTACAATTCTGCTCGATGATAGTTGGCATAGGCTTTATCTGTGAGTCCTTTGCGGATCATATAGTCGCCGATGTACAACTGGTTTTTACAGTATTCTCTCGAACATTTGTTCGCGATTTGTTGGTCAAGCCTAAGAGTAACGGTGTAATAAGGGTCTAGCTCACCACAGTTCCAATACCGATTCGCCACTCTAAACATGTTTTTTACGTAAATCGAATCCTTCGGCATTTTTTCCGTCAACGCTCTCGCCCGATCCGCACAATGCCGGCGAATGGCTATTTCCGTACCTTCGTCATTGGCCACGGTAAAATAGTATTCGAGGCTGTCGTTGAGTTGTTGTGACGCCGTGATTGCGGGTGGCGACGTACAGCTATGGAAGCAGAACCCCAACGCGGATAAGGCGAGCGCAAAAAAGAAAAGAAGCGGGTTCCTATTCATCATCCAACCGCGTTTCGTTCTTCATTACGGGAACTGTAAAGACCAGTGTCGTGCCCCGCCCCTGGGCTGACTTGACCTTAAGGTTTCCACCATGGCGTCGGATGCGTGTTTCCATATTGGTAAGTCCAAGCCCTTTTTTGATGGCCGATGGCATAAAACCGATCCCGTCATCCGTCACCACCGCCCACAAATGCTGTTTGCGTTGCCTCAGGGTAATGTGTACCGTTTTCGCTTGTGCGTATTTTCGGATGTTGGTAAGGGCCTCCTGCAACACCCGATACAGTTGTATTTTCACCGTATTGGGAATGGCATCCCATTGAATTGCGGCGTCTAGATCGAGATGGAATTGCGTGGTCGACACTTCCTTTGCTGTTTGCACCAACGTACGTAAAAGGGCACTGAACGAATGATCTTCCCCAAACAGATCGTTTTCGAGGTCATAGGCAATCGACCGTATTTCCTTTTCGACCTCTTGGATTTTGTCAATGTGTCCCAGGCATTTCGAAACCGTCTCCGGATCACTACGCTTATTGAGCACGAACAGATTAAGGCGAATTCCGGAGAGTTTACCCATCACTCCGTCATGCAGTTCTTGTGAGATACGGCGCTTTTCGAGTTTACGCCCTTCCTCGACTTTCTCCTGTTGCTGTTGCAGGAGTTGGAAAATTTCGTCATCGGCTGCCTGTCGTTCGCGTAGTAATTGTACCTCTTTTTTCCGGGCCCGGTAATGGCGGGCGAACAATCCGCCCAATAGCAACACTCCAAAAGACGAGGCGCCGATGGTAATCTTTTGGTTTTGGGTAAGGAGCTGCTGGTTCTGTTCTTTGAGTTCGGAGGTTTGGTATTCGATCTGCGCAAATTTGTTGCGGTTAAGACGTTCGGCGAGTTGGAGGGAGTCGGATAGGGAGAGATATTCGGTTGTTAACAAATCACGGTTCTTTTTATCTACTAAAAGCAGTCTTTTCAGAGCATTTAGTCTATCTACAGGTAAATGCCATTCACTGGCTTTTTGTTTTGCAGAACGAGCGAACCGGATGGATGCAAGCGTATCCCCGACGTATGCGTAATATTCGGACAAGTTAGTCTTGTTCCCGATAATCTGCATTATAGTTCCGAGGGAATCCAGCGCTTTATCGGCCTTTAGCATTATCTCTTTTCCTTCTGAGAGATTACCGGATTTAAAAAGCGTGTAGCCAAGACCCAACATAATTCTGCACGAGTCTCGGAATGCATGACGTTTGGCGTAAGCTAGCGATTGTTTTTGTAGGCGTATGGCTTCTTTGTATTGCTTCTTTTCGCATAAAAGAATCGCAATATCAGAATCCAAAAACATTACACGCGTCGGATCGAGTCCTCTGAGTCGTGCTTTGGTATAGTAGTATGTTGTCGAATCTAGCTCTCCTAGATTAAAGTGCGCCAGACCCAAAATCAAGTATGAGTCAGAAATATACTTTGCGTCACCTGTTACCTTTGCGGCCTTTAAGGCTTGGTAAGCGTATCTTTGAGTGCCGTAGTAGTCGTTATTTCGATACTTGAAAAAAGCGCATAATCGGAGTGCATCAGGGTAATTTTTGTGAGTATACGGTAGCTTTTCGTACGCGTTTTTAGACTCAAGCCTGTAGAAAAAGGCGGAATCCTCCCGTTGGATTAGGTCTTGGTAATCTGATAGGTAGGAGCAAGCCTTGCCAAGTTCAACAAATTGGCGCCGGTTTTTAGCTAATCGATAGGCTTTTCTGGATAGCTGGTCCGAAAATTTGTATTCTTGGGTATTCCAATACCGGTTTGCTACACGAAGTACATTTTTTACATAAGTAGAGTCCTTTGGAAGTTTTTCCGTCAACACCCGCGCCCTGTCCGCCGCACGCCTTCGTGTCTGTAAGGCCGTACTGTCATCATTGGCCACCGTAAAGTAATACTCGAGGCTGTCGTGCAATTGCGGCGAACGTGCCGGTCTCGGGCTGGGCGTACAGGAGCCCAGGCACCATCCGGTCACCACCACCACAAAAAGGGAGAAACGCATACAAAGGTTTTTCGGCATAACTAGAAACGGCAACGATTTGTAGGAGTAAAACTACACAGAATTCAGTAACGCCATTACGGTTTTCCCGTAAAAAAAGTTAAAGTTTATAGCCTATTTTTGCACCATGCGAACCCTAGTCATCGGCGATATCCATGGTGGACTTAAAGCCTTGCAACAGGTGTTGGAGCGGGCGTCCGTTACACCTGTTGATCGTCTGGTATTCCTGGGCGATTATGTCGACGGCTGGTCTGAATCACCGGCGGTACTTAGTTTCCTCATCGAATTACGCCACAGCCATCCGCACTGTGTGTTCCTTCGTGGCAACCACGACCAGTTGGTGCTCGAATGGCTTACGGAACGAAACGAAAACCTAGACGAAAACCTCTGGTTCCGTCACGGCGGGGAGGCAACCGTGAACGCGTACCGTAATGTGGCAGACGACATCCGAAGCGAACACATCACCTTTCTCGAATCGTTGCAGAATTATTTTATCGACGATCGCAACCGCCTGTTCGTGCACGCGGGTTTTACCAACCAACATGGCGTCACGCACGAATACTTCCCCCGCCTGCTCTACTGGGATCGCACCCTCTGGGAACTGGCGTTGGCACTCGATTCGCGCCTGCCCACTTCCGATCCAAAGTATCCCGCCCGATTGAAACTATATACCGCTATCTTCATCGGCCACACCCCCGTCACCCGACTGGGCCACCTTCGCCCGTTGCGTTGCGCCAATGTATGGAATGTCGATACGGGCGCCGCCTTCCACGGTCCGCTGACGCTGTTGGACGCCGATACCGGTTCCTTTTGGCAAAGCGATCCGCTTCCGTCTTTATACCCAGGCGAAAAAGGACGAAATCCGTAAATCGCAAAACGCGTTTGCCGTTCGTCCGAAAAGCGCGCATTTCATCCGGAACACTTTTTAGGCACGGGGGAAGTGTGTATATTGTCGTACCCCATTTATCTACCCGAATAACCTTGTTAGTAAGTGCCCTTTGCCCCAAAAAGAAAAGGTTCGCATTTTGCGTATTTTTCGCTGTAGATGAAATACCCTTACATCATCATTGACGATGACCCAGACAGTGTGACGCGGACCCTCTCGGTTTTCGAGGAGTTCTCGAACTACTTCCACATGGGTACGGCCGACAACAGTGAAGATGCGGTAAACCTGATCCTCGAACACAAGCCGAAAATGGTAGTGATGGAGATCGATCCGGAGAACCGCCAGAGCAACCTCGGCTTGGGCATCATCAACGAATTGTTCCGCTTCATGAAGACACTACCCAAAATGGTGGTGCTCACCAAGTCGAAAGACATGGCGTATCATGCCCTGAAGCACGAGGTATTCGATTACCTGCTGAAACCGCTGAATATACACGAACTGCGAAAAACCATTATCAAGTTCGAGCGCTATGCCGAAGACGTGCCGAGCACGCTCTGCATCAAATCGTATGGCGATTACCGGTTTATCGACACGGAGGACATTGTATATGCCAAGGCTGACAACAACTCGACCGACCTCTTCATGAATAATGGCGATATGGTGACCGCCTTTAAAACGATGAAGCATTTTGAAACGACCCTGCCGGCTGAATTTGTCAGGATCCACAACAGCTACATCGTTAACATCAACTACATCTCCCGGATCCACATCGGCAACAACGTCTGTTATTTGAAAAACAGCAAGGTACAGTTGCCGTTCTCCAAGTCCTACAAAAAGAACATTGACCTGTTGATCAACCTGATCACTACCAACGAAGGTCGCGAGATGCGGCGAATCGACCTGAACCTCGACAATATGAACTGAGGTAGGCCCGAGCTTACCCTAAATGAAGAGGCGGTTTAAAGTCCCAAAAACCCCAAAAAGGCCCGAAAAGGGGTAGGGGCGAAAATCAACGCCTCGCAAAACCCGTCCATCCACACGTAGAAATACGCCATCTACCATAAAGGCTCGTAAACGCTTGATTTCCCGCAAGTGACGCCTTAGTTTTACATCATCCAAACGGATAAACCCCAACAGAAGTACAACAAAAAACATAGTTCTAAAACCCCAAAACGAACATCATCATGAAAAAAGTAATCGCAATCGCAATCGTAGTAGCTGTAGCTCTTGTAGGCCTCACTTCATTCAACGGGAGTACAGAGAAGAAATCAAAAGGACACCTTTTGGCAGATTTGAAAACTGGAGTAACTGGTACTTTGGATCCTGGAAAGAAAAAAATGGACTAAGTCCATATCAATAATAAATAAAAAAGGGGTTGTCTTGCACAACCCCTTTTTTATTTATATCATAGCTCAAATTTATGGCAGTGAGATACGTAGGGTTTTTTGCTATTCTTTTTTTCTTTTTTAGTTGTAAACGGACGGCGTCCAAGCAAAATATCTCAAAGGATAGTATAACAGTTTTCCTAAGGAATGCAAATGACGAAAACCTACCTTTAAAACAAAGGTTGCTTTTCACAGACAACGCTTTTAGACTCCTTAAAGTCCAAGCAAATGACTCGACTACTAGAGTCAACCTATTTAAAGTAGCAAACAGATACTATAACATAGACAAGCTCGATCGCTACAAAGAAGTGAGCGAGTATGTTTTGGATTTGTCAAAAAGCGCAGAGGACTCTATTCGTATGGCCAAAGCGTTGGATTATCTGGCAGACTATTATTCGAAAACGGATATCGCGAATGCATATGAACTTAATTTCAAAAGCCAGAAAATATATGCGAAACTAGGAGATCGCTCCAATGCGGCAAAATCGCTGTTAAACAAAGCAATTCTTCAACACAATGAAAGCGATTTTCTTGGTGCTGAAAGAAGTACTTGGCAGGCACTAAAGTATCTGAGGGATTCGGATGACGCAGAATTACTTTATCAGGCCAATAATCTATTAGGTATTATCTACGGTGAACTGACAGAATACGATCTCTCTGAGAAGTTTTACAGAAAAGCGCTCGATGTGGGCAGTAAGGGGAACTTACCAAAAGAATACCATATAGAGTCTATTACGAACAACAACTTGGGTATTCTCTACGGCAAAAGATACGGACATCGTGCATCGATACCATTCTTCGAGAAAGGTATTTCGAATGGGAAGTTAAAAGAAGAGTCTCCAATAACTTACGCTATGTTACTGGACAATTTAGCCTACGCAAGATACAAGGAAAACCCGAATATCGGTGTGCTAAACGACTTAAAAAAAGCACTTGCCATAAGAGATTCCATGAAGTATTCTCCGGGAATTATCGCCAACGAGATTCATCTTTCCGAGTTTTACTATGGGGAAAAAAATGCTGCGTCCGCAATTCAGATGGCACATGCGGCCTATCGCTTATCTAAGGAGGAAAAGTTCTACAGAGAGACTTTATTAGCACTCAAGCAGTTGTCAAAAGTCGACCCGTCCAATGCGTTAAGATATTCCGAAGAGTATTTTAGAATAGATGATTCTCTTAAAATTGCGGAACGTAAAATCCAAAACAAATTCGCCCGCATCGAGTTCGAAACGGAGGAACTCACCCTCGAAAAAGGCAAACTTGAAGAGCAGCGTCAAACACTCATCTACATCACCCTCGGCATCATCACCCTCGGGGTGTTCATCTTCGTCATTCGCTTCCAGGCGGCGAAAAACCGCGAGTTACGCCTCATCCAGGAGCAGCAACAGGCCAACGAAGAGGTCTACCAACTCATGCTCAACCAGCAGGACCGTATCGAGGAAGTCCGCCAGGCCGAAAAGAAACGCATCGCCCAGGAACTGCACGACGGCGTGCTGGGACGCCTTTTTGGCACCCGCATGAACCTCGGCGTTCTCAATACCAAGTCCGACGAACAGGCCATTGCCGACCGCGTCGCCTATATCGACGAACTCAAAAGCGTCGAACAGGAGATCCGCGAGATTTCCCACGACCTCAGCGCCGAAAAAGCCGCCATCTTCAACAACTTCGTACTGATGGTGAACAACTTCATCGCTACCCAACGCACCGTCTGCCAGGCGGCGATTGACATCAACATCGACGACACCATCGATTGGAATGCCGTCAACAGCACCGCCAAGATTAACCTCTACCGTATCCTACAGGAAGCCTTCCAGAATGTCAACAAACACGCCAACGCCCAAAACGTCAAGGTGCGCTTTTTCAAAAGCAACGACGACCTACGCCTCGAGGTGCGCGACGATGGCGTGGGCTTCAATTATGCTAAGAAAAAGAAGGGCATCGGACTCATCAATATGCTCAACCGTATCACCAATTCAAGGGGTAACATGGAAATTGAAACGGCTCCGGGCTCGGGTACCCTATTAAAATTTGTTTTACCTTTATCCGATACATAGCCCCAAAACAAATCGTGACCCCACATGAAGAAAACCGTACAACTCCTAATGGTCGATGACCACCCGTTCATCCTACAGGCCTATCGAAATACCCTCGATCGGTTCAAGCCCGATGAATATGAAGTGGTTTCCTCCAGCGCCGACTCCGGCAAAACCGGCTACGAAGCCATCGTCAATAGTCCACACGAATTCGATGTCGCCCTACTCGACATTAGTATTCCTGGGTATGCGGAGAAGAATATCGAGTCCGGACTCGACCTCGCCCGCCTCTTGCGTGAACGGATGCCGGCCTGTAAAGTGGTACTGCTGACCATGCACACCGAAAAAATGAAATTCAAGTACTTCTCAGAAACCATTCAGCCCGATGGACTGGTCATCAAAAACGACCTGACCTTCGAAGAACTGCTGCTTGCATTCGAGAAAATACTGGCAGGGGAAAAATACTACAGTGAGTCGGTGCTGAACATCATCAACATGGACGAACCCAAAGTATGACGCTACAAGCCCGGTAACCTCCGGGCTTTTTTATTCTGTCAACGCATCCCAACCACGGGCCTTCAGCTCGATGAGGGTGTTCGCCCGTGTAACGAGGTGCGCGCCATCCGCGGCTGCCGTCATGTGTCCGATGACGGTCAGGTTCGGATTGCCTTTGATCTTCGCAAAATCCTCTAACGGAATCGTAAACAAAAGCTCATAATCTTCTCCCCCGTTGATCGCCACCGTCGTCGCGTCGAGGTTGAATTCCTCACAGGCATTGATGAACTGCGGGTCAACCGGCAGCTTTTCCTCAAATAGGTTGCATCCGACACCCGACTGCTTGCACAAATGCAGGATTTCCGACGACAAGCCATCCGAAATATCAATCATCGAGGTCGGCTTTAGCTCCAACGCTTGCAACAAGTCCCGCACATCGGTCCGAGCCTCGGGTTTCAGTTGCCGCTCGATGAGGTAGGTGTAGGCATCCAGGTCGGGCTGGTTCTGCGGATTCACTTCAAACACACGACGCTCGCGCTCCAATACCTGCAGACCCATATAAGCCGAACCGATATCGCCCGAAACCACCAAAAGGTCGTTCTCCCTAGCGCCGCTCCGGTAAACGATTTCTTCGGCGTCCGCCTCGCCCAACGCGGTAATCGACAACAGCATCCCTTTTTGCGAGGAGGTGGTGTCACCGCCAATCACATCCACTTTGTATACCTCTGCAGCCAACGCGATGCCGTCATACAATTCCTCCAATGCCTCCAACGGAAAACGGTTGGAAACGGCCACCGACACCGTAATCTGCGTCGGCGTCGCATTCATCGCACAAATATCCGAAAGGTTGACCACCACCGCCTTATAGCCCAGGTGTTTCAACGGCATATACGACAGGTCAAAATGCACGCCCTCAATCAGCAGGTCGGTTGAAACGACGGTACGCTTCCCGCCAAAATCCAATACGGCGGCATCATCGCCCACGCCTTTCAGGGTCGAAGGTCGTTTTAATTCGAATCGCTTGGTGAGATGGTCAATGAGTTTGAACTCGCCCAGTTGGGAAAGCGGGGTGCGCTGCGGATTTTTGTCTTCGATCATAATTTTCAGGTAGGATGCAAAGATACAAAAGCCCTACGTGCGACCCCACGTGAAATGTACTTGGATACCGCCCCGTTTTTTCCGAACTTAGGGGAAAGTTACCACATGAACCACGCCATACTGACCGTTACCGTCAATCCATCCCTTGACAAAAGCACCACCTTCACCGGACTCATGCCCGAACAAAAAATTAGATGCACACCACCCCACTACGACGCAGGCGGTGGCGGCATCAACGTCTCGAAGGCGATTTCGCGGCTGGGAGGTGATTCCCTATGCCTCTTCCTGGCGGGCGGCTCGTCGGGCGATTTGCTCCAGCGCCTGGTCGAAAGTGAAGGCATCCCCACCGATGTCATCCGCACCCAAAACAGCACACGCGAGAACCTGATCGCACTCGAAACCGGCAGCAACTCCCAATACCGCTTCGGCTTCCCCGGCTCCGAACTGACGGCCGAAGAGCAACACCAACTCCTTGAAAAGATCGCTTCCAACGCAGCGCCCTACGTCGTTGCAAGCGGCAGTCTCAACGAAGGGCTCGCCCCCGACTTCTATGCCCAAATCGCCGAACGCGTAGCGAAGAAAGGCGGGCGCTTCATCGTCGATACCTCCGGAGAAGCGCTCGCCCGAACCCTTGATGCCGGTGTCTTCCTGGCCAAGCCCAACGTGGGCGAACTGGCCAAATTGGTCGGCACTGCGCGCCTTGAAATAGACGAAGCCGACGATGCAGCCCGTACGCTGGTCGATGCCGGTAAAGCAGAGATCATCGTTGTGTCGTTAGGTCCTCAGGGTGCCTATCTCGTGTCGAAGAACGAGACGCACTTTGTGCCGGCGCCCAACGTCCACAAACGCTCTACCGTCGGTGCGGGCGACAGCATGGTAGGGGGTATGGTATGGGCGCTTTCCCAAAACAAACCCTTGAAAGAAGTGCTGCAATGGGGCGTCGCCTGCGGATCGGCCGCCACCATGAATGAAGGGACGCAGTTGTTCAAAGCAGTCGACGTGAAGCGGTTGTTCGCGTGGTTGTCTGAGCGATAATTTTACCGGGTATAACGCTAAAAATCATAAAAAGTTTATTTTTGACGCGTATCACGATGTCGTTGATGAAGTACGCAGTAATGTTTTTGGTGCTGGTCTCCCAGCTTTCATTGGCGCAGATTGATTTCAAGGCAATCGACACAAGCGGTTATGCAGCCTGTCGGGAGTCGTTGAATAAGGAATATGTGAAAAAATTCGAAGCGGCACGCAAGAACCAGACCTTTGAATCGAGTGCACAGAAAGCCATCGTCCGGTCTATTTATGCCGAGTTACAGGAAGACTTTCTCGAGAGGGTCACCGATAACGACTTCATTTGTGACGAGGAACATCTCAGCTATCTCCGTTCGCTTCTCGACGAAATTCTCGACAGAAACCACATCGATCGCTCCCAATACCGAATCCTATTGTCAAAAAACCCCTCCGTTAATGCGTATAATACGGGGGATGGTACAGTCGTAATCAATTACGGACTCTTTCTATCGCTTGATAATGAAGATGAACTGGTGTTCGTGATGGCACACGAAATCGGACACCAATACCTGAATCATGTCCGAAAAGGGATTGTTTCCTTTGCGCAGGCCTCTACCTCCGAAGAGACGATCGCCAAAACCAAGGCGATACGCAAGCAGAAATATGGTAAGGGACGGCTGTCAACAGGCCTCCTGAAAAATATTGTGTACCAGAAATACGACCAACGTCGAAAGTATGAAATCGAGGCCGACTCAATCGGTTTGGTCTTATACCAAAAAACAAAACGGAACCTCCAATCGGGCATCCGCACCCTCGAAAAACTGGCTGTGGCCGATGACGAACCAGATTCACTGACCATCGCGGATTACCATACCATTTTCGACAGGGCAGACTTCAAGCTAAAAAACCGGTATTTCGAGCAGGAAGAAAGCCTCTTCCTGCAATATGATAAAGACAAACGATTCGATCCGGATTCCCTGAAAACACATCCGGCCTGCGAGGTTCGGCTCGGGTTATTGAAAAAAGAAGCCCCGGAAGGACCCATGATCCGAACGGTGTCAGCGAAGTTTGATACTATCAGGAGACATAGCACCTACCAAAGTTTATACAACCAACTCTCACTCCACGAGTACGGTCTTTCACTTTACGAAGCACTCAAGTTATACAAAAAGAATCCCGGCGATGCCGTGCTGAAAGAGGTCATCCTAACCGATCTTAAAAAGCTGAAAGAGGCCCGTATCGCCTATACGGTCAACCGGTATCTGCCCAAAGTAGATCGCAGGGAGAACTCCGATAGCCTGAACCGGTTTATCACCTTTATTCAAAACATAAAACTTGCCGATTTTGATGTGCTGATCGGTCAATTCCAATCATGAGAAAAATTGTTACCCTCTTTCTTTTATTGCCCTTCGTTCTGTCAGCCCAGGTCAAAACACTGGCGAACCTGTCGCGCGGACAATTGTATTCCTACGAAGAGATATACGATTTCGATAACAATATAAGGGGGTATATCCTCTTGTTCCAAACCGACAAAATAGCGAAGGAAACGTATGAATTGGAATATGTTGTGCTCGATGAAAACCTTAATAAGGTAACCAACGGATTCCTTCAGGAAATGAAGTACGAATCATGGCTGCTAAGCGCGGGATCCATCAACGTAGAGGCCCAGCTCTATGGCACAAAGTTGCTGCTGGAGTTTGGCGATGTAATTGGCGGCAGACCTACTTTCCAGCGATATCGGATTCTGGATCTCAAGACCAATGTAATGAGCGACCCTTTCATCTTCAATAAAAGCGAGATGAAACTCAATCCGAAGCCGAGTCGGAAAATAAAAGAGATGGTCGATAGCGTTTCGGAACCTATTATGATATTGGAGGGCATCGGACTGCTGGCCAAGTCCGCTTGGGTTGATAAAAAAGAAGGGCACACCAAGCAGTATTTCGCCCGGTTTGACGACAATTTCAAAGAAATGTGGCGTTGGGTTTACGACGATGAAGCCGTCAAAACGAAGCACCACAACAATCCGTATCCGATTCGCTCAGACAAAGATGTAGTGGTCTTCTTTAATCAATTCGGTGCGTCGGACTACTTTAACAGAGAGAATGACTACTCGCTGTTTTTCGTTTCGGCCAATACCGGAGAACTGCTCAATGAGTACCACCTTCCCGATATTGACAAATTTGCCTATCGGGAAATAGACACGAAGATCACTGCCGACAAAATTGTGGTTATGGGCGACTTCTCTAAGAAAACGAACGGTGGATTGATCGATGATACGCACAACATCGGCCTTTTTCAGTTCGAGTTCGATAAGAAAACCGGACAGCTCCTTAACAGCCAACGTATGCTGTGGACGTCACTTGCAGACAGAATCCCCATCAACGAACGGGGCCGCGTCGATAAGGAAGGCTATATGTACATACATAAAATGCTCCTACTTTCAAACGGCAACACCATCGCGGTCGCCGAAACCTTTGGAAACAAACCGGTAGTCACCAACAATATGTATTACCTAATACTTGACGACAAGCTACAGGCGAAAGAGGTATTTGAAGTGTCGAAATTCCGCAATAAATTTCCGACAGTGGACTTGCACAGCACTTCGATTAAGGCGTATGGGCTATTCGACTTCATGACCTACCAGACAATGGGCGATGACGAATACCTCTTCTATTTCAGTGATAACGAGAAAAAGTCCGTGAACCGCAAAAAGAATACCCTTTTCGGCATCGTCTCGTACGCTGACGGCAAGTTCACCCGTCAGACACTTGACCTCAAAACCGAAACCAGCACCATCCACGCCATGAATGCCAAGAAAGGATACCTACTGCTGATGGAAGACTTTGATGAAGAAGGGAAAAAATCCGAACTCCGCCTCGAGAAAATCAACTACTAAAAACAAAAAGCGCCAATCGGCGCTTTTTTTCTATCTAAACCCTCAACTTCCGAACTTCTCAGGCGCTCAGGGACTCAGGTGCTAAGGAGCTCAGGGACTCCTCCTCTAATCATTCAACTTCAACACCGCCATAAACGCTTCCTGCGGAATTTCCACATTACCGACCTGGCGCATGCGCTTCTTACCTTTCTTCTGTTTTTCGAGGAGTTTACGCTTCCGCGAAATATCACCACCGTAACACTTCGCCGTTACGTCTTTCCGTAAGGCCTTCACCGTTTCACGGGCAATGATCTTTGCCCCGATGGCCGCCTGTATCGGAATATCGAACTGTTGCCTCGGGATGAGTTCCTTCAGCTTTTCAGTCATTTTTTTGCCAATCGTATACGCATTGTCCGCATGGATCAAAGCCGACAACGCATCCACGACATTACCGTTCAGCAGCACATCAACCTTTACTAGATTCGATGTCCGCAGTCCGATCGGATGGTAATCAAACGACGCATACCCCTTCGAAACCGTCTTCAACCGGTCATAGAAATCAAATACGATCTCCGCCAAGGGCATGTCGAAGTTGAGTTCCACGCGCTCCGGCGTCAAATAGGTTTGGTTCGTGATCTGGCCGCGTTTTTCGATACACAGCGACATCACATTACCCACATAATCCGATTTCGTGATGATCGTCGCCTTGATAAAGGGCTCCTCCACACGGTCCAGTCGCGACGGTTCCGGCAAATCCGACGGGTTGTTCACGATCAGCGCCGTCTCCGGCTCTTTCTTGGTATACGCCAGATACGACACGTTCGGAACGGTCGTAATCACCGTCATATTGAACTCGCGCTCCAGTCGCTCCTGTATGATTTCCATGTGCAACATGCCCAGGAAGCCGCAGCGGAAGCCAAAGCCCAACGCCGCCGAACTTTCCGCCTGGAACACCAGCGACGCGTCGTTCAACTGCAGTTTCTCCATCGACGCCCGCAGTTCTTCATAATCTTCCGTATCCACGGGGTAAATCCCCGCAAATACCATCGGCTTTACATCCTCAAAGCCCGAGATGCTCGCCTGGGTTGGAGTTTTCGCGTCCGTAATCGTATCGCCCACCTTCACCTCACGCGCCTCTTTGATACCCGAAATCAGGTAACCTACGTCGCCCGCCGAAATCGTCTGTTTCGGCACCTGGTTCAGTTTCAGCGTACCGATCTCATCGGCGAAATATTCGTTTCCGGTCGCCATGAACTTGATCTTCTGGCCTTTCTTGATCTCACCGTTTTTCACACGGAAAATCACCTCAATACCGCGGAACGGGTTGTAAACCGAGTCGAAGATCAACGCCTGCAACGGCTCATCCACACTCCCTTTCGGAGCCGGGACACGCTCAATGATGGCTTCCAGTATTTTATCGACACCAAACCCCGTCTTACCCGAGGCCGGTATAATGTCTTCCAGCTTACAGCCGAGCAAGTCCACGATGTCGTCGCTCACTTCTTCCGGGTTCGCACTCGGAAGGTCGACTTTGTTCAGCACGGGGATGATCTCCAGGTCGTTTTCCAACGCCAGGTACAGGTTCGAGATCGTCTGTGCCTGTATGCTCTGCGCCGCGTCCACAATCAGCAACGCACCCTCGCAGGCCGCAATCGACCGCGACACCTCATATGAAAAGTCAACGTGCCCCGGCGTATCGATCAGGTTCAGGATATACGTCTCTCCCTTATACACATATTCCATCTGAATCGCGTGGCTCTTGATCGTAATCCCCCGCTCGCGCTCCAAATCCATGTTGTCAAGCAATTGCGCCTGCGCCTCCCGCGCGGTCACCGTCTGGGTCATGTCGAGCAGGCGGTCAGCCAGCGTCGATTTCCCGTGGTCAATGTGCGCGATAATGCAAAAATTCCGGATGTTCTTCATCTTCCAGTTTATAAGTGGGGCGTGCCGGCGCGAAGAAACGTTCCACTCAGGGTCGCAGTCTCTGTGCGCGCCGTCGGGCTATCCGCTATAGCCCCTCCTTTCGTCGGGGGCTGCCGCTTCTATCCCTCACGCGGCCCGTGTTCCAAACACGAAACCGTTTCATCCGGCAAATATAGGGCTTAGTTGGCAAAGTTTGGGGGTCAGAACGGGATTAGTAGGCAGTTGTTAGTAGGTAGTCGTCAGTCGTCGAACCCACGAAACGGAACCTATCCGAAAGTGGGGGTGTTCAAGCCCGTGTGTGGTCGTCGCCCTTTCATCGTATCTCCACCTCCTTTTCCGCAAATCCACCCCCTTTTTCTTCCCAACAGATTCACTTATCCCTTCACATATCGCGCCTTCGTGCCTTTGAGTGGATTATGTGAGATTATTTGAAAGGCGTTCCTACGCGAAGGCACGAAGGCGCAACGTGTTAGGCACACAGATTGGTGTTGTCTAAAACGGGCGCGAGCGGTTTGAAAGGTGTTCCGAATAGGCATCACACCTCGTGTCTTCGCGGCAAACGCCTATCAAACGATCTGCTTTTCAGTCAGCCAACACCATACCTATCCGTTCTAACTTCGCGTCTTCGTGCCTTCGCGGCAAAACGCCTATCAAACGATCTGTTTTTCAATCAGCCAACACCATCCTTATCCGTTCTAACTTCGCGCCTTCGTGTCTTCGCGGCTCCAAACGTCTGCCCTGTACTCGTATTTACAACCCCAAAATTATCCCTTTGACTGCGACTACTTCCGCGACTGCGACTGTGACTGCGACCGCAACTCTTCCTCAGCCTCCTCCGTCCCCTCTCCGCTGCGATCCGGAACCGGTATTTGGTGAAGGGTAACATCTAAATCAGGGTTGTGGCTTCTTTCCCGATCCCAGTCATGTGGTTTTGCTTTCATGGTTTCTTTAAACTAGGTTCTTTCAATTTGTCTGCTTTCGTAAAAGGCAACACAACCACGTCGCGCTCCTTCTCAATTTCCTCTACATATACCGCATAGTCGGCCGGCTCAATCCGCGCGCCCACATATTCCGCATACGTTTTGGTGAACTCCGCGCCGAAATACAAAATAATGGCACTATAGTACACCCATAATAAAATAAGGATCAACGACCCCGCGGCGCCATACGGACTCGCCGCGCCTGTTTTCTCCAAATACAACCCAATCAAAAAACGCCCCAACAAGAAAAGGCACGCCGTGAAAAAAGCCCCGATCCGAACATGCTTCCACGCAATTTTCGCATCCGGCAGCACCTTGAAAATTACTGCAAAAAGGAGCGTAATCACCCCAAAACTCAACACGAGGTTCGCCAGGTGTAAAAGGGTTACTGTCGTATCCGGAAAATAACGCATCAGATAATCACTAATAGCCGCCAATACGCCATTGACAATCAGCGTCACAATCAACAAAAAGCCCAGTCCAATAATCAACGAAGACGACAACAACCGATCCGTGAGCAGTTTCAGCCAACCACGCTTCGGCTTTGCCTTCACTTTCCAAATCCAGTTGATCGAATCCTGTATCTCACCGAACACCGACGTGGCACCGATAAACACCGTAATCGAGCCAATCGCCAACGCCGTATAGGTCGTGCCCGACAACTCCATATTCTGGATGATTTCCTGCACCTGCGCCGCCGCTTCCGGACCGATCAAGCCATTGATTTCCGCAAACACATGCCCTTCGATCGCATCCCGTCCAAAGAACAGGCTGGTCAACGAGATTAGTAACAATAGTAATGGCGCCATTGAGAACACCGTGTAATACGACAACGCGGCACTCAATTTAAGCGCGCGGTCGTTTGAAAACCGAATCGCGCTCGTCCGCAAAAGCCACCAGGCCGCCGACAGAAACGAACTTCTTTTTTTTCGCATGGGAAGGATAGGTTATATGCGGAAAACACCAGGTCATTTCGAATCTGGTGTCTTCCTATCAAAAAGCGATGGAGTACGGTTTAGCTATGCTCGTTTTCCAGGTAATTTTTGAGTCCTTCAATATCGCTGCGCACCATCTTTTCAAAGAGAGGGTTCAGCAAACGCGCAGCCGCTTCGCCCGCCATCCCCAGGGGCGCGTGATACGAAAGCGTCACATCCAGTTCAGTGCCGCCGTGGTCATTATCCCGGAAATAAACTCTCCCGGCATTTTCAACGGTCGACTCCGGAAGCGAATGCCAACTGAGCAACTTCCCTGGCTCATCCATCAAAATCTGCGCTTTCCAACTCACGTGCCCAATACCGGCCGGTCCTTTGGCCGTCCATTCAGACGTGAGCGTGTCAATTTCGCGCACCGAGTCAAGATGGCTCATGAAACGCGGCAGGTTTTCGAGTTTGCGCCAAAAGTCATACACCTCCTGTGCCGGGCGGTCAATAGCCACGGTCATCCGGATGTTGACGTTCTGTCCGCCTTTACCGTTTTTCTTGGCGAGGGCATACGCCGGACAATAACCGGTAATGGTCCGCGCCAATAACACGCCGCCGGCCGTTGTTTTCAAGGTGCTTTTAGGTTTACCCGACAGGCCGCTATACAAAAGATAGGTGCCAGCCGCTGCGGTCACGATGCGTTCCACCAGGCTCACATTGGCCTTGAGTCCGGGTATAATACTCGGGTTTCGGTTTTGCTCGTGCGTATACGGTTCCGCTTCCTGGGCATTGCTGACACTCGCATAGCGATTAGGGTCAGTGCCCGATGCGTCAATTTTGGAGAAAGGGCGTTTGGTGCCGCTATCTGAAGTCATCGTTTTCATTTGAGAAGGTATTTGGATCATTCCCAAAGGTAAACCGCGACGTCAACGACCTCCTTACACGATACGCCGGGTGTATTACAGAATGCTCAGTTCTTGACGATTTTCTGTGTCGGCAGTCCATCTGCCGCAACGAAGTACAGACCGCTGGCGAGTCCGTTCAACGACAAAGGCTGGCCGCCTGTCACGGTAAAATCGTGTACCGCCTGCCCGAGGGAGTTGTAAATACGGCCGCGCAACGACTGCGGAACATCCAACCGGATTGCATCGGTCGTAGGGTTCGGATACCAACGTGGTGTAGTAGAGAGGGGAGTTGATACCTCAAGCGTCGTGCTGAGTTTTGCCAAAAACGGATACAACGGAAAGGCATCAAAAGTGAGCGAAAGAGTATCAAATTGCGCGCTTCCGTTTGCCATACCCGATACATACGCACTTCCGTCAGATGCAATCGCGATGCCGTCCGCCCGATCCGCCCAATCGCCTCCGGCTGTTTTCGCAAACAGCACGTTCCCGTCCGCATCCAGTTTCAACACCAAAGCCTGATAATCCTGGTCCGCATTCGACGCGGTGGTCGGGTTCCACTGGATGTTGTTGCGCGTGCGACCCGCGAAAAACACATTGCCGTCAGCGTCAAGCGCCAACGGATTCCGGTTGCCCGCGATAGCTTCACCCGTGGCAGGCATATCGCCGTTACCCGGCACTTCGCGCACCCACATAAAATCACCAGTCGCGTTGAGACGTGCTATGAAAAAATCGGCCCCGAATGCGGGTCCGCCCACTTCAATACTGCCAAAGTTAAAACTACCGTTCAGGTCACCGCAAAAGTAGACTTCATCCGGTTGGCGGGCCTTCACATGCGGATTCGAACAGGTGATGTCTTCCGTAAAACGCGCCCACTGAAAGGCGCCCGCCGGGTTGTATTTCGCGACATAAAGATTATAGGCCAACGGCGTGGTAGCGGACACGCCTCCAAACGAACTGGTCATATCAGCACATGAACCGGCCGAATACAGGCTACCCGCCGTATCGATCGCCAACGAAGAAACAGACCGTACGCCCAACTGCTCGATATGCAAAAGCGACGCACCGTTGGGTGAAAACGCATCGATATAGCTATTCATGAAGTCGCCATAACCTAAATAGACATTGTCGGCCGCATCAATGGCCAGTGCGCGGCACTGTTGCACGATGCTGTCTTGAATACTTGGGCTATGGTACCACAGTACCGCCCCACTCGGGTCGAGCTTTACCAGCAGCGGCTGGATCCCGTCGGCCGTTGAAAGCAGGGCTACATTGTCAAGCACGATACCGCCCATCCACCCCAACGCCAGATAGAGATTGCCCGCCGAATCCGTTTCGATCTGGTAGACCGCCACGTTTCCGTTGAGGCTGCGCGACATCAGCAGCTGCCCGTCGGCGCTGTACTTCTTCACGGCCAAGTTACCCAGGATATCGGCTCCGTAGGCCAACGGCGTGTTATCGAAACCCGCTATGATGACGTTCCCGTTATCGTCAGACGCCACGGTATATCCGATATAATCAGGGCTCATTTCAAAGTCGATGGGCGTCGCCTGCAACCACTGGAATTGCTGGGCCGAGGCCATAAACGAAACACTAAGCAGAAGGGGTAGAAGTTTTTTCATAGCGGTTGGACATGTTAAAGTAAGATGCAGAGCGAAGGAAAAGGATGCGTGTAAAAGGAATTTGTCGCGCAGGTTATAATTGGCCTGGAAACAATCTTCTGGCTCGTTCCATTTCCAATTTATCCAGATGCGGTTTTACAATTGGAAAATAGGCCATAGAAAAGATACCCACGACCTCCGCCAAGTGATTTTTCAAAAAAAGCATTTCATTGTCTCTACTGTATGGCTCTGAAAAATAAGCCATTATAATTTCGATATCATACGCGTCGTTCGAATGGAACCGATTGAAAAACTCGATAGTGAAAAACGATCTTGAGATAGAAAGATGCACGCCGGTGTCACCCATCTTCAAGTCTGCATATTGATTGCCAAAAAATGGCGATTGGCTTTCTGCAACGGGCGTGAACCCGTTGGCGATCAGATAGTTTTTGATTTCAAGCCATTTCCTCATGACAAGATCAATTAAATGGCTTGAATATCATGAATGATGTCTGGTAACGAAGCGTTAGGGCCGTAAAACGGGAATACATCCAGTAATTGGGATAGTGACTCGGCCTGCCATGCATACAATGAATAGTTGCACTGACGGAGAAACAATCGGATGTTGTTCTCATTCGCGCTACCGCCAACTAATTCCTCAATCTCTCCCGCGTACCGACCCAAGTCAATTAGTTCAGATGGCCAATCGTTTACGGCTACTAGTAAAACAGCTAATATTTCCCGCTGTCGGGGAGATAACGTATCGGGACTAAGGGCGTTTAAATTGGATATTGATAGCTCCATCGGCGATTTATCATGTTTATTCTTTTCTCACGCTACGCTCACCGCGACGACACCGCATGTGTCATGAGGATACAATAAGAAAAGATTGCTCCCGAAAAATATCCTAGCCTTATGAAACCACTACATTCACACCGTCTACCAGCTGCGTATTAGCCGTTATCCATTGCCCCTTATCGTAGGAATCAAGCATCAACCGGGTAACGGGACTTTTAAGGCCTCGTGTGTCATAAAATCGTGAATGCATGATGTAGTATTTCGACCCTAGTTCATCTTCGAGTTCGAACAGCCAGGGATATGAGGCTGTGAAATTAGTTTCTGTTATTAATAATCTCATTATTTTATGGTTCTTTTTATGTTGCTAAGCTCGGGAATAAAATATTGTGTTTTGCCCCCTAACCATGGTAAAATACCGGCGGCCGGCCCTTTATATACTTTAGCTCCCGCCGGAATTTCCCATCGCGCAACATAAGTCATTTTATTGAAACTCGGCTTGATTGCCAACCGAATCCGGTCTACTAAGCGTATTCTAGAAATGGAATTGGTCATAAATCTACCCTTTGCAAAAGCTGTAGTGTTATCATAATAGCGAGAAAGAACTATTGGCTCTTTCAATATTTCTTCAGTATAATTCCCGAAACGAAAGGTCTTTGCTATGTCATCGGATAGAACTGTAGCGGCAGACATGGATGTTGCGCCGCCAGCAATAGAACTTCCGCTGCCGTACATTCTAAGTTTACCATATGCGCCGTAGAGGGGAGATAGATTTTCGCGCAACATATCAGCTGCCGCGCCTCTTGCTTCGTCTGCCTGAGATCTAAATAAAGTCATGTAATCTCTAAACGGAGTAAGAGCTTCATCAATGGGATTACGAACATTATCGTCCGCCCATTGACTTGTTACATCGCGCGTGCGTTTCAGCATGTTGTCGTCTTGAAGCCTTTGCAAAGCATTGTCCTGAGCCAAACGTTTCAACGCATTATCGTTTACCAGTCTTTTCAACGCGTTATCGTTGGCCAAACGTTTCAACGCATTGTCATCGGCCAATCGCTGTAGCCAATTCCGGTCATCTTCCATGCGGCCAGCTTTTTGGTTGGCATTATAGGTATCAATATATTTATTGGCGTAGTTGGTGGCAGCCTGCGAGGCTTTCTGTGAACCATATGGCAGAGCCGCGCCGGCAAAGTTTCGCCATGACCATTTAAAAGGATTTGCTTGCCCGGTAGCTACGACGCCATGAACATAGGCATTGAAAATAGTGGCAGCAATTTCCCAAAACTCCCCGCTCGGATCGGTGTATCGCGTAGGGTTATTCATGCAATACCCATAACGATTGTAATTTTGGGTGTTTGTCGGATCTTGTATATTCTCGTCAGGCTGCAGGAAGCGATGGATTTTAGGGTCGTAGATTCTTCCATTCATGTTGATCAGCCCGACCCCGATTAGGTGTTCATGTCCTGTATAACCCCTGTCAATAAACATATCTGAACTGTTAGTAGGAATCGTGGATATGTTTCCTTTAGAGTACTTAATGAGGCCTCCCCAAACATCAAATAGGCGTTTCTCTACAACCGCTCCCTGATAGTCTGTTATCGCCATGATGCTTCCCTGGTAGTCCCGATGGAGATAAAAATAGCTTTTCGTTGTACCATCACTTTTAAGAATTGCGGGAGCTGAATACGCGTCGCCGCCAATGTAAAAGACGAATTCATTAGAAGTGTTGCCGGATACGGTTTTACGCTTGATTTCCATCGTGCCGTCGTCTGAGTAGAATTTACGCAGTGTTCGTGCATTCTTGGAAGTTTGTAGATCGCCGTAATACATCACACTACGATCACCGGAAGCAGTGTATTCGAAATCGATGTTTTCTTTATCCTCTTCGGTGATCCATACTGGGTTGTTCGATAAGTTATACTTTGCGTGTTGTGTCCGGTTTATATAGTAATTGATGACCGGAGAATTTTGGGATTGGTCCGTAGGAGTAATCGACGTAAGCCTGAAAGGATTATCGGAACCAGTGTAGGCATAGCTCCCTAAATTATTAGATGCAATCGTGCCGTTACCATTATAGCTCTGGTTTTGTATACCTATCAGGTCTCGGTAAGTGGTGATCCTGTCCAAAGCATCGTACGCGAAACCCTCAGACCAAGTATTTATAAGTGTGTAACTACGAGAAGATAGATTTTGATAGGTGTTATCAAAACTGGCATTTAATGTGATAATATTGGTTGCATTTTTATCGTGTTTGATCTTTACAGGCAGGTTTTGGGAATTATAAGTATTGGCAATGGAAATGCCATTCCCTAGTGATGCTGTAAGTAAACTTCCATTTGCAGCGATTGCGGTTGCTTCCCATACTTTCAATGAACTGGTTGCCGTACTGCTGGTCATGTCAAAAATCTGCCAGTCATAACCATTCTTGAAGGTGTTTTTTATCCATTTTTCACACGACTTGTTCGTTTTCAAGTCACGCGCGAACAGTCTTTCTTTTTCAATCCGCCCCTGTCCATCAAAAACGAATTCGTGTTGAAAATCGAAGAATTTCTTCGTTGCGTCGGAAGCATGCGTTCGGGTCTCCGCAGTTTTGATAAGTCGTCGGTAGTTATCGTATGTGTACGAATTATTTATGGTGTAACCATTTTCGTTGTCCGTAAAAGTCACAGAGTTCAGCAACTTGTTAGTGCCAAAAGTATAAACAGTAGAAGAGTTGGTCGTGTCGTCTCCTGTACCCACCGCAGTCTCGGAAATCACACGCCCAAAGCTATCCCGGCCATACGTAGTGACACCTTTGTTCGCTATGGACTGAATCAGCACTTCACCCAAATCGTTGTAGGTGTAATTGTATACGCCGGCAGAGGGATCATCCACTTGTGAACGGAGTCCCCAGCCATTTTGCTGGAACGAGGTAATAGCTCCGCCCATCGTAGTTGTTTTTAGGTTTCCATTGGCAAAGTAGGTATGAGATATTGTGGGAGATCCGGTTTCCGAAAGGCTTTTGAGATTCCCAAAAATATCTTTCAGAGTTATTTTTTGCTTGCGCCCATCATCTTCAATGGTTGTGAGTCCGTCGTTTGGATAGCTATAAATTACCTGTGTTCCGTTAGAGGTGTTAGACTTTAATAAATTACTTTGGATGAGTCGACCAAAAATATCATACTGCATTTCGTTCCAAAGGGAAAAGTTGCCGGGTGAGCCCGAAACTATGTAGGGCTCGCTGACTTTTGTAGGTTGGTTATTGATATTATACAGGGTAGATACACACGACCACCCATTTGAAATAGTCTTTGCCTCAACATGTATTTTGCGGCCTTGTTCGTCAAATGTTACTTTTTTGCCGCTGTTATCATTGCCGGATGATGTTACGGTTATACCTCCCAACGGAGTGTTGGCATAAGCCATTGTCTCTGATGCAATCAGTTGTGACCCCAGGTAAGTCGCGGTCTTAATCGGTTTGCCCCAGGTATCTAATGTGCTAACGGTCTTCAGCAGAAACCCGGGATTCGAAGGAGCTTTTACGGTTAATGTCGCTCCTGTGTTCGAGTCATATTCATATTCATTGGCCTGGCCCAGTACATCAATCATCTTAGTAGGAAAACGATGTGTGCTCGCGTCGTACTCTATAGTAGATGTGCGATCCGCTAAACTCGGGGCGGATACAGTCTTGGAGGTAACATTTCCGTAAGCGTCGTAGCCATAAGTTTCTGTTATGTAGGCGGTGGTTATCCCGGAGTTTGTCGCTCTGCCCTTTTTCTGAACCAGGAGGTTGCCATTGTAAACAAATTCCTGCTCGCTTTTCGTTAAATCTCCACTAGGGCTCAGCGTCGTTGTAACAGTACTTGACTGGGGTTGCCCTATGATATAAGGGTTGTTACTGTTGGTATACACATAATTTTCTACCGTGGTTTTGTTTTCCGTCACACCATCCTTATGAACAAAGGTTGACCGGCCCGTCAGGTTGTAAGTGTCGTAAGTCGAACTTACATCTACCGATACACCATCAAACCCGTCGGTGCTTTGTGAAAAAGTTTCCCGGAGTTTAAACACTTTGTTAGGCAGAAGGTTCGGCTCACTGTCATTATTGTTATATGAATATGTGATATGGGTTATAAATGGATCACTGGTAGAAAATGAAGTGTTTGCTGCCAGATTGCCTACAACAGAAAAGGATTCAATGACCGCACCCCTTTTTGCAATGTCTCCTTTTGTAACAGTCGTAATTGCAGTATTAAGATTTGTAAACCAATTTGTGGATGCCACAGAGCGAAAACCGATATAATCGAGGCCCTCGACATGCGCGGTCGCGCCGTGGTACTTGAAAAATCGGCGTTTACTGGCCGAAGCAGTTATATTTTCGATTTTTGAAACGAGTTTGGTGCCGGGCGCGTTTAAAATATCAAAATAAGGATATTGTTCAATTACCCCTGGGGAAGAATATACACCATTTCCATTTACCAAAGATTTATAAGTCACCTCATCCGTAGTACCATTGCCTATTTTGAATTTCTGAATTAGATAGTCCTTTGCAAGAGTGCGGTGATTGGTAATAAACCCAATATTGAAACTTCGAATAGGATCGTTGTCGTTATAAGGAAGGCGTTTGAACGTAACTAATTGGGGTTTGCCCTCGTACGATTTACTGGTTTTAACCATCATCATACGAGATTCGTCAGTATCGTAGCCGGGCAGCTGTTTTGCAATTTGCACCCAATTCGATTGTGACTTTCTCTCGAAGTTTCGAAGAATATTCGTGTTTACAAGACCAATTAAATTAAGTTTTCCGTCCCCGTCAAAATCAATGGGAAAATAGTCGCCTATCGATCTGCGTTCGGGAAATGAACCTAACGGCTCCTGCGTGAACGATACTCCGGTAGACATTAATGCTTTTCGTTCCCATCCTGGCAGAAGGACGTCACACTTACCGTCGCCATTGAAGTCACCTATTATGGGAGGAAATTGGTAGGCAGACCCAATATAGGACTCAGAGAAATACTCTAAACGTCCGCCTGCATTCGGGTTTCCACAACGGTAATCGAGGAAGAAGGAAACATTTGCATCAAATAACAATGTAAGGTTGTAATTGTTATCCAAAGAATAAACCTCTATCTTATTTTCATGCGGTTTGAATACGTAGAGATCAGATTTACCGTCTCCGTTGGCATCCGCCACGTAAACATGGTTTCCGTCAAATTTTAACCCAAATTGCGAAATGGGTTTAGTTCCTACGTTAAATAGTGTCCCCGAATCTCTCATATAGGTTTCCGGCACCGTAAGTCGGCGGTCTAGGCTGACAAAGTAAACCTTGCAATCTTGCTTCGTACGGACATAATTCTCCGTACTCACAGGTTTTACCGAGCACAAGACTAATTTGTCGGTAAGGCCATCACCGTCGAAATCTCCGGTCAATGTTTCAACGTATTTGTATTGTTCGCCGACTTCAACGTGCCGAACGTAGTCTTCGCTCACTGTTGAAATGCCGGGACTCATAGTAAAAATTCTAAAGTCAATTTTCACAGGTTCTCCCTGCGCGTACTGAGGCACCTCTATGCACATAGCGTCCTTCTCCATGAGGGCGTATCCATTATTCAGGGGGCGTAAACACCTTATAGGAGCTGGCCCTTTTATATTTGATACACCTGTCCATGTACCAACATAGTTTCCAGGCAGATCGAACTCTAACGGAATTGAACCGTCGTCGAATAGGTGCGTGTAGAGTTTGTTGGCTACAACCAAGTCTATCTCTCCGTCACCATCAAAATCTCCGCTCGACGTGCATTCTAGTTTAGGCAAACGATCTGAAAAAACGAAAGGGGCGTCATTCAAGTAGGCAGTGTAACCTGGTTTCTGGTAGTACGTAAAGGACTGGTTAATCTCGTTTTCAAAATATTCAAAGACAGTAGGATTGTAATTCTTTGTCTTATTACCATTAAACTCAGTAACTTTTGTGAGGCGTTGAAACTTTAGACTGCTATCATGGGTTAAAACATAATTACGGAATTTCCCCATTTTTCCTGAGACGCTTATTTCGCTAAGTATTTTAGTGACTTTAATATCTAAGGCACCGATGAATCTCTGTTCGGGAAGGGATCGATTTTTATAAGTAAACTCAATTTTGTTGAAACCGATAGAAGAACCTACTCCACCGTAAGTGATAGACTGAATATAAGCCGTATTTGATATCTGGCTGTACGTATAGGTAATCCGTATGTTCTGAGGATTTTCAAAATAGCTGAGGTGGTACGTGAGATTGCCAATCTTCGAATCGGTCGAATATCCGTAATAAGCACGGCTACCATCAGGATAGTCTACTTTGAAATAGCTACCCGTGTAGGTCACTTGAATATTACTAAAAATCTCCGTTTCGTATAGGGAGCCCGGAGCACCATAAGAACCAGATTTCAAAAGTAGACGTTGACCATCTAAAGCGAATCGGTCCAAATCATCAAAGTCGACAGGATCGATTACGCCGTCATGGAATTTCGTCGACGGTATGCGCGTTATGGAGGATAATCCCGAGAGGTTCCAGCCAAACCCCGCGACACCATTAGAATCCTGACTGCTGTAAGTCAGCGCAAGGTGCGGTTCAATTCCCTTTATTCCGGGCGGAACAGCGATCGGGATTACATAAACAGCCGCTCCCGAGGGGGAAACAGACAACTCGCCGGCCGTAACGCCTACTTCGGCGGACGTACCTGTTGGGCTTGGTGGTATACTAGGTATTGGTGGAACTAGCGTGCCATTCACTTGTATAATCATCGAAGCACTCGTGGCGCATTGCCCAGAATCTGGCGTAAATGTGTACGTAGTCGTTTGTAGATTATTGAGAGCGGGAGTCCATACACCGGTTATTCCATTATTAGAAGTAGTGGGGAGATCATTAATTACGTCTCCTGCGCGAATGGGTGCAATCGCGGTAAATACGGGAATTACCGTCGTTCCGGTGTTTAGAGTTACTGAAGAAACTGGACAAAATGAAGAAGTCGGAGTAAATGTGACCCCCCCGGGGCTGAAACTCCAGCGTCCCTCGACCCCGTTGTCGGAGACTAGAGGTAATTCCGAAAGAGTAGTCCCAGGGCAAACCAATAAATCTCCAAAATCGGGCTCCAACTCGTGTATAATTAATTTTCTAGTAACGGGACTAGCGCATTGACCGGGGTCAGGTTGAAAAGTATAGGTCGTCGTAGATGAGTTGTTTAAAGGCGGTGTCCAACTGCCCGTAATGTTATTGACAGAAGTTCCAGGAAGCGGATCTAAAGTATCACCTGCGCAGAATTCGTCAGTCAGATCAAAAATAGGTATTACGTAATCTACCGGAATTGTCATCGTTATCGCTTCAATACAATCGGTAGAATCATCTGGGGTAAATGTATAGACCGTCGTTACAGTATTATCTATCGGCGGACTCCAAGATCCCGAAATATCATTCAGCGACGTAGTCGGCAGCGTGGGGAGGGGATCTCCCGAACAAATAGAGGCTACCTGTGTAAATAAGGGCGTCTTCTTTTTTTGAATGTTTATGGTTTTGGATGCGCTGGTCGCACACTGACCTGAATCCGGGGTAAAAGTATAGACTCCGGAATTTAAATTATCGAACGCTGGCGACCAACTTCCGGTGATCCCTTCGTTAGACGTTGTCGGTAATTCATACGATATTCCCTCGCAAAGGAAATCAGGAATTTCAAAGGTAGGCACCGAAGCATCCAGAACATTAATTGTTAATTGGATTGACTCATAACATTGCGGAGAGTCCGGTAAAAAAGTGTAGGTTGTCGTCGTCTGGTTATTGGGAAGCGGCGTCCACGTTCCCGATATTCCTTCAAGGGATTGACCGGGTAGCGGTTCGGCATTTCCCAATTTGCAATACGGAGAAAACGGCTCAAATGATGGGATTTGTTTAGCGGTTACGACCACCGTTATTTCAGTCGAATTCGCGCAACTACTAGAGACAGGGGTGAATTTATACGTCGTAGTTTCCTGATTGTTTGGAGAAGGTGCCCAACTGCCTTGTATTCCCTCTAAAGATGTGTTCGGCAATATCAGTGTCTCGCCGAAACAAATCGGAGCAATGGCATCAAATGATGGTTCTACCGGCATTTGTATCTCAACCGTTAGTACGGCACTGCTGGAATTCTGACCGGGATCCGGAATAAAAGTGTAGGTGCCGGAGTTCAAATTATCAAACGCAGGAGACCAAGAGCCGGTTATGCCGTTCGTCGAGATGGTAGGCAGTCCTGCAAAATCGGAACCTCGGCAAACAGAAAATGACTGTCCAAATATAGGCTTAGTTAAAATTACAAAAGGACTAGATGTCGCACTTGAAATCCCGCCACTGCTTGCCGTTAAAACTAACCCGACGGCACTATTTTCATGTATGATAGAGGGAAAAGCGGCTGAGCCTGAGTCCGCGACTACGGTTTGTGGCGACACAAGCAAGGATCCAGATGACGTAAGAGAAATGGTCGAACTAAAGTCGATGTCAACATTGCCATTGTTATCCCTAGCTTCAACTACAGGAATGGGCAACATGATTTCGTCTTCGTTGGTGGTAGTAGGTTGCTGCAAAAAGGCAAGTTTTGAAGCAGTTACTTCAATGCGATTGATGTCTCCCATTAGCGATGATGAGGCCGCACCAGCGTTAGACTGCGCAAAGGCCGATCCCATGGAACTCGAATACGCCTCGATAATAGAGAATTGTAACTGTGCGTTATCGGTAACGATTGAGTTGAACGTAACGCGAAGGTTTAATGCCAACTGCGAATTATCATTTGCTACTATGTCAGTAATATTGTCGAATACGATGGTCGAAGCGCCATTCGCCAATACCGCCGTGCCTTTAGGAGAGTTGCCAACGAACAATCGGGCGGCGCGAATCAACTCTGGATGATTTATGGAAACCTTTAATTTCGTTAACCGCGTCGATAATGTGTCTGGGTCGTTAAGTCCAACGCCACCGTCCCTTAGATAAAAGCCCATAACTCCTATTGAACCATTTAAACCTGTCGCAGTATTTGACAAGCTGGTACCTTGATATGCGATGTAGTCAATATTAGTATTTGTACTGGTCGAGGAAGAGGCATTAAAAACAATGTCGCTATAGGAGCTAGGTCCTGAAGGTAGAGCGCCCGCAGTCAACTTAATATCATCTATGCGTAGAGCTACAGCGCCGGTTTTCACAAAGCGAATTTTTAAGCCATTAAATTGTGCAGCGGAGGGTAACGTTAAATTCTTAGCCGGATACCAACCGGCGGGGCTAGTGGCGGATTCATTAAACAACGAAGAGGAGGCGTTGGCGATCGAAATCCACGAACTACCATTCCAGTAATCGATGGCAAAAGTTGGTAAGGCTGAGGCGCTTTCCTTTCGGTAAGCGTATTGAAGAGTGAGAGACGCCATTCCAAAAGCATTAACGTTTTCAATAGAAAAACCCACTGGGCTCGAGGAAGATGTAAAGAAAACATTACCTCCGCCCGAGGCGTCAGGGTAACCAATGGAGCCACTAGTAATTCTTATTTCCGCGCCGATGGTTTGGGTTCCATTGGAATACACAAGGGAACCACTATTCTGGAAGGTGTTACTGGCAATTGAACTGGTAGTAGCGGGGAATCCCATATTTTCAGAGAAAACTACCTGACAATTAGCGGATAAAGAACAAATTAAAAAGAAGGAGATAAAGATGGCTCTCATATGAAAGTGGTTAACGCTTTACGATTTTTACAGTTTTCTTTTTACCATTGTTTTGCCACAAGATGACATTATAAATTCCCTGTGCCACGGTTCTGAAATCCACCAATTGGGATTCATTATTTTTGAGATTAGAGTAGACATTGACCAACTGTCCAGACATCGAGATAATTTCTAAACGATCTATAAAAATATCCTCACTATTTACCCATCTAATAGTCAATTGTTCCATTACCGGATTCGGGAAGTATGAAATGCCATTGTCTTTAAATTCCTTTTGGACTTTTTCAACTTCTTGGTTTGCTCTTATGGAATCATTCGCTAAACGCGCTCCGCAATTGACACAGATGGTTCTTTCAATTTGATTTCCTGAATTGTCGTAATCGAATGTTATCCTTTTTTGCGCATAGAGAGACAACGACGCTGTCAATGCAAGGGTGAAAGTGAGTAATTTCATGGATTTATTTGATTCAAAATTTACTAACGCGTAGCAATATCACTACGATTTATGTTGTCGTTAAATACGTTGTTCGAAGGAGATTCTATAACAAGAAAGATTGCAGACGATAGGATATAAAGCCATAGCTATTGCGGCAGTTGATTTTTTTGTAAAATTCCCATTTGTTCAGAACTACGGTATCGGATAATACTATAGCTAATTATATGAAAGAAATATCGATGATAGAGTCATCAACGACTTTCAGCAACGTATGATTCATGGGGGTTTTAATACCAAGCGGTCTTTTCGAAAAGACCCGGAATTGGCATCGTGAATCGTGTGGGCAAAAATATTAAGATTTTCGAAAATTCCAAACCCTAACGTTTTGACAACAGTATAAACGCGTTTTATTGTCAAAACCAAACCCAAATGGGAGATTGGGATGGATCAGTATTATCGGAGTACAATGAAAAAGCAGGAAGGCTATCTTTACCGAAACTTCATTACTAAATTGCTATGAAGACTACAACACTATTTTTCCTCCTGTTTGTTATTTCATGTAAGAATCCGGCCCCCAAGGGTTGCGTTGACGTGAATATCGACCTAACAAGTTACTCAGGTTCTTATTATGTCGTTATAGTTGGAGATGATAGGACGCCCTACAGAAAAGGAAATAACGAATGTGAAAGTGGATTTTTAGTGCCACCCAATAAAAAATTCTCAATATCGAAGCCGTCTTTGTGGACTAGCCTAAATGTCAATGAAATACAAGTGAATGGACTACCATGCCACTTCTATTTTGACCGAAAAGAGTACTCTATAAAAGAAATGGATTCCTTGACTTTAGATGTTTTAGGAAAAATTGTGAACCAAACCGAGAGCAAGTACAACCGTTAAAAAGCTACGCTCCCCGCTCCGCCACATCTGTGACGAAAGCGTAAAGCCGGTCATACCAGGTGAATACCCCCATTTCGAGCGCAGCCGAGAAATCTAAATTGTCGGCACTGCGCCGCGTCATCCCAAGCAAAGCGAGGGACCTCTCTTCCACACGTTGTTCATAGTTCATAGTAGTTGATAGTTCTTGGTTCGTTCCATCGCTTACACTCTCCCGGATTCCCGACTCAACACTCAACACTTTTCTGCTCTGTACGCAACCAAAGTTCTATTTACTACAATCCTCCAAAGCGTAGACCACGCGTAGGGTCGTGGCACGCCGGTCGCCGAACGAACCCTGCGCTTGACTTTTTGCTTCTTTTAGCTCCGCTGAACCTTCGGGCCCGGTCAATAATTTGTAGCGATACACTATTTGCTTGGTCCTTGGTTTGTGTCAAGACAAAAGAAGAAAACCCACCAGATGCTTCAACAGCAGAGAGTTCCTCTTTAGATTGGCCCCCAACGTCTTCTACTTTGCCGCCGCCACTCACCGCCGCTACACGCAACGCATTAAACGCCTCATCACTCAAAGGATAATACACCCCGTTCACTTCTTGGAAGAATACGATTCCAACGACTAAAAAAAGCGGATGCACACTTCCAGCCGTCACGTGGTGCACGTGTGCGATGGCCTCGGTCACATCATGGCCCCACGGAAGGAACCCCGTTTCCTTCCGGTCGGTAACAAAAGTCTCGCCTTCAAAGTCAATCTCCGTGCCCGCCGACACTATTTTGAAGTGCGTCGCGCCCGACGGAGCCACCACCCGCTCCGAAGGAACGAAAGGATCAACCGACAACGTCAGCGTACCCTGCTGCCGATCCACATCCGTACGGCAAGGCGCGTGTAGCGTAGTGCCGAGCATACTGTTCCGGTTGAACTCAAATCCGGTGAGCAATTCAACATCCCCATCGATGACATTGCGAAGACCGCGCGGATTCACCCTGTCCGCCTGTAAAACCCGAACCATGGCACTGGTCAGGCGTTGTGTCACAAAGCGATCCTTGGCAATCCTCAACAACGAACGGATCGCCGTGCGAAGCACACGCCCCGCTCTTCCCGCACGTCCAAATTCCGCCCCGTTTTCCCGCGTGCGCTGGAAAGCCGGGTCCGTCGCGATGCGCTTGCGATCGAGGCTGCTTTTTTGGCGCACGAGGTACTGCCCACCCGACTTATAGAACGTGAGGTCGCCCAGCGTCCCCTTCAGCTTGATAATACCGGTTTGACGTGCCATGGTTACACGGATTTAGAGTCAGACACAACAATCAACACAACTTTCTTCATAATCCCACAAAATTTCATAATACTACTTCCAGTCCTGGCCGCTGTTTCAGCATTCCGGCCACACAGCAGCTATACCCTCATCGGGCCACAGTACTTCGGTCCTGCCACGCAAAATTGTAACAAAGGAAAAGCCCCCTTTCACAACTTGGGAACCGCTTGGGAACGATTTTAAAACCCCGTCAATTAGAAAAGGGTCGCCCCAAGCCAAAGAATCAAGAACCACGAACTATGAACAACAACCAAGAACCTCCCACCTTCAACCATTGATAAAGCATTGATAAAGCATGTACTCGTCCATACAGAAGCCTGTATGAAGCGCGTGAGAACCCCCTCTGTGCCCAAAAAAAGGGTGATAGTTTACGGTTCAAAGTTTCCAACCATAATCCTCTGGACTATCCCAATCTAAAACTCAAAATTTATAATTTAAAATTCCGAACGTGGTTCATCCCACCCTTCAACGCAATCACTAGCAATTATCTAATTATCACATTTTCTAATTTTCTAATGTCCCACCCCTCCCAAATAAAAAACCCCGTCACTGACGGGGCTTATCTCTTACCAAATCTTCACGCGCTTCGACGGCTCAATATACATGCCGTCGCCGGGCTTGATGCCAAACGCGTCGTAAAACGCATCGACGTTTTGCAGCGGCACGTAACCGCGGTACATCGCCGGCGAGTGCGGGTCGGTTTTGACCTGGTTCTTCAGCGCTTCCTCACGCGACTTGGCCCGCCAGATCGTCGCCCACGAAATGAAGAACCGTTGCTCAGGCGTAAATCCGTCGATCAATCCCGGATTGCCGTTTTCTTTCAAGAACAATTGCAGTCCGTCATAGGCCGCATTCACACCACCCAGGTCACCGATGTTCTCTCCCAGCGTGAACTTGCCATCCACGAAGGTGCCAGGCACGGGTTGTAACGCGCTGTATTGGTCAGCAAGCGCACCCGTGAGCGCGGCAAATTGCTTCGCATCCTGTTCCGTCCACCAGTCGACCAGGTTGCCGTCGGCATTGTAGCGGGAACCCGAATCGTCGAATCCGTGCGAAATCTCGTGTCCGATAACCGCGCCAATACCGCCATAATTCACAGCCTCATCGGCTTTGTAATTATAGAACGGCGGTTGCAGAATCGCCGCCGGGAACACGATTTCATTGAACGATGGGTTAAAATAGGCGTTCACGGTTTGGGGCGACATCCCCCAACGGGTTTTATCGACAGGTTTTTTCAGGTCCGCAATATTCTCGGCAAACCGCCACCGGGCGATGGCTTTCGCATTGTCGTAATAGGTGCCGCCTTCTTCCGGACTCTTGATCGCCAAGGCAGAATAATCCTTCCACTTGTCGGGATACCCGATCTTAATGGTCATTTTCTTCAACTTCTCAACCGCATTTTTCTTGGTTTCCGGCGCCATCCAACTCAGGTTGTTAATCCTGATTTCGTAGGCACGGATGAGGTTCTGTATCATCGCCTTCGCCTTCTCCTTCGCTTCAGGCGGGAACTTCTCGGCAACATACAACTTGCCAAGGGCTTCACCTACCGAACCATTCACTACCTGCAAGGCACGTTCGTCGCGGGCGCGCTGTTTGATCGCACCAGTCAGTGTTTTGCCGTAGAACTCCCAATTCGCCGTTTCAATCTGTGGCGACAGTTGCGAAGCGGCCCGGTTCAGCACCGTCCAACGCATATAGGCTTTCCAGTCGTCGACTTTGCCTTGTTTGAGGATGCCTTCCAACGCGGCCATATACTTAGGTTGGTTGACGATCACCGAATCGAGTCCGGTCAAACCAAGTCCGTCGAAATACTGCTTCCAATTGATCGAAGGCACCAGCTTTTGAAGGCCGGCCACCGACATCGGGTTATACGATTTCCGGCTGTCGCGACGTTCGACGCGGTCAAAACGCGGACGGGCCATTTCGGTTTCAAACGCCAGGATGCGCTCAGCTTGCGCCTGGGCATCCAACGGTTTCTCCCCGATGAATTGTAACATACGCGCCACATGGGTCATATACTTGATCCGTTTTTCCTGCGAATCTTTATCGTTCGATACATAATAATCGCGATCTGGAAGGCCCAGTGGTCCGACCCCTACTTCCACCACATTACGCGTACTTTTTTTATCATCCGGTCCGACATCCGCACGGAAAAACCCGATGCCGCCTTCCGGTGCCATATCAATCAACAGCCGTTCGAGTTCCCGCACCGATTGCACTTTGGCAATTTTACCCAGCGTGGGTTTCAACGGAGACGCACCCGCTCGCGAACGTGCTACCGTATCCATCACCGTACGGTAAAGGTTCACCGCCTTGGCGCGGTCATCCTGTGAAGGCAGCGTATTGTCTTTAGCTGTGCGCTTCAGGATGTTCAGGGCATCGCGGTCGGTGTTCTTCCGCAGTTCGTTGAAACTGCCCCAGGTGGTTTGGTCGCCCGGTATCTCGGTAGCATCGAGCCACGCGCCGTTGACGTAGCGGAAGAAATCATTTTTTGGACTCGTCTTCGGGTCCATGTAAGTCGTGTTGATTCCAGGTTCTGACTTCTGCGCCTGCATCGAGAACGCCGCGAAGCCGAGGGCAATTGCCCATTTTTTGGAGAGTAGCATCATAGTTGGCCTATTTAGTGAAACAAATGTACAGGTATCCAGTGCGTGCGTATGTTAAAACCGACAGGAACCCCGCCGATTGCGTATTTTTGTGGCGCAAATCTACACCCATGGCGTTCCTGAAAAAATACCGCATTTTCCTCATCACCATGGGGATCTTCTCGGTGGTCTTCCTTACCGTCGCCTACAACCTGCTGAAAACCGAGAAAAAGCTGCCTATCTTCAACCCGGTGGATGTCAATCCCGAGCTCGCCGATCCGTCGGTATGGCACGTGGGCCGGGACCATCGCATTGCGGATTTCTCGTTTGTCAATCAGGACGGTAAAACCGTTACACAAAAAGACTACGAGGGCAAGATTTACGTGGCCGATTTCTTCTTCACCACCTGCCAGACGATTTGCCCGATTATGACCTCGAACATGGAAAAGGTGCAGGATGCCATCCGCAACAATCCAAAGGTCATGATCCTGTCGCATTCCGTCACACCCGACATCGACACGCCCGAGGTCTTGAAGGCGTACGCCCAAAAACACCATGTCGACGCCCGGAAATGGAACCTCGTCACCGGCGATAAACGCAAAATCTTCGAAATAGCGCGAAGTTCGTACCTCGCCGTCAAAACCGGAAGCGAAGCCGAAATGTATGACATGGTGCACACCGAAAACTTTGTGCTCGTCGACCGCGAACGCCGGATACGGGGCTTCTACGACGGCACCAAAGAAACCGAAATCAAACGCCTCATCGACGACATCAGGTTTCTGTCAGAATCGTCGGAATAAGTCGAAAAAGCACTACCTTTGCGCTTATTCAATCTAAATAAGTGCAGACACCTCTTTCCGAACTGAAACAAGGGCAGCACGCCGTGATTGCGTCTTTCGAGATCGATGCCGTGCCGCTGAAGCTCATCGAAATGGGCTGTCTTCCCGGCAATCGTGTTGAGGTGTTGCAGATTGCGCCCTTCGGTGATCCGATTTACCTGAACGTAAACGAAAGCCACCTGGCCATTCGCATCGAGACGGCCCGCCAGATTTGGGTAGAAACCGAGGCCTAATTTCCGAAGATGTCTGACAACACCATCAAAGTCGCGCTTATCGGCAACCCGAATACCGGGAAAACGTCGGTTTTCAATGCGTTGACGGGGTTGAACCAGCAAGTAGGGAATTATCCGGGTATCACCGTCGAGCGGAAGCAGGGAAGCTGCCAACTGCCGCTGGGCTTCAAGGCAACCGTACTCGATTTGCCCGGCACCTATAGCCTTAACGCCAGTTCCGTCGACGAAAATGTCGTCATCGAGTTGCTCATGAACCGCAACGACAAGGATTTTCCGGATGTCGTCGTGCTCGTGACCGATGTGGAAAACCTGAAACGGAACCTGCTGCTGTTTACCCAGATCAAAGACCTGGAAATTCCCGTCATCCTCTGCATCAATATGATTGACCGGATGCAGTTGAAAGGCATCACCCTTGATATCCCATTTCTTGAAAAGGAACTGAAGACGCGTATCGCCTCGGTAAGCACCCGTAAAAACCTCGGCATCATGCACCTCAAGAAGCTGATCGTCGAATATCCGCAGTTGTCGACCGAGCCGTGCCTGAATGCGTCCAGTATCGATCCGGATTATTTCAACGGACTGCGGCGGACCTTCCCGAACCAGCAACTCTATAAACTATGGCTGGTTATCACGCAGGACGTGAATTTTTCGGGCCTCACCAAAAACTTCCTCGATACCGAGAATTTCGCCAAGCCGAACACCGAGCTCAAGCGGATGCAACAGAAGGAAACCATCAAGCGCTACCAGTTCATCAACGATGTACTTAAGGTCGGGAAAGTAACCGACACCTCAAAAGCGCGCGACCTCCGCAGCCGGATTGACCGGGTCTTGATGCACCGCGTGTGGGGTTATGCCATTTTCGGCTTCCTTTTATTACTCATCTTCCAGTCGATCTTTGACTGGTCAAGCTACCCGATGGATTGGATTGACGGCGGTTTCGCCTGGCTGAGCGGCTCTGTCGCCGACCACATGGCGCCCGGCACGCTGAACAACCTGCTCGCGCAGGGCATCATTCCGGGCATCGGCGGTATCGTCATTTTCATCCCGCAAATTGCCTTCCTTTTTCTGTTCATTTCCATCCTCGAAGAAAGCGGCTATATGAGCCGGGTCGTTTTCCTGATGGATAAGATTATGCGGCGCTTTGGACTGAACGGCAAAAGCGTTGTGCCCCTCGTGTCGGGCACTGCCTGCGCGATTCCGGCCATCATGGCGACGCGCAATATCGAAAACTGGAAGGAACGACTCATCACCATCCTGGTCACACCGTTCATGACGTGTTCGGCGCGTCTTCCCGTATATACTATCATCATTTCCCTCATCATTCCGAAACAACGGGTCTTGGGCATTTTCAACACACAGGGCCTTACTCTGATGGCGCTTTACATCCTGGGGTTTTTGGCGGCGATACTGTCGGCATCCGTGCTGAACCACATCATGAAACTGCGTTCGAAGTCGTTCTTTGTGGTCGAAATGCCGAATTACAAACTGCCGTTGGGTCGTAATGTGGTGTTGAACGTCGTTGAGAAGACGAAAGCGTTCATCGCCGGGGCAGGCAAGATCATCCTTGCGATTTCCGTCATTCTGTGGTTCCTCGGGTCCTACGGCCCGTCTGATACCTTCGGAAAGGCCGACGAGATCATCGCGAAGGAAGTCGCCGCGGGTCGCATAGCACCCGACCAACATGATTCGGCTGTGGCAGCCTACAAATTGGAAAACTCCTATATTGGGATTGCAGGTAAGTCAATCGAACCCGCCATCCGTCCGTTGGGCTACGACTGGAAAATCGGTATTGCCGTATTGAGTTCGTTTGCCGCCCGCGAGGTCTTCGTCGGTACGCTGGCCACGATCTACAGTGTTGGGGGAGACGCCGATAACGAAGAACCGATCCGTGAGAAAATGGCCGCTGAGGTCCGTCCCGACGGTACCCGCGTGTTCACGACCGCCACGGGTGTCTCGCTGCTGGTGTTCTACGCCTTCGCGATGCAATGCGCCAGTACATTGGCCATTACACGCAAAGAGACGAATTCATGGAAATGGCCGTTATACCAATTGTTGTGTATGAGTGTCATCGCCTACGTATCGGCACTCGCTGTCTATCAATTCATGAAGTAATGCGTTCATTCGTTCGTAGCGCCCTAGCGGGTGTACTTTTCTTCGTATCCTTCGGCCTCAACGCCCAGGGAAAAATCGACCAATCCAAAAAAGAACTATCGGAGAAGTCCGACCCGTTGCCGACCCGCCCGTCGTCCGAGGCTCGCCCGTCATTGCAGGATGATGATTCCGACCATCCGCTGTTGGACCTTTTCCTCGACATCACTTTCGGGATCTTTAAATTCGGAGTGATTGGCGATTATAATTCGGAAGACCGCCTCTACAAAAGCGTATCGTCTTATCCGTTCTACCGGGAAGGCATCGGAAACTACCGCGATTCAATCGAAGACAATCTCGGCCGATTGGACATCAGCAACCAATTCCTTTCCGATTTCCGGAATATACAGGCGAACCACCTCAAGGTAACCGGTCGCCCCTTCCAGTATGTATACGCCCGGGCCGATTGGCACCAATTGCGGGAGGCCTTTCGCGATCAACCCGACGACGGTCTCGCACTCTTCCAATTACACGTGTGTTATGACCGCATCCGGCTGCCCCGCTTCAACATGGGTTGGCATTTGGGCGTTACGTATGTCGGAAGCGGCGTCAATAAGGCCGGCGTATCAGCCGGCGTGTCGGCGGAAGTGTTCCTGAAGAAACGATGGAGTTTCGCCGGATCGGCCACCTGGAGTGCCGTCAACGAATCCCCTGTGCAGGTGTTCGAGCTGTCGTCGCGCTACCACCTGAAGAACTACTTCGTGTCGGCAGGCTACGAACATCTGCGAATCGCTTCGCCGCGTTATGATTTCATTGGCATCGGCGGCGGCGTTTATTTCTAACTTTGCAGTATGGATTGGCAACTTCTCGTTTCGTATGGCATTCTGGCGATAGCCGTCGGCTACATCGCAAAGCGCTTCTTTTGGCCGAAACGGAAAGCCAAAAAGGGGAACTGTGGCACGGATTGTGGTTGCTAAACGGGCTTGACGAAGAGGTTGGCCGCTACTTTTCCCGAGATGGAATGAAGGTCACCGTCCACCCGTATTTCCAGCGAACCATCGAACGGTTCGTGCCCCACTATCGTGATGTGAGCACCCAACGCGATGCCGTTTTTATCGAGGTATTGCAAGAATTCCGACGAGGTATCGCGCACGCCTACACAAACGCCTTCCTGCCCCTCTGCCAGTTCCGCCACTAATTGTTTTTCGGTTTTGAGGATACGGCCTTCGCGGTCCGGAATCGGGTCGCCATGCGGATCTTCCGTCGGATTGCCCAGGAAATCATCCAGTCGGTCAACGAGTTCGGGTGATTGGATGTGTTCCAACTGCTCGGCTATATCGTGTACTTCGTCCCAGGCGAATGCCAGTTTTTCCACCAGAAATACTTCCCATAACCGATGCTTTCGCACAATCATTTTGGCCGCCAGACGCCCCGTTTGGGTGAGCGACACCCCCTGGTATTTTTTATAGTGGATGAGTTCCTTTTCGGCCAATTTGCGTAGCATATCCGTCACGGAGGATGCCTTCGTCTCCATCTTCTCCGCAATGGCGTTGGTGCTGACTTCCGTTCCGCCGAGCGTCGTCAAGTGGTAGATGGCTTTGAGGTAATTTTCTTCTGAGAGCGTCATGTTGCAACAAGCACAGGTTAAGAATTGACGATGAACAGCGGAATCCGGATACGATGGCGAAGCTTGTCGACCGTGGTGCCGAACAGGATATCCTTAAAGCCGGTGTGGCCGTGTGTACCCATCACGAGTATGTCATAGTGCCCGGCTTCCACCATAGCCGGGATGGTGCGGTGTGGTTTGCCAAAGCCCAGTTGCGTGGTCACCACATATCCTTTGTTAGTCAATAGGCCTTCATACTCCCGTAGCAATTCTTCATCCATCGTGGTTTCATGGTCTTCGATGTCATCGCCATACATCATCGCGCCCACCGTTTCCACCACGTGGATCAGCGTGTAACGGGCATCGGTTCCACCCAATTCAAATGCGTGGTTCAGGGCCACCTGATCGGCGTCAGAGAAATCGACGAGCACGGCAATATTTTGACGCGATGCCACGGGCCTCCGTTTGAACTTCAGGTGTAGGTTGTGGGGCGAATGGTTATAGATATGGTCGCGTGGCCGTATGACGAACGGTTTGACGACGATGTACACGAGTAAAAGGAAAAACCCAACCAACAACGGCACCACCGTCAGCCACAGCACCAGCGGGTTTTCGGACTCGGCCAGCCATCCGGTCACTTCGCCGTATACAAGACGGATGTTAAGCGATACGATGATCAGGGCAATAATCCAGGCGGCGACCTGCGTCAGCCGGTTGATGTGGAAGCCCTTCATCTTCGTTTTGTCGCTGACGAAGTGTATCAGCGGGATAATGGCAAAACCGAGTTGCATCGATAAAATCACCTGGCTGAAGATGAGCATCTTCCCCGTCATTTCTTCCCCAAAAAAGTAAATCACCATCACGGCAGGCACGATGGCGATCAAACGTGTTATAATCCGCCGTACCCACGGCTGTATGCGGAGGTTTAGGTAGCCTTCCATCACGATCTGTCCGGCCAGCGTGCCGGTAATCGTCGAACTTTGTCCGGCTGCGATTAACGCCACGGCAAACAAAATTGGGGCCCATTTATTGCCGAGTATGGGTTCGAGGAATTTATGGGCATCCTGTATTTCCGCCACGTCGAAAAGACCGCTTTTGAAAAAGGTCGCGGCTGCGAGGATCAGGATGGCAGCGTTCACAAAAAACGCGAGGTTCAACGCAATGGCCGAATCGATGAAGTTGTATTTCAGGGCCTGGCGTACGCCTTCGCGGCTGCGGTCGAACTTACGGGTCTGCACCAGCGACGAGTGCAGGTAGAGGTTGTGCGGCATGACGGTGGCCCCGATAATTCCGATGGCGATATAGAGTGCTGTTTCGTTGGGAATCGAAGGCACCAATCCGGCTACGATGCCGGCTGCGTCAGGCTGGGCAAAAATCATCTCAAAGACGAACGACAACCCAATGATGGCAACCAGCGAAATGATGAAGGCTTCCATTTTGCGGATGCCTTTGTTAATAAGGAAGAGCAGCAGGAAGGTGTCGAGCACCGTCACCAAAACCCCTTCGAGCAAGGGCATACCAAACAACAGGTTCAGACCAATCGCCATACCCAATACCTCCGCCAGGTCGCAGGCGGCAATCGCGATTTCAGCCAGAAAATAAAGGATGTAGTTCACAAAAGGCGGATAGGTTTCCCGCGAGGCCTGGGCCAGATCACGCCGGGTCACAATGCCCAGCCGCGCACTCAGGCTTTGCAGCAGCAGCGCCATGAGGTTGCTCATGAGCAATACCCAAAGAAGTTGGTACCCAAACTGGCTTCCCCCCGCAATATCGGTCGCCCAGTTGCCGGGGTCCATATAGCCCACACTGATCAGGTAGGCGGGTCCGAAGAACGCCAGGATTTTTCGAAAGGTCGATCGTTTGCCCTGCGTTACGACCGATTCATTGACTTCACCCAGTGATTTTGCCATGGTTATACAATTGATACCCAAAAGTACAGTCCTTTTTAGTTTTTACAAATTAAATTTTTAGTTTTGTCTAAAAATAATCACGATGCGCTACCTATACCTACTTTTCCTATTGCCGACCCTCGCGATGGCACAGGATATCGCACCCCTTGCCGCCGACCGTCCTGACCAGACCGAAACGCCCTATCTTGTTCCGAAAGGCATGTTCCAGATGGAAAACGGTTTTTCGATGGAGAAGGACGGCAACCGCAGTTGGGCGTTGCCATCTTCCTTGCTGAAGTACGGACTCAACGATGCCTTTGAACTGCGCCTGATCGTAACCTATGTCGTGGACGAAGCCGATGGCACGAAAACAAGTGGTTTCGAACCAATACGGGTGGGTATGAAAGTCAAGATTTGTGAAGAGGCGGGATGGATACCGAAAACGTCGCTGATTGGTCACATGCTCGTGCCGGACGCTGCTTCTTCCGATTACCGCGCGGATCATTACGCCTCGCAATTCCGGTTTGTGATGCAGCACACGCTGACCAATAAACTTTCCCTCAGCTACAATCTCGGAGCGGAATGGGATGGTATCACACCAGACGCTACCTTTATCTACACCCTCACTACCGGATTCTCCCTCACCGACAAATGGGGCGCCTATGCCGAATTGTTTGGCTTCGCGCCTGAGAACGACAGCGCCGCCCACAGTTTCGACGGTGGGTTTACCTATCTGGTGAACAACGACACCATGCTTGATATCTCGTCGGGTTTCGGCATCACGGAAAACGCACCGGATTACTACATCGCGCTGGGTTTCTCGTTCCGACTGTAAGCCGTATCTTAGCGGGGTGGAGCGCTACGATTACATTTTTGCCGGGTCCGGACTCGCCGCTTTGATGACGGCCTACAAGATGCTGCGTTCCGGGCGCTTCGGTGGAGATCGCATCCTGTTGATTGATCCCGACCGGAAATCGGCCAACGACCGCACCTGGTGTTTTTGGGATAAACGGACAGCGGCCTGGGACGACGTCGTGGGCCATGAATGGGAGCAGGCTTTCTTCGCTGACGACAAGGCAGAGCGTACGTTCGCACTTCATCCGTATCGCTACCGACTGATCCGAAGCGGACGGTTTTATGAGAAGATAAAAGAGGAAATCCGCCGGCACCCGAACGTTTCGTGGCTACAGGACGAAGTCGTGTCGTTTGCCGATGAAGGAAACAACGTCCGCGTTATAACCCGTTCCCAGGAAGTCGTCGGGCATCGGCTTTTTAATAGTCTCTACAGCGCGCCCGATGACCCGCGCTATCCGATGTTGCAACAACATTTCGTTGGCTGGTTTATAAAGACGCCAGCCGCCGCGTTCGACCCGTCTACGGCCGGACTCATGGATTTTTCGGTCCCGCAAAAGGGGAATACGCGCTTTATGTATGTGCTGCCATTTTCGTCCCACGAGGCCCTGGTGGAATACACACTTTTTTCGCGGGATCTACTACCAAAGACCGAATACGAAGCTGCTATTCGCGACTATCTGTCCGAAAAGGGAATCGAAACCTATGACATACAGGAGGAAGAGCAGGGAAGCATCCCTATGACGACTTTTCCCTTCTGGAAACGCAATACGCAGAACATCCTTCACATCGGAACGGCAGGCGGGTGGACGAAGGCGTCAACCGGTTACACCTTCCGGAACACCGATAAACTATCGGATCGGCTTGTCGCTTTTTTGTCGGACGATGCCGATTTTCGTCGTTTTCACACGGCAGGACGCTTTCTGTTTTACGACGCGCTGTTACTCGACGTGTTGTGGCGGTCGAACCAAAAAGGACGAAGCGTGTTTTCGGCACTTTTCCGCAAAGGCGACCCCTCGTTGGTCTTCCGCTTTTTGGATGAGGAAACAACGCTCGCACAAGACCTTGCCATCATCTGGCGCTGCCCGAAAGGACCGTTCCTGAAAGCCCTTTGGCATTGGATGGCGCGACACCGTTATCCGATCTGAACCCATTGCTGTTACGGGGTTAATGCCTTCAGACGGATGTCTATTTGCCCGATCGTGCCTTAACCAACTGAGGGTGTAGCGAATTCCACGAATCCGGCGTACTTTTGCAAAAAAAAGCGATGCCCAAAATCGGCAACATCCAGCTACCGGATTTCCCGCTCTTACTGGCCCCTATGGAGGACGTAAGCGATCCGCCGTTTCGCCGGCTGTGCAAACAGCATGGTGCCGACCTGATGTATTCAGAATTCATTTCGAGCGAAGGACTCATACGCGACGCCATCAAAAGCCGCATGAAACTCGACATTTTCGATTACGAACGTCCGGTCGGCATCCAGATTTTTGGAGGAGACGAAGAGGCCATGGCGATGTCGGCGAAAATCGTCGAGACCGTGCAGCCCGATCTGGTAGACATCAATTTTGGGTGTCCGGTCAAGAAAGTGGTGTGCAAAGGTGCCGGTGCCGGCGTGTTGAAGGATATCGACCTGATGGTACGCCTTACCAAAGCCGTCATCCGATCAACTAGTCTTCCCGTGACGGTAAAAACCCGCCTGGGTTGGGACGACGACTCCATCAACATTGATGAGGTAGCAGAACGGTTGCAGGATATCGGGGTGCAGGCCCTGACCATCCATGCCCGCACCCGCGCGCAGATGTATAAAGGGCATTCCGATTGGTCGCACATTGCCCGTATCAAAAACAACCCCCGTATCACGATGCCCGTTTTCGGGAACGGCGATATCGATTCGCCTGAAAAAGCGCTTGAATACAAAAACAAATACGGCGTCGATGGCATCATGATCGGTCGCGCTGCCATCGGTTATCCCTGGATTTTCGATGAAATCAAACACTACTTCCAAACAGGCGAACATCTACCACTTCCCTCCATGGACGATCGAGTAGAAGCTGCCCGAAACCACCTGACCTGGTCAATGGAATGGAAAGGGGAACGCGTAGGGATTGTAGAAATGCGTCGCCATTACACCAACTACTTCAAAGGAGTCCCGAATTTCAAGGAATACCGCCAACGCCTGGTCACCGAGGAAACACCGGAAGAATTGTATCGTACGCTGGATATGATCGGAGAGGTATTCCGCGAATACCAGTTTGCCTGAGTCAGTCGCAAAACGAATACGCCGCCGACAATTCGTTTTTCTTTCCTGTCGCTATAATCGTGTGCGATTGGAATTTAGTTCCAGCCAACACATCCGTCAGGAAATCCCACACCGGATGCAGGTCTTGCTCGAATAATGTACCACTGTATTCGTGTCCACCGCCGCAATAGGTATACAACGCCGCCGAACCGCCAAGCGTCACTATTTTGTCATACACCGATCCGGAGCCGAACAGCATCAGCCACCCGCTGGCATCTGTCGGGCAATAGTGATGGGCGGCCGCACCATACGGCACCGTCCGGTCACCATTTCCGTGGAAGAGCAACATCGGGATTTGGTTGTCTTTTCGGATAAGGTTGAGGTCCATGATGGCACCAGCGCCCGAAACGAGTCCGGCGTATCGAAAACCGTCGGGCAAGTCGCTTTTGTAGAGGTCCATTCGTTTCCGGTCCCAGAGCGCCGCATGCAATACGGTTTCCCCTCCGGCGCTTGACCCGGCGATGAAGATTTGCTTTGGATCAATACTATACGTTTTCGCTTTTCTGACGAAGAACGCTGTAGCCTGCCAAAGGTCGCTGGCTGCATAGCGGAACGCCCGTATTTTCTCTGTCAGCACGCCGTCGCAACTGAACTTCTTGTTTTTCATGTAGAGCGTATACGAAAGCGTCGCCGCTGCGTAGCCCTTCGACGCCAGAAAACGGCAGAGGGTGTGGCCTGAGGTGCGGTCGCCACCGGAAAAGCCTCCTCCGTGCACATACAAGAGCAACGGCATCGGCTGTTTTACCGGTTGGTCAGGTATGAAAAGGTCGAGTTGTAAGGAAAGCGTATCGTTTGTGAAATACGTCAGCGTTTCCATCCGCTGGGCGCATACCGATAGGGAAAACAAGAGGAGAAGTAGGTAGCGCATGTTAGTGGGAAGATGACGGAGTTACGCGCAGCCCGACTCCTAATACGTTAGGCAGGTAGGCATTCGGAAACCGTTGCGTAAGTGTAGCGGTATAGGTACCCGGCGCCAGTTCGATGTGGGATGCCAACACCTGTTCGAGGTCGCAGATATCACCTGAGCAGTTCCCTTTATCTTTGCCGTTGGTATCGACCACTTCCAGTGGCTGCTCGTAGCGATAGGCGGGTACGTTGGGCAACGAAAGGCTTAGTTTCATTGGCACTTCCGGAAACTGGAAACCCGCCACGTGGCTGAAACGGACCACTACGTCATACTTCCCTTCTTTTTCAATGGTAAACGAAAAGGTTTTGGATGTATCTGCCTGCCAACGGTTGTCTGGGAAGTCGGTATCGAGCGTGTTCAACACATCGCCTGAATGACAGGAAACCATGATAAGGGCCAGTAAGAGAACTAGACAACTACGCATCTTTCCAGGTGGTATAAGGATGTTTACTGAGGTAGGCATTGTAGTAGCGAGGGTCGGCCGTCACTTCCAGACCGAGCCAGTCGGGCCGTTCGAAGTCCTCATCTTCCGAGGTCAACTCGATTTCCGCCAGCAGCAGGCCGTCGTTTTCCCCATGGAATTCATCCACTTCAAAAACGTGTCCGGCCCATTCGACTTCATAACGCGTTTTGTCGATGATGCCGGGTTCGCAAAGGGCCAGCAGCGGTTTCGCCTCAAACAGCGGGAGTTCGGTTTCCCATTCGAGCCGCGTTGTGCCGTTTTCGCTGCTTTTGCCTTTGATGGTCACGAAGCCGACTTCGCCTTTGATACGCACCCGAACGATTCGCTCGGGATGGCTGCAAAGGTAGCCCTGGGCGATGTGTTGGTGCGTGCGGGCTTGTGTTTTAAACGCATCGGATGCGACCAGGAATTTGCGTTCGATTTCAAGCATCGGGTTTCGTTTTAGGGAAAGATACGGAAATTTCCCCTTGCCAATTTGTATTTTTACGGAGGCATGCTTTCCCACGAAAACCTACATCCGGACGACTCTTTTTCGGCGGCACCTCTGCGGTTGCGCAAGATTATCCATGTAGATATGGACGCGTTTTATGCCTCTGTTGAACAGCTCGACAACCCGGCGTTGCGCGGCAAACCGATTGCGGTGGGCGGCAGTGAACTACGCGGCGTGGTGTCCGCCGCCAGTTACGAAGCGCGTAAATTCGGCGTCCGGAGCGCGATGAGTGGTTATCTCGCCAAGAAGAACTGTCCGGACATCATCTTCGTCAAACCGCGTTTCGATCGTTACAAAGAGATTTCGAAGAAGATTCGCGCCATCTTTCATGAGTTCACGGATAAGGTAGAACCCTTATCGCTCGATGAAGCCTACCTCGACGTTACCTTGAACAAAAAGGGCAATCCCAGTGCCACCCTGATCGCGACCGAAATCCGGAAACGGATATTCGAAGAGACCGGACTCACGGCGTCGGCGGGTATTTCCATCAACAAATTCGTCGCGAAGGTCGCATCGGATTACAATAAGCCAAATGGACAGAAAACGGTAATGCCCGAAGAGGTCATTCCCTTTTTGGAAGCACTTCCCATCCGGAAGTTCTACGGCGTGGGTAAAGTGACGACCGACCGCATGTACCACCTCGGTATTTTCACGGGCGCCGACCTGAAAGAAAAGTCACTCGCCTTTCTTGAGGAGCATTTTGGTAAGTCGGGTGCGTATTACTACCATATTGTGCGGGGCATCCACCACAGTGAAGTGAAATCGGAACGCGTGGCAAAATCCGTAGCCACCGAGCATACCTTCAATGAAAACCTGACGTCAGAGGTGTTTATGATGGATCGGTTGGAAGGTATTGCCGCTGAACTCGAACGCCGCATCCGGCGCTATGGGATTGCCGGGAAGACGGTTACGCTCAAGATCAAATACAGCGATTTCACCCTGCAAACCCGCAGCAAAACGCTTCCTTATTACATTTCCGACAAATCCCTGATGCTCGAAACGGCCCGTGAATTGCTCTACCAGGAGAAGATGAAAGAGTCGGTCCGACTGCTGGGATTATCGCTTACCAACCTCAATACGGAAGAAAAAAAAACCATGGCTGTGCAGCTAAAATTCGAGTTCTGATAGGTTCGGCAAAGGTTAAAGACGGCCAAAACGTGAGTTGACTAAGCAAAATCCTATTACATTTACCCCATGCAAAACTATGTCATGAACGAATTTGAGCAATACGATAAAGCCATTGCCGCCCAGTTCGCCCGGCAAAAACCCATGAAAGCACCGCTTTCTTTCTGGGACTGCCTCGATGAAGCTGAGGCGCGCCGTATCGCTATGTATGACGTCTACGCGGTGCTGGCCTTCGGCGAACGCCACGGCTGGGTGATTGAACGTAATGTTGAATCGCTCATCACACCAGATCATGTAATGGTCGTTACGAACCCGCAGGTACGTATCGTACACGCCACCCGCAACATGACCCGAATGAACGGTTATCTCCCTGAGGAAATCATCGGCGCAAGCCCTAAGATTTTCCAAGGCCCCGGAACCGATGTGAATACGTCGGCTCGAATCCGTCAGGCCATTTCCGACCGTCGTCCGTTCGAAGAGACCGTCATCAACTATTACAAAGACGGTCGTACGTATGATTGCCACATCAAAGCCTTCCCGATGTTCAATTCGAAAGGAGAGTTGATGCACTTCATCGCGTTCGAAACCGCCGCCTAAGCACACGCACTTCCTGTTGAATGCCTACCTTTGGGCTTTCTTTTTTCTATGGACTTTACGTTTCTCGGCTCTTCCGGCATCCGCATAAGCAACTTGTGCCTGGGCACTATGACCTTTGGGCAACAGAACTCCGAAGCGGAGGGGCATTCCCAACTCGATGCGGCACTTGACGTCGGTATCAACTTCATCGATACGGCTGAAATGTATCCGGTACCCGCGCGGGAGGCGACGTATGGTGATACCGAGCGCATCATCGGCAACTGGCTAAAAAAGTCGGGACGCCGATCTGATATCGTATTGGCGAGTAAGATTGCGGGGCCGAACCGCGGACTCCCCTACATCCGCGAAGACATGCGCTATACGCCGGAGACGATCCGTTTGTCGGTGGAAAACAGCCTGTCGCGCCTGCAAACCGATTACATCGACCTGTACCAACTGCATTGGCCGGCCCGTAAGATGAATATGTTTGGGCAATTGGGGTTTGTAGCACAGGAAGATGAATGGGAAGACAACACCTTCGATATCCTCCAAACCGCCCAGAAACTCATCGAAGAAGGGAAAATCCGGGCTATCGGACTTTCGAATGAGGCACCGTGGGGTGTGATGCGGTTCCTTGAGGAAGCCAAACACCACGGATTGCCGCGTATCCAAAGTGTGCAAAATCCGTATTCGTTGTTGAACCGAACCTACGAAATCGGGCTCGCGGAATGCAGCCTTCGGGAAAATGTGCCGCTACTAGCTTATTCGCCGCTTGCCTTCGGTCGCCTGACGGGTAAGTTCCGAAACGGACAACAACCGGCGGAGGCGCGACTGACTTTATTCCCGAATTTCGCGCGCTACAACTCGCCGGAAGCCATTGCGGCTACGGAAGCGTATGCCGAGATCGCGTCGGGTCATGGACTTACGCTAACGGAATTGTCATTGGCTTTCATCCGTCGGCAACCATTTGTGGGAAGTACGATTCTGGGCGCAACCAGCCTTACGCAACTGGAAGAAAATATCAAAACGCTTTCGGTCACACTCGATGCGACTGTCCTGCGCGAAATCGAAGCGGTGCAGAAGCGATTCCCGAACCCCGCGCCCTGATCAGTCGATAGCAAGGCGTTTTGTGGTCCGTTGTCCTTTGTCATCCGCTACGGTCAACATATAAATGCCCCGGGCGAAGCCTTGCACATCAAGCGTAGTTTCAGCTTCCGTCATCGTCTGCGACCACAACCGTTTTCCGGTCAGGTCGTGTAAGCTGACAGTGGCAGGCAAGGTGTGTCCTGAAGTCTTCACCGAGACGAATTGTCGCCCCGGATTCGGATACAACGCGACGGTTGCGACGGAAAGATCGTTCACTCCCATTGACGTATCAATGATTTTATAAATGCGACCGGCATTTCCGGCAACGTACAGTTCATTGTTGACGTCAACCCCGAAAGTAGTGTAGAAATTCGACCCGCTGAAAGTGGCCGAGTAGGTGATCGCGCCTGATTCGTCGACATAATTGATGCGGTTCTGGCAAAAATCGGCGAAGAAGTATTTCCCCACAAAGTTCGGATAGGCCGTGCCGCGGTATACATAGCCGCCGGTTACAGAACACCCACCTGTAGACGCTTGGCTGTATTCAGCAAAAGGGGGCGTGTAGGTCACGTCCGGGGTATTACACGAGGCATACACTGAGGTGCCTTCGTAACACTTCCAGCCATAGTTGAGTCCGGCTGTGGTGGCAGGGGCTTTATTGATTTCCTCCATGACATCCTGCCCGACATCGCCGATCCAAAGGTCGTCCGTTTCGCTGTCGAATGAGAATTTCCAAGGGTTCCGGAGTCCGACTGCCCAAATTTCATCCGCACCGTCAATACCGACGTAGGGGTTATCGGCAGGAATGGCGTACGGACTTCCCCCATCCACATCAATGCGCAGCATTTTTCCGAGCAGCAGGTTGAGGTTTTGTGCGCGATTACCGGGGTCGCCCGCGCTGCCGCCGTCGCCCATGCCAATGTAGAGATAGCCGTCGGGACCGAATTTCAGCGTGCCTCCGTTGTGGTTGGAAAAGGGTTGGTCAATGGTTAAAAGGATGGAGGCCGAAGCGGTATCGGCCAGGTCGGCATCGCTGCTGCTCACAGAATAGCGTGCGATGACCGTATTGCCACCCGAATTGACATAGTTGATGTAAAAATAGCCGTTCGTGGCGTAGTTCGGGTGGAAGGCAAGTCCCAACAACCCCTGTTCGTTGCTGCTGCCCAGCATATTCGACGGCAGTTGGAGGAAGGGCGTGGCTTTGGTCGTGCCATCGGGATTGAGGATTTTGATGCGACCGCTTTTTTCGACCACGAATAAGCGCGCGTCGCCGGCATTGACAACTTCGGTAATGCCGCTAAATCCCTGGGCAAATAACTGGATGTTGACCGTCTGGGCAGAAAGCGGCAAGCCGATCATAATGAGAAGGAGGTATAACTGTTTCATAGCAAGTAGATTGAGTAGACAAGGTACGGTTTTTTCCGTAACGTAATATCCTTAAATGAACACGGCCTGCCTATAAAAGACAAAACCGCAACGTGTGCTGCGGTTTTGTAGATAACTTGTTGGTCATCATAGGTTAGAGATCACCTTGTCTTTCGGCGAACGCACCTTGTAACTCAGCCGCACTTTTTTGGTTTCGTTTGGTTTCAACTCCAATTCCCAAGTGAGAATGCCGGTTTCGGCATTCACCTTCGCGCCGTCACTTTGTTTGAGTTCGATCTCCATTTCTTTGTCGGTACTCAGCGGATATTGGTCTTTCAGCATCAGCGAAACGGCCTCTTTCTTATTATTCCGAACCGTGATTTCATAGGTAAACGTCTGTTCTTTTTTCGACGAAAGGAACTTGGTGCCCGATTTGTCTTCGAGTTTTTCCCGCTTGACGGAAATCTTCCGGTCACGCCCCATGCTCAGGTTCAGCGAGTCGGACGTTTGGTTGGCGTTGAGCATCGTCTTGCCCACATACATATTTTCGAAGATGATATTCGCCTCGCCGGGCAACAGGTTGTATTGCGAATAATCGCCGATGCGTGCCAGCAGGAAAGCATCGTCGTCGGCCCTTGGCGCGGCGTAGAATTTATAGTTGGCCGGCAGTTTCAATTGTTTCAGGTTGACGCTGTGGGGTTTTCCGTTCGATGCCACGTCGTACGGAAGGTCGATGTCGAAGGAAACGTTGAGTTGGTTTTCGGTTATATCGACGTAGTCGGCTATTCCGTTACCATTTACTATTTCTTCTTTTTTTACACTTTTATACGCATCATACTCGGTTATCGTATTGGACGCGACATTAAGACCTGCTACCCGCCCACTCAGGGTTTGAAAAAACTGTTGTGGATCCTGATACTGCAAAAACCACGCATTCAAAATCGGCGCCGTATTGCTCTGCGACGGATTGCCACTTGAGAGTTTGAGGTCGATCTGTTTCCAGTCGATGCCGGTGCTTTGCCACACCTGGCCTTTGTAGGCTACTTCAATCGGTGCGGAAATCGAATTCACGCGCAAGTCGTAAAACGGTCGCCAGCCCGCCGATGGCGTCAGGTAGGCAATTTCGAACAGCACATTGCCGGCCGACTCGTTCATGACCTGCAGCACGAGTTTGCCCCGTGAGATTTTTTCGCTTTTCTGGCTGTCGATTTCCAGGCGGTTTTTGAGTTCGCCCAGGCGTTTTTGCTGGTCTTTGAGTTTTTCATCGAGATCGTCATAGGCGTTCGCGGCCTTGAGTCGTTCGCTACGGTAATACGCCATCAGTTTCGCCAGTTCAACGGCGGTGCCCGAAGCCGTACTGGTCACTTTTTGGTTGGCGTCGAGCAATTCGATGGCTTTTGCTTCCGCATCCTTGAGGTTAATGGTCCGTTGCACTTGCTTTTCCAATAGCTGTATACTATCCCGAATGACCTTTACTTCACGGCTGTTCTCATCCAATTCATATTCTTTGATATAATTGTTGGTGAATTGCGACGAGAGGACGGTCACACTGGAGGGGGCGCCAATCCGGATGGTGTTTTCCAGCAACTGGTCGGCGACGTTCTTGATGACGATTTCACTGGTTCCCTTTGGGAGCGATACCGTTGCGGTCTGTGATAATTCAGCGGCGTTGCTGTAGACGTTGGCCGCCAGCACCTTCGCGGAGGTGAAGACGGGCTTTTGTGCCACGGCAAGCGAACTGCCGCAAAGCAACATAAAAAGAAGTTTCTTCATACGAGTGTTTTTTGGTTAGGAGCCGAAATCCTGGCCAAAGGTTGGAACGTCAAAAATTAAATTCGTCATCGACCGCCGTTGAGTCGACGGCAATCGAGTCGGGCTGGTGGATGCGGATGAAACTCTTGGCGCGTCCGGAGATGACCACCGGCAGCGATTTGTAAATCGTATCGTCGGCCGTAAGCAAGCCACGGCGCATCATGAGGTTCGTCAGGAAGTCTTGTTTCTGTATAGCCGACTTCCGCAGGTTGCCATCACCGCCGAACTGCCACATAAAGCCTTTCGGCCTCGGGATGATATTAGCCAGGAACAGGCATTCGTTCAACGACAGCGCCGACGGATGTTTGTCGAAGTAAAAGCGGCTCGCTTCGCCCACCCCATAGATATCAGGTCCCCATTCGATGATGTTGAAATACACTTCCAGCATCCGTTCTTTACTAACGATGCGGTTGTTTTCCATGATGTAAACCAGCAGAATTTCCTCCAATTTCCGCGACAGCGTTTTCTCCCGCGTCAGGAACACGTTTTTGATCAACTGCATGCTGATGGTGCTCGCCCCGCGTGAAAACTTCTTCGTACGTATGTTCTTGATAATCGACTGCCGGAACGCCTCTGCGATGAAGCCTTTGTGATGGAAGAACGAAGGGTCTTCCGTCGTTAGCACGCATTTTCGCAGGTAAGGCGATATTTGGTCGAGTGGCGTGAAATCGGGGTTGGCCGTGCCTACGAGCACCCCGCGTTGCACCCGTCCGTGGTCGATGGCGTGGTAGACAAAATCGCCGTTGAGCTTGTTTAGGTTCGCTTCACCGAATTTGGTGATACGCAGGTTTTCTTTTTTCAGGGAACTGTCGAACACCAGGTCTTTTGGGTTGTTCTTGTTGAATTTGAAATCGAGCCGGTAGCTGAACGACCCCTCGGCTTCCATACCTTCAAAATGGGTGAAAAGACCGGTAGGCAGCGAGGTGATGAAGTCTTGCGCTTTTATTTTTGGGATGTCAACCTTCAGTTGGTAGATGGTGTCGCTTTCGGTAGCGTAGGAAAGGTAGGGGTGGAATTTGACTTTGTTCAGCGTGATGGTCGAAGCACTGTCAACCGATACGAAATGTTCCCCTAGTAGGAAGCGGTAATCGAACCGGGCGTTGCGGATGACGACGTCTTTACTGGCCACTTTCGGATGGTTGATATGGAGGTTGGCTACTGAAGTGAAACCGTCAATATGGAGTTCGCCTCCGTCCATATCGATATTGTCGACTTTAAGGCGTACCGAGTCGAAGCTCGCCTTCAAATTGTACCGCTCGTCGAGATACGGCATCCGGATGGCACCTGTGTCGCGGTTAAAAAACCGGATATCCGCCTGATTGTCCCGCGGATCGGCGAAGCCCGTAATGCGCCAGCGCTGCCGGAAGGTGTTGGTCTGCACGGCGATGGCGCTTTCCAGTTGCTCATCCGCCAGGGTCAGTTGTTGCAGGTCGACCCGTGCATTTTTACCATTGTCATGGATGATGAACGCGAGCCGCTCGATCTTCATGTCGGTCGGCACCAGGTTCAGCAATTTCGAAATGAGGCGATTTGCGAGTTCCGCATAATCACGACCAGAGCTGTCGTCTTCCGCCTTCTCGTCTTTTGTGCGATGGAGGAAGGCATCGAAGTTGGTAATCGAGTCTTTCCGTACCAATTGCACGAATCCGTTCGACACTTCGAGCGTCCCGATTTGGATGTCGCCTTTGAGTAGCGGCCAAAAACCGATGCGGGTGCGTACTTTCCGGATGCGGAGCAGGGTGTCGGCTTCCTTCGGGGTTAGGGTCACATCCTGAAGGCGTACGCCCATCAATCCGTCGAACTCGGCATGTTGAATCGTGAGGGTGCTGTTGTAGTCGCGGTCGAGTTTGGCTGAAATCCGGCCAATTGCTGCCTGTAACAACGAATCGCGGAAAATAAAAAAGAGGATGACCAGCAACGCCAGTATGCCGGCGACAATCGCCAGGATGCGGTAGAGTTTCTTTTTCCGTATCGCCATAAAGTATTAACCGAAGAGAACGCTGGCTACTTCCTCGATATTGCTCACGAGGTGCACGCGAATCAGGGTATCCTTCAAAGATACTTTATTGTATTTGGATATGAAAATGGTCGAGAAGCCCAGTTTTTCCGCCTCCTGGATACGCTGGTCGACGCGGTTCACGGGCCGGATTTCGCCTGAAAGACCGACTTCCCCTGCAAAACAGAAGTCTTTTCCAACCGCGATATCCTCATTCGAGGAGAGGATGGCGGCCACTACGGCGAGGTCAATAGCGGGATCATCCACACTGATGCCGCCGGTGACATTGAGGAAGACGTCTTTGGCCCCGAGTCGGAATCCGGCGCGTTTTTCCAAAACGGCCAGTATCATGTTGAGGCGTTTGGCGTTATAGCCTGTGGTGCTGCGTTGCGGTGTTCCGTAAACGGCCGAACTGACCAACGCCTGGATTTCGATCATCAGCGGACGCATGCCTTCCAGTGTGGTAGCAATGGCGGTGCCCGACAATTCCTCTTCCCGATGGGAAATCAGGATTTCGGATGGGTTGGATACTTCCCGCAGTCCGGAGCCCTGCATTTCGTAAATCCCCAACTCCGCGGTGGAACCGAATCGGTTTTTGAGGGATCGAAGGATGCGATAGACGTGGTTGCGATCGCCTTCAAACTGCAGTACGGTGTCGACCATATGCTCCAGTATCTTCGGCCCGGCGATGGTGCCATCTTTGGTGATATGTCCAATCAGGATGACGGGAACATTACTTTCTTTCGCGAATTTGATCAATTCCGCCGTACACTCCCGTATTTGGGAGATGCTGCCGGGCGACGAATCGATATAATCCGTGTGTAGCGTCTGGATCGAATCGATGATAAGGATTTCCGGATCGAGTTCCGCGACCTGCCGGAAGATCTGCTGGGTCTTGGTTTCCGTCAGGATGTAACAGTTGTCTTCGCGCTGGGTGATACGGTCGGCGCGCATCTTGATCTGTTTCTGGCTTTCTTCGCCCGACACATAAAGGGTTCGGAAGGGAAGCAGCAGCGCGATTTGCAGTAGTAAGGTGGACTTACCGATGCCGGGTTCACCTCCTAATAGAGTCAACGATCCGGGTACCAGGCCTCCGCCGAGTACGCGGTCGAGTTCACCGTCGCCGGTTGGCAGACGAAATTCCTGGGCCGAATCGATTTCTTTTACGCGAAGGGGTTTTGCCGCCTTCCGGGTTTCGGTAGCGGTGGGTTTCCAACTGGTTTTCTCTTCTTTCTGGATGACTTCCTCTACAATGGTATTCCATTGTTTACAGGCGGTGCACTGACCTTGCCACTTCGGAAATTGCGTGCCGCAGTTCTGGCAGAAAAAAGCCGTTCGTATTTTTGACATTACTTGATTTCGCCGTTTTTGATGGCATCCGCTTTTTCAAGCATCATATCTTTGGTCAGATCGCCGATTTCGTCTAACAGATAGGCGTTCTGGTAGGCTTTCGCCGCTTTTTTGGTATCGCCTTTTTTCTCGTAATACATGCCCATGTGGTATTGGGAAAGCATTGATTTCGGATACGCCTTTTTGGCGAGGGCTGCCAGTTTCTCGAAGTCGTCGTAGGTTTTGTTTTTCAGGATGGCCGCTTCGATGGCCTTGAAGTCACCGATACGGATTGGCATGTCCATTCCATACGATTTGCGTACCGTTTCGTATTTTTTGGTGAGGTATTCGACGTAGCCGCCGGGCATGGTCACGATTTTCTCCTGGAACTCCTTTGTGGAAATGGGCTGATACGGCCCGAAGATATGGTAGAGCGCATCCGGAATGGCATGCAGTACCATCGAATAGTGCGACGCGCCGAGGTATTCCTCATAGCGGTAATGCAGGTTGTCGTTCTTGACCGTCTTGATGTTCGTATCGACCGTCTGAATGTTCTGTAGGTCGTTGGGCAGGTCGCCATCCGCGGAAGCGAGGAAATAGTAAATCGGTTTCTTGAGTGTCATCAACATCGTTGGGATGCGTTCGCGCATTTGTTCACCAAATTCCGGACTTAGCGAGATATAGGCCGAGAACAACGGATCGTCCTTATACAGCCACAAGTTCAGAAAGCCCGCCGTGAGGTCATGGCCGGCGATAATCCGGAAGGGTGCGATTCGGTATTTCTTTTCGAGGGCCGGGATGAGTTCCGCGCCTACGAATTCAAAAAAGTGTGCGCCGGTTTCGGTCGGGAGGCCTTCCTGGTCAAGCGTGGTATCCGCTTCCCGCTGGCTGTCCTTATTCATGTCAAGCCCTACGATGATAACTTCCGGAAGGTCATCCCAGTAATTGCCATACGCGAAGGCTCCGTCAAAGGCGTCGAGCAGGTATTCGCCGTCGAATAACAGCAGCAGCGGGTATTTTCGGTTCTTGTCTTTTCCGTATGAAAGCGGAAGCGACACGGTGAACGTGCGATCAGCGTTCAGCTTTTCCGAAAAAAGGGTGTCGCGACTACGTTGTGCGTATGAACCGACGCAAAAAAAGGCAAGCAGCAGAAGAAGACTCTTTTTCATGTTGGGGAGACCGCGCCCCTCTGGTTCAGGCGGTACGGGAGTCTAAAATAGCTAAATTTTAGTTTTAGGCGTGAAGGTTAACGCCAAAAAGCCAAAAATACCGAGGAAAACCGTTATAACGAACTGGGATGTCCATACAATCCAGCCGAAAGCGGTGCCCGCTTCGCGCGGAACGGCATACAAAAAAAGGATACTTGCTACCAGTGGCGGGAAGAAACCAAAGCCACCGTTGGTAAACGCAATGACCAGGCTTCCGATGACAAACGCGACTAATACGGATCCAAAGGAAATACCTGAGGTTTCGTCGAGCGCCAGGGTGGTGGTGTAGAACATGAGTACGTAGGAAATCCAGATCAGGAGGGTCTCCAGCAGGAACATCCCTTTGTGTGGAATGCGGAATACACTGACGGCCCCTTCCTTTAGCCCGTTGACTTTTTCCTTTAGCAACAGCACCAGTTTCCATTCCGATTTGAAATAGAGGTACAACGAAACGAGCATCCCTACGAGACAAATTGCCGCCAGGATCAGGAGTTTTTTGAGAGGGATGTGTTGCAGCAGGAAGTCGCGAAGTGTGTCATATTCCCACACCACCGCCGCGAGGATGAAAGCCATCAACAGGAAGAAGTCGACGATACGCTCGGCTACAATCGTTCCGAAGGCTTTGTCGAAGGGCACGCCCCGGTAGTTTTTCAGCACGAGGGCCCTCGAAAATTCGCCGGATCGCGGAATGGTAAGATTGACGAAATAACCGATGCTGACGGCCAGGAAGTTGAGGCGAAATTCAGGTTTGACACCAATCTGGGTGAGTGTATGCCGCCATCGGTGGGCCCGTAACACATATCCGGACACGGCCAGGGCGAGCGAGAGCGCAACGTAATAATAGTTAGCGGTGACGAAGTACGACTTCATCACATTTCGTTCGTCGGGAGAAAACGAGCAATAAGAATACACGGTGAAGGCCAATCCGAGAAGAAGAGGAATGACGGCACCCGCGATGGTTTTCAGCTTGGTCGACACAGGACTAGGTCAGGGAGTTGTCTTTTTCGTTCGGGAAGACGAGTGACGGGCGGAACGATTTGGCTTCCTCAAACTCGAGGATGCCATACGAAATGATGATGATGATATCGCCCTTCTGCACCTTTCGGGCGGCAGGACCGTTCAGCGTAATCTCGCCGCTGTTCCGGTTGCCTTTAATGACGTAGGTTTCGAGTCGTTCGCCGTTGTTGATGTTGACGATCGATACTTTTTCCCCTTCGATGATATTGGCCGCATCCATCAGTGCCTCATCAATCGTGATGCTGCCGATATAGTTCAGGTCAGCCCCTGTAACGGTGACGCGATGGATTTTCGATTTTACGACTTGGATTTGCATGGCGCAAAGGTAATTAATTTAATGCAATGGTATCGATGAGACGCACCTTGCCTACGAATACGGCGATAAAGGCACGATACCGTTTTTTCTTGCTCTTGCGTTTGCACGTACGAAGCGTGGCCTCGTCGGCAATTTCGAAGTATTCGAGTTCCATCCCGTCCTGCGATTGAAAGCCCGCGGCGATTTCCGCTGCTACGGCGTTCGCGCTTTTGGTGTGGAAAAGGGTTTTGGCCGTGTTGAGGGCGCGAAAAATATACGACGAACGCTTTCGTTCTTCTTCCGTCAGCCGCTCATTGCGCGAACTCATGGCGAGTCCGTTCGGTTCGCGAAACACCGGCATACCCACCACCTCGACCGGAAGTCCTTCCTTCTCGGTCATTTTTCGCACAATCTGGAGTTGCTGGAAATCTTTTTCACCGAAGTAGGCGCGGGTAGGTTCGACGATTTCGAACAGGGTCTTGACAATGGTGCCAACGCCGTCGAAATGACCCGGACGGAACCGCCCTTCCATCTCGTTCTCGAGTCCGTCAAAATCAAAATGATGCGACACCGTCTTTCCTTTATATATGTCGTCGACGGTCGGCGCAAAAACAATCACCTGTGTATCAAGTTGCTGTAGTTTAGCAACATCGGCCTCCAACGTGCGGGGATACTTGGCCAGGTCGTCGGCGTTGTTGAACTGTGTCGGGTTCACGAAAATGCTCACGACGGTAAGGTTATTTTCGGATAACGATTGCGAAACGAGCGACAGATGACCATCGTGTAAAGCCCCCATCGTCGGCACGAAACCCGTTGTGGTATCCGGCTTACGGAGGGAGGAAAGATGGCCCCGCAGGTGCTCCGTCGACTCAAAAACAACCATGGTAGCGTGGTGTGAAAGGAGGTGCAAACTTAAGACTTACGCGATAAATCCACAAAAATTTGTACTTTTGCCTGTTTTAAGTGCTGTAAATACGTACTGATACATTTTATATGGAGGACAAAAGGATACTGTTCGTGTCATCGGAGGTGGTGCCATACCTGGCAGAAAATGAAGTCTCCCTGATGTCGTACGACGTGCCGAAGATGATCAACGACCAGGGTGGGCAAATCCGAATCTTCATGCCGCGATACGGCAACATCAACGAGCGACGGCACCAACTGCATGAAGTCATCCGGCTTTCCGGTATGAATCTCGTGGTTAACGACCTCGACATGCCGTTAATCATCAAGGTTGCCTCCATCCCAAAGGAACGCATCCAGGTATATTTTATCGACAACGACGAATACTTCAAACGGAAGGCCACCTTTGCCGATGAGGAGGGTGTTTTGTATCCTGACAACGACGAACGTGCGATCTTCTTTGCCAAAGGCGTAGTTGAGACGGTGAAGAAACTCAACTGGGTACCCGACATCATCCATGTGCACGGTTGGCTGGCGGGCATGCTTCCGGTTTATATGAAACATTTCTATAAAAATGAAGCGCTTTTTGCCGAAACGCGTATCGTTACATCGGTGTATGGCAAGTCGTTCGACGAAAGCCTGAGTACCGACATGATTGAAAAAGTGAAGTTCGACGGCATCCCGGAAAGCGATATCGCCGACCTGGCCCAACCGACGTATGAGAACCTCCTGAAAACAACGATTAAACACTCGGATGCCGTCATTATTGCCTCTGAAGACGTGCCTCCAAGTTTAACAAAATATATAGAAGCATCAGGGAAACCTTTTCTACCTTTCGCGCCGAAAGAGCGGTTTGCAGAAGCCTACACTAACTTCTACAAAACCAAAGTATTGTAATTTTTTTGCCATGAAGCATTTCCTGTCTGCCGGCTTTTCTGCCGTTTTCCTGCTTTTTATTGTGTCGCTGGTTTCATGCGACAAAGACTACACCGATATCGACTCGGGCCTCAATATTGACGATGACGACCTGAATATCCAAAAAGCAGAACTTGCGACCGTTCGTGCTTTTAACCAACCGGTTCGAGAAGTGCAAACTAATAACCTGGCAATCAATCCGCTTGGGATTCTTCGAAACGGAAGCACCTTCGGCACCACGCATGCCGACTTCGTAACGCAGTTGGAGCTTACATCAGCGGCACTTGCAACCGAATTCGGAGACAACCCTACGGTAGACTCAGTAGCACTTTACATCCCATATTTCAGCACCAAGTTGCTGACCGATTCTGACGGAAACAGCGAATACGAACTCGATTCGATTTACGGAAGCCAGAAGATGAAACTCGAGGTCTTCGAGTCGAATTATTTCATCAATGCCCTTGCGCCACCTGATTTCAGCCAGGCGCAGGTGTATTATACGTCGAATGCCAGCCTGTTTACAACGCTACTCAAAGGTGCTTTTGAAGACGGAACGACCGCTACAAGTGCTCCTGCACTGAATAACTCAACGCGGACACAGGAAAACGAAAACTTCAAGTTCAGCGACCGGGAGATTTACCTCACCACGCCTAATGAGGACGATCCCACCACAACCGACACTACGCGTGTGGCGCCGGGCATGCGACTGATGCTCAATAAAAACTACTTCAAGAAAAAGATACTGGAAGCACCGGATGGCAAGCTCTCCAATAACACCTCCTTCCGTGATTACATGCGGGGCTTGTATTTCAAGACCACGGCTACTTCACCGACGGGTAGCTCATACGGCCTGCTCGACTTCAAAAAGGGCAGCATAACCGTTTACTATTCGGAGGATAAGACTACGGATGGAGTTACGACCCGCACACAAAAAACCTTTGTAATGAACCTGACCGGGAATACGGTAAGCTTACAGGAGAATAGTTTTGGCGCGGAGTATGCCAACGCTCTTGATAACGTCAACCAGACGGAAGGTGACGAGATACTATACCTTAAAGGCGGGAACGGCTCTATTGTGTATATCGATTTGTTCGGGGAACGTCCAAATGAGGGAGAGGTTCCGGGCGAATTACAAAAGATGATCGATGAAGGATGGCTTATCAATGAAGCGAACCTAACGTTCACAGTCGACCGCAGTCGTCTGCGAACATTACTGGAACCGTTACGCGTGTACCTCTACAATGCCGACACGAACCTTCCGATAGCCGATTATACCCTCGACGTCACAACGAGCAGCAATCGGAAATACGACAAGTATCTCTTTGGCGGTTTCCGTTCTACCGATGACGAAACAGGTGAAGAAACCTATACCATACGCCTCACGAACCACTTGCGGGCATTGGTGAAAGGAACCCAGGACGATGTACGACTGGGCTTAACGGTTACGGAAAGCATTGCGGCAGCCGACAACCTGAAGGGACGAGACGACGATGCGACTGTACAATTACCCCGAGGGTCCGTGCTGCACCCATTCGGAACCGTTCTTAAGGGTAATACAGCCGACGCAAAAAACATTAAATTTGAAATTCGGTACACCAAAACCAAATAAGACAAACATATGTGTGGAATTGTAGGTTACATCGGTCACCGCGAGGCCTATCCGCTGGTTATAAAAGGCCTTAAGCGGTTGGAATATAGAGGATATGACAGTGCGGGTGTCATGTTATATGACGGGTCTCAACTGAAAGTATCCAAAACCAAAGGCAAAGTCACCGACCTCGAAGAGCGGTCGAAGGAAATCACGACCAACGGAACGATTGGGATGGGCCACACGCGTTGGGCGACGCACGGTGTGCCGAATGATGTTAATTCGCACCCGCATGTTTCCAACTCGGGCAATCTGTGTATCATCCACAATGGTATTATCGAGAACTACGAGCCACTCAAAAAAGAGCTGATCAAAAGGGGATACACCTTCACCTCTGATACCGATACGGAAGTACTCGTCAACCTGATCGAGGAAGTCCAGAAAAAGGAAAAGGCGAAACTGGGCAAAGCGGTGCAGATCGCATTGAACCAAGTAGTCGGAGCCTACGCCATTGTGGTGTTCGACAAAACCAATCCTGACGAATTCGTCGTGGCCCGTTTGGGAAGTCCGTTGGCCATCGGTATCGGTGACAACGAGTTTTTTATCGCGTCGGATGCGTCTCCTTTTATCGAATATACCTCGAATGCCGTTTACCTGGAAGACGAAGAAATGGCTGTAGTCGCAATGGGCAAGCCGCTCAGCGTTCGCAACATAAAAGATGACTCGGTCGTTGATCCGTATGTGCAGGAACTCCAGATGAACCTTGAGCAGATTGAAAAAGGCGGATACGATCACTTCATGTTGAAGGAAATCTACGAACAGCCCAATGTGATTCGCGACACCTATCGCGGCCGTCTGTTGGCCGACGAGGGTATCATCAAAATGGCAGGTATCGAAGACAATCTCGAAAAATTCCTGAACGCCGAGCGCATCCTGATCGTCGCCTGTGGCACATCGTGGCACGCCGGTTTGGTGGCGGAATACATATTTGAAGAGTTTACCCGCATACCGGTAGAGGTGGAATACGCATCTGAATTCCGCTATCGCAACCCGATCATTAACAAACGCGACATCGTCATCGCCATATCACAGTCGGGCGAAACTGCCGACACGCTGGCTGCCATTAAACTGGCAAAAGAAAACGGTGCCTTTGTGTTTGGGGTATGTAACGTGGTAGGTTCGTCGATTTCACGTGAAACCCACGCGGGTGCTTACACCCATGCCGGTCCTGAGATTGGGGTCGCATCGACCAAAGCGTTTACGACACAGATTACCATCCTTACACTGATTGCCCTGCGACTTGCGAAGGCGAAAGGAACGCTGTCGCATACGGACTTCCACCGTTATTTACAAGAATTGACCATCATCCCTGAGAAAGTGGCAGAGGCCCTTTTGACGAACGATGTCGCACAGGATATTGCCCGCACGTTCAAGAATTCGGCAAATTGTCTTTATTTAGGACGAGGGTATAATTTCCCTGTGGCCCTTGAAGGAGCGCTTAAACTAAAAGAGATATCGTACATCCATGCGGAAGGGTACCCGGCGGCTGAGATGAAACACGGTCCGATCGCGTTGATTGACGACCAAATGCCGGTCATTGTCATTGCGCCGAAACAAGGGCATTATGACAAAGTGGTGAGTAACATCCAGGAAATCAAATCGCGAAGCGGACGCATCATCGCCGTTGTCACGAAAGGGGATGTACAGGTCCGCGACCTTGCCGATTATGTAATTGAGGTGCCAGATACAGCCGATGCGTTGTCGCCGTTATTGACGACGATTCCGCTGCAATTGCTGTCGTATCACATCGCCGTTATGCGCGGTTGTAATGTCGACCAGCCGCGAAACCTCGCCAAGTCGGTCACAGTAGAGTAAACGGAAACGAAAATAGAAGGAAAAGCGGGCGAGAAACCCGCTTTTTTTGTTTTTGACTAAAATTGAATTTTCCTCTCAATTATATGCATACATAGTTTTAATAAACAGTGTTTCGAACTATTCGTTAGCAAATATTTAATAAAGTATTCGTTGTAAGATAACGTTATCGCTTTCGTAATTTTCAACGATTAAGAAAATTACCTGCCCTTTTTTGACGATATTAGAAAAATTTGTAGTTTGGCGGGATAAACTAACAAAATCAAAACCAATGAAACTTTACGGACTCATTTTATCGTTGCTTTTCAGCGCTGTTGCGTTGGCCCAGGGCACGATTTCCGGTACGGTCACCGATAACAATGGCCTGGCGCTTCCGGGCGTCACGGTTACGGTTAGTGGTGATACAGCCGGGACTTCCACCGGGACCGACGGGAAGTTTTCCCTGAAAGTATCGAAGAAACCACCATTCACATTGGTGTTTTCAAGCGTGGGATACACGTCTCAAAGCGTGAATGTGACGTCACTCGACCAGGTCGTGAACGTCTCGATGCAAGAAGAGGAGACAGTGCTTAACGAGATCGTCGTCTCGGCGTCGCGTACACCAGAACGGGTGCTCGAATCGCCGGTGACCATCGAGCGTATGGGCATCCAGGACATCCGCAACACCAGTTCACCGACCTTTTACGACGGACTTGAGAACCTGAAGGAAGTGCACTTCAACACGAGCTCCCTTTCCTTTAAATCCATCAACACCCGCGGTTTCGCGACAGTAGCCAACACCCGTTTCCTGCAGTTAGTAGACGGTATGGACAACTCCTCTCCCGCGCTCAACTTTGTATTGGGTAACCTGATTGGGGTATCTGACCTCGATGTCGCAAGCGTCGAATTGCTGCCAGGCGCTTCGTCGGCACTCTATGGTGCGAACGCGTTTAACGGCATCCTGTTCATGAACAGCAAGAGCCCGTTCCAGTACCAGGGGATCAGCACGTATTTTAAATACGGACAAACGTCTCAGGATGCAGCGGGCACCAACGATTATTACGACTTCGGTATCCGTGCCGCCCACGCTTTCACGCGCCATTTTGCAGCGAAGGCGAACTTTACCTACATGCGTGCTACTGAATGGATCGCTGCCGATACCCGCAGTATGACAGCAGGTGGCGTCGGACATGACATCAACCAAAACTACGACGGACTCAATACCTATGGTGATGAGGTTACGACCTTTATCTCGAACGTGGGGCAGGTAAGCCGCACAGGGTACCGCGAGCAAGACCTTACCGATAACAACATCGAAAGCGTAAAGGCCGATTTCTCCCTCCATTTCAAACCATGGAATGATGACAAGGAAATCATCCTCCAACACAAACTCGGTTTCGGTAACACGGTTTACCAAGGCGCCAACCGCTATGCACTGAAGAACTTCTACATGCAGCAAACGCGCTTCGAATTCAAGGGTAGCAACTTCTTCGTACGCGCCTACATGACCGACGAGAATGCAGGGGACTCGTATGATATGCGTTTCGCCGCCTGGAACGTCAACCGTGCTGCTAAATCAGACGTGCAATGGTTTACCGATTACGCTACGGCATTCCAATTGTCAGAAGCCATTCTCGGACTCAACGCAAAAGAAGCCGCCAACTATGCGCGGAACTTTGCGGATAACAACCTGGCACCAGGCCTTCCCATCACTCCGACCGGAGGCGGGTTGCCGCGTTTCCAGCCGGGATCGCCTGAGTTTAAGAACGCATTGGCCACCATCATCCAAAACCCAGACCTGACGCAAGGCGCCAAGTTCATCGACGAGTCTAAATTGTATCATGGCGACCTGAACTACAACTTCAAGGACATGATCAAGTTTGCTGAAGTACAGGTCGGTGGTTCCGTACGCCAATACGAGTTGAATTCAGCAGGTACCATTTTCACCGACTTCGACGGACCGATTCGTTACAATGAATACGGCGCGTACACGCAGTTGCAGAAAAAAGTGATGGACGATCGCCTGAAACTGACCGGTTCGATCCGTTATGACAAGAGCCAGAACTTCGATGGATTCTTCTCACCACGTGTCGCCGCGGTATATTCCGCCGGTGCCAAAAAAGAGCACAACTTCCGCGTATCGTACCAAACCGGTTTCCGTAACCCTACGACCCAAGACCAGTACATTGGACTCGACCTCGGGCCTTTCGCCCTGATCGGTTCGGCCCCTGATAACCTTGATCGTTACGTTGAAACATTGAACGTAAGCTCTGCCGGTGTAGCTGCCGGACAGCCGGCTACGGTTACCCTTACCGGTCGCGATGCCTATACCAATGCGTATACGCTTTCATCCGTACAGGCATTTGCTGCGTCACAGAACCCGGCCGACCTTCAAGTGGCTAAAATCGGACTCGTGAAGCCAGAGCGCGTGCAGGCGATAGAAGTAGGATATCGCTCTGTAGTCAACAACAATCTGTCGGTTGACATCAACGGCTTCTATAACATTTATAACGACTTCCTGAACCAGTCACGTGTCATCACACCGTATTATGGTGTGGCAGGCGCTGACTCGACCGACCCAGCCGTACAATTGGGTTACCAGGCACTTGGTTTTGGTGACCGTCGCGTGTACCAGGTGTATACCAACACTACAGCGAAGGTGACTTCGTTTGGTGTCGGTATTGGTCTTTCTAAGAAAGTATACAAAGATTTCGAACTCGGTGTCAACTATAACTACGCTGATTTTGACTTCAACCAAAGCGATGATCCGTCGTTCATTCCGGGCTTCAACACGCCGAAACACCGCATCAAGGGTACGTTCGCGAATGCCAAACTCTTCAAAAATTTTGGTTACAACTTCAACGTACGCTGGAACAGTGAGTATCTATACCAGGCGTCTTTCGCCGATGGCATGGTGCCAGAAAACACCGTGTTCGACGCACAGATCAACTATGCGATCCCTTCGATCAAATCATTGCTGAAAATCGGAGGTTCGAACATCTTCGGAGGCGACTACATTCAGGTGATTGGTGCCGGGCAAGTGGGTCGTATCCTCTATGCATCACTGACCATCAACCCATAACACATTGCTAACGATAAAATTTCTGGAATCATGATAAAGAATATGAAATGGGTGTTGCTGGCGTCGCTGATTGTTTCAGCCTGTAGCCAGGACGACAGTACCCCTGCCGAAGAGCCGATTACATCCGGCTCGGCCGACCTTTCAAAATACGTCGCCCTCGGTGACTCATTTGCGGCCGGCTTCAGCGACAACGCGCTGTTCAAGGCAGGACAGGAGAATGCGTATCCTAACATTATCGCCCAACAGTTTGCCCTGGCCGGAGGTGGTGCTTTCACCACGCCGTTCATGACAGACAACGTAGGAGGTTTCTCTGCCGGAGGTGTGCAGATCCCGCAGTTCCCAACACGTCTGTACTTCAACGGGTCGGGTCCTGCCAACGTATCCGGTGTGTCCGGAACGGTATTCGGCACGACCGTCGCAGGTCCGTTTAACAACCTTGGGGTGCCAGGAGCGAAGAGCTACCACCTCGGCATCGCGGGATACGGAACACTTAACCCGTATTTTGGACGTTTTGCCAGTGCTGCCACAGCAACCGTAGTGGGTGATGCGGTGGCACAAAGCCCTACCTTTTTCTCCCTTTGGATTGGAGGGAATGATGTTTTGGGTTACGCGACATCCGGCGGAACCGGCACGAACCAAACCGGTAACCCGAGCCCGGCGACGTATGGAACCAGCGATATTACGGACCCAACCGTATTTGGTTCGGTTTACAACAACCTCGTCAACGCGCTTACTGCCAACGGGGCAAAAGGAGTTGTAGCGAATTTGCCATACGTGAGCTCGCTTCCGTATTTCACCACCGTACCGTACAACCCGGTGCCACTTGACGCGGCTACGGCCAACACATTGAACACCCAGTTGATTGGGCCTGTCAAGCAGGTTCTTACGGCACTGGGCCAAGGCGACCGTATCAACTTCGTAACCGCCGGTTCCAACAACCCACTGTTGATTAAAGACGAAAGCCTCGAGAACCTGGCACCACAATTGTCGGCTGCACTTCAAGCGGCAGGCTACCCGGCTCCGACTGCCGGTTTCATCGCCAGCATTTACGGACAGGCGCGCCATGCGAAAAATACCAACGGTTTCCGCGACTACATCCTGTTGCCTACCCGTACTATCATCGGTACGACACAGGCGGGTGTTCCGGCACCGTTCAACACCGTGGGCGTTACCTATCCGTTGCAGGATGGCGCGGTGCTTACCAACGACGAAGCCAGCCAGGTACGTGTAGCAACTGACGCTTACAATGACGCTATCGCAGCGGCGGCCGCTTCAAAAGGACTGGCGCTGGTTGATACCAAAGCCGTAATGGCTGACCTCCTTGCGGGCGGCATCCGTTTCGGGAACTACCATATCTCAACACAGTATGTAGTAGGTGGTGCCTTCTCAATGGACGGCGTCCACCCAAGTGCACGCGGCTACGCGCTGATCGCCAACGAATTCCTCAAAGCCGTCAATGCCACCTATGGCTCGAACTTTAAAGGGGTTGACCTGGCCGATTACCGCATCCAATATCCGGCCATCCTACCATAAGGTATTTTTGCCGAAAATGCAGAAAGCCATCCGTTTAAGGGTGGCTTTTTGCTTTGTATGCACGACTTATGCCCTTCATTCTGCAAAATACCCAAACCCTGACGTTTTTTTCGGCCAAACGATTTGACAATCCCGTTTATGTGTCTATCTTTGCACTCGGAAAAAAGAGGCTGTTTTATACACCTAAACGGCTATCAAATAAATACATAAGCAATGTCAAAAGTAACAGGTAAAGTTGCGCAGATCATCGGTCCGGTTGTGGACGTCGTGTTCAGCGGGAAGGATGTTGAGCTTCCGAAAATCTATGATTCACTGGAAATTACCAAGGCAGACGGGACAAAACTCGTACTTGAAGTGCAGTCGCACATCGGCGAGAATACCGTTCGCACCATCTCGATGGACTCTACCGACGGACTTAGCCGTGGTTACGAAGTAGTAGCTACAGGAAGCCCTATCCAGATGCCAATCGGCCCGGATATTTACGGACGCCTCTTCAACGTAATCGGTGACGCCATTGACGGTTTGGGTGATCTTCCGAAAGCAGGTACAAACGGCATTGCCATTCACCGCGCGGCTCCTAAATTCGAAGATTTGTCGACATCTACTGAAGTACTCTTTACCGGTATCAAAGTAATCGACCTTATCGAGCCTTATGCAAAAGGAGGTAAGATCGGTCTCTTCGGAGGTGCGGGTGTAGGGAAGACCGTATTGATCCAGGAATTGATCAACAACATTGCAAAAGGACATGGCGGACTCTCTGTATTCGCCGGTGTAGGTGAGCGTACCCGTGAAGGAAACGACTTGCTGCGCGAGATGTTGGAGTCAGGTATCATCAAGTATGGTGAAGACTTCATGCACTCGATGGAAAACGGCGGTTGGGACCTTTCCAAAGTAGATAAAGCGCTTATGCGCGAATCAAAAGCGACGTTCGTGTTCGGACAAATGAACGAGCCGCCAGGAGCCCGTGCCCGTGTGGCCCTCTCCGGTCTCTCGATTGCCGAGTACTTCCGCGACGGAGCCGGTTCTGACCAAGGAAAAGACGTACTGTTCTTCGTTGATAACATCTTCCGCTTTACCCAGGCTGGTTCCGAAGTATCGGCCCTCCTCGGACGTATGCCATCAGCGGTAGGATACCAGCCGACACTCGCTACCGAAATGGGTGCGATGCAGGAACGTATCACCTCTACCAACAAAGGTTCGATCACATCCGTACAGGCCGTATACGTGCCGGCGGATGACTTGACCGACCCGGCGCCGGCTACAACCTTCGCCCACTTGGACGCAACGACCGTACTTTCCCGTAAAATTGCCGAGCTTGGTATCTATCCGGCTGTGGATCCACTTGACTCTACGTCACGTATCCTTACGCCACAGATCCTGGGCGACGACCACTATAACTGTGCACAACGCGTGAAAGAGATCCTGCAGAAGTACAAGCAGCTTCAAGATATCATCGCCATCCTCGGTATGGAAGAGCTTTCAGAAGAAGACAAACTCGCCGTGGCACGTGCCCGTCGCGTTCAACGTTTCCTTTCGCAGCCGTTCCACGTTGCCGAGCAGTTCACCGGTATTCCAGGTGTACTCGTTGATATCAAAGACACTATCAAAGGTTTCAACATGATCATCGACGGCGAACTCGACCACCTTCCGGAAGCGGCCTTCAACCTGAAAGGCACCATTGAGGACGTGATCGAAGCCGGACAGAAAATGCTTGCAGAAGCATAAGAATGAACAATGTACAATTGACAATGTACAATTTCGGCAACACGTAATTGTTCACTGTTCATTGTTAATTTTTAATTGACTATGACGTTAGAAATAGTTTCACCAGAAGCCACCCTGTTCAAAGGGGAAGTGACATCGGTAACGCTGCCAGGGGTAGACGGATCCTTCCAGATCCTCAACCACCATGCACCGATTGTATCGATCCTCAAGGAAGGCGACATCCGGATTGTATCCGATTCGTTCGCGACGGCAAAAAACGTATCAGACCGCTTCGTGACCATCGATGGCAAAACGCACACGCTGCACATCAAATCGGGCACGATCGAAATGAACGACAACAAAGTGATTGTATTGGCCGACTAAAAAGCCAACAAATAAATAAGACGTCCGGTTAATGCCGGACGTTTTTTTTTTGGCGTCCCGGCGCATCACGATCTCTTTTCCCAAGATATTGGCTGGCGCCGTCGCGCTTTCAGCTCTAGCTTTTGCGTCGTACCTCGGCAATCCCGATACCTATCGGGAACCGCTGCAATCGCTGACGCACGCCGCAGAACGCCTCTCCACACGTCACGTATCGGCAGGCGGCGGTTGAAACTTTGTTCGAAAAGAACGTTCTTCGCTGACGACTTACTTTCGAAGCGTCACCAAAAACCGAACCGCTTTTTCGTCGTTTACATACACCTCAATAAATCGCGTGCGAGGACTTTCAACCCGAAACGAGAACTCGAACACATCATCCGGAAGTCGTTTGTAAGGCAGCAGGTCAAGTCCGTTAGCGCCATAATACCCCTGCGTTTCATACGAAGGGTCACCGTTGATAGCGAAGCCCCCGACCTGAAAATCAGTGATACGCATTTGAAAAGATACGGTGTCGCCGACTTTGGCGGTAATCGTGCCGGACGACGGTGAAAGTACCTCCACATGCCGACTCAAATCAGGATAATAGTACGGCCCGTTCTTGTAGTCATTTTTTGTAACGCCACTGTCCTCGAGCCATTTTTCATCCTCTGGAAAGTGGTCTCGAAAAAAACACCGGGCGGGCGGTATCCAATAGATTTCGTGAAACGACTTCACGAATCCGGTCAGTTTGCCTTCCTCATCTTCCGGACAATAGCCGGCCGCCCAGGTGCAGTCGACCCACAGGTAGCGATCGTCGATGCGCAGCACGTTCCAGGCATGGTCCAACACACCCATCCGCCCGATCTGCGTCGGGCGATTTTTCGTATAACCTCTTACCAATGAGCATCGTATGCCGGCAAGGCCACAAAGTTCCTTATAGAGCAAGGCATATCCTTCGCAAACGTCCTTTCCGGTTTCGAGCACCTTCTTCGCCCGATCCCGCTCATATTTGGCTTGTTTTTCCCTACAGTCATACGCGTTATCACATTTGAAGCGGTCGGGTTCGGCACGGCGGTTATACGCCTTATAATCGTATGCGGTGTTTTCGGTCACCCAAATAAACAATGCCCGCGCTTTTTCAATCTCCGTCTGGCAGCCTTCGGTGACCGCCGACACCAACCGTTCTATATGCCCGTCGTATCGCACGGCGCGCACACGGGCGTCGAGCGCTTCATACGGATTCGGCGTTGGGATCGTATCCTGGGCTGACAACGGGAAGTAACCTAATACAATGACGAGAAAGTAAAGCAACGGTCGCATGGCCAAATATACTAAAACGGGTCCCTGCTCCATACGACGATCGACGAACAACAGGTTTCCAGTTCAATCCCAAGCCCGAAGCAACTGCGCCTCAAGCGCCCTCGCCCTCGTAAACAGCACGTTGTTCTCTAAGTGTATGTGCTCGTCAAAATCCTGCTCGAACCGTTCGAGCATCGTATAGGCCGCCCTGAAAAGTGGACAGTCGTCGATTGGAGGCATATAATCATCTGTCAGTTTCGCGATATAGCGGAAACGGTCCACCTCTTCCTGGTGTTCGCGCTCCATTACCCGCATCACGTCTCCGAACGGACTTCCGTGTCGGGACCGTCGCATGAAGCCTGACTGTACGGCCTGTTCCAGCCTGATGATATGCGGGAATACGACGGTCTCCTCCGTTTTGAGATGAGTTAATAGCGTTTCGGTGGCCTCCCCAAACAAAATGCGCAAGGGCACAACTTCCGGGTAGATACTGCCGTACGCGTCCACCAGTCGATCCAAATGGCGACGGATAACCGGTATGCCATTCGTGATGTAGCGGTGGTGTTTCTTTTCGATATAATCGACAATCAGGTCGGCTGGCCACGAGTCGAAGTCGATGACCGTATGGGAGTCGGATAAGAGAATTTCAGTCAGCTCCGCTAACAGGCGCTTATAGTTGAAACCTTTCTGCTGGCATGCCTCTGCAACGGTACAATGTCCGCGGCAACTGAAATCGATGCCGTAGCGCGAAAAGAGGGCGGCTGTGCGAAAGTCATGTGCCACGAACTCGCCAATGGTGAGGTGTTGGGTAGTAGCCATAAATAGATGTTGGGGACAACGAAAATACAACTAAAATTATCTTAAAATGCGAATTTCAGCCACAATATAGCGGTTCAGAATGAGATTTATCAACTATCCGCGCGCCGTGAGTAGAACTACGTCGGGACATTCGCATAAAACAGGACAGAAGTCCTTATTGCGCCCTTCCAATCGCGTAACACGGAGCGGACATCATGCAACGGGTAGGCCACGAAATGGAAATCCCCTTACAGTAAACCATAAGGGGATTCCGGGAACTTCTTTTTCTATGCGTATCAGGATTTGCTTGTCTTGACCGACGGCCAGTTCGCATCGGCCTTTTTGATCAAGGCGTCTCGGTCTTTGTTCCATTCGGTGCGGACCTCTTTATTATAGTTAAGATAGAGTTTCCCCGCTACGATGGTAAACGCGTCCGCTTCTGTAGGCGCCTTGTAGCCCCGTGAACAGCCGAAGGCACAGTAACCGCCATACTGCGGCAGGTATTTTGCGGGATCAGCTTTGAAGGCCGCAAGGGTTTCGTTACTGGAGAAATGCCAGTCCGCGTTTTCGTAACGGTACACGAGTTCCGGTTTTCCTTCCACCGCGCGCCCTTCGGTGAAATACGCCACAACATCATAGCCGTTGATGGCCCCTTTTTTGGTTTCGTAAACAGGTGATTGCTGCGCCCGGGCGGCAAAACAGGTAAGCGCGATCATAAAGAACAGGACAAACTTTTTCATGTTTTCTGTGTTGATTGTGAAAGCAAAACTACGCCCGCGATTTTGTTCGAAATGTCGGCTAGCTGACAAATGGAGAATTTATTTCAGGAGAACTTTGTCAAAAAAGCTATGAAAACCCTCCTTTTATCACTTCTCCTGGGGCTGGCTCTTTCGTCGTGTCAGTCGGAAGGCGAACTCACCCAGTCGGACGTCGGCGACGTGGCCCTTCCCACGGAAGCACAATTATTGTATGAAGGTGTGTTTAGTCCGACGTCAGGCATCGAAGTTTCCGGAACGGCCCGTGTATATGGCCGGGCGACACAACGCTATGTGGCGTTAGAGGATTTTTCGGTGTCGCATGGCCCCGACCTTAAGGTCTACCTCTCCACCACGGCGTCTCCCGATACATTCGTAAACCTGGGCGCTCTTGGCAACGGGGTAGATCCTACCTATAACATCCCGGAGGGCGTTGACCTGACGGTGTACGATCACGTACTCATCCATTGCCAGCAGTATAGCCATCTTTTTGCCATTGCACCCTTACAACCCGCCGAGTAGCCATGAAAGCCACCTTTTTAGTTTGTATAGCCTTTTTCTCGGTTTCCTATGTAAACCTTCAGGCACAGGGTTGCAGTGATGCGGGCATTTGTAGTATTGCGTCACATCCCGAAACACACGCCTCGTCGCGCAATGAAATCGAAGTAGCCGGACTTTTGGGAGCGGGTGAAGCGGATACCCGGTATTTTTCGCCTTTCATCGCCTACAACCGCCGCTTCAACGACCGTTGGTCAGGCGCGGTAAAGATTACGTCCTCGTTTGCGGAAGGTCGTTTTGGGAAGCGAGGCTCGCTGGGCGATGCCTACCTGAGCACTCATTTTATCCCAAAGCCGGACGCACGCTACAAATGGTCGTATGCCGCTGCCGTGAAGATTCCATTCAACCGGGCGAACCTGAAGATCAACGAACACCCGTTGCCGCTGGATTACCAAAGCAGCCTGGGGACGATTGATTTTCTCGGAAGCGTGAACCTTCGGTATGGAAACTGGGATTTCAACAGCGCCCTGCAACTGATCGTGGTCAACCTGAATGCCAACTCGTTCTTTGCCGAGTACTCCGGAACGGATGCCTTTCCCTCGACCAACCTGTTTCGGCGCCGGCCCGATGCCTTATTCCGGGCGACCTATACCCTTTCCGATTCGAAAAAGCGTTTCCACCTGAAGCCCAATTTGCTGTTCATCTACCACCTGGGTGAAGATTCATTTGAGAACATCTATGGCAGGCGCGAATCGATTTCCGGTTCTGACGGACTGACCCTCAACGGCAACCTGATCGGGATCTATGATTTCAAGTCGGGAAGCCTTTCCCTCTCGGCTGCCGCGCCCTTCGTGGTGCGCGACATCCGCCCCGACGGACTCACGCGGGAGTTTACCGTGTCGGTAGGGTATGTGGGGCGGTTTTAGGGGTGGCTTTCGCGGAGAATAAGAACACTATCAAAAACCGATGGTGTGCATCCTCAACCAAACAGTCTTTGGTAACGTTCCTCGTATAACAATCTGTACTTTTCTTTGTATTCGGTATTGAGAAACGACTTGTCAATCCAGTCCAATCCGATTTGCTTTTTAGAAGCAAAGTTGCGAAGGCTGGTCGTTAGTTGTCGCTCGTTCAACTGAAGCCTCAGGCCGAACTCATAAAAGTGCCTGTGCGCGAACTTGCGCTTTTTTGCGTCGAGTGTTAATGCAAATTCCTCAGCGTCAAAGGGGTTGACAATGGTTACGTTCAGGAGGTCGTAGGCCGGAGCCAACACCCACCTGTCGCCGTCGGATATCATCGAGAAATTTTTAAGATGCATGTCATTATTCCCTGTCAGGAAGCAGAACAGGGTGAGCTCGAAGAAACCCAATAGGTCCAGAAACGTATTGTCGGAAAACGAAAGCAGTGCTTTCCCCACACTTTCCATGGAACTTTTGTATTTGTCAGTGGCTTCGAGAATCTGGAACATATCGAGCATGTGGATCTTCTCGCCTTCGGGTGTGCGGTCAATCCTTTTGGTGATGTACCCCAGTTCGCCCGATGCCATCCTGATCAGGCTTGATTTGACTACAGGGATGCCGAACGCGGCCGCCATCTTCATGGTGAGGTGTTCGTTCTCGGGCATATGTGGATATTCTGTGGTGGGCGGTTTGAATATGTAATGGCCTCCTAACATACCGACCACAGTAAGCCTGCTGTTTTTACTTCCGCCAGCCATAACGTCCCTGACCAAAGACAGTGACAACTTGGGCTGCACGCCCGGTACGGTTACGCTTCGCTCAACGACATTTTTCGCCAACTCCGCCATTTGCTGTAGGGTATGAGGGAGAACCGGGGGTGTTGTGGTGCCAAAGAAATCGAGGCTGCACTTTTCGTGGTACTCACTGCCTTGGCCGTCAATCGTTTCGTAACAGTACAAACATTTAGTTGTCATCTTCCTGCGGTATTGGCACGACACTTATGGCGCCGATGCAATTCTGGCAGCATGCCATCAACAGCCCCATTCGATCGCGCGGGTTCAATTTCCAGTTTTGTGAAGCGATGTTCAGCAGCCAGCCCTCCGGTATAAGTCCTTCGAAAAAGGAGAAAAGATTTTTGTCAATGTAAGGTTGCGGTCGCACGGGCATGGAGAAGGTGAGAAAACGGTTGGGGAATTCGGTAACGTATTCCTCATCATACTGGAAGATAAATTGCCCCTCATCGGTTTCGGTTAAGATACCCGCCAGATATTCTCTATATAATACCTTTGCCTGCCTCATGATGTTTCAGTTGTTTGGTGGGCTGCGTGGAGCGCGCGGGAACTGACGGGCGCGAGCTCGTGACCAAACATCCTGAGTACCTGGTTCACTTTGTCGAGATTCAGGTTGCCTTTTCCCTGTTCAATCTTCCTAATTACGGTTAATGCCACTCCTGAACGCGCCGCGAATTCTTCCTGTGTGAGTTTTACCCGCTGCCGATTTTCCTTTACAAACTGAGCCAAGTTTTTCATAAGTATATGTTTATACATATATAAGCAGATCAAATATATGAAATTATATGCTATAACATATAATTCAAGCAGATAATATATTTTTATATGTTTTTACGTATAACCACGATATAGGCTATAGCTGCACATCGACTAAGCACAGTCACCCCAAACATCGCGGCTTTTTAATGACGTATTGGGTATAGTAAAACAAAAAACGCTGCCAAACCTAGGTTTAACAGCGTTTGATTCAGCAGAGAGGAAGGGATTCGAACCCTCGATACTCTTTTGGAGTATACACACTTTCCAGGCGTGCGCCTTCGACCACTCGGCCACCTCTCTAAAAATGCGGTTGCAAATAACGTAAAAAAATACGGGTTATAAAACTTTGGCGGGCTAAAATGCAATTGCCGTCGGCGTTAGAGAAACCGCAAGGGTGTGAGGGCGATTTAGTTGACCCGGTTGATCTGTTCAACCTTGTCTTTCCAATACTGCATCAGGCAAAAGCAAACCGCCAGTGAGGCCGCGACCGCTTCAAACGCCAATCCGATACAATACATATAAATACTCAGTTTACCGCCTCCGAAAATGAAACTATCGGGCAGTTTTCGCAGGTAGTTGATGCCGCCCATCGCTTCCACATAAATCAAGAGCCCGCCGATGCTCAGCGCGGCGCCAATCAGCGAGGTGATGAGTCCGGAAAGGAAGTTCTTGTTATAGCCCCGCAAACCGTCTTTCACGTTCGCGCTGATGGTGCGGTTCACGCCGAACATCACAATGAAGGCGTTGAAGATGCGAAGCCAGAATACGCTGGAAAGCCCGAGTAACTCCAATAGAATGAAGTAAAGTCCGATGCCAATAAAAATGAGAAAGCCGTTCGTAAGTTCGCGTGAGTATTTCATGGGTATTCGTGTTTGATGGAACGTTCATAGCGTGCGTTGTACTCTTAAATGTACGAACGGATTCGCTAAACGAACCAAAATTTAACTAAAATTAAACCCGAATACCGTCAGGGACGAATAGGGAAGGGGGTGATCCACGGGTTGTGGCGGAAATGCTCCCACGGCGCGTGGGCGAGGTCGACCGTCGGGTCGATCAGAACGGCTTCCGGTGCACCGTTAATTGACACCCGGCAATCAGCAAAGACCTGGACGTCGAATCCGCGTTGCGCGAACACCTCATGGATGTATTGGGCCATCTGCCAGGCACCATCCGGTTTGGTTGCGACGAACAATTGTTGTTTGGGTGTGAGTTCGGTGCGGTAATCGTAGGGGAGTTCCGTCCCGTTGTGCCACACATGAAATTGCAGGTACCCGGTGCGTTGCCGCAACATCATCCGCCAGGAAAGCCGATGTGCTTCCTCCGTCCATAACACATCCCCTGCAATGAAATAATGGCGAAGCGGAAGGGCCAGTTGCACCAGCAGAAACGGCAGGAAAAAGCCATACAAAATGGGCCGGGCGTCGCTTGCTTCGACCATCGGAAGCGTCGATTTTCGTCGAAAAAACACCTTCCGGATTTGTTCAGGAGGATAAAAGAACACCACGAACGACAACGCAAAAAAGGGAAAGATCCCGATCTGGAGAAAGACTGCGTTGAAACAGTGGAAGATCAGGGACGCAACGAGTGCCAGGGTGCGGGTACGACGCCATAAAAACAGCGGAATGACAAAAGCATCGAAGAACAGTCCGCCCCAGGCGAGGGCGACCGTAAACCCGGTACTTGCCAGCCACGACAGTTGCATGCGTTCTGATACCGGTTGTAGTGCGATCCGAAGGAAGGATCCGTCAAGCCAGCCGGTGTATACTTTTGAGACCGCCGCAAAGAAGTAGACAATCGCGATTTGGAGCATAAGCACCCACGCACACCACTGTGGCATCCGCACGGCGCGGCGTCGGTTTCGGCGGGCATCGAGCGACACGTCATCCGCGGCCGGAAGGAACCATAGCATCACGCAGGTTAGTAACAACAAATAGTAGTGGTTGTTGTAAGACGACTTCTGCATGAGGTAGGCGCCCGTCCACAAAAGCGTGAAAAAGCCCAACGACCAACGGTAGCGGTAGCCCAGCATAACCAGCAAGGCCAGCAGTCCCATCAGCGCGAAGTAGGCATACATACCATCGCCCGGAAGCGGTTGTAGCCATTCCCAGCCGATATACGAGAAGGTGAATTTGGGGTCGATGAAATTCGCGCGGATCCATCCGGTGGCGATGGCCCCAAAGCACTCGATGGCCAACAGCGCGCCGAGAAACATGCGGAAGAGGATGAGAGGGGCATTGTCGACCTTCCGGAACAAGCGCGGCGTCACGTTCCCCATTGTTGGATGAATGCGCGGGAGAAGTCCATGTCGCGATGCAGCGCCTCTTTCAACGCCTCCAGCGACGGGAAGCGTTCTTCGTCGCGGATACGGGCCAAAAACGATACCGATAGCATCGTTCCGTATAAGTCGCCTTCAAAGTCGAAGTAATACACCTCTATGGTTTGCCGGTCGCCGTTTACCGTCGGATTGGTGCCGATACTCATCATCCCGTAGACATTTCGCCCGCCGATGGGGCTGCACACCACATAAATTCCCTGTTTTGGGATGAGTTTATAGGTTTCGGCTACCTCGATGTTGGCAGTAGGGAAGCCGATGGTACGACCGATCTGGCGTCCGCTTACGACCGTGCCTGTGAGGAAGTATTCGTATCCGAGGTAGCTTTTGGCTTTCGCGACATCGCCTTCCTCCAGCGCAAGCCGAATCTTGGTCGAACTTACCGATACGGCATCGATATCCTGTGACGGTATTTCCTCGACTTCAAAGCCATATTGCTGGCCAAACCGTTTTAGGTCGTGTATGTCGGCCGTTCTGTTCCGTCCGAAGCGATGGTCGTATCCGATGATGATGCGTTGCACATGGAAGCGGTCGACCAATACCTGTTTGACGAATTCTTCGGCCGTGAGGTTGGCGAATGCCTTGTCGAAGGGATGCACGACCAGATGGTCCAGTCCTGCTTTCTCCAACAGGCTCGCTTTTTCGTCTAATGTATTCAACAGCCGAATGCGGGACGGATCCTGCAAGACCATTCTGGGATGGGGAAAAAACGTCAGAAGCAGGGTGTCGCATCCGGTTTCGGCGGCGGCGTCCTTCAGGCGTTCGATGATGCGTGCGTGCCCGATGTGTACGCCGTCGAACGTACCAAGCGTTACAATGGTGCGCTGGGTGGTCGAAAACTCCTCTATGGCGTGGTAAATCCTCAAAGCAAATCGTATCGGGGGTAAAAGTACGGCATACCATTGAAATTACGGCATCCGGGGCGGTTCAGTTAGCAGGAAAACCAGATCGATATCGGTGCGGCGTCCGGGTGGACGGACTTTCAGATGCCGCGTGCGGTTGTCGACTTCCCATATAACATCGGCAACCGATAGTGTTTGGTATCCGGCGGAGGCCGATCCAAAGCGACCATACACCACCTTTGTGAGGTGATTAGGGTCGTTGTTTTTCCATTCGATTACGATTTCTTCCCACCCCTTTCCATCGGGATGTCGGTTGGTGCGACGTTCCCATCGACAGCGGAGGACATCGGTTTTGGAAGAGGGTTCGAGGTGCAGTTGCGACTGTCCCGCGCTTCCCGTAACAACAGTGAAGGAGTGTTCGGAAAAGAGTTGCGCGGAGCAACTGTCGGTAGCGGGATAGCCTGATACCACTACGGATCGCGCTGACCCGGGGCGTAAAGGCGCGCGACACATAATCATAAAAAACACCAGAATCGCACACGTTGCGACTTTTCTAATCACATTGCTAAATTTTCGTTATTACGCGCAAAAATCGAGGTTTTTTTCAATACATTTGGCGCCTTACTTACAAACTAATAACCCTCATGATGAAAAAGTTACTGATTTTCTTTTTCCTTCTTTCCGTTATGGGAACCTACGCCCAGAACACTTGGACAGAAGTGAATCCGGGAGCGGCCAAGGGTAAAACCTTGATCCACCCGACGGCACAGGATGAAAATCAACGTCTGTTCACCTTTGACCAGACGACATTCAAAACAGCCCTTGCAGGTGTCACCAAGCGTTTTTCAGGTGGTGCCGGCGTACTCATTACACTTCCTACCTCGAAAGGAGCCCAACAGTTCCGGGTATGGGAGAAATCCAATTTTGCTCCGGAATTGCAGGCGAAATATCCCGATATCCGTGCCTATATAGGTAAGGGTGTAACGGATCCAACGGCGACTGCTTACTTCAGCCTCGATCCCCGCGGCATACAAGTGATGGTGTTGCGCGCCAATGGTTCTGAGTTTATCGAACCGTATACCAAGGATCATTCCGTTTACGTGCTTTTCCAGTCGGGAACGCGCACCAGCGGGGCACTGCCGCTCACGTGTCGCACAGAGGAAGTGGCGCTGCAAAAAGACCTTTCGGCTACACCGCAGATGCAGGCTCGGATGACGGATCAGGTATTTCGTTCGTTCCGCCTTGCACTTTCCTGTACGGGTGAATATACTGTTTACCACGGAGGGACGGTTGCAGGTGCGTTAGCCGCCATGAATGCGACCATGACCCGTGTAAATGGGGTGTATGATATCGACCTGGCGCTTGAGTTAATCATGATCGCAAACAATGATGATGTCATCTATACAACCGCTTCTTCAGATCCGTATTCTCCTGCTTCGGGCATGAACAACTGGAATTCGCAATTGCAAAACACCCTTACGTCGGTTATCGGAGAGGCCAACTACGATCTTGGTCACCTTTTTGGAGCGACCGGAGGCGGCGGTAACGCAGGTTGTATCGGTTGCGTATGCGACAACAACCAAAAGGGAAGTGGTATAACATCTCCAAACGATGGTATTCCGGAAGGTGATACCTTCGACATCGACTATGTGGCGCACGAAATGGGCCACCAGTTGGGAGGTACGCACTCGTACTCGGTGTCATTCGAAGGCTCGGGCACGAACGTAGAACCCGGAAGTGGCTCGACCATTATGGGTTACGCCGGCATCACGGGCTCCGCGACCGACGTCCAGTCTAATTCTGACGACTACTTTACGTACGCAAACATTGCACAGATCGAAGCCAACCTACAGACAAAGAGTTGCGCTACCGAAACGACCCTCTCGAACACCCCACCGATCGTCAACGCTGGTTCTGACTATATCATTCCTAGAGGAACGCCGTTCATTCTGACAGGCTCTGCAACGGATGCCGAAGGTGACGCTCTTACTTATTGTTGGGAGCAATTCGATGACGCTACCGACGCGACCAGCGGTAATGCCAGTATCGCGAGTGGCACCAAGGCAGTAGGTCCGACTTTCCGCTCGTTCGATCCTGTGGCGGTTCCGTTCCGGTATTTCCCGGCTATGTCGCGCATCAAAGCAAATGCCATCACGTCGTCTTTCGAATCGGTTTCGAATGTGGCACGTGATCTTAATTTCACGCTTACCGTTCGTGATAATAACGTAAACGGCGGGCAAACCCAAACGGATGCCATGAAGGTCACAGTAAACGATGAGGCCGGTCCGTTTGTGATAACAGCACCGAATACGGCGGTTTCATTAACGGCTGGTACCAACACCAACATTACGTGGAATGTGGCGGGAACGACAGCAAACGGTATCAACACGCCTACTGTCGACATTTATTTCTCTACAGATACCGGAAATACCTATCCGACGCTGTTGGCAAGCGATGTGCCGAATGACGGCTCAGAAGTGATTACCATTCCGGATTCAGCCGGATCAGGTCGCCGTATTATGGTGAAGGGCCACAACCACATCTTCTTTGACATCAGCAACACGAACTTTACCGTATTGGCGCCAGCGGCTACGCAGGCGATTAGCTTCAATGGCGTGGCTGGCGAGCAAAACAAGTCGATTTGTCCGGGCACCGATAGCGTATCCTATACGATCGCCTATTCGGCATTGGCCGGCTTTAGCGGAACGACCACGTTCAGCGCGACCGGAAATCCGGCGGGCACCACGGTAAACTTCCAGCCTTCGAGCATGACGGCAAGCGGAAACGTCACGATGACGGTAAGCGGGCTTAATGCTGCTACTGCCGGACTTTACACTATCGCGATAACGTCTACGTCGGGCGCAGTTACCAAGACAATGAATACGTATCTCGGTGTAGGTATTTCACCTGCCACACTGGTTGCACCTGTTAACCTCGCAACGCCGGTTTCGACCAGCCCAGCACTGACATGGCAAGCGGCTACGAACGCGACGTCTTATGATGTGCAGGTAGCTTCTGACGCCGCGTTTACCACGATCGTGGCATCAGGTACTACAACTGCCACGTCGTATACCGTTACTGGATTGCTTCAGTCTACGACTTATTATTGGAGGGTGCGTCCTAACAATGCCATTTGTACAGGCGTTTATGGAAACGCGTTCCAGTTCCAGACGGGCCAGATCAACTGCGCGACGTCTACATCGACGAACATTCCGGTAACCATTAGCGCGAATGCGGCTGCCACCGTGAACTCAACCCTGGCTATCGCAAGTGGCGTTACTATCGCCGACCTTAACGCCTATGTGCGCATTAACCACTCCTATGTAGAGGATCTTACGGTTACCCTAATCAGTCCGGCAGGTACAGAGGTACAGCTTTTGTCAGGCGTTTGTGGTAGCTCCAACAATATCAATGCGACGTTCGACGATGCCGGTACGACCTTGGTATGTGCGGGTGGAACTCCGGTTGTTACCGGAACCATCAAGCCGTCGCAAAATCTTTCCACTTTCAATGGAGAGAGTTCGACCGGCACCTGGACGCTGCGCGTACAGGATGCGGTGCAGGGCGATGGTGGTTCGATCGTGCAATGGAACCTGAACATTTGTTCGGTAGGACCTGCGCTCGGTCTCGATACACCGGAGGCCCTTGCGTTCTCCGTATATCCAAACCCAAGCAACGGTTTGTTTACGATTCAGTCGGATAAGGTGACTTCAGCCAAAGTAGACGTAATGGTGTATGATATGCAGGGGCGTACCATCTTCAACCGTTCCTTCGACGGTGAGGGCGCGTTCCGTCAGGACATCCGTCTGGAAAGTGCACAGGCTGGCGTATACCTGTTGTCGTTGAACGACGGCGGTCGCAAAACTGTAAAACGGATCGTGGTAGAGTAATCACTTGCGATTTTAGTATAGAAAAAGAGGCTTCCGGGCCTCTTTTTTTATTCTCGAGACGTATATTTGGCCGTATACTCTCTTATGGAACATCAAGGAAATCTGAAACATTTGGGCGACGACGAACTGGCCATGCGCTTGAAGAAAATCCGGAACTACCGTGTATTGGACGCTTTCGTGGTTGGTATGACTATCGGAATAACCTTGTTCGGTATCATCCAGGGACACTATGCTTTTTTCACCTTTTTCCCGCTGGTGATCGGCTATTTTATTGCGCGGAATTCAAAACAGAAAAAGTCACAGGAAGCGGAAATCCTGCGGGAGATAGCATCACGTAAAAAAGTATAGGTACTCTTCGCGAATCGCTTATTTCCCGTTGTAGGTGTTCATCGTATGCGCCAGGCCCGACAACCCGAACGACCGGATGATATCGCAGGCGAGGTCAAGACGTTGGGGCAGCAGTGCACGTTCTTCCGCCCCCCACTCGCCCAACACATAATCAACTTGCTGACCTTTTTTGAACGCGTCGGAGATCCCAAAACGGAAGCGCGGATAGTCCTGCGAATTCAATACGAGGTTGATGTTTTTTAAACCATTGTGTCCGCCGTCGCTTCCTTTGCCACGGATGCGTATGGTGCCAAAGGGGAGGTTAAGATCATCTGTAATGACCAGAACATTCTCGGCCGGGATTTTCTCAGCATCCATCCAATATTTGACAGCTTTGCCGCTGAGGTTCATGTACGTATTGGGTTTCAGCAGGAAGAATGTACGCCCCTTCAGGCTGTATTTGGCGAGTGCCCCAAGGCGCGCCGTTTCAAAGGAAAGCCCTTCTTTTTCTGCAAGGTAGTCGAGAACGAGGAACCCGATATTGTGGCGGGTGGCGGCGTATTCAGCGCCGATATTGCCGAGACCGGCGATGAGGAATTTCTTCATGGGATCGATATCCGGCTCGGTTTTCGGTGACGAAAATAAATGTTTCAGCCAGTTCATGGATGCAAAAATAGGGATTTCGTGCGGGGACGTCAACTTGTCGTGACTGCAAAAGCTATACCTTAAATGGCATCAGGGAAATTAACAAAATGTACGGTTTTCCCGTACCGCCATGTCCGCCACGTTTCGTAAGGGACGCATCCGCCCCTCCCCTAACACAAGCTACGGATTCCCGGCGACACCATTTTACGGGAAAACCGCCTATTTTGTTAAATGTCAGTTTCTCCATCACCTATCATAAACAGCAAAAAAAACACCGGACAATCGACCGGTGTTCTTCTATCAGGTGTTGAAAAATTACTTTTTCTTTCCTTTTGCAGGCGCTTTTGCTGCTTTCGCTGCCTCTTGCGCGGCCTTCATGGCAGCACGTGAGATACGTACCTGAGCCACCACGGTGTTCTCAGGGTGGAGCAGTTTGTATTTGTCAGAGTGCAGTTTGGTGACATACAGTTTGTTGCCCATTTCGAGTTCGGTGATGTCAGCTTCAACATAATCCGGAAGGTTAGCCGGGATCGACTTCACTTTCAGTTTACGTTGGTTAAGGCGGAGTACACCACCTGCCAATACACCGCGTGACGTACCTACGATTTTCACCGGTACTTCCATTGTCACCTCTTTGTCAGGGTGCAACTGGAAGAAGTCGATGTGCAGGATTTTGTCAGACACCGGGTGGAACTGGATGTCCTGAAGCACGGCTTCGAATTTCTTGCTGCCGAGGTCGATTACGACCGTGTGCGCATTAGGGGTGTAAACCAGGTTTTTAAAAGCTTTTTCTTCAGCTGAGAAATGTACTGCCTGATTTCCTCCGTAAAGCACGCAAGGAATCATTCCAGCATTACGTAAGGCCTTCGTTGCCGACTTGCCCACGCTTTCTCTTTCTGATCCATTGATGGTAATCGATTTCATCGTTAAAAGAATATATAATTAATAAAAAAGTTCTTCCTTCTGCGAGGCATTTTTTGGGCGTTGCCTCCGGCCCGGGCTTTCCGCTGCTATCTTTTGTTCTCCCGAAGTGTCGGGATCACAAAAGGATATCCGCTTCAATCCCTAACGCGGTTCCTGCTAACTTGACCTTATCGGGTCAACCCGCAACAGCTTCCGCTATTGACAACTTCGAGTCTATCCCTCTTCCGGACTTCCCAACTCCATTCTCTCCATCTCCCGAACTCCCGATCTTCTCCTACATCAAAAAACTCCCACTGATCGACTCGTTGTGCTGTACCCGTTGCATCGTTTCGGCAAAGAGTCCGGCGCAGCTTACCACCCTTATTTTACTGGATTCCTTTTTAAGGGGAATCGAGTCGGTGACGATCAGTTCGCTCAATTGCGACTTCTCGATCTTGTCATAGGCATCGCCTGAGAGGATCGCGTGTGTGCAAATCGCCCGAACGCTCAACGCACCACGTTCCATCATGAGGTCAGCGGCTTTGGCCAGTGTCCCTCCGGTGTCGCACATGTCGTCAACCAGGATGACATTGCGACCTCTCACTTCCCCGATGAGTTCCATATATTCGATCTTGTTGGCGGCTTTTCGCTGCTTGTAACAGATCACAACATCGGATGTCAGGAATTTCGAATAGGCATAGGCCCGTTTCGAACCTCCCATGTCGGGTGAGGCGATGGTCAGGTTCTCCAGTTCGAGGCTCCTGACATACGGCAGGAAAATCGTCGAGGCGAACAGGTGGTCAACCGGCTTCTCAAAGAAACCCTGGATCTGGTCGGCGTGGAGGTCCATCGTCATGATGCGGGTGGCTCCGGCCGATTCGAGCAGTTTGGCAACCAGTTTCGCTCCTATGGGAACGCGCGGTTTGTCTTTACGGTCCTGGCGGGCCCAACCAAAGTATGGGATCACGGCCGTAATGTGGCGGGCAGAAGCCCGTTTGGCCGCATCGATCATCAGCAGCAGTTCCATCAGGTTGTCGGCCGACGGGAAGGTCGAGCAGACGATGAAAACGCGCAGGCCGCGGATCGATTCCTCATACGAAGGCTGAAATTCGCCATCGCTGTAATGTGAGAACGTAACTTTACCCAGCGGCACACCATAGCTTTCGGCGATGCGCTCCGCCAGATAGACACTTTGCGAACACGCAAAAATCTTTGCTTCCGGTTCGTTGTGTGACATCGTAATGTGTTGTAAAGTAGTTAGTTGTTGTGTTTCGCCTAAGCGAGGCGCAAAGGTAGGAATAAAATCGGGGTATGAAAGTAAAAATTTAAGTATTTTTCAATGCAAAGACAGAAAAATATGTACATTTGCAGCCACCAAAATCCCTTTTTGCCCGGATGGCGGAATTGGTAGACGCGCTGGTCTCAAACACCAGTGGGAAACCGTGCCGGTTCGAGCCCGGCTCCGGGTACAAAGCTCCTCAAATGAGGGGCTTTTTTATTTGTAGTACTGTTGTTGAAAGATGAGTTCAGGTAGGGCTCACACCTGCAAAGGTTCGAGCCCGGCTCCGGGTACAAAGCTCCTCATGACGAGGGGCTTTTTTATTTGTAGTATACTGTTGAAAGGTGGATTCAGACGGGGCACAAACTTTGAAAAGGGTCAAAATGCATCCTTGTAAGCAGTAGTAAGAGACGACGCTGTCAAAACTTATAACTATACCCCACCCGCACGACCTGGGTTTCGTAGTAGTCGTCGCTGTAGTAGCGAAACCCATCTCCCTGTACTTCCCTGCGGATTACCAGTGTGTTGAACAAATCGGTTGCGTTGAGGAACACGTCTCCTTTTCCTTTTTGGATAGACTTTTTCACTCCGGCATCGACAGAGAACCTTGCGTTGGTGCGCCCTTGCGGAATGACATCTGGCGCAAGCCAGGAAGCCGATAGTTGCATTGAGCTTGTTTTGCCCAGGCGCATGGTAGTATTAGATTTGATACTACCTGAGTAAATGCCTTGTGCCGCTGCCGAAAACGCAACCGGTTCCGGATACAGGCTCGTGGTGGTAAATGCATCGAACCGGTTTCGGTACCCGTTCAGTCCGAGCATTGCGGTAAGCCATGGCATCACTTCCTTTGAAATCGTAAGTTCTGCGCCGGTGCTGTAACTTTTTCCGGCATTTTGGAAGACAGCGTAAATGAGGTTGCTTCCCGGCGTAGTGGTCGCGATTCGGGTGATCGTGCCGTTCACATATCGGTGATAGCCTGAAAAGAACAAATACCCTTTTTCGAAACTTCTTTTATAACCTAACTCCACCGCGTCGGTAAATTGCGGGCGAAGTGCCGGGTTGCCGACTTTGATGATCTCGGCATCGTCGTATTTTGGGAAAATCCGAATATCAACCTCCGCCGGGCGATCAACACGACGGTTATAGAACAGCGAAAACTTGTCATTCTCCGATAGTTTATAGGCAAAACGAAGGTTCGGGAACGGTTCACTGTAGTTGTATCCGTCACTTTGGTAGACGGGATGATTGGGATTGACGTCGTACTCCAATTGCACGAACTCCATCCTTATTCCAGCTTCGACCTCGAATTTCGTGTTCTCGAAAACGTAATTGCCATACACCGCGGGAATCGCTTCTATGTATTTCGCCTTTCCGCCCGCATCTGCATCAATCGGCGAGTTTATCCCTGGAAAAAACTGCATGTCCGTCGGAATCCAGCGCTTGCGGTATTTAATGCCCCCTTCAACACGGCCATATCGCAGCGGGCGTGTATAGTCAAGGGCCAGATCGATGACGTTTTCGTCCGACAGAAGTCTGAAGGCATCATTCCCGACAGATGAAGGTAAGATATTGGTAAAGAAATACTTTTCGTTTTCGCGGTGAAAGGTGTATTGTGCGCTGGCATTCAGTACATGCCCTGGTTCGGTAAACGTATGTTGCCATGATGCAGATGTCATTACGGTGGTCTTAATCTCGTCCTCTAGGAATTGCCACAGCCTGAGCCACTGTGTCAAATCGCGGTTGAAGAAAGGCTCGTCGCCGTTGTCGATGATGTTTTCGCTGCCGAATACACCTGAAAACGACAAGGTATTGTGGTCGTCATAGCTCCAGTCGACGCCTGTTTTTATTGTGGTAAAATGGGTAGTGCGGTTTCGTTTCGTTTGCTGGTTGATGAGGGTGCCGTCATCATAAAAGCGTTTGACGAACTCGTTTTTGTTTAGCGTTTCTGTATAGAGATAGTCGCCCTGGAAATAGTAATTGGCTTTTCCGTTGCGGTAATTCAGCGACAGCGATGGGTTGATCTTGGGTGTCAGCGAGTATTGTGGACGGATCGACGGTAAATTGGCCTTGCGTTCCCACAAGGCGCCGTACCCCGAACCCAAACCCACTTTTCCGTTCAGCCCCTCCTTTTTGCTTTTCTTGTAAATGATGTTGATGATGCCCGCGTTGCCATTGGCGTCATATTTTGCAGAGGGATTAAGAATGATCTCGATTTTATCAACAGCCGACGCCGGGATGTTGTCAAGTCCTGTTTGATTGTTGAAACCCGTAATCGCGGTCTGCTTCCCGTCAATCAATACCGTGACTTTGTCGTTTCCGCGCAACTGAAGCTTTCCGTCCTGCGTTGTAACACCCGGTAGGTTTTGCATCGCCTGCAATACAGACCCACCGGCCTGCGCAATATTGTCGCTGACCGTAAATGTTTTTTTATCCATTTTGTCATTTACGTCTTGGCTTCTCCCGGTGGTGACCACTACTTCGTCAAGGAGTTTGGTGTTGTCTTCGAGATCAACTGCCTCCACTTCAAGGAAATTGCTGAGAGACCCCACGAAAACCGGCGTACGGTGCGTAAGGAAACCGATCATACGGTATTCGAGGACATAATTTCCTGACGTGACATCTGCAATAGAGAACCTGCCTTTTTCATCTGTGATGGTCGCTGCAAAGATTTTGCCGTCAACGTACTGAAGACTGACATTCACAAAAGGAAGCGGTGCGGAAGCGGCTTTTTCCCGCACCAGTCCGGATAGGGTAACACGATGCTGCGCGTTGGTGGTAAGGGAGCACCAGCCCAGCACTAGTAACAATAGAAGGCGCATCAGTTGTAGATTGAATAATAGGGATTCACCAGATTCATGCGGCGAATTTCGGGCCAGATTTCGAAAAGAAATTGAATTTAGAAAAACACCACACGAAACGTATGCCAGTTGGCGTCGAATTCGTACTCGATTTTCCAATCGTGTAATGCTGTGATTCGCTTTACTATTGACAAGCCAAGTCCGTTCCCCGTGCCTGAGCTGTCTTTCTTTGCAAATCGATTGAACATCCTGTCGGCGCTTAGGGCAATTGCTTCGCCGGTATTACGGAACACGATAGAAGTTTCCGACGCCGTGATTTCGATGTTGCCTTGCATGATATTGTGCCGGATGGCGTTAAGAAATAGGTTGTTCAATAACGTTTCCAGAAGGGCAGGATTTGCCGTCACGGTCAATTCGCGATTGAAATCTATTGCAAATACAAGTTGCTTGCCTTTCGCCTGCTCTTTGAAAAAGGCCATGTTGCGCGTCAGGATTTCAATAACCGACACAGAGGCCTGCTCAGGATACTTCCCATGTTCGATCTTGGAGAGCAACAGCAGGTTTTTATTCAACCGGTTCAATCGCGCTATATCGCCGTTAAGCGCAGTAACAACTTCCGATTGCATTAGGTTAAGTGACGTCTGCAACAAGGTATCAATCTTGCCCTGGAACAACGCAAGCGGCGTTTGTAACTCGTGTGCGGCATACTCCACGAACTCTTTTTGGGTTTGGTAGACTGCCTGGTTTTTTTCAATTAGCCGGCGCACACTTCGATTGAGCCGGTCAAATTCTTCGATCCCAGTATCGCCTGATTCGGGGACTTGGTTTTTGTCGAGTTCGAAACCCTCCATCTCGCCGAGTGTCTGGTAAAAAGGCTTCCAGAGGCGCGCTGATGAAATCCGGCTGATTATGAGAAGGCCGGCGAGCATTAGTAAAATGACAATCGAGAACAAAGCGGCAATGCCCAGCACCATGTCCTCCTGTTCGATGAGGTTGTTGCGTTCTTGATAGGTATAGGTTTGTCCGTCTATAATAATAGGAGAACGGAGTTCGCGGTACGGCTCGCTTTCGTTCTCTGCTGCGTCGAAATAGATCTTGGTGAAAAGTGTGTCAGTTTTAAGGCCGCTGTTGGGTAGTATTTTGACATTCCGGTTATACGTATTCCAGGGAAGGATATCAGCCGCCGTAAAAGAGGGGTGGTCTGCCAGGAACTCTTTCTTATGTAGCGCCAGGGTTTCGTCGGTCTCTTGAAGGTAGAGGTAATGGGTCATGAAATAGAGCGCCGGTGTCGCGACAATCAGGATCACCAGCGAAAAAACCAGTTGGTAGCGGGTTGATTTGGTAAGCAGTTTTCTAGCCATTTTGCCATTTATATCCTAGGCCGTAAACGGTGGTTATGTAATCGTCTGCGCCAGCCTTTGCGAGCTTTTTCTTCAGGTTTTTGATGTGTGCATAAATAAAATCATGGTTATCGAGCATATCGGCCATATCGCCGGAAAGGTGTTCGGCTATAGCGGCTTTCGACACTACCTTCCCGTCGTTTCCGATGAGGAAAAGCAAGAGATCCAGTTCTTTTTTGGTAATCTCCAAAGGCTTTTCGTTTACCGCTACTGTTTTTGCCAAAACGTTGACCGTAATTTCGTTGAACCGAATCACGTTACGGCCTTTGAAATTCTTGCGCCGAATCAGCGCCTGCATCCGGACCAGCAACTCCGGAAGATGGAACGGCTTCGTTAGGTAATCGTCGGCGCCCAGCCTGAACCCCTCTAGGCGGGTGTCGAGATGCTCTTTTGCAGAGGTGATGATGACGCCATCGGTTTTACCCAGTTGGCGCAGTTCTTTTAAAACGTCGAATCCGTCGCCGTCGGGTAACATGAGATCGATAAAGATGCAATCGTAATCGTATAGGCTTATTTTTTCCAGCGCCGTCAAGGTGTCACGGGCGTATTCGCAGCATATGCCGTACGTTTTAAAGTACGTACGGATGCTCTCGGCAATTTGTGGTTCATCTTCTATTATCAGTACTTTCATCGGATAGATGGCGACATTATTTCTTCTCGGTGAAAATGTTCAACTGTTCGTTATAAATCGGGCTTCTAACACCCAGGAAGTTCAGCACGCTGTGGAAGACGTGTTGCTGTGATACGGACTTGTTGGGCTTTAGTATTTTTGAACCGTCCGAAACCCATACAATAAAAGGAATTTCGTATTGCTCTTTGGGAGCCATGCTCATCGGTAGCCCGTGCATATAGAGGTTTTTTTCGCCAAGCGATTCACCATGGTCGGATACGAAAATCATAGCGCTTTTGAAGCTCTTTTCCTCTTTCAGCGTTTCGATCAGTTTCGAAAGCAGGTAGTCTGTATACACAATAGTGTTGTCGTATGCATTAATGAGGTCTGCCTGTGTGCAGTTTCCGAGTTCGACACTCTTACAAACGGGTTTGAACACTTCGAATGCCGGAGGATACTTTTTATAATACGTGGGGCCGTGGCTTGTGCTGGTGTGAAGCACGATCAGAATCTTGTTTTTTTTGCTCGCCTCGATTTGTTTTTTTAGTCCATTGAACAGAATTTCATCATAGTCGCACGCGTCACCAGCACATTGCTTTTTGAGATATTCCCTGTTCTGGTAGTTTTTTATATGAAGAGGGGGCTCACCCCAATTGCTCGTCCGCCAGATGACCTCGACGCCGTTCCGGTAGAGGTAGTTTGGCAGGATTTCGTAAAGTTCATCACTATCGGTATGTTCCAAAATGCACTTTACGCCAGCGGTAGTATAGGTTCCGCACGAAGTGGCGTCGAAATGATATAAATTGGGCGTTTTGGATAGTAAGGGATTGGTATTCTTCTGGTAGCCATACAGCGAGAAATTTTGCCTCCGCGCGGACTCCCCGATGACCAGTACCATTATGGATTTTTCGTTGTTGGCCAAGGTAGCGTCCGGCAGTGGAATCTCTTTCTTGTTTTTCTGATGCTGGTGGATGTAGTAAAGTGAAATATTAACCGAATAGGACCACGGCATTGCAAGCCCCCCGAGCTTTTTTGAGTTCTTATCGATCCAAAGCCAGTTGCTGGCGTTGGCGAAAATCAACGACAGGATCAAAAGCAGCGTCAATGCAACGGTGGCCGCAAAAGGTTTCCACTTCACACGAACCACTTTTACTTTGAAGAAAAGTACACTCGGGAGTACGCCAAGAAAAATAAAATAAGCGACCAATTTGAACGAAAAGAACCCGCTCGACTCTTCGTAATTGGTATTGATGACGTTGCCTATCATGCTCTCGTCGATAATAACGCCATAGGTGACAACAAAATAGAACGCGACGGAACTACATAAAAAAAACAAGGACAATACAATTTTCCCAAGTAGTTGCGAGAGGCCGTAAAGCAAATAGAATACAAAGGCGTTAACGGCAAGCATCAACACAAACAGGCTTGCGATCAAAAAGGCTCCATTCAGGCTTTTACACCCGACATTCGTGAACACGAACGAATAAAACGGATAGTGAAACAACACCAGGTTCAATGCGCTCACTACTAAAACGAAGTGGATGGTCTTCAGGTTATTTTTGGGCATACATTCGGATGGTTTTATATAACGATAGTCCAAGGCCCGCCAAGGCGAAGTAGTATATGACGAGGTTATCAAGCATCATTCTATTGATTAGCAAAACGCCGAAAATACCAAACACCACCATACACAACGGATAGTATGTTGAGAGGCCCATAGAATGCCACCATCTGTACCTCCGGCAGATAAAGATACCCGAAAGCCCGGAGATATAGCCCACAATACTCCCTATTATGACGTCAAGGGGATAATGGGCACCGACGCCCACCCGGGTCATAACCAATAGAAGGCTCACCAAAACAAACGATGAGAGGAACAGAATCCTGTGTACCGCTTTCCGTGGAAAGAACCCGAAAAGCAATACGGTGAGAATTGTGAAAATAGTTGTTGAATGTCCGGACGGAACGCTGTTGTGTCCGCACAGCGTTTCCCCGATTACAACAAATTTGTCTGAATCCAATACGGCAGAGGGCCGCGGTACTGCAAGAATTAGCTTGATGAGACAGGTAGCCATCGACACAATCAAAGCCGAAAGAAGGCTCCCCCAAACCTGAGGCTCATACACCGCCAGCGTACTGAGAAGCGATAAAAAGACCAGCGCGTCACCAAACTGCGTTAGATTATGCAGCGTGCGCGGATATTCCGCAAGCTGTCGATTCAGGAAAAAGAAACTTTCTTTTTGGATCGCTATGTATCCTTCAACATTCAGCGCGTTTTGGCAAAAAAGCCAAATCCCGATGACAATCAACAATGCCACGGGTAGCAGGAAGGCCGTTGGCCGCAAGCGAGAAAAATTGAAATTCACATTCGCGTTCATGGCATATACTTTAATCAGTAATTACACACAAGAATACGAGTGTGAATTCGAATTAATTCTGAACTTTGTCGTTTAATCGTATAAAATAGAGGTGGGTTGTGACCCCGTTTTTTCACAACGGCCTGACAAAAGTCCGCGTGTGGGGGATTTGGCGGGACCCGGAGTAGCGGGGGGACGCCCCAGACGCGATGGTTTATATGGGAGTAAGCCCCGTTCGACACCCGTATTTGTAGGTACAGTTACATCCAGAAAGAGCGCTTTTTTTGTTTTGTTGCGGCGCTTTTTAGCAGTTACTAACTAAACCCATACAGTTATGTAGTAAATCGTTGGAGATTGAAGATAACTAACTATCTTCGGGGCGCCTTTTGGGAAGCCGCAGCGTCGCCCATCCGGAACGGTCATCGGACGTTAGTCAGGTGGTCGCTCACGGAGACGCAACACTCACAAAAGGCGAAAAAAAAGTGCGTGTTGAAACCATCTAAGATTTGTTTATGAAGTTAAAAATTACCTTGTTTGCCTTATGGGCCGTACTGTTTTGCATACCGACGGCATTTGGGCAATGTGTTACCGGCGGACTCTATCCCGCCACGAATTACACGCCGGTCTGCACCGGCACCCAGGAAATAGTCAATACCGACTGCTGGGCCGGAGAATATGCCCAGATCAACGTATTGGCAAACAATCAGTATACGTTCGCAAGTTCGACGGCTACCGACTACATTACCATAACCGATGGGGCGGGTTCTACCGTTTATGCCTTCGGGACCTCGCCTGTAGTTTGGAGCTCGAATGCAGTGGCGGGTGTCATTCGCTACTACATCCATAAAAGCGCGGCATGTGTGACAGAGAACGTAGGCCGCATCCGTTATATTACCTGCGTGGCGGGGGGCTGCGGATTGCCATCTGCCCTCAACATTACCAATATCACGTCCAACTCGGCACGTCTGAACTGGACAGCGCCAACCAGCGTACCCAGCGTGGGATATGATTGTTACGTAAGCACGTCAAACGTAGCGCCTACGGCAACCACTACGCCTACGGGAACGGTCGCTACAAATGCTAATAACGTTTCCGGCATGACTGCCTCAACGACGTATTATTACTGGGTACGCTCGAACTGTAATACCACGAAGAGCGCATGGGTGGCAGGTGGTTCTTTTACTACGATTGCGGCGCAGTCTTGTAACGGGGCTTCTTATGGTTTATATCCGGAAGCTACCTTTACGCCGGTTTACTCGGGTAATCCCGAGCAAATTGTGGCCGATGCATGGGCAGGAGAGTATTCCAATGTGAATGTACTGGCCAACAAGCAGTACACCTTCACCAGCGGCGTCGGAACGGATTATGTTACGGTTACCAACGCAACGGGTACGGTCGTCTATGCGACGGGCACCTCGCCTGTTATCTGGAGCTCGGGCAACGTGACCGGGGTCATACGGTATTATCTCCATGCTGATTCAGCCTGCGCTAATGATGCTGCTGACAGGCAAAAGTGGATCACTGCGACGGATGCATGTCTGTCTCCTACGAGTCTCTTCTCATCTAACGTAGCCAGTACGTCTGCAACCTTGAATTGGGCGGGCATCGGTACCCCTTCCGGAGGGTATGACTATTACATCAGCACCTCGAACACGGCCCCGAATGACGCTACTACGCCTTCGGGTAACATCAATAACACCACCATCACGGTTAACGCTATCCTCAATCCCAGCACCACCTATTATTGGTGGGTACGTACGAATTGCGGAACCACCAAAAGTGGTTGGACGGGGTCGGCGACCTTTACGACATTGTCGGCTCCCGGCACAGGCTGTACGACCGGAACACTTTGGCCGGCCACCACTTACACGCCTCAGTGTACGGGTTCTCAGGAGTTAATCGTGAACAATGCCTACGGAGGGGAGTACTCGAACATTTCCGTCCCGAATAATTACAAGCGCCTTACGTTTGCATCCTCGGTGACCACCGATTTCATCACGATAACGAACGCCACCGGAACGCAGGTGCTGGCCTATGGCACGACGCCGGTTGTGTACAACGTTGAAAATGCACCGGTGACACTGCGGTATTACATCCACACCAATTCGGCCTGCGGCACACAGAATGTAAATCGGAATCGTTTTATTACCTGTGATAATACGGTTTGCGTATCGCCGATTTCACTGACAAGCTCGAATGTGACGAGTTCCGGCGCACTGTTGGGTTGGAATTTCAGCGTGTCTCCCGCAGCCAATTACGACTATTACATCAGCACGTCAAACGCTGTCGCGCCACAGTATCCAACGGTCGCCACCGGCAGTTCTTCCACAACTTCGGCCTCGGTAAGCAACCTGAACCCCTCCACCACCTATTATTATTGGGTGCGGTCGGTGTGTAACGCCACCAACAAGAGTAACTGGGTATACGGGGGTAGCTTCACCACACTGGCAGCCGCGGTCTGTAATAATCCTACAAGTCTTTCGATTGCCAATGTCACTTCAAATTCGGCATACGTTAACTTCGTCGATGCAAATCCACTTCCTGCAAATGGGTATCAATATTATGTCAGCGTAACCAACGTGGCTCCTAATAGCGGAACTACCCCTACGGGTAGTTTATCTGGAGCGGGTCTTGCGAACATAACCGGACTTAATCCGAGTCAAACCTATTACTGTTGGATAAGGTCGCTGTGTGCTACGTCCACCTTTGGGAATTGGGTTTCCGCGGGCAGTTTTACCACTGTAGGAGCGTTGACTTGTAACGGCACGGCAGGTGCTTTCGGGCTATATCCGACTACAACCTATACGGTAACAAATTGCAATGGCGCCAACGAAGTAATTTCGCCTGTATCATGGGCGGGTGAATATACCAATGTAACGGTTACTTCGGGTAAATACTATACGTTCACTTCGTCAGTAGCGACCGATTACATTACGATCACCAATGCCAATGGAAATGTACTGCTTGCTAGTGGATTGTCACCTGTGGCCTGGTACTCAGGAACTAATACCGGCACCATCCGGTATTTTATACACACCAACTCCAGTTGTGGTGCCGAGCAGGTGGACCGCACCCGCTCGATCAGTTGTGCTACGCCAGTTGTAGGTATCGTAGGTACGGCGGCATCCGGTTGGAGCACCGATGTGTTCATGTCGACGGTTGACGGCATCACGTTTACACTAAACAATTATACGCTTACGACAGGGGAAGTGAAGTTCCGTTTGAACGGTGCCTGGGACCTGAACTGGGGAGGAACGACCTTCCCAACGGGAACGGGTATTCAGAACGGGCAGAACATCGTAGTGGTTGGTTGTACCTATAACATTACCTTCAACTTAAATACAAAGGCCTATACCTTTACCACCACGTCGACCCCGCCATCGGCACCAACCGGAACCGCCAACCAGATTGTCTGCAACAATCCGACACTTGCCAGTTTTACGGTAACAGGCACGAACATTAAGTGGTATAGTGCCGCAACGGGTGGAAACCTATTGGCGGCCAATACGGCGGTCACGACAGGCACCACTTACTATGCTTCGCAAAGCAACGGCACCTGCGAATCACCGACCCGATTGGCGGTGACCGCTACTGCCACTCCATTACCTACAGCCAGCGCGACGCAGACGTTCTGCACGGGTGCAACGGTGGCCAACCTCCAGGCGACCGGAACGGCGTTGAAATGGTACAACGTAGCGGCGAACGGCACAGCATTGACAGGTGCCACGGTATTGGTTGCAGGAACCTATTATGTAAGCCAGACACTTAGCGGTTGCGAAAGCAGTCGCAGGGCCGTCACGGTTACGCTGACGCCAAAAGTCACGCCAACCTTTACTCAGGTAGCGGCGATTTGTTCAGGCGCGACCTTATCGGCCTTGCCAACGACATCGAATAACGCTATTACAGGAACGTGGTCACCGGCGTTGAACAATACCACGACTACGACTTATACGTTTACACCGGGTGCTAACCAGTGCGCGAACACGACGACGATGACCATCACGGTCAACCCAGTTGTGACTCCGACGTTCACGCAGGTAGCCGCGATTTGTTCAGGTGCGACTTTGTCGGCTCTTCCAACAACATCGAATAACGGCATTACAGGAACATGGTCGCCGGCGTTGAACAATACCACGACGACTACGTATACGTTTACGCCAAGTGTAGGTCAGTGTGCGACGACGCGTACGATGACGATTACGGTGAATCCTAAAGTGACACCGACATTCACACAAGTAGCGGCGATTTGTTCAGGAGCGACGTTATCGGCTTTGCCAACGACATCGAATAACGGCATTACAGGAACATGGTCACCGGCTTTGAATAACACGGCGACGACTACGTATACGTTTACACCAAGCGCTAACCAGTGTGCGAACACGACAACGATGACCATTACGGTCAACCCAATCGTAACACCGACGTTCACACAAGTAGCGGCTATTTGTTCCGGAGCGACGTTGTCAGCATTGCCAACCACCTCGAATAACGGCATTACCGGAACCTGGTCACCGGCGTTGAATAACACCGCAACGACTACGTATACGTTTACACCATCAGCCAACCAGTGTGCGAACACGACAACGATGACCATCACGGTCAACCCAATCGTGACACCGACATTCACACAAGTAGCGGCGATTTGTTCAGGTGCGACTTTGTCGGCTCTTCCAACAACATCGAATAACGGCATTACAGGAACATGGTCACCGGCGTTGAACAATACCACGACGACTACGTATACGTTTACGCCAAGTGTAGGTCAGTGTGCGACGACACGTACGATGACGATTACGGTGAATCCTAAAGTGACACCGACGTTCACACAAGTAGCGGCTATCTGTTCAGGTGCAACATTATCGGCCTTGCCAACGACATCGAATAACGGCATTACAGGAACGTGGTCACCGGCATTGAACAATACGGCGACGACTACGTATACCTTCACACCCGCGGCCAACCAGTGTGCGAACACGACGACGATGACGATTACCGTCAACCCGATCGTGACACCGACGTTCACGCAAGTAGCGGCTATCTGTTCAGGAGCTACGTTATCGGCCTTGCCAACGACCTCGAATAACGCTATTACAGGAACCTGGTCACCGGCGTTGAACAATACGGCAACTACGACCTATACCTTCACACCAGGCGCTAACCAGTGTGCGAA